>JAVBXK010000036.1 GCA_030824555.1 bacterium
GACGGTTTTGCGATCCGTTGATGTGAATTGTGAAAGCACCTCAATCCAACTTGAATCAGCGTTTGGCTGTGACTTGAGTCGGCGCTCGCCCATGCGCTTGTAGGGGTTTCGCTGACAAGAACGGAGGCGCGGCTGACAATGTTTGCCTGGGTTTGTCAGACGATCCGCCAGGCGCCACTGTTACAGTCGCCCGGTATCAAAATCAGCGCCTGACGGAACCAGGCAGCCCCCCCCCCGAAAGCAGACTATGAGACGACTGGAAGAATTCCGCATGCACCTGGGCCAATACGACTTGGCGCCCATCATGATCGGTGGCATGGGGGTAGACATCTCGTCTGCAGAGCTGGCACTGGAAGCCGCGCGCCTGGGCGGCGTGGGCCACATATCCGACGCGATGATCAAGACGGTCACAGACCGTCGCTACAAAACCAAATACGTCAAAGCCAAGCAGTCTCAATACAAATACGTGCCGGAAACGGACGACAAGTCCAACGTCAAGTTCAACCTGGAACACCTGGCCGAGGCCACGCGCCTGCACGTTGAAGGCACCATGAAGCGCAAGCAGGGGCCAGGCCTGATTTTCATCAACTGCATGGAAAAGTTGACGATGAACGCCCCCAAGGAAACGCTGCAAGTGCGCATGCGTGCGGCGTTGGATGCGGGCATCGACGGCATCACGCTGGCAGCCGGTCTGCACCTGGGCTCGTTCGCGCTGATCGAAGACCACCCACGGTTTCGCGAGGCACAGCTGGGCATCATCGTGTCGTCGGTACGCGCCCTGCAGCTGTTCCTGAAAAAAAACGCGCGCCTCCATCGTTTGCCCGATTACGTGGTGGTAGAAGGCCCGCTGGCCGGAGGGCATCTGGGGTTTGGTATGGACTGGGCCGAGTTCGATCTGGCCACCATCGTGACCGAAATCATCCAGTACCTGAAGACCGAGAAGCTCGACATTCCGGTCATTGCCGCTGGCGGCATCTTCACCGGCAGCGATGCCGTGCGCTTCATGGAAATGGGCGCGTCAGGCGTGCAAGTGGCCACGCGCTTCACCGTGACCAAAGAGTGCGGGCTGCCAGACGATGTCAAGCAGGAGTATTTCAAGGCCAGCGAAGACGACATCGAAGTCAACCAGATTTCGCCCACGGGCTACCCCATGCGCATGATCAAGGCCAGTCCCGGCATCGGCGACGGCATACGCCCCAACTGCGAAGCCTATGGCTACTTGCTGGATGCCAACGGCAAGTGCGCCTACGTCACCGCCTACAACCGCGAAGTGGCCGCCCACCCTGGCGAGAAACGCATTTCGGTGATGGACAAAACCTGTCTGTGCACACACATGCGCAACTTCGAAATCTGGACCTGCGGCCAACTGACCTGGCGCCTGAAAGACACCACCGTGCGCCACGCCGACGGCAGCTACCAGTTGTTGACAACCGAGCATGTGTTCAATGACTACATGCACAGCACCGACAACCAGGTCAGCTTGCCGTCGCCCGAAGCGACACCCAGCGCAGGCCACTGACAACCCTGGCGGGTACCCCAGGTGCTCGCTCAGGCCAACGTCATCCGGTCATCTGGGGTCATCCGACGCTCAAGCAAGCTTGGTTTGGGCCGCTGCACCAGTAGCCCCAGGGGCATGCGCACGCGCAGCATCAGCACCGGCAAGCAACCAGGCCAACCACTCATCCATGCCCACCCCGGTGGTGGCCGAAACCTGCAGTACACGCAGACCGGGGTTCACGCGCTTCGCATACGCGATGGCAGCGTCCACATCAAAGCTCAGGTATGGCAGCAAGTCGCACTTGTTCAGCAGCATCAGGTCTGCGGCCCGGAACATGTCCGGGTATTTCAGCGGCTTGTCTTCGCCCTCGGTCACCGACAGGATGACCACTTTGTGGGCCTCACCCAGATCGAATGCGGCTGGGCACACCAGGTTGCCCACGTTTTCGATCAGCAGCAGACCGCCATTGCCCAGCGGCAGGTGGCGCAATGCCTCGCCCACGGTTCGGGCATCTAGGTGGCAGCCCTTGCCGGTGTTGATCTGTGTGGCCGGCGCACCGGTGGCACGGATGCGCTCGGCATCCAGGCTGGTTTGCTGGTCGCCTTCGATCACGGCAACCGGCACCCGGCCGCCCAGTTGTTCAATGGTCTTGACGAGCAAGGTGGTCTTGCCCGAGCCTGGGCTGGAGACCAGGTTCAGTGCAAACGCCCCCACATGAGCCAGGTAGCCCCGGTTGGCCGCTGCTTCGGCGTCGTTGCGCGACAGGATGTCTTGCTCCACCGCCACGCGGCGCAGCTGCCCGACATCAGGTGCCACGTGGGTGTGCGGATGGGCATGATCGTGATCGTGCGAATGACTGTGGTCGTGGCTGTGGCCGTGGTGATGCGTGCCGTCTGCATGGGTGTGCCCATGGTCGTGAGCGTGGTGGTGCTCAATGGTGGCGCCGTCGCCCTCGCAGCCGCAAGTCGTGCACATGGTTCACTCCAGGTTATTCAACATCCAGGTCTTTGACCCGCATTTCGGTGCCGCGCTGCACACGGAGCGCCCCGCCCTCGCACACCGGGCACAGAGCATAAAGCTTGTCCATGACGCTGGTCGTGCCGCACGACGGACACATGCCTTCACCCGGCACGTGCAGCACATTCAGCCGCGCACCCTCTGCACAGGTGCCCAGGCTGGCGGACTGAAAGGCAAACGCCAAGGCATCGGGCTCCACACACGACAGTGCCCCCACCTCCAGGTGCACCACGCGCACCCGCGTGAAGCACTCTTTGCGGGCGACGGATTCAATCAATTCGATGGCACTTTCGGCCAGAGACAACTCATGCATGCCACTTCCTTTGCAGGCCCATCAGGAACGCCGGAGCAACGTGCACCTGCCATGAACACTTGACCTTGATCAAAACGCCTGCAGCAGCGTCATGCACACGCCGCATTCCGTCGATATAGTCGAACGGTTCCCGCAAGGAGAGTGTAGTGGCCGAAATTCTGGAAAACATCCTTGACCGGCATGGGCGCGATGGCACCCGTCTGGTCCAAATTCTGCGTGAAGTGCAAGATGCCTTGAGCTGGTTGTCACCAGCCACGCTGACCGCCATCGCCCAGGGCATCGGCTGGCCCCGTGCCAGGGTGGAAAGCACGGCTGGCTTTTACAGCTTTTTCCATACCCGCCCGCGCGGCGAGTACCGCATCCTGTTTTCAGACAACATCACAGACCGCATGCTGGGCAACCAGTCCCTGATGCAGTCGCTGTGCAAGCAGCTTTGGCTGGAACCCGGCCACGTGTCGGAAGACGGCCTGGTGAGTGTGGACACCACGTCATGCACCGGCATGTGCGACCAGGGTCCTGCTGTGCTGGTCAACTACAGCACCATCACCCGCATGACACCCGAACGCGTGGACCAGATGGCACAACTGGTGCGCCAGCGCGTGCCCGTGAACGACTGGCCAGCCGAATGGTTTCAGGTTGAAGACAACATCCGCCGTGCCGACGTGCTACTGGGGCACGGCACTGCGCCCGCAGAAGGTCTGGCCGCGGCACTGACGCGTGGGGCAGACGGCATGCTGGCTGAAATAGAGCAGTCCAAGCTACGGGGTCGTGGGGGAGCAGGCTTTTCCACGCACATCAAGTGGCGCTCGTGCCGCGAAGCCTCCGGCCAAGCCCATTACGTCGTCTGCAATGCTGACGAAGGCGAGCCCGGCACCTTCAAAGACCGCGTGCTGTTGAACAGCTGCTTCGACTTGGTCATTGACGGCATGTGCATCGCTGGCATGGTGGTGGGTGCCCGCAAGGGTTTGCTATACCTGCGCGGCGAGTACCGTTACATGATGGATCAACTTGAAGCGCGGCTGGCACAGCGGCGGGCGGAGGGCACGCTGGGGGACAACATCCTGGGCAAGGGCCTTGATTTCGATATCGAGATTCACCTGGGTGCAGGGGCTTACATCTGTGGCGAAGAGTCGGCACTGATCGAGTCGCTGGAAGGCAAGCCTGGCAAACCCCGTATCCGCCCGCCGTTCCCAGTGACGCACGGCTACCTGGGCCAACCCACCACCGTCAACAACGTCGAAACGCTGGCCTTGGCCGCGCTGATTGCACTGCACGGCGGGCAATGGTTCAGTGCCATTGGCACGCCTGCGTCGGCTGGCACCAAGGTGCTGTCTGTATCGGGCGATGTGGCTCGGCCCGGCATTTACGAATACCCGTTTGGCGTGACCATTGCACAGGTGCTGGCCGATGCGGGTGCCATCGACCCCCAGGCCATCACCAGCGCAGGGGCCGCTGGCAACTGCCTGGATGCGAGCGAATTCCAGCGCACCATTGCGTTCGACGATGTGCCCACCGGCGGGTCCATCATGGTGTTCGGGCAGCAGCGCGACATGTTTGAAGTGGCCCGCAATTTCGCGCACTTCTTCGCCCACGAAAGTTGCGGTTTCTGCACGCCCTGCCGTGTGGGCACGGCCGTCAACGTGAAGCTGATGGACAAGCTGGCCAAAGACCATGGCTCGCCCTACGACCTGAACGAAATACAACGCATGCACCGCCTGATGCAAGGTGCCAGCCATTGCGGGCTGGGCAACACGGCCACACTGGCCATTCACGACATGATGCAGAAATTCCGTCCGGCGTTCGAGCGCCGCCTCCATTCCCCCGATTACGAGCCTGCGTTCGACTTGGATGCCTCACTGTCACAGGCCCGGCGCATGACCGGTCGAGACGACCCAGGTGCCCACCTGAGTGACAACTTGAGCGCGCACCTCCACGAACACGCTAGCGAGCACCAATCATGACCGCACACTTTCTGCTCGATGGTGAACCCATCCCGTTTGTACCCGGCCAGACCATCAAAGAAGCCGCCAAGGCAGCAGGCAAGTACATACCGCATCTGTGCTGGCACCCCGACTTCACTGCACACGGCTCCTGCAAACTGTGCACCGTGAAAGTGGGCGGCCGCTTCACGACATCGTGCACAGCACAGGCCGCTGAGGGACAGGTGGTGGAAAACCACACGCCCGAACTGAAGGAAAAACGCAAAACGCTGCTCCAACTGCTGTTCGTGGAAGGCAACCACTTCTGCCCATCGTGCGAAAAAAGCGGCAACTGCGGGCTGCAGGCCACAGCCTACGAAATGGGCATGCTGACCCCGCATTTCGACCACTTCTACCCCGACAGGCCCGTGGATGCGTCGCACCCCGACGTGTTGCTGGACTTCAACCGCTGCATCATGTGCGAGCTGTGTGTGCGCGCCAGCCGCGACGTCGATGGCAAGAGCGTGTTTGCCTTGTCGGGCCGGGGCGTGACCTCGCACCTGGTGGTCAACAGCGAGTCCGGCCGACTGGCCGATACCGACTTTGCCGTGACCGACCGCGCGGCTGACGTCTGCCCGGTGGGTGTCATTTTGAAAAAACGGGTGGGATTTGCCGTGCCCATTGGCTCGCGCGAGTACGACGCCCGGCCCATCAGCGACGTGGCGGCACATGCCCATGCACCGGCCCACGCACCCGCCGATACCGCACAAACCAAGGAGCGCAACTGATGGCCGCCAAACTCAAAGTCGCCACCGTTTCGCTGGCCGGTTGCTTCGGCTGTCACATGTCGTTTCTGGACATCGACGAGCGCCTGCTGCCGCTGCTGGACCTGGTTGAGTTCGACCGCTCCCCCATCACCGACATCAAACACTGTGGGCCATGCGACATCGGCCTGATCGAAGGCGGTGTCTGCAACGCCGAAAACGTGCACGTGCTGCGCGAGTTCCGCGAGAACTGCAAAGTGCTGATTGCACTGGGAGCCTGCGCCGTCAACGGCGGTTTGCCCGCCCAGCGCAACCACCTGCAAATAGCCGACATCCTGCAAGAGGTGTACTGCACCGGGCACGGCCTGGCAGCCAACAGCCAGATTCCGAACGACCCCGAACTGCCCTTGCCCCTGAACAAGGTGCACCCCGTGCACGAAGTGGTCAAGATCGACTACTTTTTGCCCGGCTGCCCACCCTCTGGCGATGCCATCTGGGCCTTCCTGACCGACCTGATTGCGGGCAAAGACCCCCAACCCGGCCATGCACTGCTTCACTACGACTGAGAGACGGGGAGTCTTTTGCACGCGCTCGCTTGCTTGCTAACGGCCCCACCGTCCGCTCACCGCCCACAGTCACTGATTTCACCCAGAGGTTGCCATGAGCTTCGAACTCGAAACCGCCACCGTTGCCGCAGACAACCTGCGCCGCGTGGCCATTGAACCCGTGTCGCGTGTTGAAGGCCACGGCAAGGTCACGCTGCTGCTGGACGAGCACAACAAGGTCCACCAGGTGCGGCTGCACATCGTTGAATTCCGCGGATTCGAACGCTTCATACAGGGCCGCCCGTACTGGGAAGTGCCGGTGATGGTGCAGCGCCTGTGCGGCATTTGCCCGGTGTCGCACCACCTGGCGGCCAGCAAAGCGCTGGACATCATCGTTGGGGCCAAGCAGCTCACGCCCACGGCGGAAAAAATGCGGCGGCTGATGCACAACGGGCAAATACTGCAGTCGCATGCGCTGCACTTTTTCCACCTGTCGTCGCCCGATTTGCTGTTTGGCTTCGACTCGGCCGTGGCACAGCGCAACATCGTGGGCGTGGCGGCCAAATACCCCGACATCGCCAAAAAAGGCATTTTGCTGCGCAAGTTTGGCCAGGAGGTCATTCGCTACACGGCAGGCAAGCGCGTGCACGGCACAGGCTCGGTGCCTGGTGGTGTGAACCGCTCGCTGACCGGGGCCGAACGCAACGAACTGCTGAAAGACGCCTACCAGATGGTGGCCTGGAGCCGCGACGCGGTGAAGATCATCAAAGAGCTTCACATGCAAAACCCGGCGCTGTACGACGCGTTCGGCAGCTTCCGCTCCAACTTCATGAGCCTGGTGGATGGCAACGGCGCGCTCGACCTGTACCACGGCGGCCTGCGCGCCAAAGACGCCGACGGCCACACGCTGTTCGACCACGTTGATTACCAGGGCTACGACAAGCTCATCACGGAAGAAGTCAAGCCGTGGAGCTACATGAAGTTCCCCTACCTCAACCAGCTCGGCCCCGAGACAGGCTGGTACCGCGTGGGACCGCTTGCGCGCGTGCAAGCCTGCGACAGCATCCCCACCCCGTTTGCCGACCACGAGCGCAAAGAGCTGCTGGCCTATGCGGCACAAAGCGGGGGCGGTCTGATGCATGCGTCGCTGGGTTACCACTGGGCACGCATGATCGAAATGCTGTTTGCCGCCGAAAGCATCAAGGACCTGCTGCACGACGACGACCTGGAAGGCACCGACCTGATCGTGACCGGCGAACGCCAGCGTGAGGGCGTGGGCGTCATCGAAGCCCCGCGCGGTACGCTGTTCCACCACTATCAAGTAGACGAAAACGATCTGGTCACCATGGCCAACCTGATCGTGTCCACCACCAACAACAACCACGCCATGAACACGGCCGTGCGCGAGGTGGCCCGCAAATACCTGGACGGCAACGAGATCACCGAAGGCCTGCTGAACCACATCGAAGTGGCCATCCGTGCCTACGACCCCTGCCTGTCGTGCGCCACACACGCCATGGGCAAAATGCCACTGGAAGTGACGCTGCTCGATGCCGCTGGCCATCAGCTGGACCAAAAATACAAGCAGTGATAGCAAACAAATGAATGCAGTAAAGCGTACGCTGGTGTTTTCATGGGGAAATCCAAGCCGTGGAGACGATGCGCTCGGCCCGTTGTTTGCGCAAGCCATCGAGGCCATGAACCTGCCCGACGTGGACTGCCTGACTGACTTTCAACTTCAAATCGAACATGCACTCGACCTGCAGGGGCGCGAACGCGTGCTGTTCGTGGATGCGTCGTGCCAGGCCACGCCTGACAGTGCCACCCCTTTTCAGTTTGGCCCACTGACGGCCCGGCGTGACGACAGCTACACCACCCACGCCATGAGCCCAGCCGCTCTGCTGCAGGTGTTTGCCGACATGGAAGGGCAGGCCCCGCCGCCCGCGTGGTTGCTGGCCATACCCGGCGACAGCTGGGAACTGGGCGACCCGCCGTCTGAGCGTGCACAGGAACGGCTCGACCACGCCTTGCGCTGGGCCTCCACCTGGCTGGCATCGGCTGACGGCCTGCCACCCCTGCATTGACCTGATTCCCTGAACCGGAGCCCACATGACCATCACATACCGACACACCCCTCGTCCCAACATCCCACGCTCACACGCCCAACGTGCACGCACCGCTGTCGGCCTGTTGCTGCTGGCATTGGCCGGTGCTGCGCAGGCGCACACCGGGCACGGCACCACCAGCTTTGCCGAAGGTCTGGTGCACCCGTTTGGCTTGGACCACTTGCTGGCCATGGTGGCCGTGGGCATCTGGTCGGTGTCGGCATGGCCTGCGCGCCAGGCCTGGCAGGGGCCTGCCACGTTCCTGGGTGCCATGGTGGCAGGTGCTGTGCTGGGCACGTCCGGGGCATCGGTGCCGTTTCTGGAACACTTGGTTGCTGGCAGCGTGGTGCTGTTTGGCGTGTTGCTGGCCCGCACGCGTTTGCAGTTGCCCACGGGCATGGCACTGGCGTGTGTAGCGGTATCGGCTGCGCTGCATGGTGTGGCACACGGTGCGGAATCC
Source organism: bacterium (assembly GCA_030824555.1). Lineage (GTDB taxonomy): Bacteria > Pseudomonadota > Gammaproteobacteria > Burkholderiales > Burkholderiaceae_C > UBA2334. The sequence goes on from JAVBXK010000036.1 coordinate 8,622, forward strand.
CCTGAGTCAGGCTTCGGCCTGTATGCCGTCGGGTTTGTGCTGACCACGGCTGCCCTGCACCTGGGTGGTGTGGCCATCGGCTTGTACGTGAAGCACCGGTTAGCCCAGCGCGCGGCTCACTGGCTGGCCCTGACGGGCTTGGCTGTCAGCGCATCCGGCGCATACCTGCTGACGCAGGTCTGATGAAAATCTGATTTCAAGGCGACGCCATGCGCAACCGGCTGTCCCCCCGCTCTGCCAACTTGCGCCGTTGGCTGATGATGCTGGGCCTATGGGCACTCGCGGGCCTGTTGACCGCCTGTGCCACCGCGCCAACAGGGTCGCAGCGCCTGGACAACACGCCACGCATCGCCGTGATATCAGCCTTCGAGCCCGAGTTGGCCGAACTGCTGCCCCAGGTTAAACGGCCACAGCGGCATCGCATTCACGGTGTCGAATTCACCACCGGCACGCTGGCGGGCAAAGAGGTGGTGCTGTTCCTGTCCGGCATCAGCATGACCAATGCCGCCATGAACACCCAGCGTGTGTTGGACCACTTCAACATCAGCCACATTGTGTTCAGCGGCATAGCGGGCGGCGTCAACCCAGGCTTGGCCATTGGCGACGTGGTCGTGGCCGCCCAGTGGGGGCAGTACCTGGAAGTGCTGATGGCACGCGAAACCGCGCCCGGGCGCCACGCCGCACCAGATTGGATGCAAGCCGAGCTGACCCTGCCCCCTTTCGGCATGATGCACCCCCGCCCGGTTGAAGTGCGTTCGGCGGCCCAACCGGGTATTGGCAGGCAGTTCTGGTTTCCGGTCGATGCGCACATGCTGAAAGTGGCCACGGGCCTGACGAAACTGCCGCTGGCACGCTGCCACGCCAACCAGTGCCTGCACCAGGCCCCACGCGTGCAGGTGGGGGGCAACGGCGTGTCGGGCCAGGCCTTTGTCGACAACAAGGCTTTTCGCGAATATGCGTTCAGCACGTTCGCGGCCAACGTGCTCGACATGGAAACCGCTGCCACGGCCATGGTGGCGCACAGCAATGGCGTGCCCTACATTGCATTCCGCTCGCTCAGCGATCTGGCTGGCGGCGGCCAGGGCGCGAACGAAATGGCCACGTTCATGGGGCTGGCAGCTGCCAACTCGGCCAAGGTGCTGGTGGCATTCCTGAACGCCTGGCCATAAGGCCTGCCTGTCGGCATCGCTTGGTTTGCGCGGGCAAGCAAATTACCTGGTTTGCACACAGAATGTGGGCGTTTGGCCTGTCCGTCCCCCCCAAGTTCACCGGAGCCCGCCCATGACACACCACTCCCTTTGGCACTCACTGCTGCGTGGCTTGAAGGTTGCCACCGTCGGCTGGGCCGTTGCCACCCTGCCGATTGGCCAGGCAGCCCCCTTGCCTGACAAAGCCGCGCTGGAACAGACCCTGCAGCGCGCGCCGCAACGCCTGACAGTCATCGAGCCCCACCTGAGCACACGCGACGATCACGTCCGCGTTCAGTACCTGGGTTGGCCTGCCGAGGTGGTGCTGGACAAACTGCTGGGGGCCACCGCCTGGCGCAAACCCGGCGTGGATGTCGAGTTCCGGGCGTTGGACGGCTATGTGTCGCGCATCCCTGCAGAGCGTTTCACCCAATACCAAGCCTATTGGGTGGTGGACCGCGTGGGGCACCCCTCCTTTACCGTTGACAACCTCAAGCAGAACGAAAAAGCGGTGTCGCTGGGCCCCTACTACCTGGTCTGGGACAACATCCAGGCCCCCGAGCTGGTGCCCGAGGGCGGCAGCTTCTGGCCCTACCAGGTGGCAGACATCGGGGTGTCGGAAACCCGACTGCAGTCGTTGCTGCCAGGCCAGATGGTCGAACGCTACAAAGCCGCTGCGGCGGACGCACAGAAGCACTGCCTGAACTGCCACCAGGTCAACGGCTTCGGCGGCGACAAGCGGCCCACCAACCTGGCACAGGAAGTCAAAAAGCTGACCGACGCCGAGTTTCATGCCTGGGTGATGGAGCCCAACCGGGTCAAGCCCGGTACCACCATGCCCCCACTGGCTGATGCGATGCCGCAGGCCGACAGAACCGCGCTGGCCAGCCGCCTGCTTGATTACCTGCGCGCTGTGCCTGTCGCCCCACAACCTGCAGCCAAATAGTTCGCGGCCCGATCATGTGCGCCAGCAGCGTTGCAAAAATGGCGTGAATACAACGAAAACAACCACAGATTCCGGTTTCAGCGCATAATTGCTGCACTGCAACAATTTAACCAGGAAGCACCATGTTCACCAACACCCCTTTCGAATCTTTCGCCAAGTCCCTGTCTGTCACAGCACCCAAGTTTGATCCAGCAGCCATGCAGGATTCGATGAAGTTGGTTCAGGACAACCTGAAGGCCTGGGGTGCTCTGGCTCAGTCGCAGGCACAAGCAGCACAAGCATCCATCACGGAAACCATGGAGTCGTTCAAGTCCATCAAAGAGCCACAAGCCGCGCTCGAAGTGATGAAGACCAGCGCTGAAAACAACGTGGCCCTGGCAACGAAAAACCTGAAGGCCGCCACCGCGCTGAGCATCGAGCAATTCAACGCCACGCTGGATGCCATCGAAAAAGTCCATCCCGCTCCCGAAGCGTTCGCTGGCGTGGCCAAAGGCCTGAAGGCCGCTGTGGCTGCCGCCGAGCAAGCACTGGACTCCGCACTGAAAACCAGCGCAGTGGCCGTGGCCAGCGCAGCACCTGCCAAGAAGACCAAGTGAGTTTGGGGGCTGCGAGGCAGTTGCAGCCACCCATTTCCTGATGGTGAGTGGGGGCTGCGCTCGCGCACAACTTGCTCATCAACACAAAAAAAGCGACCTTGGTCGCTTTTTTGCTTTCTGCGCCACCTGAAAAGAATGCCCGGGTCAAGGGATCTGACAACCACTTGACCCGGGCATTGAACCGCAGGACGCTGGCGAAATCAGGCCACACCGGGTGCGTGGGTGTAGCACTTCTTGGGGCAAATGCGCGAGCAGGCGGTGCAGCCGATGCACAGCTCCTGGTGGGCCAGGGTCATGACCTTTTTCTCGTATTCGTCATCGGCATCTTCGTCGTCAGGATCGACGCGCACATATTCGCCGTCTTCGTCCACGCCCACCAGCTCCAGCACGCCCCTCGGGCACACCTTGAAGCAGCGACCGCAGCCGATGCATTTCTCCTGGTCAAGTTTGGCCACAAACTGGGGGGTCCAGGTAGCCCCGCTGGGCAGCGTGATTTGGAATGCGTCGCTCATGGTGTGTCTCGGGCGAGTTGAAAATGAATGGGATACGCTGTCACCAAGTCCCCAAAGGCCCTGGCGGCAGCACAAAGAAAACAGATCAGGCCAGCGCGGCAGCCACCTGGCGGGCCTGCGTCAGCGCCACATGGGCGGCATGGCAACGCTGGGCCACCTCGGGAATGCGCTCCCAGCCCGTGGGCAGGTCTTCGGACAGGTCGTGCAAGTCCATCTTGGCCTGGGTGGCCTGGGCGTTGAGCTTTTTGATGCGCGCCTTGAGGTCGTCAGGGCTGAGGCCAACGAACGGGTTGTCGGTGGTAGCAGGGGTGGTCATGGTCAGGCTCCGGTTTCAGGCTCGGTTTTCAGGCACCGTATTGCGCCACTTCGGGGTAGGTTTTGATCATGGTGACGGCTTCGGTCAGGAACTTGTTGCCCGCCTCGGCCAGCTTGGCCAGAGACGTGAAACCGAAGCGGTGCACGTCGCGCAGTTGCTTGTTCACCACCACCAGGCGGCCCGCCAGCAGCACCATGCGGCCAAACCCCTCGTGGCTCATCTTCATCATGGGTGACACCATCTGCCCGGTTTCGCGCTCGATGGCCACGGCAATGGAGTTGTAAAACAGCTCCAGGTGCCACAGGATCTCCGGGTCTGGGTCACCAATGATGGGCAAGGCCCGGCGTTCTTCGGCGGTGTGGATGAAGGGCTTGAGCAACTGCAGGTCGCTCTTGCCATCCCAGGTGCCATGGGTGTCCTGGGCGCGCATCTGGCGCACCAGTTGCTGCACAAAAGGCGTGGCCAGCAGGGCTTCGTCGGTGGCCGCAGTTTCGGCGGGGTTGGACAGGGTGGTTTCTTCAGCCATGAGCGGCCTCCGTTTCGTCTTCAAAATCAAAAGCCCGTGGGTTGTCTTTGGCCAAGGCCTTGCGCAACCAGGGTGGGGGGGTGCCGTTGAGCACGGTTTGCAACTTGTCCAGAATCTGGGCAATGGCTTCGGGTTCGGGCACCTTGATGGGGTGAATCTTCAGTGCCACCACGCGCGCTGCACCTGAACCGCCGATGGCGGCCACGTACACGATGGCGCAGTCCTTGATGGCTTCCAGCTTGGGCGCGAGCTTGTCTTCGTCGCCGTCTTCTTCGAGCTTGTCGCCGAACTCGAAGCTCTCCACAAAACTGTGGCCCGTGGGGGTCACCTCGTAGGTCACGATGCTCTTGGCCCAGCCGAAGTGGGCATTCACGTGTACCTTGTCCTGGGTGGCAAAGGCAATTTTCATGGCAGTGTCCTTTCTGGGTCAGGCGCTTGCGGCGGCCAGGTGGGTGGTGGGATCGTTGGGGGGCGATGCAGCCGCATCGCCGTTGCGTGCGCCATCCAGTGCGGCGCGGCGCGCTTCGGGGGTGAGCGGCCAGTCGCCGGGGTGGTGGTGGGCCAACTGGGTCAGCATCAGGTTGGCCACCTCGAAAATCAGGTCCATCGTGCCCCGGTAACCCACCATGCGGCGGTGGGCGTTGCCGATGCGGTCAAACACCGGAAAGCCGATGCGCATCAGCGGTTTGCCCAGCCGCTCGGCGGCCTGACGGCCATGGGAATGGGTGACCAGCAGGTCGCAATCGGCGGCGCCGTTTTCAAGGTCTTCCAGATCACCCAGCAACACCTGCTCGGCGGGCAGCAGCGCGTGTGCAGCCGAAGCGGTGGTGCTGACGCAGCATTGCAGTGTGGCGCCCATCTCGTGCAGCAAGCCACCCACGGCCAGCATCAGGTCGGGCTCGGCGGCCAGGGCCACCTTGATGCCGCCGGTGTAGAAGTGACCGTCCAGCATGGCGTCGAGCAACTGGCTGCGCTGACGGCGGTATTTGGCGGGCACGGGTTGGCCTGACAGGTCAGACAGGCGCATCAGAAACCGGTCGTTGGCGGCCAGCCCGGTCAGGCGCTCGAACACCTCATAGGGCGTGCCTGCGATGTCGTGCAAAGCCAGTGCGGCCTCGCGCATCTGCTCGCCCACGGCCAGCGTCAGGGCCGAACCACCGGCCGCACGGATGTCTTCCAGCGTGGTGCCCCCGATGGTGGTGCCACGCCAGTCGGGCGGGATGTGCCCGTCCAGCGAGCCCGAAATATCGGGCAACACCACGGCGCGCAGGCCAAACGATTCAATGATTTCACGCAGCTCGTCTATGTCGCCTGGCGACAGGTGGCTGCCGGGCAGCAGCGTGACCTGTTTGGCATCCACCGGCAGGGGCTTGACCAGCGTGCGCACGACGGCCGTGACCGCGTGGCCAAAACCGGTTTCAAACCCGCCCACGTAGTCGGGGGTGGAGACATAGACGATTTCGGTGTTGTCCAGCTCGGGCTTGCGCTTGCGCACCGTCACCAGAAAGCCGTTCACGTCGTCGCCCTTGGTTTCCGTCAGGCCTGTGGAGCAGATGGCGATCACGCGGGGTGCCGCCCGCTTGTGGATGTTCAGCAGCGCGGCCTCGATGTTGTCGTAGCCGCCCATGATGGACGTGACCTCGTTCATGGCCGTGGTCTGCAGCGGAATGGCCTCTTTGAAGTGCCGCACCAGCAGCACCAGGCCAAACGAGGTGCAACCTTGCGAGCCGTGCATCACCGGCATGCAGGCATCCAGCCCCAGAAAGGCCAGGCTGGCCCCCAGCGGCTGGCTCATCTTCAGCGGGTTGACGGCACAGGCTTTTTTGGATTCAACGACGCGGGCCATGCGGTGCTCCAGACAGGGTGAAGGGTTTCATGGGAATGGCGGCGGACCGATGGGAAAGGGGGTGTCCGTTCACAGCGGCACCTCGTCGGGCTCCAGCCCCATGGCGCGGGCGGCCACGCCACCCAGCAAGGCCGTCACTTCGTCGCTCACACCGGTGGGGGGTGCAGCGGTGGCTTCGGTGGCGCCACGGGAGCCCAGGCTCAGGCCGTCGTCACCCCACGGCGCAGGGATGCGCACCTGCTGCCACACGGGGTTTTGCAACGCGCGGTCGATTTCGTGCACCAGCTCCACCATGCCTTCGTAGCCGGCATAAGGGTGGTGGCGCTCCTGGTTGATGTCCAGCCAGGGCATGCGGGCCTTCAGCGCCACAAACTGGCTGCGCCCGCCCGACAACATGATGTCGGCCCGCGCGTCGCGCAGCATGGCGTACATCTCGCGCGGGGTCATGTCGTCGATCATGTGGGCGTCGTCGCCCATGATTTCCTTGATCTTTTCCTTGTCTTCCTTGGTGCTTTTCTTGACGCTGGTGCCCGCCACCTCCATGCCGCCCTCTTGCAGCGCCGCCACCACCGACCACGACTTCACGCCGCCGGTGATCAGCAGCACGCGCTTGCCCTTGAGGCGCTCGCGGTACTCGGCAATGCGCTTCCAGGCGCGGGCCTCTTCCACCTCGATCAGGCGTTCGGTGCGGTCCAGCAAATCAGCCGGCGCGCCCTGCTGCACCAGCAGCTTGGCCATCTGGCGCAGCGTGTCGCTCATGTCGCCGATGCCGTAGAACGAGCCCTCAAAGTACGGGATGCCGTAGCGCTGCTCCATCTTGGTGGCGATGTTGATCATCGACTTGGAGCACACCATCATGTTCACCTTGGCGCGGTGCGAGCTGGCAATCTCGTTGTAACGCCCGTCACCGGCAATGCACGACAGGATGCGGATGCCCAAAGCGTCCAACAGCGGTTTGACCTGCCACAGCTCGCCCACCAGGTTGTATTCGCCAATGATGTTGATGTCGTAAGGCGTGCTCAGCTCGGGCTCGCGGGTACCGATCACGTAGTCCAGCAGCGCCTCGGCACCCAACTTGTTGCCCAGGTTCTTGGGGCCGGCAAAACCGGGCGCGTTGACGGGAATGACGGGTTTGCCGAACTTTTCGCTGGCGCGCAGGCAAACGGCCTCGATGTCGTCACCCACCAGGGCGGTGACGCAGGTCTGGTACACGAACACGGCTGGCGGGTCGTACTTTTCAATGACCTCGCGGATGGACTTGAACAGGCGCTTTTCACCACCGTAGATCACATCCAGCTCGGTGATGTCGGTGGTGAAGCCCGTGCGGTAAATCTGCGAGCCCGACGATGCGCTGTGCCGGTTGTCCCAACTGTTGCCTTCGCAGGCAATGGGGCCGTGAACGATGTGCGCCACGTCCACCACGGGTTGCAGGGCGATCTTGGCCCCGTCGAACGCGCAGCCACCGGCGGCGGCACCGGGTGAGAGCTGCTTGGTGCAGCCCTTTTTGCGGTCTTTGTCTGACTTGGTCTGGTTCTTGTCGCAACCGGGCTCGTCGAACACTTCGGCAATTTTGATCTTGAGCGGTGTGGCCATGGCGGACTCCTGACGTTGGGCACCGTGCTCAGTGCAGTTTCTGTGCCAGCCCGCAAGCGGCTGCACAGGCGCAGATTTGGCGCAATGTCCCCGCCAAAGCCCACGCACCGGCCCTGGGCTGTGGCTGGTTTGAAGGGATTGCGACAAACGCCACGGTCGCCGCCCTGGTACGCAGCTTGCAAGCCAATGGCCAAAGGAACCCTGCGCCATGAACCTACCCGCCACCTCTCACACGGACCTACCCGCCGTCCCTCCCGCGCAAACCGCCAACCCGCACTGGCAACGCCTGGGGGGCCATGACGCGGTGGTGCGGCTGGTGGAGGCCTTCTACCGCGCCATGGACACCCGGCCCGATGCCGCCACCATCCGCGCCATGCACGCTGACAACCTGGGGCCCACCAAGCAGGTGCTGGTGACCTACCTCACCGAGTGGCTGGGCGGCCCCAAGGCCTACAGTGCCGAGCGCGGCTCGCCCATGCTGCGGCGGCGGCACCAGCCTTTCCAAATCGATGCCGCAGCCCGCGACGCCTGGATGGCCTGCATGCATCAGGCCCTGGCCGAAACCTGCGCCGATGCCGAACTGCGCGCCCAACTGGACGCGGCTTTTTACAAAGTGGCCGACTTCATCCGCAACGCCGATGCCGGTGGCCACTCACGCCCCCACCCAGGGCGGCCCATGGAGGTCAACCCCCAGGCGGTGCCCGCCACGCACAGCTCGACTTGACAGGGCACACCACCCTGCCACCACCGGTGGCGGGTGCCGAACGCGGCGCCAGCCACCACCGTGCCGTGGCAGGCCGTGGTGACACCCGGAACGGACAAGCCGCCCTGACGCGCTCCTGAAAGCAGAGTAGAAAACAGGAGCTGCCGGCACAATTGAATATTGCCTTGCAGGCTTTTTTATTCATTGAAAAATGCTCTGTTTTTTCAAAAACCATCTCTGAGACCCTGCCCCAAGGCCTCAGCGGGTTGCACGTGGATGTTTTTTGTATTTTTTGGGCCAATTTTCAATATCAAATGGGCCACTGTCGCAATTGGCAAATGTGTGGATTGCTCTTGTTTTTTACTGCACTTTTTGCAGTGTCAGTAACCCATTTCGAACCAAACTGGGTGGCGTTTGCGCATGCGGGCCAGCATGCCCAGGGTGGCGGGCACCAGGGCGCGGATGCCGTACCAGACCTCTTCACGCCGGGGGGTGTGCGCGTCTTGCAACGCCCGCTGCAGGCGGGACCAGCCGTGCCAGTCCAGTTCAGACAGGCGCATTTGCAGGGGCTCGGGCAGGTGGGCCAGCGTGGTGGCCATTTGCCGCAGGTGTTCTTCCACGGTGTGCAGCGTGGCGGGGCTGGCAAACAGCTCTTCCTCGCTCTGCATTTCGCTCAGCAACCGGATGATGGCCTCGCCGCTGGCCAGCACCATGTCACATTGCATGCGGGGTAGCAGGGCCATCGGTGTGAGTGGTGAGCGTGAGGAGGGAGCGCGGGGCAACCGGGGTCGGGCAACGCCAGGAGTTCAGGCTGTCGGCCGGTCAGGCATCGTCGGCCAGCAGCTCCAGCGCCAGCAGCTGTTCGCGCAACAGGTGCCGGGCGTGCCAGTTGGCAGGCAGGGAGATGACGGGGTCGGCCCCCTCGAACGCGCCCATGGCGTCGGCATCGTTCCAGTAGATGCGGTGCTGCATGGGGTGGTCGGGGGTGGCGCGGGCGTTCAGCGCGGCCACCATCGCATCGCGCGGCTGAACGGGGGTGGCGCTGAACACGCCCCGGCCCAGCAAATGGTCGGCGCGGTACAGCACCGTGTCCCAGCCGTGGGCATCGCCCAGGGCGCTGATGGCGGGGAAGGCGGCCCGCGCTTCAGGGGTGAGGTCGGCGTGGCCCACGCTCTCCAGCAAGTCGCGGGGCGTGAGCACATCGAAAATTTCAAACGCCTGCAACGTGTCGTCGGCCGCCACCTTGATGGCGAGGTCGTCGTCGTCGTAGGCAAACCAGGCTTTGGGCTCGCCGTGTTCGGGCATTTCCAGCACGTGGATCATGGCGAGCCTCCTGGGAAAAGGCGTGAAAGGGGCGTTCAGAACTGAACGATGACGTCTTCGTTGCGCACGATGAACTGGCAGGCCAGGCGCCAGGGCGGTGGCAGGTCGTTGTTCTCGGCATCGGCAATCTGCTGTGGCGTGATCTTGCCGGCCAGCTTGAGCACGATTTTTTCTTTCTCGGTCAGCGCCACACCCAGGGGTGTTTTGCCTGACAGCACGGAAACCTGCACCGCGCACGAGCCGCATTCGCCGTTTTCGCACTCGAAGTCAACGGGCAGCTTGTTGGCTTGCGCAACGGCAAGCAGGGTTTTGGTGTCTCCCGCCACGGCATAGACCGTGAGGTCTTTTTTCATGCGGGGAGAACTGAAGGTGACATTGGCCATGGTGGTCTGCCATTCTGGGGGTAAAGGGTTGAACAGCCCCCGAGCCACATGGGCGCGGGGGCTGCCTGCCGAACGTTCAGCGAACGATGTCGAACGAGTAGTCGGTTTTGGCGATCTCGTTGGTGCTGAGGTCCAGCTTCTCGAAGAACTCGTCCAGCAACGTAACCAACACGCGCAGGCCGCCTTCGTAACCCCAGGTGGGGTACAGGTGGTGGTGGTGACGGTCATGGATCGGGAACACCAGGCGGACCAGCGGTGTGCCGGTGTCGCGCTCCAGGTACTTGCCGTAGGTGTTGCCGATCATGAAGTCCACCGGCTCGGTGAACAGCAGCGAGCGCAGGTGCCACAGGTCGCGCTTGGGGTAGACCTTGCAGCCAGCGCCGTAGGGCGATGCGTCGAACAGCGCTTGCACTTTGGCAGCCCAGGTTTCGTTGCCGTTGGTGGACAGCACGTGCGCAGGTTCGGCACCCAGTTCCAGCAGGAAGCTGGTGTAACCCAGCATCTGGTCAGGGTCGCCGTACAGGGCAAAACGCTTGCCGTGCAGGTGGGCCTGGCTGTCAGCCAGGGCATCCACCAGGCGGCCACGTTCCAGCTCCAGTGCAGCGGGAATGGGCTTGCCGGTCAGGCGGGAGATTTCCATCAGGAACTTGTCGGTACCGGCCACGCCCACGGGGGAGTTGAGGGTGACGACTTCCTGACCGTGCTCGGCGATGAATTTGCTGGTTTTTTCGCAGCAGATTTCCTGGAACACGATGGTGGCCTTGGCATGGATGGCACGCTCCACCTCTTCCTTGGTGGTGCCGCCGTCGTACATGCGGAACTCGCCATCGGTGGGGGTGTTCCACGCGTTGGAGGGGTCGCACAGGATGTTCACCTTCACATCGAACAGGTCGAATATGCGGCGAATTTCCTTCATGTTGCCCACCACAAAGCCGTCGAAACCGGCGATGAAGTTGATGCTGTCATCGGGCACGCGGGTCAGCTTGGGTGCGGTGTCGGCCTTGCCATCCCAGAAGTGACGTAACACACCCAGCAGGGCGTTGTCGTAACCGGTGATGTGGCTGCCCACGAACGCGGGGGTGTGGGCAAAGGGCACGTCGAAATCGGCGGGCACACTGCCTTTTTCCTTGCTGGTCTTGATGAAGGCGTTCAAGTCGTCGCCAATCACCTCGGCCATGCACGTGGTGGACACGGCAATCATGTCGGGCTTGTACAGGCTGTAGGCGTTGGACAGGCCGTCGACCATGTTGTTCAGGCCACCGAACACGGCTGCGTCTTCCGTCATGGACGAGCTGACACACGAGGTGGGCTCTTTGAAGTGACGCGAGAAGTGTGCGCGGTAGTAAGCCACGCAGCCCTGGCTGCCGTGCACAAAACTCAGGGTCTTGGCAAAGCCGTTGGCCACGAACACGGCACCCAGCGGCTGGCAAGCCTTGGCGGGGTTGACGGTGAGCGAGTCACGGGCAAAGTTCTTTTGCTTGTAGTCCTCGGTCTTGGTCCACTCGATCACTTGCGTGATCTTGTCGTCCGACGGCTTGTACTCGAAAGCCTTTTTGGCTTCGAGCATGCTTTGGTACTCGGGCTCACGGAACAGCAGTTCGTGGTCGATGATTTTCTCGGCTGATTGGGGCATGGTGCGCTCCAGAAAAGATGGGTTGAAAGGTAGACGCAGACGGGCCGATCAGGCCGCTTTCTTCCACGGAGCCTGGGTCAGGGCCCAGACTGGGCTGGAGATGGCCATGTCCATGTCGCGGGCGAAGATGGCAAAGCCGTCGTAGCCGTGGTATGGGCCGGAGTAATCCCAGCTGTGCATCTGGCGGAAAGGCACGCCCATCTTCTGGAACACGTACTTTTCTTTGATGCCGGAGCCCACCAGGTCGGGCTTGATCTTGTCAACGAAGTGTTCGAACTCGTAGCCGGTCACGTCGTCATAGATCAGCGTGGTGTCTTTGATGTAGTGCGTGGTGCGCTGGTAGTCGTCGTTGTGGGCAAATTCGTAACCCGTACCGACCACTTCCATGCCCAAATCTTCGTAGGCACCGATCACGTGGCGGGGGCGCAGGCCACCCACGTACAACATGACCTTTTTGCCTTGCAGGCGGGGCTTGAACTTGTCCACCACGGCCTGAGCCATGGGCTTGTACTTGGCAATCACCTCTTCGGCTTTGGCCTTGATGGTGTCGTCGAAGTGGCTGGCGACTTCGCGCAGGCTCTTCTCGATTTGCGAGGGGCCGAAGAAGTTGTACTCGGCCCAGGCCACGCCGTACTTTTCTTCCATGTGGCGGGCGATGTAGTTCATCGACCGGTAGCAGTGCAACACGTTGAGCTTGGCTTTGGGCGTGTTTTCGATTTCGGCAATGGAGCCGTCGCCGGACCACTGGGCGATCACGCGCAGACCCATTTCTTCGAACAGGATGCGGCTGGACCAGGCATCGCCACCGATGTTGTAGTCGCCGATGATGGCGATGTCGTAAGGGGTGGACACGAACTCGGGATACTTGTTGGCGTCTGTTTTGTCGAACACCCAGTCACGGATGGCGTCGTTGGCCAGGTGGTGGCCCAGCGACTGGCTCACGCCACGGAAACCTTCGCAGCGCACGGGCACGATGGTGTGGCCTTCGTACTGCTTGCTTTTCTTCTTGGAGACGGCTTCGATGTCGTCACCGATCAGACCAATCGGGCATTCCGACTGGATGGAAATGCCCTTGTTCAGGGGGAACAGTTCCTGAATCTCGTCAATGATTTTGTCGAGCTTTTTGTCGCCACCGAACACGATGTCCTTTTCCTGGAAATCGGAGGTGAACTGCATGGTCACGAACGAGTCGATGCCCGTGGTGCCGATGTAGTAGTTGCGACGGTTGCCCCAGGAATACTGACCGCAACCCACTGGGCCGTGGCTGATGTGAATCATGTCCTTGATGGGGCCCCACACCACGCCTTTGGAGCCGGCATAGGCACAACCACGGATGGTCATGACACCAGGCAATGACTTGATGTTGGACTTCACGCCGCAATCGGGCTTGCCTTCCTGGTGGGTGCTGAGGTGCTTGGCGCGCCTCTTGGCCATCTTCTCAGGATAGGCCTTCAGAACTTCATCAATCAGGGCTTTGTTGCTGGCCCTACGCTCTTCAATGGTGGCGGTCATGGTGCTCTCCGGGGGATGTAATGTGGGTAACGCGATCGGCGGGCCCGACCCAGGCCACCTGCACGGGTGCAGGTGGCTGGCCGGTCAGCCCCGCCGGGCTGGCCGCAATCAGGCGGCTGCAGCGGCGGCGGCTTTGCCGACTTCGGATTCGTCGATCTGCTTCATGATCCCGTGCTCCATCAACAAGTCTTCCAGCTCGTCCATGGTGATAGGGGTGGGGATGGTGCCGTTGCCTGCATTGGCATGGACCTTCTGGGCCAGCGTGCGGTATTCACCGGCTTGCTTGCTGTCAGGTGCGTACTCCAGCACGGTCATGCGGCGCAGTTCGGCGTGCTGCACGATGTTGTCGCGGGGCACGAAGTGGATCAGGCGGCTGCCCAGCATCTTGGACAGGGAGTCGGCCAGTTCCAGTTCCTTGTCGGTCTGGCGCTCGTTGCACACCAGGCCACCCAGACGCACGCCACCGCTGTTGGCGTACTTCAAGATGCCCTTGGAGATGTTGTTGGCAGCGTACATGGCCATCATTTCGCCGGACATGACGATGTAGATTTCCTGTGCTTTGTTTTCGCGGATGGGCATGGCGAAACCGCCGCACACCACGTCGCCCAGCACGTCGTAGGACACATAGTCCACGCCTTCGTAGGCGCCGTTTTCTTCCAGGAAGTTGATGGAAGTGATCACACCGCGACCGGCGCAACCCACCCCTGGCTCAGGACCACCGGACTCGACGCAACGGATGTCGCGGTAGCCGATTTTCATGACGTCTTCCAGCTCCAGGTCCTCCACGCTACCGGCTTCAGCGGCCAGTGACAGGATGGTGTCCTGTGCTTTTGCGTGCAGGATCAGACGGGTGGAGTCAGCTTTGGGGTCGCAGCCGACGATGAGGATCTTCTGACCCATTTCAGCCAGCGCAGCCAGCGTGTTTTGGGAAGTGGTGGATTTACCGATGCCGCCTTTACCGTAGAAGGCAATTTGCCGAAGTTTGGCCATTTGAAAACTCCATTCAGGAAGGTTAAAAAACAAGGTTGCGTAGCCGCGACCGTGTCAGCCTGACGTGCCCGTTGGTCTTCTTTTTCGGTTCACGCATCGGCAGGACTTGAGTCCGCGCACCCTCTCCTTTGCAGCTTCCGTGCCAACCACTCCAAGCCCCATCAAGCAGGACATAACACATTGATTTCAAAGAATATTCACCTGTTTGAAGAGGTCACATACAGGGCCCAAGAGGCTTTGTCTTCTTCCCGACAAACCCGGTTTTTTGCGTCGTAAACCGTTCTCTGTTTTTGTTTTTGTGTGGGCTTTGTGTCGCGTTTGCTGCCTGGGTGGGTGGGCAACCCATGCACAAAGGGCCCACACCAGCTTGGTACGTTCATTGCTCTGTAGTTAGAGAAGCCATGTGGCCCCATGCCTGCGCGTGTTGCCAACGGCTGATGCGCAAACCACTGCTTCCCTTTAACCACTCCAAGGAACCACCATGAACGCCACCGTTGAATCCACCCGCATCGAAGACACGGCCTTTGCACGCCTTGACAAGGAAGGCCGCCTGCTCAACCCCGTGCTGAAGGCCGCTACCAGCGTGGCCGGTCGCGTGGGCTTCCGTGGTGAACTGGCCCTGCGCTTTGCCCCCAAGCTGGCCGACGAAGCCCGTCCACCCGAACTGACGTGCGACCAAGTCATGGCCGCCGCCAGTGCCGACCTGCCCTACATCACTTTCTTTGCGGGCTACCTGCTGAGCTTCGAACACCTGAAAGACGTGGCCGACGTACTGGGCAACACCCTCAGCACCGAGGGCAAGTACTTCTTGTTCTGCAACAACATCGACCTGTCCAAAAAATACCGTGTGAACTACGGCGGCGCCACCTTCTACGTGCTGCCCATTGACGAAGCCACCCTGTACAACGAGCTGCTGGAACTGCTGTACCTGGAACGCAACGACCTGAAGAAAAAAGACACCGCAGGCAAGCTCGATGCCGTGGCCAACGCCGCGCTGAAGTTCAAGGCCGATTTCGAAGTCATCAGCTACGAAGACGGCCTGAAGGTGATGGGCCCCGTGCGCAACCCCAACGAAAACCGCCCGGTCTGATTGGCACGGTGACCGCACACCGGTTGCCTGCCGCCCCAGCCCGCCAGACTGGACACCCGAGCATGAGCCCGAGCGCGCACCACCGCCCGCCCACGGCCTTGGCCCAGGCGCCGCGCTGGTACGCCAGCAACCTGGTGGGCGTGCCCGCCCTGCAACTGGCCAGCACAGCCTTCAACGCGCAGCCCCTGCCCCTGTCCATCCGGGGCACGCGGGCCGCGCACCCGGCCCTGTTCGAGCAACTGGAAGCTGCCACCAGCCTGCTGGCGGCGCGCGACACCTTTGTGCGCTACATGGACGATGCCTTTGCCCTGCACAAGCCCCCGCACCCACCACACCCGGCGCCGTCAGGTGCAGCCATGCCTGGCGACCACCGCCGCTGGCGCACCAGCTGGCGCAAGCTGCTGCAAGGCTGGGGCATGGACGCCAACGGCCCGGCAGGCGCCGTCATCAAAGGCTGGGTGGAAAGCCGCTTCGGGCTGGTGCCCACCTTTCACAAAGCGCCGCTGGGCCACTACCCGTCGGCGGCCTGGGTGGCCTATATCGAAGAGAAAAACGCCAGCCGCTACCACAACAACCACATCCACCAGCAGTTCGATGTGCTGTACGAGTTCTGCCAGCTCAGCCTGCGCCGCTTCGGCCCACCGGCCAACGGCCTCACGCCCCAGCATGCCAGCCTGTGGCGGGGCAGCAACCGCTGCGAAGAGCAGGTGGTGGCCGGTCGGCTCACCAACCGCCGCTGCACCATGCAACTCAACAACGTGGTGTCCATGAGCCTGTGTGCCCAGGATGCCAGCTGCTTCGGTGACTGGGTGCTGCAAGTGCAGGTGCCCCTTTGCAAACTGGTCACCTACCCGGGCCTGCTTCCCGGCCAGGTGCTGCAAGGCGAGCAAGAGGTGCTGGCCCTGGGTGGCCACTACGACGTGGAGGCCAGCGATGTCGTTTTTTGATACCGACACCTATACAGACGTCGGCAGCCGCTGGGACCGCGCCCTGGGTGCCTACCTCGGCCTGGCGGTGGGCGATGCCTTGGGTGCCACGGTCGAATTCATGCGGCCGCGCGAAATACAACAACGCTACGGCACACACCGCGACATCGTGGGCGGTGGCTGGCTCAAGCTGGCCCCCGGCCAGGTGACCGACGACACCACCATGAGCCTGGTGCTGGGCCAGGCGCTGGTGGATGCGGGTGCACACGCCATCAGCCTGGCAGCCCTTGCGCCCGACGGGCCACAGGCCCACGCCATCACCCACCGTGTGGGCCGGGCCTTCGTGGGCTGGTGGCGGGCCAAACCGGTGGATTGCGGGGCCACCTGCCGCCGGGGCATACAGCGCTTTATACTGAACGGCAGCCTGGCTGGCCCACCCAACGACGGTGACGGTGGCAACGGTGCCGTCATGCGCAACCTGCCCGTGGCCCTGGCCACGCTGGCACAACCCACCGCTTTTGAGGTGCTGAGCCTGGCGCAGGCCCACCTGACGCACCACCACCCTCAATCCGACACCGCCACCCTGGGCCTGGGTGCACTGACACAGGCACTGGTGCTGGGCCAGCTGGACCACACCCAATGCCAAGCCTGGATGGACCAGTGGGTCAGCGCGCACCGCGCCTTCCGTTACCAGCCCTACCCAGGCCGCGCCAGCGGTTATGTGGTGGACACCGTGCAAACCGTGCTGCACAGCCTGCACCACAGCACCTGCGCCGAAGACGCCATCGTGACCGCCGTGAACCAGGGGGACGATGCCGACACCACCGGCGCACTGGTGGGCATGCTGGCCGGCGCGCTGTGGGGTGCGTCCAGCCTGCCCAAGCGCTGGGTGAAGCGTCTGCAACGCGACACCGTGCACGCCATCACCGAACAAACCCGCCAATTGCTGGCATTGGCCGACGCACTGGCGACCCACACGCCAGCCCCGACCAATGTGCCACCCCCGGGCGACACACGGCCTGCGGATACCCCAAACCCAAGAGGTGAACCATGACCGACATCGTCTTTTTCGAAAAACCCGGCTGCGGTGGCAACGCCCGCCAGCGCCTGGCGCTGCAAGCCGCCGGGCACACGCTGGATCAACGCAACCTGCTCACCGCTGGGTGGACAGCCAGCAGCCTGATGCCCTTCCTGGCCCCGCTGCCCGTGGCCCAGTGGTTCAACCGCGCGGCCCCCGCCGTCAAAAGCGGCGAGGTGCAGCCTGACACGCTCGGGCCCGATGACGCACTGACCCTGCTGCTGGCCCAGCCGCTGCTGATTCGCCGCCCACTGATGCAACGCACCGACAAACCCGACAGCGACCCCGCCGCACGCCATGTGGGGTTTGATACGGCGGCGGTTCACGCATGGGTGGGCCTGGACACTGCGGGTGAGGCAGCGGGCAAGCCATCGCTGGAAGGCTGTGCCGCAGTCAGCGCACAGACCTGTCAGCCGGGTTGATGCCCGGCACACGACGCACGCGCACGCGACCCAACCTGACACACCCACCGCAACAAGCCCCGACCTCATCAACCCCTTCAACCCACAGGAGCGACCCACATGCCCATGTACGACTTTCAATGCCAGCACTGCGGCCACGGGTTTGAAGCCCTGGTGCGCGGCAGCAGCCCCCTGCCCGCCTGCCCGGCCTGTGCCAGCACCGAGGTGGGCCGCCAGGTGTCGGCCCCGGTGGCACCGGGCAAAAGCAAAGCCATCATCGCGTCCAACCGACGCCTGGCTGCGGCCCAGGGCCACTTCAGCAACTTCACACCCGGCGAGCGGGCCAAATTGCTGAAAGGCTGATCACGCCGCCACGGCCAGCATCACGGCATAGGCCTTGAACACGGCGGTGGCGGCCTGGCCCACGGTCAGGCTCAGGGCATCGACCGCATCGTTGGTCACGCTGGCCGTCAGGTTGGCACCGCCGGGCAGCGTCAGCACCACCAGTGACGACACCGCGCCGCGCTCCACGCGCGACACCGTGCCGGCAAACTGGTTGCGGGCTGACAGCACGTAACCCGCAAAGTCGGTCACCAGCACCACCGCTGACGACTTGACCAGCGCAATGGCCTCCTTGCCCACAGCCAGGCCCAGGCGGTTGGCAGCGGCGGCGGTGAGGGAGGCCACCACGTCCTGCCCCGAAGGCAAGGTGACGGTGGCCTGGGCCGTCACGGGGCCGATGTCCACGTGAGTGACGGTGCCTGCAAATTGGTTGCGTGCGGTGGTTTTCATGGAAATTCTCCGGAGGATGCCAGCCCAGGCTGGCTGTTGAAAAAGAAAGTCTTCCTGTGCTTGCAGGAATTGGGTGTGTGCGGTTTGCAGGTGCTGCCAGGCGTCCAGCAACGCCAGTGCGGCAGGCGTGAGGCGCGAGCCGCCACCGCCTTTGCCACCGGTCACGCGCTCCAGCAACGGGGTGCTGGCCAGGCTGGCGGCGTTTTCAAGCAGCAGCCACGCGCCCTTGTAGCTGTAGCCCGCCGTGCGGGCGGCCTTGTTGAGCGAGCCCGTGCTTTGAATGGCCGTCAGCAGCGCGAAGAAGCGCGCATCCAGCCGCCCGGCCAGCTTCAGCTCGCCGCTGAGCAATGTGGAGTCAGTCATGTTGTGGTCGTGGGTGGTGGGCAGTTGCGAACCGTGGGGGATGAGGGTGACGATGGGTGTGGTTGAAAGCTGTCATTCCATCAGCGCCACAGACTTCACCTGTAGCCACACAGCCTGACCCGGCACCACCTTGAGCAGCGCCGCAGACCGCTTGGTGAGGCGCGACAGCAGCATGGACCCGCCCACCTGCACCCGCACCAGCGCCAGGCCAGGGTGCTCGTCGTCGGCAATCGCGTCCACCCGGCCTTGCAGCACGTTTTGAATGCTGGTCACGCCAGGTGGCTCGGTGGCCAGGCTCACGTCACGGGCCAGCACGCGCACCCGCACAGGCCGCCCCACGGGCAGCCCCAGGTCTCGGGTCCACAGGCTGCCCCCGGCAAACGCCACGCGCACCAGGTGCCATTCGGGCTGGGTTTCGGCCACCGTGGCTTGCAAAATAGCCCCCGCGTCGTCGCCCAGGCGAATGGGCACGTCCACATTGGCCAGCGTTTGCGCCAGCGGGCCGCTGGCCCGCACGCGGCCACCGTCCAGCGCCACCAGGTGGTCGGCCAGCCGGGCCACTTCGTCGGGCGAGTGGCTGACGTACAGCACGGGCATGTCCAGCTCGTCGTGCAGGCGCTCCAGGTAAGGCAGGATTTCCTGCTTGCGTTTCAGGTCCAGCGCGGCCAGGGGCTCGTCCATCAGCAACAGGCGCGGGCTCACGGCCAGGGCGCGGGCAATGCCCACGCGGCTGCGCTCGCCACCCGACAGCCGGTCAGGCTTGCGGTCCAGCAAATGGGCAATGCCCAGCAGTTCGATGGCTTGGTCCAGGCTCGCTGGGCTGGCGGCAGGCACACGGCGCATGCCATAGCGCAGGTTGCCCAAAACGCTCAGGTGCGGGAACAAGCTGGCCTCCTGGAACACGTAGCCCAGGGGGCGCTGGTGTGTGGGCAGCCAGTGTGAGCCCGGCTTGCCATGAACGGCGCCGCTGCCAAGGCCACCGAAAGGGCCAGGGCCAGCAGGGCCGTCGGCTTGCCACACCTCGCCGTTCACGGTGAGCCGCCCAACGGGCGCACGCTCCAGCCCGGCAATGCACCGCAGCAACGTGGTTTTGCCCGAACCGGAGTGCCCGAACAGCGCGGTCACACCGCGTGCGGGCAAGTTCAGGTCCACATCGAGCGTGAAACCCGGCCAGTCGAGCTTGAAGCGGGCCTGAATGCCTGTCATGTCAGCCTCCTTTTTTGCTGCCGGGCCGCCACGCGTACAGCGCCAGCAGCACCACAAACGAAAACACCAGCATCACCGCAGCCAGGCGGTGGGCCTGGGTGTAGTCCATGGCTTCCACGTGGTCGTAAATTTGCACCGAGGCCACGCGGGTCACGCCGGGGATGTTGCCGCCCAGCATCAGCACCACGCCAAATTCGCCCACCGTGTGCGCAAACGTGAGGATGGATGCCGTCAAGAAACCCGGCAACGCCATGGGCACCGCCACCGTGAAAAACGCGTCGAGTGGCGAGGCGCGCAGCGTGGCCGCCACCTCCAGCGGGCGGTCACCCACGGCCTCGAACGCGGTTTGCAGCGGCTGCACCATGAACGGCAGCGAATAGAACACCGATGCCACCACCAGCCCCCAGAACGTGAACGGCAACACCCCCAGGCCCAGCGCCTGCGTGAGCTGCCCCATCGGCCCATTCGGCCCCATGGCCAGCAGCAAATAGAAGCCCAGCACCGACGGTGGCAGCACCAGTGGCAAAGCCACCACCGCACCAATGGGCCCTTTCCACCACGCCTGGCTGCGCGCCAGCCACCAGGCAACGGGCGTGCCCAGCAGCAGCAAAATGGCCGTCACGGTGCCCGCCAGGCGCACCGTGAGCCAGAGGGCTTGCCAATCGCCGTCGGTCAGTTGCATGTCGGTTCCTTCAATGCTGTGTGCGGTTTCACGGGCTGACCTCGTAGCCGTGGGCACGGATCACCTGCTTGGCGGCTTCGCTTTTCAGGTAGGCCATCAATGCCACGGCGGCGGGGTTGTCTTTGCCTTGCACCAGCAACACGGCATCTTGCCGGATGGGGGCATACATCGCAGCGGGCACCAGCCAGTGCGAGCCAGCTGCGTATTGCCCGTCTTTGTAGATTTGGGACAGCGCCACAAAGGCCAGCTCTGCGTTGCCCGTGGCGGCAAATTGATAGGCTTGTGTGATGTTTTCACCCAGCACCAGCTTGGGCTCAATGGACTCATGCGCCCCCATCTTTTTCATCACATCAATGGCCGCAGGCCCATACACCGTCACCTTGGGGTTGCCAATGGCCAAATGTTTGAAGTTGCCTTGTTTGAGTACCGCACCCTGGCTGTCCACCAGCCCGGGGGTGGCGCTCCAGAGCACCAGCTTGCCAGTGGCGTAGGTGAAACTGCTGCCCGCGACGGCCTGACCTTCTTTTTCCAGCCGCTCGGGGGTGGATTGGTCTGCTGAAATCAGCACATCGAATGGCGCACCGTTTTTGATCTGTGCATAGAACTTACCCGTGGCGCCAAACGACACCTTGGCCTTGTGGCCCGTGGCTTTTTCAAAG
The DNA here is from genome assembly GCA_030824555.1 of bacterium. Taxonomy (GTDB): domain Bacteria; phylum Pseudomonadota; class Gammaproteobacteria; order Burkholderiales; family Burkholderiaceae_C; genus UBA2334. Next base: position 29,885 of record JAVBXK010000036.1, read on the forward strand.
GCAGGTGCAATTTTTTCCATCGGCCCCGTGAAGTTGGCCGCCACGGCCACCGTGACTTCTGCTGCCTGTGCACCGGCACACCACAGCAACAAACCGGCAAAAAGGGTTGACAGTGACTTGTTCATCTTGATTCACCTTGTGTGAAGAGGGAGGGAAATGTCGCGTTTCCGACGGCATTATGTTTTCAATTACATAATGACTTGACTCATGCAACAGCCGTGCCAACTTGATGGGCAATGCATGCTGCTCAGCAGCTTGATGCGTCTTGGTCGGTTGGGCATCAGTGGCAGCAAGCGCGAACTGTTGGCCGCCCATGCGTGGTGCGGGGCATCGCCTTTTTTTGCATGTGCGTCACGAAGCTGGCCACGCTGGACGACCGTGGTTCGCACCAGGGCACACCGTGTTGCCTGCACAGGTAGCGCAGGGCGTCAAGCGAGTCGGGGTCGATCAGGTCCAGCGGGCACACCACCAAGTCCACCCCTTGCAATGCCCGCACAAAGCGGGAGAGTGGGGTGTCGTTGTCGATCAGGCCCGCATACGACACCAGCGTGCCGCCGCTGCGCGTCACCAGCGCCCGGATCACCGTGTTGCTTCTCGGGCGACCACCCACGTACAGCAGGGTGCGCCCGCAGATGCCCTCGCTCCAGTCTGCCGGGCGTTGGAGCATGTTCTCCATCGCATCCAACTCCAGCGCCAGGGCGTGTGTGTGTGCTTTCATCCGCGCCAGGCTGATGGCATATTCGTTGACGTGGTCCATGGCCGGGGCTCCCGTCAGGCGTTGGCCACGTCGGCAAACCAGGTTTGCACCGTTGCATACGGGTAGCGGTTGAGGTTCAGCGGCCCCGAATGGGGGACCATGAGCTGGACCGACAGCGCCTCGGCCCATGTCCAGACATTCACCCGCTGCGCCAAGGGAAACTGTGCGTCGTCGAACGCATGCCACAGCTGCACCAACCAGATTTCGCGCAACTCGGCATCCAGAAAACACGGCAGGTGTGCCGGTGTCACAGCAGGCGGCTGGCCGCCCTGGTCCGCCGCACCCGCCGCGGTGCGGTAGGCCGCTGCCAAGCCATCAGCCAATTGTTGCGTGTGGCAACTCAAGCAGGCTTGCACACGCGCAAACCAAGGCGTGCGCGCCAATCGTTGCAGATGAGCGGCCATCAGCCGCCTTACATCTGCCTCGTCGCACAGCATGGCCGGGGGCTTGGCAGGGCTGGGGGCCGCGCACCTTGAACGCCGACGCACCGACCGGTTGGCCCTGAGAGTTGGAATGCCTGGTGTCATGGAATTGGCTCCTTTCGTTGGCTTTCATACGTTATGTATTTAATTACACAACGACTGCAATTCACATGCCAAAGCCTTTTGCAGAGCAGGACACCCTCGCCCCACATTGCGGTCGCTTTCCGTGTCAGGGATCCGACAACGGCATGTCGACATACCGACACGGGTGTCTGTTTTGTCCCGCTCATCCTGTGCGGCAGCCGTCAGCCGCAGGGACAAATGCCACAACTGACAGGCATGGGTGCAGGCACAACACTTGCGTTATGTACTTAGATACTCAATGCATGCCTGTGGGCTGCTTCACTTTTGCTTGAACCTGAAGGACACACCATGAAACCACCTTTGTCACTGTCTTTGCTGCCCCTGGCCCTGGGGCTTTGCTCGGCAGCCCATGCCGCCGAACCTGTTTTCACGCTGGGCGAGATCAAGGTCATCGCGTCGCCCACGGCAGGCCCGCTGGGCAGCGAATCGGTGGAATTGGAAGACATCCGCACCCACGACCGCAAAACCGTGGGCGACGCGGTGGACCTGTTGCCCGGTGTGCATCTGAGCCGCGTGGGGGCGCGCAACGAACAAATGCTTTACCTGCGCGGGTTCGATTTGCGGCAGGTGCCTGTCTATGTAGACGGCATCCCCGTGTACGTGCCCTATGACGGTTATGTGGACCTGGGCCGCTTCTCCACCTACGACTTGTCGCGCATCGAAGTGTCAAAAGGCTTCAGCAGCACGCTGTACGGGGCCAATACGCTGGGTGGTGCCATCAACCTGGTCAGCCGCAGACCTGTGCGCGCACTGGAGGGCGAAGTGGGCGTGGGCCTGGGGCTGACCCACAAGGGCGAACACAACGGCAGCCAAATGTTTGCCAACGTCGGCGGCAAGCGCGAAGCCTGGTACTTCCAGGTGGGCGCTGCCTGGACACAGGAAGACTACTTCCGCCTGCCTGGCAGCTTCGTACCGGCCAAAGGCGAAGACGGCGGCCGCCGCAACAACAGCTACCAGAAAGACCAGAAGCTCAACCTGAAGCTGGGGCTGACCCCCAATGCCACGGACGAATACACGTTCAACGTGGTGCACCAGCATGGTGAGAAAGGCGTGCCGCCTTATGCAGGCACCTTGTCCACCGCACGCTACTGGCAGTGGCCGTACTGGGACAAAGACAGCATCTACTTTTTGTCGAGCACCCAGGTGGGCGAACACAAGCTGAAGGTGCGCCTGTACCACGACACGTTCAAGAACTCGCTCTTCACCTACGACAACGCCACCTACACCACACAAAAGCTGAAGTCATCCTTCCAAAGCTGGTACGACGACTACACCGACGGCATGAGCGTGGAGGGCGACTTCAAGCTGACCCCGGCCAACACCCTGCGCACCGCCCTGCATTGGAAGCAGGACGTGCACCGCGAGCACAACGCGGGCGAACCCATCCGCACCAACAAAGACCGCACCACGTCTGTGGCACTGGAAGACACCCACGTGCTGAGCCCGAAATGGTCGGTGGTCAGCGGACTGACCTACAGCGAACGCGACACCCTTCGCGCCGAAGACTTTCAAAACGGTGCCATCAAACCCTTCGCCCTGGGCAACAACAGCGCCACCAATGGCCAAGTGGGCGTGTTCTACCAGCCCAGTGACACCGGGCGCATGCATGCCACCGTGGCCCAGAAAAGCCGCTTTCCCACCATCAAAGACCGGTATTCGTACCGCCTGGGCACCGCCATCCCCAATGCCGACCTGAAAACCGAGGAAGCCACCCACTTCGAAGTGGGCTACGCCGACCGCTGGGGTGCCAACGCCCAGTGGGAGGTGAATGTGTTCCACAGCAACATCACCAACCTGATCCAGTCGGTCAGCCTGCCAGCCACCGCCTGCACCAGCCCACCTTGCAGCCAAATGCAGAACGTGGGCAAAGCCACCGCTGGCGGAGTTGAACTGGGCCTGCGCGGCGGCAGCGGTGCCTGGGAATACACCAGCCACTACACCTGGCTGGAGCGCAAGAACAAGTCCAACGCACAGAAGCTGACCGACACCCCACGCCACAAGCTGTTTGCCAGTGCCACCTGGAAACCCAGCGCGCAGTGGAGCGCCACGGGCAGTGTCACGGCCCTGTCGTCGCGTTTTTCGTCCAGCAACGGGGCGCAGGTGGCCGGTGGCTTTGCCGTGGCCAACCTGAAGGCGGGCTACCACCTCAGCGGCGGATCGGTGGTGGAAGTGGGTGTCAACAACCTGTTTGACCGCCTGTACGCCTACAGCGAAGGCTTCTACGAACCCGGGCGCAACGTGTTTGTGCAGTGGCGCACGCCGTTCTGATGCCTTGTGCGGATGCCATGTTCTGCCCCCCGTTCTGACAACCCGTCTGCCCCCCTGTTTACCACCTGACTCAGGAGCCCCGTCATGCCCCACCTTGCATCACCATCCCGCCGCAAGGCGATTCAGTTCCTGGCAGGGGCTGCGGCATTCCCCGCCGTGGCCACCACCCTGCCCGTGCGGGCTGCCGCCCGCCAGCCCGTGCAAGTGCTGACCAGCTACCCCGACGAAGTGGTTTCCCGCATGGAAGCTGCTTTCGAAAAGGCCTGGCCCGCCTACCGCATGCAAGTGGTCTGGCGCATGCCGCACGACGCATTGCCCTACCTGAAGGCCCCCAACCAGAGCGGGGTGGACGTGTACTGGAGCGCCTCGCCACGCACCTTTGCCGCCGCCAAAGCCGCAGGTGTGTGGCGCAAGCTGGACATCGACCGCCAGGGCCTGCCCACCCACATCGGCCAAACCGCCCTGGCCGACCCGGACGGGTACTACACCGCCACCGAAGTGGCGGGTTATGGCTTTGCCGTGAACGCCACCGAACTGGCCAAGCTGCAACTGACCACACCGCAAGACTGGCGCGACCTGACCGATGCCCGCTACGCCGGGCGCATTGCATTGCCCATTCCCGCCCGCGTGGGGTTTGCACCGCCCATGATCGAAATCGTGTTGCAAGCCCATGGCTGGGACGCGGGTTGGGCACTGTGGAGCGAACTGGCGGGCAACGCACGGCTGGTTGACCGGGGGGCCACCTTCGTGACCGATGAAGTGGGCACGGGCCGCTGTGCGGTGGGCTTGTCCATCGACTTCTTTGTGGCATCGGCCGTGGCCAACGCTGGCCCTGGCAGTGCCTTGCAGTTTGCCTACCCGCGCCACAACGGTGTCAATCCGGGGCAAATTGCGCTCACCGCGCAATCGGCCAACCGCCAAGGCGGCCGTGCCTTTGCCCAGTTTGTGCTGTCGCAGGCCGGGCAAAGCATCCTCGGTCACCCCGACCTGAAGAAGCTGCCCGCCCGCCCTTCGGTGTACGCCAGCTTGCCCCCAGGCACCCACAACCCGTTTGAAGCCGCCAAACATGGCGACTACGACTTTGACGGCGTGCGTGCACAACCCCGGCTGGCCCTGTCAGCCGCCCTGTTCCAGCAAATGCTGATGGAAGACCACACCCAACGGGTGGCCCTGTGGCAGCGCTTGCACCACATGGAAGCGGTGGGGCACACCAGTCACCCCCGCGCACTGGCCGCCCGCCAGGCCTTGAGCACCCCACCACTGAGCGAGGCAGAGGCCAACGACCCCGCCTTGCAACGCCTGTTCCGCGAACGGTTGGAAGGCACCGACCGCCAGGCCCTGCTGCCGCAGGAAACCGTTTGGCGCGCACACAGCCAGGCACAACTGACCCAGGCCGAGGCCGCGTTGCAAGGGTGGGCAGCATGACACCCACGCTGTTTGCTCGCCACCTGGCAACCCTGCTGATGTTGATGTGCTGGGCGGCATCGGGGCCGCTTTCGGCCCAAACGCCCGAAGGCACCGTCCCCTTGGCCACGCGCGATGCCTACAGCCAGCCCCTGCCCGGCCTGAGCGACAGCGAACAGGCCGCGTTTGCACGCGGCAGAAGCCTGTTCCGCCAAAGCTGGGTGGTGGCCCCGGCGCGCGACGACAAGGTGGACGGGCTGGGCCCGCTGTACAACCGCCTGGCCTGCGCGTCGTGCCACACACGCAACGGTCGCGGCAAAGCCCCCCTGGCACCCGATGAGCGCATGCAGTCCATGCTGGTGCGCCTGTCGGTGCCCGGCAAAGATGCCCACGGCGGCCCGCTGCCGCACCCTGTGTATGGCGACCAGCTGAATGAAGAAGGCATACCCGGCGTGCCCGGCGAGGGGCGCGCCGGGCTGCGCTGGCAATCGCACACCGTGCGGCTCAACGGCGGCGAACGGGTGACGCTGCGCAAACCCGTGGTGCACATCAGCGAATGGGGCTACGGCCCGCCCGGCCCGCATTTGCTGACCTCCGCCCGCGTGGGGCAACCCGTGTACGGGCTGGGCCTGCTGCAGGCCGTGCCCGTGGCCAGCGTGGCGGCTCATGCCAGCAAACCTCAACCCGATGGCGTGAAGGGTCAACTCAACCAGGTGTGGGATGCCAGCCAACAACGCACACTGCCAGGCCGCTTCGGGTGGAAGGCCAACCAACCCAACCTGCGCCAGCAAAACGCCGGTGCCAGCCTGGGCGACCTGGGGCTGACCAGCACCCTCTTTGCCCAGCCCAACTGCACACCCCGCCAGCACACCTGCCTGAGCACCCCATCAGGTGGCGAACCCGAACTGAGCGACGGCCAGCTCAACGACCTGACCACCTACCTCTCGCTGCTGGCCGTCCCGGCCCAGCGCGAGCCCGATGCGCCCCAGGTGCGCCAGGGCCAGGCCCTGTTCAACCGCATCGGCTGCGCCGCCTGCCACGTGCCGCAATGGCAAACCGGGTCGGCCAACTTCGCCGCGCTGGTCAACCGAACCATTGCCCCCTACACCGACCTGCTGCTGCACGACATGGGCGCGGGGCTGGCCGATGGCCGACCCGACTTTGCTGCTTCGGGCCGCCAGTGGCGCACCCCGGCGCTGTGGGGCATCGGCCTGTCAGACGACATCGGCGAACACAGTGGCTTTTTGCACGATGGCCGCGCCCGCAGTTTGCAAGAAGCCGTGCTGTGGCATGGCGGTGAGGCACGGCATGCCCGGCAACGCTACGCCGCACTGCCCCAGGGCGAGCGTGATGCGTTACTGGCATTCCTGCGTTCGCTCTGATCGCACCCACCCCGCACATCCGCTTTGACACACAGCCCTCTTTGAAGCACGCCCCATGACCACCCCCCAGACAGCCACCCTGACCGACACCGAACTGCTGGCCCTGCTGGCCAGCGACGTGCCTTTTGGCGACCTGACCACCGCCGCCCTCGGCCTGACCACACAGCCTGGGCAAATTGAGTTTTTGGCGCGTGCACCCATGACGCTGGCCGCCAGCGAAGAAGCGGCGCGGCTGTTCGAGCTGGTGGGCGCACAGGTGAGCCAGTGCCTGCCCACCGGCAGCCAGGTTGCCGGCGGCGCACGCCTGCTGAGCGCCACCGGCAACGCGGCCAGCCTGCACCGCGCCTGGAAAGTGGCACAAACGCTGACCGAATACGCCAGCGGCATTGCCACCGTCGCCAGCGCCATCACTGGTGCGCTGCAACGGGCCGGGCTGGACACGCCGGTGGCGTGCACGCGCAAGTGCTTTCCGGGCACCAAGGCCATTGCCGTCAAAGCCGCACTGGCCGGGGGCGCGGTGATGCACCGTCTGGGCCTGTCGGAAACCCTGCTGGTGTTTGCCGAGCACCGCGCCTTCTTTGCACCTGACGAGCTGCCGCAAGCCATGATCAGGCTGAAACGCGCCAACCCCGAGAAAAAGCTGGTGGCCGAGGTGGAATCAGTCGATCAAGCGCGGACCCTGGCGCTGATGGGCGTGGACGTGTTGCAGCTTGAAAAATTCACCCCTGAAGCCGTGGCCGAGTGCCGCCACACCCTGGCCGCCAGCGGCTGGGGCCACGTGTGCCTGGCCGCAGCAGGCGGCGTGAACGCCCGCAACGCCGTGGCCTACGCCCAGGCCGGGGCCGACGTACTGGTGACTTCGGCCCCGTTTTTTGCGCCACCTGCCGATGTGAAGGTGCTGCTGGGGCCCGTGGCAAGCCCGGACATTCCATCTATTCTTTCTATTTTTCAATAGCAACAAAGCGCCATTCAAAAAGCGACAAGGCGCATAAATGACTGCAAATTCAGCCAAACAATTGATAGCACCCATTTCGGTGGATGTGGCCACAGCGGGCCAAAGCCCACCACCGCCCAGCCTGGCGAGAACACGCCGGGCCGCCGCCCGAGTTTTCTCATCCCACCACGGGGGCTTGGCGCAAAGCGACAGGTCTGGGGCGCGCTCAGCCCTGCGCGCGCAACTCGTCCAGCTGGCGGCGCAGGCGGGCGGCGGCGTTCAGCGCCCCTTCCAGGTAGCCAGCGCCGCGGGTGGCGGTTTCGCTGCCGCCCAGCAGCAGGCGACCGGCCCACTGCGGCTCGGTCAGGCTGGTCGGACCTGACGGTGGGTGCGCCGGGGCCTGGCCGTCTTCGGCCCGGTCGGCGGGGCTGCACGTGAGGGGCTCGTCGGCCCAGTCTTGCAGGTGCAGCTCACCGTCGCTGGCCTCGGGGCCAAACAGCATGCACAACTGGCTGTCGATCAGCAGCGGCTGGCTGGTGCGCATCTGCTGGCGCGGTACCACGCCCGGTGCCAGGAAGCCTGCCAGCGCCGCGCCGGTGGCCGGTGCTTTGCCTGGGTGCTGGCCAGTGTGTGGGTCTGCATGCTGGCCAGTGCCTTGGCCTTGATCGGCCTCGGGCAAGCCCACGTCGAACACCTCGGCCAGCATGGCCTGCGGGTGCGTGACCCAGGCGTTGCCGGTGTGGCCCTGGCTGCGCCAGAAAGGTTGTGCATAGGCCACGGCGGCCTTGGCGGCGGTGACCATCCAGGTGGGTGTGCCGCTCAGGGCCTGTTGCACGGCATCGGGCAGCGCGGGTTCGAACTGAACGGTCGCATCCACCACGCGTGGGGGCAGCGCCAGCACCACATGGCGCGCCCGTATGCGCAGCGGGGGAATGGCAGAGTCTGTCAGGGGTGCGGACTTCGGCTCGCCCTGCTGTGCGGGGTGTGGCTCAGCCTGCGGTGCACGCAGGTGCAGCACCACATGGTCGCCACCGTCTTCCAACTGCTCCAGCACCGCGCCCAGGTGCAAGCGCGAAACCGGCAGAGCCGACGCAAACGCCTGCACCAAACCCACCATGCCCCCGGTCAGGCGGCGCGCCCCGCCGTGCACGCCACCAGGGCGGGCGGGTGCGCCTTCTGCGGGGCGGCCGGCAGCATCGATGGCCACCGTGCGCGGTGGGCTGCTCGGGTCGTCCAGCCACAGCACACGGCCATCGTCGGCTTGCGCCACCGAGTCCAGGCCCAGGTCTTCCACCAACCGGGTGACCGATGGCTGGGTGTTGGGCCAGTACCAGCTGGGCCCCAAGTCCAGCGCCAGGCCCTGGGCGCTGGTGTGTGTCAGCACCCGGCCACCCAGGCGGTCGCGGGCCTCGAACAGGCCCCAGTTCAACCGCCGCGCCTGCAGGCTGTGGGCCAGGGCCAGGCCACACAGGCCACCGCCCACGATGGCCACGTCCAGCACGGGCGGGAGGTCTGTGCCGCCATGGGCACGGGGGCCTGCGCCAATGGGCGTGACGGCATCCCTGGCAGGGGTGGGTTTGTGCGAAGCGGTCATCTCAAGTCCTTTCGATCAGCCGGAGAAACGAGGCATTGAAGCGAGGCCTCAGACGGGGGCGTTGCCGCCCTCGGGCAGGGGGTCGAGTGCGCGAAACATGGCGCAGCGGGCAAACACATCCAACGTGGGCGGCAGTTGCCGGTGGTGGCAGTACTTGGCCACCAGCTTGGCCAGGCCTTTGATGTCGCGCCCGCTGGCCTGCGGGTAGATGCGCGCCAGCGTGGCGATGGTGGGCGCTTCCAGCGCCAGCCCGAATTGCTCGGCCATCACTTGCCAGATGCGCTCGCGTGCCGGGCCGTCGGGCGCGTGGTAGCGGATGAGCGCGATGCAGCGCGACACAATGGCTTCGTCGATGTCGTCAATGCGGTTGGTGGTGAGGAACAGCAGGCCGTCAAAGTACTCCAGCACGCGCAGAAACACGCCCACCACGGCGTTAGCCGCGATGTCGTCGCTGCGCTGGCGGATGTACACGTCGGCCTCGTCGATCAGCATCACCGCGCCCCAGCGCTGGGCGCGGGTCAGCGCCTCTTTCAGCGCGGCCTCCAGCGCGCTGACGCTCAGGCCCAGCTGGCCCGAGTGCACGCGGTACAGGGGGCGCTGCACCACCTCGGCGTACACCTCGGCGGTCAGCGTTTTGCCCACGCCGGGTGGCCCGGCACACAGCACCGTGGTGCCGCCACCTTTGCCCGCAATCACATCGTCTTGCAGGGCGTCCATCTCGGCGGTGAGGATGTCGATCAGGTCGGTCTGTTCGGGCGGCAGCACCAGCTTGCTTTTGAGCTGCGGCTGGTACACGTAGGCCTGCAAGTCGTCCACATGCACCCACAGGTGGCGGTGCAGCGCCAGGTGAAACACAAACAAATAGGCCTGCACCGGCAGCCGGGTGAACAGCTCGGGCGGCAGCGCGGCGGCCAGGGCTTTGACCTCTTCCTCGCAATCGTGCTCGTTGCCTTTGGACGCGCGGCGCAGGTAGGGGGCCAGGATGTCGCCCGGCAGCTCCAGGCCCGCCACGCGGGGCGGCAGGATGCCTTCGTCGTTCACCAGCCGGGCGGACACCCCGCTGGCATCGAGCACCACCTGGTCTTTGCGCGTCCAGTCGGTGTCGCGGTGGGTGGCGCTGGGGTCTTCGGCCAGGTAGCCCAGCCCCGCACCGGCAAACTGCGCGCCGTAGCGGCCACGCCAGTCAAAGTAGCGTTCGGCGGCAGCGTCGTAGGCAGCCAGCAGCTCGGGCGTTTCTTTCAAAAACCCCTTGGCGGCCAGGATGTCGGCCACCGAACGACCGGGCATGTCGGCCTCGGTGATGCGCAGCGATTGCGAGGCCACCACCGCGCGGGCGTGCGCCTTCAGCTCGACCACCACCTTGCCCATTTCTTCGGACGAGCCGGGCACAAAGTCCACCCGCGTGGGCACCCAGGCCAGCGGCTTGCCGGTGACGTTGGCCGTGAACAGCCAGCCGCGCTGACCGTCTTGCGCCAGGTAACGCACCAGCGCGGGCAGCACCGTTTCCAGCGCATCACCGGCTGCAAAACGCGGCCCCGGTTGGCGGGCGTTGCCTGCCAGCGCACGCAGCTGGGCGGCGCGGCCCGTGCCAGCAGGCCCCGCCGCGTCGTGCAGCGAAGCCAGACAGTCCAGCGCCTCGACCGGCAAGGTGCCGGAGCGCAGTTCAACGCAATGCCCGAAGCGCAAGTGCTCTTGCAAATGCGCCAGGTCAGGGAAGCGCTGCACCAGCGCCAGGACGTGCGGGCGGTCGAGTTGGAGTTTCATGCAGGCGGCGACGCAAACGCCGTGCCTGCCATTCAAGCCGCCCGCAAGCGTGCTTCAAAGGGATGGGCGCAACCAATCACACACAAACGCGACGAACGCCACAGGCCGCTGTCAGGTTTGATACGGCAGCGCGGGGCTGATGGTCGGGGCGTGCGCGGTGTGCAGGGGAGAAGCGAGGGAGGGAGAGGACGGACGGCTGGCGAGAAAATATGAACAAAAAATACCTCCACTGTTTTACTGATATAGGTTTTACGCTATATATTTTAATTTATAGCAAGCAATCCATATGGATATTGCGGTGAAGGCAAATTTCTTTTGAACTTTGCGGATTGCAACGGGTACAGGCGTGGGAGGCCTTGCGCAAGGACATTGGGCTGACCTGGGTTTGGGGCAAAAGAGACAGGCCCAGGGGGAAATCGACTGCGGTGTTTGGCGGCCAAGAGCGGTCAACCATCAAACGGGTATACGACATGTTAGGCCTCTGTGAATTCAAGCGCGTACACATCATTCCTGCGTTTCGCCTGCAGAAGCTTTGCGTCGGGGAAGCCAGCCTTCAGGAGAGTGGTCAACCGTCGTTTGGTGTCGGAATCCATCTGGCATCCAAAGTACACGGCCTTCAATTCTGCCGGGTTGATCGGGTTGAGATCGTGGTCTTTGGTGTCTGAGAACGGGTACCAGACACGCCACTCCTGCTCATAGGCCCAGTGGTCACTCTTGAAGTACGCGTACCGGCGATAGAGTGACTGAAAGTCAATGCGCTTGAGCGAGAGTAGATCGTCAATGAACTCTTGCTCCGAAAAGAATGAGGGCGGTGACGGTACGTACTCGACAGGCTCAGCGACAGAAAGCGGGTTGTCGGATTCCGGGAGCGACCAGAACTCAAAGACTGCGCCAGTGTGGTTCTGTGCGTAGTGTGCCCACATGAGCAGGTTGTCGTAGACCTCGCTGACGCAGAACACCCTGACGCCAGGCAAGAGCTTTGACCACCAGTGCTCTTGATATTGCCGTTGGGTTTCGCGAATCGTGTGGACAAGCCGGTGCATTGGCGCTGCTCCGCGAGCAGTCTTCAGTACCGCTGGAATACCTTGCGTGGGGTAGTGTTCCCGGACCATCAGAACGAGCTTTCCCCAGACGTCTTGTGGATCTACGTCTGGTGGCAGTAGCGATCGGGCCAACTCCTCAAGTCGGGCCAAGACCTTGCTGGGCATGGAGTCGATGTCAAAGGAGAAGTGAAGCCCAGATTGAACGTCGAAGGGATCGTTGAATGTCAACGGTGATGAGTATCGGACGGTGCGAGATTCGGCCACGACGCACGCGGTTGCTGGCGACATGTACTTGTAGAACGGTCGCCTACCGGGACTTCGGCGGTCGGTGGTCATTCAGAGGCCCAACTTGTGGTTTATCTGACCAAACGCCGGATACCCACAAACGTGGTCGTCAAACAAAGTCGCATGACATCCTCAAAAAAGTGTTTGAAATCAATTCTGTAACGCATCCCGCTGGATGTCGGAACAGGTATACCAGATTCGACAAACCTGACTGGGTACCGCCCCGGTCCGTCGAACTGCTGCATCAGGTGCGCGAACGGGTTCGCTACCTGCACTGCAGCCTACAGACCGAGAAAGCGTATGTCTACTGGGCCAAGTCATTTGTGTTGTGGGCGGCTCGCAGCAGCGGTGGATTTCGTCACCCGTGCGAAATGAGGCAGACCGAGGGCGAAGGGCTGCAACAGGTCGGGAACAGCCCCGTAACTCAGCCTCTTCGTACAACGCAAGTCAATGACAAATCAGATCAAAAAGTGCTTCTACCGCTTTATCCTAAAGCGAGAGCAGCTATCAATTCAGACAAATCACCACAACCAGCCATCTGACCCTTGACCTCCGCGCACCCACTCCGCCGTTCAAGTGGTGTGGCGGGTGGACTGTGGGGGCGGCGACTTGGCCGGTGGCGAGGCGCGCAGGCCGTGGGGCGGGTGCGCCGCCAGGCGCACATCCACATCAAACTTGGCGCGGCTGTCTGAGCGGAGCTTTGCGCAGCAAAGCGCAGCGAGTTTCCGCGCCACCGCCCCACGGCTGAGCACCGCAGCGCAGTCCGCACAGCGGACCACCGGCCCAGGAGCCGCCCCCACGGCCCGCCCACCACACCACGTGCAAACGCCCCGGCGGTCATTTCGTTGCCCGGGACTCGCGAGCCACCCGCACCGCCTCCCCAATGGCCTTCACCACTGAATCTGGCTTTTCAAGCGGGATGACGTGGCCGCTGTCCACCCAAATCTGCTTGGAACCGGGGTACAAATTGGCGATGTCAGCCCGCTTGCGGTTGGCATCGTCAGCCAGCACAGACGATGCCGTCATGGGTTGAAGTGCACTGAGCACGAACACGGGAACAGCGGGGTCCACCGGCAGGCTCGACACAGCTTGCCCGGTTTGATCCAAGGCAGCAAACTCTTGCTTGGCCGTGTCGGAGGTCAGCAAACCAAAGGTCATCTTCAACCAGGCGGGCCAGGTTTCGGGGTCGCCAGCGCCTTTCAGTTGCTCGGGGTGGGTGGTGTCCACCAGCACCAGCGCGGCCACGTCCTGGGGGTATTGCCGTACAAACAGCTGCATGTACAGCCCACCCAAGGAATGCCCCACCAGGACGTAGGGCGGCGGCAACTGCCGCGCCTTGAGCAGCGCGCGCAGTTCTGCCACGGTGTGCGCACCGTCGCGTGGCGCTGCGGCGGCTTCGCTTTTGCCGTAGCCCGCCCGGTTGTAGGCCAGCGCAGTGGTTTCACGCACCGTGTCGGGCCAGACTTTGGCCCACCCGTCCAAGGTGCCCCCCAGCCCGTTTTCGAACACAACCACCGGGGTGCCCTGCCCTGCAACGACAGACTCGACGGCGCGTCCGTCCACGGGCGCGGTGGCCGCGCCGGGCAAGGTGGTGCAGGCACCCAGTAAAACCGGCAGCAACAGTGTGGCAAATATCCAGTGTTTCATTTGTATGCAATGGGTGTCATCGGGCAAAACAGTTGTCAGCTGGCACGGTGGCCAAACTGGCGGAAACGGACGACAGCGTGGGCTGGATGGTGGGCATCTCGTCGCCCAGCAAGCACAGCAGGTTGTTGGGCCGCAGGGTCCAGATGGAGCCGAAGCGTGAGCCAATCACCGTGCGAAGCTCTCCCCAATGGGCCGTCAGATTCTGATTGGCTTCGGCACGCGCAAACGTCACGACACCGGCCTGGGTCGGGCCGACCAGTTGGGATGCGCCTGCGCATTCGTTGCCGTTGAAGGCCAGCACGCCCTCGGCATAGTCGAGCGTGGCTGGACTGCTCACGGTGGTGGTGGGGCTGGTCACGGTTGCCCGAAGGAATTTTTTGAACGATTGAAAGCCCGTCTTCACGCAACCCTGTTGCACCCAGTCGCCAGCCAGCGCTTCTGTGTAGGGCGCGGGCCCCGTCACATTGCCCGGCGGGCCGCCGTCTTGCCCGCTGTCACCGCCGCCGCAGGCACTCAAGGCCAGCGTGGTGGCGGCCATCAGGGCCACGGCAGACAGGCGTTTGTGGCCTGGCAAAGTTGAAAACATGGGCATGAAAAACTCCTGTGTGGATGCAAATGAAAGGGAAGCGGGCGCACGGCACCCGTCGGGCAGGCAAAGCAGCCCTGACAACAGTCAGCAGGTGGAAAAGCTCAGGCGGGTTTGCGGGCCACGATGAAGACCCTGATGTCTTTGCCCCGTGTGCCGTGGCGCTCGACCGACACAATCTCCAAGCCCTGGCGGGTGAAGGCCGATTGCAGCGCCTCCCCGTTGAAGATCAGCACGTGGGGTGCCTTGCCCACCGCGCGCATCAGGGGCAGTGCCAGGTGGGTGATCAGTGGGTTCAGCTCGGCGATGCAGGGGGTTTTGGAGATGAGCAAACCGCCCGGCCGCAAGGCTTGCACGGCGTGCGCCAGCGTCTGGTCAAGGTCGCTTGCCAGGTGCAGCACGTTGAAGGCCAGCACCACGTCACAGGCGCTGTGCCCGGCCACCGGCGCATCGGCATCGGCCACGGCGAAACTCAGGCGCGGCACGGGCTGGGCCGCCAGCTTTTCCTGGGCGATGGCGATCATGCCGGCCGACACATCGGTTGCCAGCAGGTGCTTGACGAAGGGCGCCAGGCGCAGCGCGGTGGTGCCGGTGCCGCAGCCGATTTCCAGCACCTCATGCCCCGTAGACAACAAAACCTGCACGCGCCGCAGTGTGGTTTCGTAGCCAGCCATGTCGGCAATGGGGTCGGCCGCGTACTTGCGCGCAGCGCGGTCCCAGAAACGGGCTTTGCGGGCGGTTGACGCAGTCACCTCGGCAAATTGGGCAGTATCGACAAGGCAAGAAGCGGTGGCGGGAGTCGGCATGTGGAGGGAGACAAACGTCATTCAATGGACAACACCCGGATGCTATCCATGCACAACGTCGCAGGGAATTGCGGTAAATTGCACTGAACATATACGTTTTTGCATGAATAACCTCGACTGGAACCAGCTCAAAGCCTTTTTGGAGACCGCCGAAACGGGCTCGCTGTCGGCGGCGGCCCGCAAGCTGGGCCTGACCCAACCCACGCTGAGCCGCCAGGTGGCGGCCATCGAGCAGCGCATGGGCATCACGCTGTTCGAGCGCGTGGGCAAGGCCATGGCGCTCACCCCCACCGGGCTGGACTTGCTGGCACACGCACGCGCCATGGGAGCGGCAGCCGAGGCGCTGGGCCTGGCGGCCACTGGCCGCTCGCAGGCTGTGGGCGGGGTGGTGTCGGTTTCCGCCACCGATGCAGTGGCCGCCTATTTGCTGCCCCCGTTGGTGCGCCAGCTGCGCGAGCAGGCACCGGGCATTGTGGTTGAGGTGATTTCGTCCAATGCCTTCAGCGACCTGCTGCGCCGCGAGGCCGACATTGCCATCCGCCACGTCAAGCCCGAACAGCCGGAGCTGATTGCGCGCCTGGTGCGCGAGGCCACCGCCAGTTTTTATGCATCTGAAGACTGGGTGAAGGCACACGGCCACCCGCGCAGCGCGGCCGACGCGGCCCACTTGCCCTTTGTGGGATCTGACCGGTCGGGTCAGCTCCTGGGTTACCTGCGCCAGCACGGCCTGCAGCTGACCGAAGCCAACTTCAGCTGCTATGCAGACCACTCGGTGCCGCACTGGGCGCTGGTGCGTCAAGGCATGGGCATCGGTGTGGTGGGCGACGACATGGTCCGCGACATGCCCGGCATCGTCCGCGTGCTGGATGACGTGCCGCCGGTGCGTTTCCCGATCTGGCTGGTGACCCACCGCGAACTGCGCACCTCGCAGCCGATACGGGTGGTGTTCGACGCGCTGGCGAAGGGTCTGGCCTGAAGGTCCCTTTCTGGGTCATGTGTGGGGCCACTGCACCCACTTGCGGGGGGCCGGAATGGGCCACTGGCATCGAGGGGATTGATCTGCCGCAAATTTGCCGTCAGGAGATGGTTGCAAAATTCGTAAACACGTTCACAGCAACTGACTCAATGCAGATTTGCGCGACATGACCACACCCCTTCGAACACAAGTCATTCAGGCAGCTCGCGGCCTTTTCATGGAAAAGGGGTACGAAGCTGTTGGCATGCGGGAAATAGCTGACGCGGTAGGGAAAAAACCCGTGCAGGTTTACCGCCTGGCACTATCGAAGGCAGACATCCTGGCTGAAATCATTCTGGCATTGAACCAAGAGCAGATTGAGGCGCTGCCTTTGCTGGTGTCCCGAGTGGAGGGCACCAACGCTTTCGAACGAACTTGCAGCTACTTGCAGGGTCTGTACGAGTCGGATGTGGCTCATGTGCGTGTGCGCGCCATTGGAGCGGCACACGGCTGGCTTTGGAGTCAATCCTATGAGCAGGCTGTGGTCGAGCAGGTTTGGCAGTTGGTGGGCCCCATCGTCGGGTGGATGAACGCAGACGGGCTGAGCGACATTCCCGCTCGTTGCTACGCCATCTGGTCTTTGTATTACGTGGGTTACAGGTGCGCCGTGATGCGCGGCGGGACACCCGCAGAGTGCCTGGCGGAGATCCGCCCCAGCTTGGCCTTGTTGTTCCCACCCCAGGCCTGACTGCACTGCGATGGACCACCCCACTCCCCCGCGCATGCTGCAGCACATTGCTTACCAATGGTTGCTGCTGACAGTCATTGCGGTTGGTATGGCCGTTTCTTGGCTTTGGGCCGACCGCCAAGACACATTGCGTCAGGCTGCTGTTCAGCAAACCAATGTGGCACGATTGCTTGAAATTCACACCACCCACGTCATTGGCAATGCCAACACCGTGTTGGACCGGGTGATCGACGAGGTGCGGGACCACGACATCATGGCCACTGGCGCAGACAAGCGCTGGCCCGTGCTGGCCCGCATGGCCGAGCGACTGCCCAGCAGCGGGCGGCTGTGGCTTTACCGTGCAGATGGCACAGCCGTGATGGCATCACACCTGCGCCGCTCCAACAACAATGCCACGGACCGTGAATACTTCACGGCTCAGCGCGAGCGAGACGCCGGTCTGTTCATCGGCGAGACGGTCGTGGGCAAGACCACACACAAGAAGGTGTTCAATCTCAGCCGTCGGCTGGAAACCCCAGACGGCACGTTTGCCGGGGTGGCGATGGCCGCCATCGACATTGACGTGTTTGTCCAGGCCGTCAGTGAACTGAAGCTGGGCAATTCGGCTGCGTACACGTTGGCCAGGCTGGATGGAGCGGTGATCATGCGACACCCCGATGAGGAGGCAGCAGGCAAGCGATTCGGGCTGAGGGTCTTGAACGAAATCACCAAGGCACCGTATGGCGTTTACTCTGCGGTATCACTCTTAGACGGCGTGGACCGTCAGCTTGCGTATCGCAAACACCCCACACTTCCCGTGGTCATCGTGGTCAGCTTGGCCAGAGAAGAAATTCTCGCTTCTTGGGTGCAGCGCGCGTGGGTCACAGCCGTTGCGTTGTGCTGCCTGTTGGGGCTGGGAAGTTGGTTGACACTCAAATCGCATGTCGCGGCCAGGCGCGAAGCCCGAGTCGTGGCACACATGCAAACGGTGCTGGACACGGTGGCCGAAGGCATTTGCGGCATCGATGCACACGGCAACGTGGCGTTCATCAACCCAGCTGGCGCGGCACTGCTGGGTTGCGACCCTGACGAGTTGGTTGGTCACCCCCTTCGCTCGGTTGCAGGGTGGTCTGATGAAAACAAACCGGCTCCTGAATTTGCCAGTTGCCAGGCGTCAGGCACCACAACTGTCCAAGCGCTGGGTGGACTGCGCTTCACGGCTGAATACTCGGCCACCCAGGTATCCGACTTGGGAGGCCGACCTGGCCTTGTGGTGGCATTCAGGGACGTGAGCCCACTCATCGCATCGCGGAACGCCTTGCAAGAACAAAAGGAGTTCGTGACCCGCATACTGGATTCGCTCGCAGAACAAGTTGCGGTGGTCGACGGCAAAGGGGTCATCACGCAAGTCAATGAGGCCTGGCGGCTGTTTGCCCACGTCAACGGTGCCGGTGGCGCCCCCGCTGTCTCGGTGGGCAGCAATTACCTGCACGTGTGCAGCCAGGCCGCAACAGGTGGTGTCCATGCCGATCAGGCAGGCGCTGCGTTCAACGGCATCCAGGCCGTACTGGATGGGACGAAGGACCACTTCACACTGGAATACCCTTGTGATGCGCCCGATGAGAAACGTTGGTTCGCCATGACCGTGTTGCCGCTGAAGGGCGCGCAAGGTGGTGCCGTCATCATTCACCAGAATCTGACCGAGCGACACGTGGCAGAGGAAAAGCTGCGAACGGGCGAAGAACACTTCCGCATGTTGGCCGAAAACATGGCCGACATGGTGTGGAAAGCCGACCAGGACTTGCGCTTCACCTATATCAACGACGCTGATCGACGGGTGCGTGGCTTCGAGCGCGGGGAAGTCATCGGGCACACCATCATGGACACCCTCACGCCCGAGGGAACGCACGTTCTTGCCAGCCTGAAACGCCAGCGCCAGGCACTGGAGTCCAGTGGCCGCAAAGGGGTGCCTTTGCGCGTTGAGTTTCCACAACGTTGCAAGGACGGCGGAGAAGTCTGGACCGAAGTCACCACCATGCCCATCTACGACTTGAACGGCCATATCAACGGCTACCAGGGGATCGGGCGTGACGTGACTGCACGCAAACAACAGGAACGCACGCAGCAAGACGAGCGGCAAGAGCTCGAAAGCCAACTGGCTCAGGCAGAAACCGAAAAAGCTGAACTGCACGCCAAGGCCAACCGCGATCCGCTTACCGGGTTGAACAACCGCCGTTACCTGAACGATGCACTCCCGCACGAGTTGACACGGGCACAACGAAAAGACTACCCGGTGGCGGTGATCATGGTTGACTTGGACCACTTCAAGGTGGTCAATGACACCCATGGACACGCGGCAGGCGATGAGGTGCTGCGCACGCTGGCGGCATTGCTCAAACGCTGTGCCCGGGAAAGCGATCTGATCTGCCGCTACGGTGGCGAAGAGTTTGTGATCGTGATGCCAGGCATGAGCACACAAGGTGCCTGGGAGCGGGTGGACACACTGCGCAAGATCTTGGCTGACACGTCCGTTCAGCATGGTGATGCCACCATCCGTGTCACCATGTCAGCCGGGATTGCGGCATTCCCGGAACACAGCACCCACGAAGCCACACTGCTGACACAGGCAGACCATGCGCTGTATCAGGCCAAGCGCCGCGGGCGCAACCAGGTTGCGGTATACAACGCGGCAGATACAGCAGACAACCGCAGTGACAGCGGTAGGTAATGAAGTAGTGAACTGGCATGACCCAATTGCCGTGCGCAAAGGTCATCGATCAACTACGACTTCATGACTCTGCGCTCCATCTCGCCCGTCAGCACCATCTCTATCCACAGGCGCTTTGCAAAGCCCTGGTTGAACAACAGCCAAATCACCACGGGCGTGAGTGGGGTCAAAATTAAAAATCCAAACTGATACCCATACGCCACCAGTTCTGCCGACCATCCTTGCAAGCCTGTTGCGGCACGGGCTGTCGCCCCCCCTTGAAGCACAACCGCCAGCCAATGGCAACACATGCAAGCTGCCTGGACCGGCACCAACAGCATGGCCCCCACCCCTGACTGCCACCATGTATTTCCCGTTTTTGAAGCAAGCATCAGCGCCAGATACAACACCAAGCCATATCCGTAGGTGAGGAAGTTCACGTCAGGCTGCATGAAGCCCACCACATGACGATCGCCCTGTGGCACCAACAAGCCGACATGGGTAATCAGCTCAATGACCACGCCATGGGCCTGCACAGCCTGTACCCAGTTGAACTGGCTTTTCATCACAAAGGAAGCCAACCAGGTTGGGGGAATCGCCAAGTAGGCAGCCATGGCATACCAAGGAAACGAAAGCACGCCCATGTAGCCGATGCTTTTGAGTAAAAACCGACTCAGCTGACTGAGTCTGAAAACGTCATGCGGCATAGGTTTCCGTTGACCTTCTGGCGACCGCTCGCATCCACAACAGCCATACCACCAGCACGTCCAGCATGATCAAGGCCTGCCAAAGATACAGGTGTGCAAACTCGAAAACAGCGGTGTCCCATTTCCCCAGGTAGTACAAACTGATGATGCGCAACAGATTGACAACTTGAACCGCCGCCACCCCGAACACCACGCCCAGGACTTTGAGCCTCAAAGGCGCTGGGAATGCAATGATGCCGGCGACAAGGATGATTGCAGCCTCGACCCCGTTGCAACCTGACTCAATGGATACCGCAAATCCAGTCGATTGACTTTGAAGCATTTGGCCGTGGCTGATCACATCTTGATCGAACATCGACATCAAGAATGCGCTGGCTTGCGCCAGAAGCCCTGTCCAGGGATACACCACGGCCGTGTGCACAGCGTTGAGCTTTTCGATGCCAAACAACAGCATCAACACGCTCAGGAAAACAGCGAAAAATCGGGTCATCGCGAGTGACTCTGAATGCCGCCATGGTGCCCCGATTCAAGTGCCCTTTCGGCGTTGGGCAACGACAGCCAGACCGCCCATCAGTGCGGCCATCACAATCATCCCCCACTCGCTCAGTGTGGGGATGTTGACCACAGAGGCAGGTGGCGCCTGCAATGTGATGACCACCATGGCTGCGTCGTAGGCATTGTTTTCGTAAACGCTGATGACCACGCTGAACGTACCCGGCTGCCCCGTGGGCGTACCCGTGATGGCCCCTGTGACTGGGTTGAGCACAAGCCCAGTCGGCAGGGTACCCGCCAGAACGGCAAATGTGGGGCGGGTAAAACCCGCGAGGACCGGTGCCGTGCTGAAACCTTGACCACCAGTCGCCGTTGCTTGGGCATAGCTGAACGCAGTGGTGCGCTCGCTCACATTCACCAGCACAGAATTGGACTGCACGGCGCCCAGCAAATCCGTTGCGGCCTGGGCGGCGACCACCAGACAATGTCCGGCACGGATCCCCGTCAGGACAGCGCCTGTCACATAGCAAGGCCCCGTCACGGTGTAGCTCACCGAACCACCGCTGATGCCTCCGCTGACACTCAACGTGGCACTGCCGCCGAAACCGATTTTTGACTTGTCAGATGTCAGCACCAGTGCCGGCGCCACGCCAGGATTGACAACGACGGTGACTGGCTGAGATGTCACCGAGCTGTAGCTGATGGTCCCTGCTTTGTTCGCCACCACTTGGCATCTCCCCACCCCCACACCGGTCAATGTTGCGCCGTTGGTGGTGCATGGGCCGCTGATCACGGCATACGTCACCAATCCGGTGTCAGTTCCGCCAGCGGTGTTGAGCATGCTGGTGCCATTGGCACTGATGGTGGTCGGGTACACGCTGAGCAAAAGCGGCGCTTGAGCTGCCACCCCCACGGCCACCGTGACCGGGTTTGATGAAATGCCATTGAAGTTGGCATCTGCAGCCTGGCTGGCTGTCACAGTGCAACTCCCGACGCCAGTGCCGGTCAATGTGTTGCCTGCCAGTGAGCAAGGTCCGCTCGTCACACTGTAGGTCACCGCCCCGGTTCCGCCTCCGGTGGCACTCAACGCAGTGCCATTGCCCACGGCAATCTGGGTTGAAGCGGCGGTCAGCAGCAGCGGAGGCGGACTGCCCTTGGACACGGTGATGTTCTGGGTCACTTGCGTCGCTGAGCCGTAGGTGGCGTTACCGGGCTGGTTGGCAGCGATGGTGCATGTGCCTGCAGTCAAAGTGGTGACCAAGCTGCCGCTGACCGAACAAACGGATGGCGTCAGACTGCTGAATGCCACCATCAGACCTGAACTGGCCGTGGCATTGACGGCAAACGCCCCCCCTGGCGTGAAGACAGGCGATGGCAGCGCCCCAAAGCTGATGGTTTGCCCCCCGCTCAACACTTGCAGCACGACGGTCGATGTGACCGACTCCGTCCCCGTGTCACTGACACCTCTGATGGTGAAAGACGATGGCCCAAACACTTCTGAAGGGAATCCACTGATCACCCCTGTGACAAGGTCAAACCGGAGACCCGCGGGCAAGCCAGGGTTGATGGAGTACGTGACGGCCCCGCTCAGGCCACTGGTCACCATGGTCGCAGAGGGATTGATGCTGGTGCCCACCGTGCCGCTGAGCGTCTGTGAACTGGGGCTCAAACTGGCTGCGGGCGGTGCCATGGGCACCACGGTCAGGGTGACCGCTCCCGCATAGCCCGAGTCGCCACTGTCGTGATAGTTGATCTGGTAACGGTTCAGGCCCAGCACAAAGTTGCTGCCATCGCGGTGCCCGTTGAAATATTGGTTGGCTACGCCAGCCACACCCCCTGTGCCACTCAGACCAGCGTAATCGATCAACACAAACTTGGTACCGACTGGCAGCACTTCATCGTTCACCAGCGAGAGATTCAGTTCGGCAAAATTGAGAATGGCGACCTCGCTGCTGCTACGCAGTTGGCTGTTGCTGCGCGCCGTTGGGTCAATTGTCAGCTGCAACGTCGAAAAGTAATTCAGCTCGACTCTGTTGTCTGTGTTCAACACGGCGGTGGCGCCTGCAGCGGTGCCAAAGTTTCCGACAGTGAGCCGACCATCTTCGCCGATGCTGATCACGCCCTGGTTGCCCCCCAGGATGTTGTAAGTGCCTGCTGAAACGGCGATCGCACCGTCAGCAGCGGCCGAGATTTCGCCCTGATTGATGAAGTTGGCAAAGTAGCTGCTGGCACCCAACAGCTCTATCCCACCACCGTTCTTCACACTGAGGCTGCCAAACACAATGTCGTTCGTGCGGTTGATGGCGATGCGCGCGCCGGGATTGACTTTGAAAATACCGCCGTTGTTGACCAGGCTGGCACCGTCATTGATGATGATTTGCCCATAGTGATCGCTGGATGCAGCCGTCCAGCGCAATTCAAAATCCGATGCCAGACTGCCCTGCCCGTTGAGGGTGAGGGTGGAATCGGGCTCCATCACCACCATGGCTGCCGTCACGCTGTAATTTGTGCTGCTGTACTCTTGCGGGAGGGCAATGGTGTTGCGGCCAAAGACATCCAATACCGGGGTGGTCAGCTTCGCAGCGGAATCGGCGATATCCACGCTGGCGCCGTCAAGGGTCAAACGAGCATCGACCGTCAACCGGGTGGCACCAAGGCCCAGCTTCAGGCTGCTGTTGATGAAGGCCACATCGCCCGACTTCAGTTTGCTGGATTCATTGACCAGTTCCAGTGACGCGCCGTTCTGGAACGTCATCTGCCCGTAAATACCGGGGGTGGCATTGGACTGGCCGAACGTCAAGGACGATTGATCCAGTTTCAGTGTGGACCCGTCGATGGTCGCGGTGTTGCCTGCACCATAAAAATACAAAGCGTCATGATAGTTACCGTGGACATTGCCAACACGGTAGAAGGTCAGTGTCGACCCTGCGCCTGTGACGTTCAGGGCAGTGGTTGATGGCACGTCCACCTTGGCCCACCAATTGGAGATGGTGGAGTCGCCCGTGGCGCTCAACCTGAAATTCGCCCTGCTGTCGAAAAGCGGTGGATTGAACCCGGTGATGGACCCGTTGCTCAAAGTGAGAGACATGTCGGGCGCTGGCGAAACAGCACCTGATGTGAAGAACCAAAGCGCGGTGTTGTCGTAATCCAGATCGACGTTGTCAATCGTCAAATTGCGCAGCTTGATGAATCGATCTGTGGGCAGGTAGAAGTCAGCAGCGCTCGTTGGGTTGGGATTCATGTCGGCGCCGCTGACCTTGGCAGCCTTGCGCCCGGTGCCCGTGGATGTCCAGGTCGTCGACTCGTAGCACGGGTAATTGGGATACCAGTAGGTCACATCCGTCAGCATCACGAGCGTATTGCCCGGGGTCAAGGAGCCCGCCCCATCCCCGGGGTGGCGAGTCGCATTGAACTGAAGTGCGGCATTGCCGGTGCAATCAACGCTGTAGTTGCTGCCCCAGGCATTGTGGGTCAACGTGGCGGCCCCGGCGGCACTCATGCTGGCCAGCATGAGCACTGTCGCGGTCGCCAGGGCTCGCCATGACTGGGACAAAACCGGTGTTGCTCTCGTGTTCATGACGGCTTGCTCTTTCCTGTAAAGAGATGGCGCGCGGTGGCACCAGGGCGAAACAAATGGACTGGCTTACCTGCCAAACAACGCCTTGGTATGCGCTGCATCCACGGTGTTCTCGTACTTGCTGACTTTGCACACCTTGGCTTTGCAGTCGCAAGCCACTTTGTTGGCCAGCACGAAGGTGGTGGTGTCGTAGTCCTGAACACCGGGCTCAGGCCGGATCCTGTCCATGAGCCTTTTCTCGGCCATGTCCCCCAGATACAGTTTGGTGAGCGCAACGGCAATGCCCTCCGAATCGGCACAAAAACCAGCTTTTTTGTCGCAAATGACACCCGCGACCGGTGAATACACCGCGCCCTTGAGCTTCACTGCATCGGCATGAGCGGCGAACGGAAACCAAAGTAAAGAAACCGCAGCCACCAGCACGGCCCCTTGGAATGAATGGGTCAAAGGTCACGCTCCCGCAGGTTGTGATGTGTGAAAAGAAGCAACGCGTTAACGCGTTAACAGCACCCAGCCATTCTACGCGCCGAGTCTGAGTCGGGCGCTTGTTTCGATCGCTGAATTCCAATCAGGATTAACCCGCAGGTTGTCACCTTTGCGTCATTGCCACATTGAACAGCGGGCGCATCGTGACCGGCATCCGTATTCACACAGCAGCCCCATGACCCCAACACGTCCACGCACACCACCCCTCTCACACCCACTTACGCTGGTGCCGGTGGCCTTGGCCTGTACCTTGGCCGCCTGTTCGTCCATGTCGGGCAGCTCAGGTGGTGGCACCGCCACCATCGTGCGCACCACGCACGGCATTCCGCACATCACCGCGCCCGACATGGAAACGCTGGCGTTTGGCGTGGCCTACGCCCATGCGCAAGACAACGTGTGCCAGACCGCCGACCACATGGTCACGGTGCGTGGTGAACGTTCATTGCACTTTGGCGAAAGCGGGCGCGGCATTCTGGGTGTGCGCGGCCTGCCCAACCCGCAGATCGACATCTTCATCGCCGCCCACATGGACGACGCTGCCCTGGCCAGGCTGTGGGCCGCTTCCAGCGCAGCCAACCAGGCGCAAGCCCGCGGCTACGTGGCCGGGTACAACCGCTACTTGCAAGACCACGCGGGCAAATTGCCAGCCGCCTGCAACGGTAAACCCTGGGTGCAGCCCATGACGCTGGCCCACTTCTACCGCGCCACCGAAGTGGTGCAAGTGCAGGCGGGTGCCGGGGCATTGGCCGATGCCATTGCAGCCGCCACGCCACCCAAAGCCAACGCAACCCAAACCAGCGCCTTGCCCGCCCAGGCAGCGCCCGAGGGCGAACACATTGCGGGCGCACAGGCATTGATGCGCGAAGCCGGGCTGCTGGATTCACCGTTGGGCTCCAACGCCTGGGCCTTCGGCAAAGACGTGACGGCCAACGGCAAGGGCATGCTGCTGGGCAACCCGCACTTCCCGTGGGTGGGTACCAGTCGCTTTTATCAGATGCACCTGACCATTCCCGGCCAGTTTGACGTGATGGGTGCCAGCATCGGCCTGTCGGGCGTGGTGCAGATCGGGTTCAACAAAGACGTGGCCTGGTCACACACCGTGTCCACCGGCAAGCGCTTCACGCTGCACGAGCTGACACTGGAGCCCGGCCAGCCCACGCAATACCTGGTGGACGGCCAGCCACGCGCCATGCATCCTAAAACCGTCACGTACCGCGTGAAGGGTGCCGATGGCCAGGTGGCCACCAAAACGCACACCGTTTGGACCACCCACTTTGGCCCCGTCCTCGTCATGCCCAGGGCGGGCCTGAACTGGACCGGGCAGGTGGCCTACACCCTGAAAGACGCCAACACCGGGGGCCTGCGCAGCACCGAAACCTACCTGGGCTTTGCCCAGGCCCGCAGCGTGGCCGACATGGAAAAGGCGCTGGGCAACCTCGGCACCTCGTGGGTCAACACCGTTGCGGCCGACCGCAACGGCCAGGTGCTGTACGCCGACAAGAGCGTGGTGCCCGACGTGGATGCCGCCCAGCTGCAGCGCTGCGCGCCCAGCAAGGGCGCGGCTGCCCTGCTGGGTGCCGCAGGGTTGGTGGTGCTGAACGGATCGCGCAGCGACTGCGACTGGCGGCAGGACGCCGCCTCGCCCGTGCCCGGTCTGACCCCGCCCACCCGCATGCCTCATGTGATGCGGACCGACTGGGTACACAACAGCAACGACAGCTTCTTCTACACCCACCCCGCCGTCAAATGGCCAGCGATGTCGCCACTGGTGGGTGACGACGTGGTGCGCCGCCCCCGCACACGGTCAGAGTTGATCGAAATTCCCGAGCTGCTGGGCAAAGGCAAGGTCACGCTGGCGAGCATGCAGGCCCAGTTGTTCGAGAACCGCAACCTCATGGCCCGCCACATCCTGCCCGACCTGCTGGCAGGCTGCACGACCTTGAGCGCCCCCACCACAGATGTGCGTGACGGTTGTGCCGCGCTGAAAACGTTTGCCGACAGCGGCTACCGCAACGAAGTGACGGCCCGTGGTGCCCACCTGTTCCGCGAGTTCTGGCGCACCGCCAGCCAGATACCCGGCGTGTACCGCGAGCCCTTCAACAAAGCCCGCCCGGTGGACACGCCCACAGGCCTGAAGCTGGCCGACGCAGCCACCGCCACCAAAGTGTGGGAAGCGCTGGGTGCCGCCGTGAAAAAGGTGCGCGATGCCGGGTTTGCACTCGATGCCCAGCTGGGTGACGTACAGCGCGCCATCTTTACCGATGCAGCCATCCCGCTGCACGGTGGCGACGAGATCGAAGGCACGCTGAACAACCTGGGCGACCGTGGGCAACCGGGCATTGGCAAGCGCGGCATCCGCATCGACTACGGCACCAGCTACGTGCAGACTGTGACGTTTGACGACCGTGGCCCGGTGGCACAGGCCACGCTGACCTTCGGCCAGAGCACCAACCCGGCATCACCCCACGCCACCGACCAGCTGAAAAACTACTCGGCCAAACAGTGGCCCAGCCTGCCCTTCCATGCGGCAGACATCCAGCGCCAGCGCATCGGGGAACCGTTGGTGCTGACGCGTTGACCTGTCATTTTTTGGAAAACGAAGTTTCAGCCATGCGCAATTCACATATCAGCTAGTGGTACGCACGGCTAGGCAGATGGGCGGGCTGGTTTGAGAATCGGCCCACTCACAACACTTCTGCCCGAACCCATGTCCAAACCCACCACAGGCGACTTCACCAAAACCAGCGGCTGGCTCGACTGGTACACCGGCCCGAGCAAGCCCCGCTTTCAACTGCCTGCGGGTGCGGTGGACGCACACTGCCACGTGTTCGGCCCTGGGGCCGAATTCCCCTATGCACCTGAGCGCAAGTACACCCCTTGCGACGCCACCAAACACGAGCTGTACGCGCTGCGCGACCACCTGGGCTTTGCCCGCAACGTGGTGGTGCAGGCCACCTGCCACGGTGCCGACAACCGCGCCATGATCGACGCCTGCACCAGCAGCGGTGGCAAAGCACGTGGTGTGGCCACCGTGCGCCGCACCGTGACCGATGACGAGCTGCAAGCCATGCACGCCGCCGGGGTGCGCGGGGTGCGCTTCAATTTCGTGAAGCGCCTGGTGGACTTCACGCCCAAAGACGAGCTGATGGAGATCGCTGGCCGCATCGCCAAGCTGGATTGGCACGTGGTCATTTACTTCGAGGCGGTGGACCTGCCCGAGCTGTGGGACTTTTTCACCGCACTGCCCACCACCGTGGTGGTGGACCACATGGGGCGGCCTGACGTGAGCAAACCCATCGACGGTCCCGAGTTCGAGCTGTTCCTGAAATTCATGCGCCAGCACCCCAACGTGTGGAGCAAGGTGAGCTGCCCCGAACGCCTGTCTGTCACCGGTCCCAAGGCCCTGAACGGCGAACAGGCCGCCTACCAGGACGTGGTGCCTTTCGCCCGCCGCGTGGTCGAAGAGTTCCCCGACCGCGTGCTGTGGGGCACCGACTGGCCCCACCCCAACCTGAAAGACCACATGCCCGACGACGGCCTGCTGGTGGACTTCATCCCCCACATCGCCCCCACGGCCGAGCTGCAGCAGAAACTGCTGGTCACCAACCCCATGCGCCTCTACTGGCCAGAGGAAATCTCGAAATGAGCCCCCACGTTCATACTCATTCACTGCCCCCCGAGGGGGCTTCAGCCTCCTTGAGGCGGCTCCGCGGAGGCTGACATGGCCCTTGAAAAACCCTACCTCGACGTCCCCGGCACCATCATTTTCGATGCCGAGCAAAGCCGCAAAGGCTACTGGCTGAACCAGTTCTGCATGAGCCTGATGCAAGCAGGCAACCGCGAGCGCTTCAAAGCCGACGAGCGTGCCTACCTCGACGAGTGGGCCATGACCGAAGAGCAGAAGCAGGCCGTGCTGGCGCGCGACTTGAACTGGTGCATGCGCACCGGCGGCAACATCTACTTCCTGGCCAAAATCGGCGCGACCGATGGCAAAAGCTTCCAGCAAATGGCGGGCTCCATGACCGGCATGACCGAAGACGAGTACCGCGCCATGATGATGGCCGGTGGCCGCAGCGTTGAAGGCAACCGCTTTGTGGGTGAAGACGGCGACGCGCAAGCCCACCACCAGCCCCAGGGCAAAGCAGGCCACGCCAAGGCATGACCGGCCCCCGCCCAACAGGCCAGGGTACACCCCGTGCCATGCCCGTGCGACGCCAGCTGCTGCAGGCCGCAGCCCTTGCCACCACCCGCACGGTGTGGCTGGCGGTTGCCGGTTGTGCGCTGGCCGTGGCCGGTGCATGGGCGCAGGCGCATGCCTACCCGAGCAAGCCGGTTCGCATCGTGGTGCCCTTTGCCGCCGGTGGCGTGGGCGACCTGACCGCGCGCATCGTGGGGCAGGAACTGGCCAAATCGCTGGGGCAGGCCGTGGTCATTGACAACCGCCCGGGCGCAGGTGGCGTGGTGGCCACCGACACAGTGGCCCACGCCGAGCCAGACGGCCACACGCTGCTGCTCATGTCCAACGGCACGGCGGTGGCGGCCAGCCTGTTCAAAACGCTGCCTTACAACACCGAGCGCGACTTCGCACCCATCTCCACGCTGGGCCGCTTCGACATCGTGGTGCTGGCCGGGGCCGACACGCCCTTCAAAACACTGGGTGACGTGCTGGCTTACGCCAAAGCACAACCCGGCAAACTGAACGTGGGCAGCATCAACATCGGCAGCACACAGCACCTGGCGGCCGAGTTGTTCAAGTCCACTGCCGACATCGACGCACAGGTGGTGCCCTTCAACGGCACGCCTGCACTCATCAATGCCATGCGCGGCAAACAGGTTGACGTGGCGGTGGAGGTGCTGGGCCCCACGCTGACGCAAATCAGGGCTGGCGCGGTGCGCCCGCTGGCCGTGACGGGCACCCAGCGCTCCAGCGTGCTGCCCGACGTGCCCACGGCGCAGGAAAGCGGCGTGAAAGGTTTCGTGGCGTCGTCGTGGAACGCGTTGGCCGCACCGGCCAAAACACCGCCAGCGGTCGTCAACCGCCTGGCCAAAGACATTGCCGCCGCACTGGCCCAGCCCGAAACGAAACAAAAGCTGCGCGACCTGAACATCGACGCTTACGCCAGCACGCCCGAGCAAACCGCCGAGCTGCTGGCCAGCGACATCCGGCGCTGGCGCGGCGTGATCGAGCGCGCTGGCATCCCCAAACAATGAACCCCGACGGCAGGAGACCCCATGGCCCGCATCACCGCATCTGTTTACACCTCGCACGTGCCCGCCATTGGCGCGGCCATTGACCTGGGCAAAACCCAGGAAGACTATTGGCAACCGCTGTTCAAGGGGTACGAGTATTCCAAACAGTGGATGAAAGACAACAAGCCGGACGTGATTTTTCTGGTCTACAACGACCACGCCACCGCGTTCAGCCTGGACCTGATTCCCACGTTTGCCATCGGCACCGCAGCCGAATACCAGCCAGCCGACGAAGGCTGGGGCCCACGCCCCGTGCCGGTGGTGAAGGGCCACCCGCAACTGGCCAGCCACATCGCGCAATCGGTCATCCAGCAGGACTTTGACCTGACCATCGTCAACAAAATGGCGGTGGACCACGGCCTGACCGTGCCGCTGTCTCTGATGTGCGGCCAGCCTGAAGCCTGGCCCTGCCCGGTCATCCCGTTTGCCGTGAACGTGGTGCAGTACCCCGTGCCCAGCGGCCAGCGTTGCTACAACCTGGGTAAAGCCATCCGCAAAGCGGTGGAAAGCTACGACGAAGACCTGAACGTGCACATCTGGGGCACAGGCGGCATGAGCCACCAGCTGCAGGGCGCGCGTGCGGGCCTGATCAACCGCGAGTGGGACAACGCCTGGCTCGACAAACTGATAACCGACCCCGATGCCGCCGCAGCCACGCCCCACATCGACTACGTGCGCGAAGCGGGCAGCGAAGGCATTGAGCTGGTGATGTGGCTCATCGCGCGCGGCGCTATGGCGGACATAGCTGACAAGCAACACCCAATAAGCGTGAAGCACCGTTTTTACCATGTACCCGCATCCAACACGGCTGTGGGGCATGTCATTCTGGAGAACTGAACCATGAGCAAAACCATCAAAGTCGCCCTGGCGGGCGCAGGTGCCTTTGGCATCAAACACCTGGACGGCATCAAGAATATCGACGGCGTCGAGGTGGTGTCCCTCATCAGCCGCGATCTGGCAAAAACCAAAGAGGTGGCGGACAAGTACGGCATTGGCCACGTCACCACCGACCTGGCCGACAGCCTGGCCTTGCCGGAGGTGGATGCCGTCATCCTGTGCACGCCCACGCAGATGCACGCCAGCCAAACCCTGGCCTGCCTGAAAGCGGGCAAACACGTGCAGGTGGAAATCCCGCTGTGCGACGTGCTGGCCGAAGGCGAAGAGGTGGTGCGCGTGGCCAAGGCCAGCGGTCTGGTGGCCATGTGCGGCCACACCCGCCGCTTCAACCCCAGCCACCAGTACGTCAACAACAAGATCAAGGCGGGCGAGTTCAACATCCAGCAGATGGATGTGCAAACCTACTTCTTCCGCCGCACCAACATGAACGCGCTGGGCCAAGCCCGCAGCTGGACCGACCACCTGCTGTGGCACCACGCCGCGCACACCGTTGACCTGTTTGCCTACCAGTGCGGCAGCCCGGTGGTGAAGGCCAATGCCATCCAAGGCCCCATCCACCCCACACTGGGCATCGCGATGGACATGAGCATCCAGCTGAAAGCCGCGAACGGTGCCATCTGCACGCTGAGCTTGAGCTTCAACAACGACGGCCCGTTGGGCACATTCTTCCGCTATATCGGCGACACGGCCACCTACATCGCCCGCTATGACGACCTGGTCAACGGCAAGGAAGAGAAGATCGACGTGAGCCAGGTGGCGGTCAGCATGAACGGCATCGAGCTGCAAGACCGCGAATTCTTTGCAGCCATCAAGGAAGGCCGTCAGCCCAACTCCAGCGTCGAAAGCGTGCTGGCCTGCTACCAGGTGCTGCATGATTTAGAGCAACAACTGGCCTGATTGGTCTCGCCCCACCGGGGACGACACGCCCACCCTGCCGAATAGAATGAATCGGCCCATGGGGTGGGCGTTTTTCATGGGTGCTGCCGAGTGCCCCGTCAGGGGAAGTTTGAATGAACAACGAAGAACAGCCACTTCTCAAGAACCTGTCGGAGCTGGGTGATGGCATCTGAACCCAAGAAGCCTGTCACGATCAAGGCAAACGCTGATCAACCTCAGCGGACCCAGCGCGGCCGAGTAGACCGCAGCGCCATGTTCCCGGTGGCGGCACCGGCCAGCGATATGCCCGCAGACTACGTGGTATGGCTCACTGAGATCAAAGGCCGCATCCAAGGTGAACGCCTGCGCCTGGTGCTGGCCAGCAACAGCGTCATGGTGCTGCTGTATTGGGACATCGGCCAGCGCATCCTGCTCAAGCAGGCCGAACAAGGTTACGGCACCAAGGTCATCGACCGACTGTCTGCCGACTTGCGCCAAGCCTTTCCCGACATGAAAGGCTTTTCACCGCGCAACCTCAAGTACATGCGTGCTTTTGCCATGGCTTGGCCAGACCGGGAGGTTGTGCAGCAGACTGCTGCACAAGTCCCGTGGTTTCACAACTGCCTGCTCATGGATCGGGTTTCAGAGCCAGCTACACGCCAGTGGTACATCCAGGCCGCCCGGCGCGAAGGCTGGTCACGCAACATCCTGAGCACCCAAATTCAGGGTCAAGCCCACCTGCGGCAAGGCCAGGCACAAACCAACTTCCCCGCCACGCTGCCAGCCGCTGAATCCGACATGGCGGTGCAGATTTTTAAAGACCCCTACTTGTTCGACTTTCTGGGCACAGATGCCCCGCGCCGCGAACGGGAACTGGAGCAAGGTCTGATCGACCACATTCAGAAGTTTTTGCTGGAGCTGGGTCAGGGCTTCGCCTTCGTGGGCCGCCAGGTGCATCTGGAAATTGGTGATGACGACTTTTACCTCGACCTGCTTTTCTACCACCTCAAGCTGCGCTGCTACGTGGTCATTGAACTCAAGGCACGCAAGTTCGAGCCCGGCGACGGTGCCCAGTTGGGCATGTACATGACCGCTGTGAACCGCCTGCTGGCCCACCCCGATGACAAACCCACCCTGGGCCTGCTGCTGGTGCGCGAGAAAAACCGCGTGCTGGTTGAATACGCCCTGGCAGGCAGCACCCACCCCATCAGCGTGGCCGATTGGGAAACCCAGCTCACCCGCGCATTGCCGCAGGAACTGGAAGGCAGCTTGCCGACCATTGAGCAGATTGAAGCCGAGTTGAGCGGGGACATGGAGAAAAGGGATGAGTGAATGCCCCCATTGGGCGGGTACCTGAACAAGCGACTCGCCTGTCACGAACCAGGCCCCACTGAAAAGTGTGCGAACGCTCGCCAGTATTTCATTTTCAATAGCTTCAAAGACTTGCCAATAAAGCGGTAGAGGCAGTTTTTATTGGTTTTTATGACCCTCACCACATGCTTGATGTCCTGACCATCACCAGCCCCATCTACATCATCGTGGGCTTGGGCTTCGTGTTCACACGCGCGGGGCTGTTTGCCAAGCCCGACATGCGGTTGTTTGGCAAGTTCGTTCTCAACCTGGCGCTGCCTGCGCTGGTGTTTCGGGCGCTGTCGCAGCGGCAGCTGGGCGAGGTGCTCAACCCCGGTTATCTGTTGGCCTACACGGTGGGGGCGTTGGCGGTGGTGGGTCTGGGGTACACGTGGGCGCGGCGTGTGTCGGGGCAAAGTGCCACGGCCAGCACGTTTCTGGCCATGGGCATGTCCAGCTCCAACAGCGGCTTCGTGGGCTACCCCATCATGCTGCTGACGCTGGCTCCCCTGGCGGGCGTGGTGCTGGCGCTGAACATGCTGGTGGAAAACCTCGTCGTCATCCCGCTGCTGCTGTGGCTGGCCGAGCGTGCCAAGGGCACCGGCGACCCGTGGCGCGCGCTGACCCAGTCGCTGGTGCGGCTGGCCACCAACCCCTTGTTCATGGCGCTGGCCGCTGGCTTGGTCATGTCGGCCACGGGTTGGCAACTGCCTGCGCCACTGACCCAAACCGTCAACATCCTGGCATCGGCCAGCGGCGCGCTGTCGTTGTTCGTGATCGGGGGCACGCTGGTCGGTTTGCCGCTGACGGGCATGGGCCAGCGCGTGATGCCGGTCGTGCTGGGCAAACTGCTGCTGCACCCCCTGCTGGTGTGGGGCGCGGTCAGCGCGCTGCCCTGGCTGGGCCTGGACCTGAGCCCCGAGTTGCGCATGGCGGCCGTGCTGTCTGCGGCCATGCCTGTGATGGGCATTTACCCCACGCTGGCCCAGGCCCATGGGCAGGAAGACACGAGCGCCGCTGCACTCATGGCCTCCACCATGGCCTCGTTCTTCACCCTCAGCGCCTTGCTGTGGGTGTTCAACACCGCGCACGCAGTGGGCGGTTGACGCAGGCAACCGTGGGGTAGCGTCTGCTTGGGCAACGGGTGACACGCGCGGCAAGCGCCCGAATGGGCACGGGGCGGGGGGCAACCCGCATTGCCCGGGCGATGGGGGGCAGGGTATTCTCAGCGCTTGATGTTTATCAAACACTTCGCCAGCACTGCCGTCCGGCGAGCCCGCACATGCCATCTGCCCAACTGCCCCCAACGTCCCCACCTGACAGCCCTTGCGGCGCTGCCCCACGCGTGCAGCGCCGCCTGCCCGCCCTGTCGCTGACAACGCACCACTGGCGCGCCGTGCTGGCCACGCTCGCGTGTGCCGTCATGCGCTCAGGTGCACTGGCGGCCACACCGTTTGAGGACACCGTGGCCCAACGCGTGCAGGCCTGCACGGCCTGCCATGGCGCACAGGGCAAAGCGGCCCCCGATGGCTACTACCCCCGCATTGCGGGCAAACCGGCGGGCTACCTCTACAACCAGTTGATGCACTTCCGAGACGGCAACCGCAATTACCGGCTCATGACCCACATGGTGGAGCCGCTCTCGCCTGCCTATCTGCACGAATTGGCCACGCACTTTGCTGGCTTGTCATTGCCCTACCCACCGCCCGCACCCGTCACTGCCACGGCCCAAACACTGGCACGCGGCGAGCAACTGGCGTTGCACGGCGACAAGGCCTTGCAAGTGCCCGCCTGCCTGGCGTGCCATGGCAAGGCCTTCACGGGCGTGCAGCCCAACACACCGGGTCTGATCGGTTTGCCGCGTGACTACATCAACAGCCAGCTGGGTGCTTGGCAGTCAGGTGCACGGCGTGCCGCCTCACCCGACTGCATGGCCGACATCGCCCGCAGCCTGAGCCCTGCCGATGTGTCAGCCGTGAGCGCATGGCTGGCCAGCCAGCCGCTGCCAGCCGACACCCGGCCCGCAGCCTCGTTGCCCGAACCACCCCCGCTCAAATGCGGGGTGCTGATGCACCCGGGTGCCCACGCAGCCCAAGCTGCACAGAAAGGGGGCCAGCCATGAAGAAGCTCCTGTCTGCATGCGTGTTGGCCTTGCTGGCCGTGGGAGGGTGGGCGCTGTGGCCCAGCCAGCCTGCGCCTGTCGCGCCCAGCCCAGACGCCCCGGCCACACCGGCTCAGGTTGAGCAAGGCCGTTACCTGGCCACACTGGGCAATTGCCAGCACTGCCACACCGCGCGTGGGCAGGCGCCGTTTTCTGGCGGGCGCGCGTTGCCCACACCGTTTGGCGCGGTGTACAGCAGCAACCTGACGCCGTCAGCCGAAGGGCTGGGCAACTGGAACGCGGCAGATTTTTACCGTGCACTGCACCACGGCCAGTCGCGCGATGGCCGCTGGCTGTACCCCGCCTTCCCGTTCAACAACACCACGCACATCACCCGCGACGACAGCGACGCGCTGTTTGCCTACCTGCGCACCGTGTCACCCGCCACCCAACGCCCGCCCGACCACCTGGTGCAGTGGCCCTACAACACGCAAGCAGCCATGAAGGTCTGGCGCGCGCTGTACTTTGAAGCAGGCAACGGCCGCCCGGTTGCCGTGGCCGCCGATGCACCGGCAGACGTGCTGCGTGGTGCCTACCTGGTGCAGGGCCTGGGCCATTGCAGTGCCTGCCACGCCCCGCGCAACGGCCTGGGTGGCAATGCCGACATGCTGAGCCTGAACGGCGGCCTGATGCCGATGCTGAACTGGTACGCCCCGTCGTTGCACGACCCTGGCGCTGGCGGTGTGCAGAACTGGTCAACCGCCGACACCATGGCCCTGCTGCAGACCGGGCGCAACGCTCAAGCCATCGTCACCGGCCCCATGGCCGAGGTGGTGCAGCACAGCACCCAACACTGGCGAGCAGACGACCTGCAAGCCGTTGCGGCCTACCTGAAACAGCTGCCACAGCAACAGTCGCCCGTCAGCGGCCGTGGGCCATCGACGCAACCGGGCACCGACGCGCCCCCGGCGCTGCTGGCAACCGGCACCCAGCTGTACACCAAGCACTGCGCCAGTTGCCATGGCGAGCAGGGCGAAGGCCAGCGCACGCCTGACGGCAAACAGGCCTACCCCGCGCTGGCGGGCAACCGCGCGGTCACGCTGGCATCGCCCGTCAACCTGGTGCACATGGTCATGAACGGCGGTTACGGCCCGTCTACCGCAGGCCACCCGCGCCCGTTCGGCATGCCGCCTTATGTGCTGACGCTGTCCGACGCCGACATGGCAGCCGTGCTCACCTACGTGCGCGGTGCATGGGGCAACCAGGCGGGCCAGGTGGCAGCGCTGGATGTGCAGCGCCTGCGCGGCGCGTCGGCGCGCTGATCGCCGCTTTGATGTGCTGGGCACCGCTGCCAGACCATGCAGCGGCACCCGCCAAACCATTCAAGCAGCGGGCGTGGTACCTGCGCTGACAGCGGTGCCGCCGACCTCTTGGTCCACGTCGGCCAGAAAGTTGTCGCCCGCCAGCGCGCTGGCGGTGGCCGTGCCGGGCATCCAGCTGCTGTACAGCTTGTGGAACGTGGCAGTGATGTCGGCCAGGGGCAAATCACTGTAGGTGCCGCGCTGGCAGATGTACTCCATGTGCCGTTGCCCCTGTTTGTCAAACGGGTGGTAGATGCTGTCGGTCTCACCGTCGAAGTCCAGCGGCAACAACCCAAAGCGCTCGCACAGCGACAGGTTGAACGCAGGCGTGGCCTTGCGCCAGGCACCGTTCAACCAAATGTCGGTGTAGCCGTGCCAGGCAAACACATCTGTCTGCATGGTCTGGCGCATGCGCTCGGTGGACAGGTGGTTGCGCACGTCGGCAAACCCCAGCCGCGCTGGTATGCCTGCCGCGCGGCACACGGCTGTCAGCAGCACCGCCTTGGGCACACACCAGCCAAACCCCTGCTGCAAACACGTGCTGGCGCGCATGCCGGTGGGTGACAGATCAATCTGGTAAGGGTCGTAGCGGATGAGGTCGCGCACGGCCAGCGCCAGGCTCACGGCCCGCTCGCGGTCGGTTGGGCCAACGGCATGGGCTTGGGCAAATGCCTGCACTGCGGGGTGCGCGGCATCGACCGCTTCTGTAGCAGACAGGTCGGCAGGGGTGGGCAAATCGGTGGTGGCGTTCATGGCCACACCTTACCGTGCCCGGCCATGTGCCACCGGACACGCCTGAGACACCACGGGCGACGATCACAAGCCACACGCACCCTGTGGGCACTGCGCGGCGCGGACAATGGCGGGACTGAACACCCTCACTGCAACCGCCACCATGACCACCCAGCTCAAAATCGACTTTGTTTCCGACGTGTCCTGCCCTTGGTGTGCCATCGGGCTGGGTGCACTGGAGCAGGCACTGGCCAACGTGGCTGGCGACATCCAGGCCACCCTGCATTGCCAGCCCTTCGAGCTGAACCCGCACATGCCGCCCGGCGGGCAGGACATCACCGAACACCTGACCGAAAAGTACGGCTCCACCGCCGAACAACAGGCGCAGATTCGGGAGACTATCCGCCAGCGCGGGGCGGACGTGGGCTTCACGTTCAACACCGCGGGCCGGGGCCGCGTCTACAACACCTTCGATGCCCACCGTTTGCTGCATTGGGCTGGCGTGGTGGCACCGGAGAAGCAGCTGCCCCTGAAAAAAGCCCTGCTGACAGCCTGCCACACCGACCGACAAGCGATGGAAAGCCACGATGTGCTGGTGCAGGCAGCCGCTGCAGGCGGGCTGGATGCAGAGCAGGCGCGCGACGTGCTGGCCAGCAACCGGTTTGCCGACGAGGTGCGCGAACAGGAAGCCTTTTTCACCAGCCACGGCATCCGCTCGGTGCCCGCGTTCATCATCAACGATCGGCACCTGATCTCGGGCGGCCAACCGGCTGCGGTGTTCGAGCAGGCGCTGCGCCAGATTGCTGCCGAGGCCCCGGCCGCCGCCTGACGAGCCCAGCCCACACCCCGGCAGGCACCACTCTGCGCTCACATCAGCACGGCATCAGGCGCGAAACCGCGCCATGCCGGTTTGATTTGGAAGCAACTTCAGCAAGTCACCCCAACGCGGGATAGTCGGTGTAGCCCGCTTCGCCACCGCCGTAATAGGTGGAGCGGTTGCCTTCGTTGTAGGGGCCGTTCTGGCGCAGGCGTGCCACCAGATCGGGGTTGGCAATGAAGGGGCGGCCGAAGGACACCAGATCGGCACCCGCAGCCACAGCGGCGTCTGCCATCTCGCGGGTGTAGCCGTTGTTCACCATCCATGCGCCCTGGCCGCCCGCGTCGCGGTAGGCGGCTTTGGCGGCGGCGTAGTCAAACGGTCGGTCGGCCAGCTCACGCGGGCCACCGGTGGAGCCTTCGATCACGTGCACGAAAGCCAGCTTGTGTGCGGCCAGCTGGCGCAACACGTACTCGAACAGCGGCTGCGGATCGGCATCGACGATGCCGTTGGCGGGTGTGACCGGAGACAGGCGAATACCTGTGCGGTCAGCCCCGATTTCATCGCACACGGCCGCCACCACCTCCAGCAGCAGGCGCGAGCGGTTCTCAATCGAGCCACCGTAGGTATCGGTGCGCTCATTTGCACCGGTTTTCAAAAACTGGTCCAGCAGGTAGCCGTTGGCCGCGTGGATTTCAACGCCGTCAAAACCAGCATCCATGGCGGCGCGGGCAGCGCGGCGGTAATCGGCCACGATGCCGGGCAACTCGTCCAGCGCCAACGCACGCGGCGCTGACGTGGCCACGAAGCTGGCCACCCCGTTGGCATCGAGCAGCACGGTTTTGGTCTGGGCCGTGATGGCCGATGGGGCAACTGGTGCACCCAGCCCAGGCTGCAACGAGGTGTGCGACACCCGCCCCACGTGCCACAGCTGCGTCACGATTTTGCCGCCTGCAGCGTGCACCGCAGCGGTCACGGCTTTCCAGCCTTCAACCTGTTCAGGGGCATACAAACCCGGCACATCCGAATAGCCCTGCGCCTGGTGGCTGATGGCCGTGCCCTCTGAAATGAGCAAACCGGCCGTGGCCCGCTGCGCGTAGTAGGTCGCCGTGATGGCCTGCGGCACCGCGTGGGGCGAGCGGTTGCGCGTGAGTGGGGCCATGGCAATGCGGTTGGCCAGCGCCAGGGCACCCACCTGGATGGGATCGAACAGAGTGGTCATGGGATTCCGATAAACGATGAGCCTGGATTGTGCTCAGGGGTTACCTCGGCACACAGTCACCTGTGCGCAAACTGGGTTCGACGGGTGGCACCCAAGCGCACGCTGCCGCTCAGCGCAACCGCCCCACGTAGCGCTGAGCCAGCACGGATGCAGGCGCGGACATGGCGCTCTCAGCGCGGACGGACACGTCCGTTTCAGGGGGTGCCCGGCTGATGGGTTTGGCCGGAGGCGGCGGTTGCATCAGGGCATCGAGCCGATCCGCCGTCTGCAGCAGCCCGGTGTGCCCTTCTGATTGGGCCTTTTCCCGGGCCAGTCGGATCATGGCGCGGGCGTACTCCGGACTGGCCACGATCCATTCGGTGTCGGTCACACGTCCCGTCAGGCGGCGCATCTGCACATGCAAATGCGCTGCGGCGGCCAGCAGTTCGCTGCCAGATGCGGGATGGGTGCGGTGTACAGGCATGTCCATGGGGGCTCCAAGCGGTTGCCTGCAACCTGCATTTCCCATGCCAGACAAGAGAGGGCCAAAACAGCACCTTTTTTGTGCCCGGTGCATTGAAACAAAACGAAAAGAACCGCTACAGCACCGACACCCAGGCAGCTGCGGTCATCGGCACCATCACGGTCATGTTCAACAGCTTCCCGAAAGGAGCACCCTCATGAAACCCTGGATCCAACGCAGCCTCATTGGCCTCACCACTGTCACCGTCGCACTGGGGGGCCTGACAGCCTGTGGCGCACGCGGCGACCACGCCCGTGGCTGGAGCGACGAACGCATCACCGACATGCGCGGCAAAGTGATCGAAAAAGTGACCAGCAAGCTGGACCTGAACGAGCTACAGAAACAGAAGCTGAACACGCTTGCAGATGAAGCGCTGGCAGCCAGAAAAGCCATGAAAGGCGACACCACAGACCCCCGAGCCGACCTGAAGTCACTCATTGCAGCCGACAAGTTCGACCGCACCAAGGCCCAGGCCCTGCTGGACCAGAAGACCCAGGCCGTGCAGGGCAACGGCCCCAAGGTGCTGGCCGCGTTTGGCGACTTCTTCGACAGCCTGACACCCGAGCAGCAAAAGCAGGTGCGCGAGAAGCTGGACAAGCGTGGCCATGGCTGGTGGGGCCGGGGCTGAGCGCAGGACCCAAGTGAACGGTCATGTCGCCCACCTTTCACCCCATCCACCACCTGACGCAGGCGGGGCGCACGCATGCCCCTGCCCTGCTGGGTGGCGCTGACGACCCCCATGCCGAGCTGCTGAGCCTGGTGTGGGGC
The DNA here is from genome assembly GCA_030824555.1 of bacterium. Classification (GTDB taxonomy): domain Bacteria; phylum Pseudomonadota; class Gammaproteobacteria; order Burkholderiales; family Burkholderiaceae_C; genus UBA2334. Next base: position 70,448 of record JAVBXK010000036.1, read on the forward strand.
CCGCGCTTCGACCGGGAACATGCGCTGGGCCTGTGGGCCCACTGGTCGCAGCAGCAACCCACCCGCGCGGCACCCATGTTGCCCGAGTTGCTGGCCGCCGCCGACCGGTTCGACGCGCTGGGGCCACCGGCGCAGCACCGCCTGCGGCGACTGATCCTGCGCCACCGTGCCCTGGCGCTGGGGGGTGGCCTGTCAGAATCAAAGCCATGAACCGCATCCTGCTGATCGACGACGATGAACAGCTTGGCGCCCCGCTGGCCACGTATTTCCAGCGTTTCGAGCTGCAACTGGTGCACGCCACCCGCCCCAGCGCGGGCCTGGCCCACCTGCAGACAGGTGGCTTTGACGCCGCCATCCTGGACGTGATGCTGCCCGAGATGGACGGCTTCGAGCTGTGCCGCACCATCCGCAAAGGCAGTGACATCCCCATCGTCATGCTGACCGCACGCGGCGACGTGATGGACCGAGTGGTGGGCTTGGAACTGGGCGCTGACGACTACCTGCCCAAACCTTTCGAGCCCCGCGAGCTGGTGGCCCGGCTGCAAACGGTGTTGCGCCGCCGCAAGCCGGTGGTGGTGCCGCCCACAGGGGTCGCGCCCCAGGCTGCACCCGCGTTGCGCTTTGAAGGCTTGACCATCGACCCCGTGCGCCGCAGCGTGACCCGCTTGGGGACCGAAGTGGAGCTGACCGGCACCGAATACGAGCTGCTGCTGCTGTTGGCCCGCGAGCCGGGCAAGGTGTTCAGCCGCGACGACATCCTGAACCAGCTGCGCGGCCACGAGGCCGAGCTGTACACCCGCGCGGTGGACATCGTGGTCAGCCGCCTGCGCAAAAAACTGGAGCCGCTGGAAGGCATCAAAACCCTGCGCAACGCAGGCTACTCGCTGGCCCTGCGCCGCGTTGCGCCATGACTGCTGCAACCACACCGCGACCCAAGGGCTGGTCATGGCGGCGGGCCAAACACCGGTTGGCACACTCGATCAAGCTGCGCATGGTGATGGTGTTTTTGCTGTTGGCCGCGGCCATGACATTTGTGTTCATCACCGGGGCGCAGAAGGCGTTTTCGCTGGGTTGGCGCGAGGCCGCCCGCCCCCTGCTGATGGACTATGTGGACCACCTGGCCGCCGACATCAGCCCTGACACCCACAGCCCGCCCAGCGTGGCACGCGCACAGGCCATCACCCTGCGTTTGCCGCTGACCATCGACATTGCCGGGCCGACTGTCAACTGGCGCTCCCACCCTGGGCAAAAGCGCCCTGGCTGGCACCGTGACGACACCGGGCAAACCGCAGCCGACGGGCAACGTGAACGCTGGGGCGAGGGCAAAGGCCTGGAAGCCTTGCTCAGGCGCACCACCGCCGACGGCCACACCATCGAGTTCAGCATCAACGACGACGTGTTCGAGCGCCGTCCACGGCTGGTGGGCTACGCGCTGACGGCCTTGCTGCTGTTGACCCTGTTGGCGTGGCTGTACGTGCGCCGACTGCTGCGGCCGCTGGACGCCATCGGCGAAGGCGCGCGCCGTTTTGGCGCAGGCGATTTCAGCCAGCCCATTCCCCAGCGCTGCCTGCACGGCCCCGACGAGCTGGGCGAACTGGCCGCCACCCTCAACACCATGGGCGATGACATCCGGCAGATGCTCGATGCCAAACGTGCCCTGCTGCTGGCCATCAGCCACGAGCTGCGCAGCCCGCTCACCCGCGCCCGACTGAACACGGAACTGCTGCCCGAAACGGCCGACACCGCCCCCCAGCGCGACGCCCTGCTGCGCGACCTGCAGGAAATGGCCAGCCTCATCACCGACCTGCTGGAAAGCGAGCGCCTGGCCGGCAGACACGCGGCGCTGCAATGCGAGCCGGTGGACCTGGCGGCACTGGCGCGCGAGGTGCTGGCCGACCTGCAAACCCGCCATGCGGGTGCAGCCAACGTGCGGCTGCACGCCGACCCGTTGCTGCCCACCCTGGCGCTGGACCCGGCACGCATGCGCCTGCTGCTGCGCAACCTGCTGGACAACGCTTTGCGCCACAGCGCAACCGCCCCACAGCCACCCGAGCTGCACCTGCAGGCCACCGGACCGCACAGCGCACCCGACATCGAGCTGACCGTGCGCGACCACGGCCCCGGTGTCCCTGAAGACCAGTTGCCGCACCTGACAGAGCCCTTCTTCCGCCTCGACACCGCGCGCACCCGTGCCCAAGGTGGGGTGGGGCTGGGCCTGCACCTGTGCAAGCTGGTGGTGCAGGCCCATGGCGGCACCCTGACGTTGCGCAACGCCATGCCTGGGCTTGCTGTCACGGTTTTGCTGACTGCACGCGCGCCCTGACACCAGGCGATCGGGCCGCACCTTGGATGGGAAACTGCACGTGGCGGTGAATGATCTTATGATCCGCCCACTGCCGGGCTGAGCCTGAGATCTCATTCCGATGACCGGGGACTTCCGCCCCTCGCCCAAGGAGTTGCCACCGTGGAAAAACCCGCTGTCGAAACTGCAAGACGCCAGTACAACCAGTGGGTGGCCACCGAGTCCATCGAGGACTATGCGCTTCGGTACTCGCCGGCCAGCTTCCGCAAGTGGTCGCCCCTGGTGCTGGGCACCACCATGATCGGCACCAATTCCGCCCTGTCGTTCGAGGCCATCGGTGCGCTGCTGGTGCTGGACTTCGGCTTCGCCAACGCCATCTGGGCCATGACGTTTGCTGCACTGATCATTTTCCTGGTAGGCATCCCGATCTGCCACTACGCCGCCAAACACAACATTGACATGGACCTGCTCACCCGCAGCGCGGGCTTCGGGTATGTGGGGTCCACCTTCACGTCGCTGATCTACGCGTCGTTCTGCTTCATTTTCCTGGCGTTCGAATCGGCCATCATGGCCCAGGCACTGAAGTTCGGTCTGGGCATTCCGCTGCCGGTGGGCTACTTCATCTGCGCGGTGGTAGTCATACCCGTGGTGTTCTATGGGGTGACGGCCATCAACCGTTTGCACCGCTGGACACAGGCCATCTGGCTGGTGCTGGCCATCACCCCCGTGCTGTTCGTGATGTGGCTGGAACCCCAGGCACTGGCCACCCTGCGCAACCACGCGGGCGAGGTGTCCAAAAGCAATGGCTTCGATCTGCTGCACTTCGGCGTGGCCGCAGGCATTTCGTTCGCGTTGATCGCCCAGATCGGCGAGCAGGTGGACTACCTGCGTTTCATGCCCGAAAAGTCGCAGCACAGCCGCTTGAGCTGGTGGTCCAGCATGGTGGTAGGTGGGCCAGGCTGGGTGTGGATTTCCTACTTGGCCCAGTTGGCCGGGGCCTTCCTGGCCGCCGTGGCGGTAATGGGCGGCATGGCGGTGGTCGACGCCAAGGAACCGGTTCAGATCTTTCACGTGGCGTTTGCGCAGGTCATCGCCCACCCCGGCCTGGCGGTGGCGCTGACCACGGTGCTGGTGGTGGTGTCGCAAGTGAAGGTGAACGTGACCAACGCCTACGCGGGGTCGCTCGCATGGTCCAACTTTTTCTCGCGCATCACGCACTCGCACCCCGGGCGGGTGGTCTGGCTGGTGTTCAACAGCGCGGTGGCACTGCTGCTGATGGAGCTGGACCTGTTTGAGGCCATCAACAACGTGCTGGGCATGTACTCCAACATTGCCGTGGCCTGGATTTTTGCGGTGGTGGCCGACCTGGCCGTGAACAAACCCCTGGGACTGAGCCCGCCCATCGTGGAGTTCAAGCGGGCCCACCTGTACAACATCAACCCGGTGGGGGTGGTCAGCGTGGTGCTGGGTTCGGTGGTGTCGTCCATTGCGTTCGCAGGCCTGATGGGTGAACTGGCCCAGGCGTTTTCGTGGCTGATTGCGGCGGTGATCGGTTTCGTGGTGTCGCCGCTCATGGCCTGGCTGACGGGTGGCAAGTACTACATTGCCCGCAAATCGCACTTTCCCCACATGTCCAACCACCTGGTCAAGTGCGGCGTGTGCGAGGGCGAGTACGCCGAAGCCGATTCGGCGCACTGCCCCTTCCACCAGGCCCCCATCTGCTCGCTGTGCTGCACGCTGGACTCCAACTGCAAGGACATGTGCAAACCCCATGTGCGCACCTGGCGCACGCACTACATCGAGGCCGTTGAAAAGCTGCTGGCGTTTGCACTGCGCCGCCCGGTGGCCGAACAGACCGGGTTGCGCGTGGCGCACTTCCTGCTGATCTGGAGCGGCATGCTGGCTGTCATCGGGGTGCTGGTCTGGGCAACACTGCCTGTCAGCCAGAAAACCCTGGCCCCCGAGCTGACCACCCAGCTGTCGGCGTACAGCGTGCGCCTGTTCGTTGGGCTGGCGGTGCTGTCCAGCATGGCCACGTGGTGGATCGTGCTGGTGAGCGAGAGCCGCACCCTGGCCGAGCTGGAGCTGCGTGGTGCCAAGGAGCGGGCCGAAGCGGCCACCCAGGCCAAAGGCGAGTTCCTGGCCAACATGAGCCACGAGATACGCACACCCATGAACGCGATCATCGGCATGTCCTACCTGGCGTTGCGCACCGACCTCAACGTACGCCAGCGCGATTACGTCAGCAAAGTGCATTCGGCCGCCACGTCGCTGCTGGGCATCTTGAACGACGTGCTCGATTTCTCCAAGGTGGAGTCGGGCAAGCTGGAACTGGACGACGCAGAGTTCCGTCTGGACGAGGTGTTTTCGCGCCTGACGACCGTGACCGCCGGTCGGGCCAACGACAAGGGGCTGGAGTACCTGGTCCATGCCGCCCCCGATGTGCCGCAGGGCCTGCGGGGTGACCCCCTGCGGCTGGGCCAGGTGCTGGTGAACCTGGCCAACAACGCCATCAAATTCACCGAAAGGGGTGAAATCGAGGTGTTCGTGTCGCTGCTGCATCGCGGCAACGACCAGGCACGCCTGCGCTTCGAGGTGAAAGACACCGGCATTGGCATGACCGAGGCCCAGCGCCTCAAGCTCTTTCAGCCCTTCACCCAGGCCGACGGCTCCACCACCCGCAAGTACGGCGGCACCGGGCTGGGGTTGTCGATCAGCAAGCGCTTCGTACAGGCCATGGGTGGCGACATCCGGGTGGACAGCACACCCGGCGTGGGCTCGGTTTTTGCCTTCGAAATCGACCTGAAAACGGCCTCGACCGCCCCCGCCGCACCGCGCAACTGGGACACGCACCTCATCACCGACACGAAAGTGCTGGTGGTCGACGACAACCCGGTGGCCCGCCAGTTGCTGGTGGACATGCTGGCCTTGGCCGGTCTGAAGGCGGACAGTGCCGAAAACGGCACGGTAGCCCTGGCCGCGATGGCCGCAGCCGAAACCCCTTACACCTTGGTGTTCTTGGACCTGCGCATGCCTGACCTGAACGGCATCGACGTGGCCCGGGCCATCCGCCGGCAGAACCGCCAACCAGAGCCGGCATTGGTGCTGGTCACGGCGTTCGATGCCGACGAGGTGCGTGACGATCTGCAAGCCCTGCGCTTCAAGGGCGTGCTGCACAAACCCGTGACCGGCGCCGTGCTGGACGACACGCTGCAGGCGGTGCTGGCGCAATCGGCCGGCCCGGGCGCGGCCACAGCGCCGCCCCTTCACACGGAACTGGCTGGTCTGACCGTGCTGCTCGTGGAAGACAACCCCATCAACCAGCAGATCGCCCAGGAACTGCTGCAGGATGCCGGGGCTACCACGGTGGTGGCCAACAATGGCCAAGAGGCACTCGAACGGCTGTTCGAAGCCCCGGACGGCACGTTCAACGTGGTGCTGATGGACGTTCAGATGCCTGTCATGGACGGTCTGGAGGCCACACGACGCATCCGTTCCATGAGCCGGTTTGCGCGCGTGCCCATTCTGGCCATGACGGCGCATGCCATGGAAGACGAGCGCAGCCACTGCCTGGCACAAGGCATGAACGACCACGTCTCCAAACCGCTGGACCCCGAGAAGTTCTTGCGAACCGTGGCGACATGGGGCCAACAAACCGCACCACGCAAGCCGCTGGCGGGGCAAACCTTCTTGCTGAAGCAGGTGCCTGTGGCGGGCCCGGAAGCCGGGCCATTGCCGGTGCTGGACGGCGTGGACACCTTGGCAGGTCTCAGGCGGGTCAACGGCAAACAGGCGTTGTACCGGCAGGTGTTGCAGCAGTTTGTCGAGCACTACAGCGGCACCATGGATCAACTGGCTTACCACTTGACCAACGGTGACCCCGAAAGCGCCGGTCGGCTGTTGCACAGGCTCAAAGGCGTGGCGGGCAGCGTGGGGGCGCAGGCGGTGTACGACAACGCACATGCCTTGGAGCAGGCACTTTCACACGACCCGGCAGGCCCTCCCCACTTGGTAAACGCCCTGGCCACCAGCCTGGACACCGCCGTCCGCTCCATCCGTGGACTGGCCGAAACGGCCACTCCCCCACCCGCAGCGACGGGGGCAACCCCGGACGACCCCGCCACGCTGCAGCGGCTGCTGGCCTACCTGGACGACCAGGACAGCGAAGCCGTGGACCACCTCATGGAGCATGGGGCGGCATTGCAACGCCTCATGGGATCGCCCGAGCGGTATGCCGCCATCGAAAAAGCGGTGAACCACTTCGAGTTCACCCGTGCCGCCACCCTCATCCGCCAGGCTTTGCCGACACAACCATGACGACCACACCCAATACCATCCTGGCCGTGGATGACACCCCTGAAAACCTGCGGGTGGTCAGCGCCGTGCTGAAAGACGAATTCAAAGTGCGCGTGGCCACCCACGGCGCGCAGGCGCTGCAGATGCTGACCACACCGGGCCACGCCACCGACCTGATCCTGCTCGACATCAACATGCCCGACATGGACGGCTACGAGGTCTGCCGCCGGCTGAAAGACAACCCGGCCACGGCCAGCATCCCGGTCATCTTCCTGACGGCCAGGGCCGAGGCGGACAACGAGGCCAAAGGTTTCGAGCTGGGTGCGGCCGACTACATCACCAAACCCATCAGCCCGCCCACGCTGCTGGCAAGGGTGCGCACCCAGATCGCCATGAAGGAATGGCGCGACTTCCTGGAGCACAAGAACACCTACCTGCAGACCGAAGTCGAGAAACGCACACGCCAGGTGCAGAAAATCCAGGACGTGACCATCCTGGCCATGGCCTCTCTGGCCGAAACACGCGACAACGAAACCGGCAACCACATCCTGCGCACCCAACGGTACGTGCAGGCGCTGGCGCGCGAACTCCAAAGCCACCCGGTTCACGGCCCCGTGCTCACCGACGAGACCATCGACCTGTTCTACAAATCGGCCCCGCTGCACGACATCGGCAAGGTGGGCATCCCCGACCACATCCTGCTCAAGCCGGGCAAGCTGACGCCTGAAGAGTTCGAGATCATGAAAACGCACGCCACACTGGGCATGCAGGCCATCCAGCGAGCCGAGTCACTGCTGGGCAGCGACCTCGATTTTTTGCGCTACGCCCGCGAAATCGCGCACTCGCACCAGGAAAAATGGGATGGCAGCGGCTATCCGCAAGCGCTTCGCGGCGAGGCCATACCGTTCTCCGCCCGGCTGATGGCCGTGGCCGATGTGTACGACGCCCTCATCAGCCAGCGCGTGTACAAGCCGGCGTTCAGCCACGACGAGGCTGTGGACATCATCCGCAAGGGCAAAGGAAGCCATTTCGATCCGGACATCGTGGACGCGTTCGAGCGCATCTCAGGCCAGTTTGCGTCGATCGGCCAGGCATTCAGGGACACGGGTGACTGACCCCGCAACGGCCTTGCACCGCTGACTTCGCCCCGTCTCCGCGCCAACGAGAACGGGCCAGCGACCAGCGCTGACCCGTGATGACGCCTGGGTTGACGGCTTCAGTTGTTGGTTTCCAGTGCCAGCACTGCAGTGGCGGTGTTGGAAATGGGGATGTGGTAGTTGCTGCTGACCTTCTTCACGCCCGAGCCCGCCGCCGTGAGCGCGCCACGCATGGCCAGCCACATCAGCAGCTCCACGCCCTGGGTGCCGGTTTTTTCAACCAGTTCGTGCACGCTGAATTGCGTGGCCCACTCGGGGTTGGTTTCCAGGCTTTGCAAAAACTGCAGGTCAAACTGCTTGTTGATGAAACCGGCACGCTCGCCGTCCAGCTGGTGCGACAAGCCGCCCGATGCCAGCACGGCCACGGTCTTGTCGCTGCCCCAGCTCTGGATGGCCTGGCCCACCGCCTTGCCGAGCGCGTAGCAGCGGCTGGCCTTGGGCAACGGAAACTGCACAGTGTTGATGCACACAGGCACCACGGTGACCGGGTAGTTGCCTTCGGGGTAAAACAGCTTCAGCGGCAGCGAGCAGGCATGGTCCACCAGCATGTCCTGGCAGGTGACCACGTCGAACTCTTTTTCAATCAGCGTGTTGATGATGTGCCACGACAGGTCCACCTCGCCACGCAGCGGCTCCAGCGATGGGATGCCCCAGCCTTCGTCAGAGTTGACGTACTGCTGCGCCGCACCCACGGCAAAAGTGGGCATTTTGTCGAGGAAAAAGTTCAGCCCGTGGTCGTTGTAAAAAATCACGATCACGTCAGGCTTCTTCTCGCCCAGCCAAGCGTGAATGGGCGGAAAGGCATCGAAAAACGGCTTCCAGTAAGGCGTTTGCTGGTCGCCGCGATGGATTGCACCGCCGATAGCAGGGATGTGAGACGTGCCAAGCCCGCCAATGAGTTTTGCCATGTTGTTTTCTCCTGATCGGGTTCGGCTTACTGCAAGCCGGGTTGGTTGTTGGCGGCCACGAGCTTGGCCTTGAATTCGTCTTTGCTCATACCGGTTTGCTGCGCGCCGATGTCTTGCATGTCGAGCTTGAAAATGCCCGCAAACTTGGCCAGGTAGTAGGCATTACCCCCGGCTGCAATCAGCTGCAACACGTTGCGCGCACGGATGGCGGCCGCTTGCTGCTCGTTCAGGCCGTACTGTTTCATGTAGCCCTCTTCGTCGGCCACAAAGGCCTGGCGGTTGGCCTCGTCGTTGAACGAGAAGCACATCTTGTTCAGGGCATAGCCCTTCTTGGCCTGGTTGCCGTCGAACGGTACGGTGCCGGGAATGGCGGGAAGCTCAAAAGTCATGGGTTGTCTCCAATGAATGACGCGACAGGGACGGAGTATTCCCCCCCTGTTGCCAAAAATAAACCATGGCTTCATCATCTGATGCATGAGCAAATTCGATGAATCAAATGCCGGGAACCCCCGGCTCGATGCCCACGCCTTGCGCCTGCTGGTGGCGGTGGTGGACACCGGCAGCATCACCCGCGCGGCCGAGCAGTTGGGCATCACGCAATCGGGCGTGAGCCACCAGCTGGACAAGCTGCGGGCCATCACCGGCGACCCGCTGTTCGTGAAAAGCGGCCGGGGCATCGTGCCCACCGCCCGCGCACTGCTGCTAGCCGACGAGGCCCGCGACCTGCTGCAACGCCTGCAAAGCTTTGCCCACCTGGGCGCATTCGACCCGACGCGCTGGCAGGCCACCGTCACCATTGCCGCCAACGACCTGCAGCGCGACGTGTTGCTGCCCCCGCTGCTGGCCCGCCTGCGCACCCAAGCACCTGGCGTGACGCTGCGGGTGCTGCCCTCGAACGTACCCAGCCTGGAGATGCTGCGCAGCGGCCAGTGCGATTTGGTCATCAGCCCGCGCCCGCCAGAGGGCAGCGACATCGTGCAAAAACGCCTGTTCGAAGACCGTTACCGCGTGTTTTTCGACCCCGCTCAACGCAGCGCCCCCACCAGCCTGGCCGAGTTTGAGGCCAGCGAACACATCACCGTGCTGTACGAGGCACAAAGGCCGTTGAGCCTGGACAGCCAGCTGGCCGCACAAGGCATTCGCCGCCGCTTTGCCGTGACCGTGCCGGGGTTTGGCGGCGTACCCGCCTTCCTGCGCCAAAGCCCGTTGCTGGTGACGGCCCCCAGCCTGCTGGGCCAGCACCTGCTGCGCGATCTGGCCAGCGTGGAGCCGCCCATGCCCACGCCGCCATTGCCCATGTACCTGATCTGGCACCTGCGCAACCAGCATGACGAGGCACAGCGGTGGCTGCGACGGATGGTGGAAAACAACCCGTTGACTGACGGGCAGGGGCGCGCCCCGCAGCCATAGAAAGCAAACCAAAAAAGTAGCTGTCAGCGCATACAGATAAAGCGCTGGAGCAAAAAAAGCATGTAAATCAGCCCTCAGCCCGCTGCGCTGCACGCCACTTCTGCGGGCTCAAGCCCGTCTGCCGCCTGAAAAACCTCGAAAAGTAAGCCGGGTCTTCAAAGCCCAGCTCCAGCGCCAGGCTGTTGGCCGGGGCGGCCACGTACAGCAGGCGGCGGCAGGCTTCGCGGGTCAGGCGCTCGTGCACCAGCGCCTGCGCCGTGCGACCGCTGGCGGCGCGCGCCAGGCGGTTGAGGCGCGCCGTGGACAGGCCCAGGCGCTGCGCATATTGCGCCACGGTCCAATGGGTCAGAAAGTGTGCCTCCACCAGCGCCAGGAAACGCGTGAACTGGGCCTGGCGCTGGTGCCCGGTGGTGCCGGGCACATCGGGATGCAAAGCAGCCTGTACCTGCGCCAGCCGCCACAGCAGCGCACGGGCCAGCCAGGTGGTGGTGGGCGGTGGCTGGCCCGCGCCGGCAAAGGCAAATTCAGCACCCAGCTCGCGCATCAAGGCATCGAGCCGCCCGGCACCGGCTGCGTCGTCGCGCATGTCCAGCACCCTGGGCGCGGCAAACACGGCTTCGAACGCCGCACCCACGGTCTGGAAGTCGCCGTCTGACAGAAAGCGGCTGCTCAGGGTCAGCACCCAGCCGTCGGTGCCCGGCGCAAACTGGAAGCCGTGCACCACCGCAGGCGGCACCACGATGGCCACCGGGCCGGGCAGCGACTGGCGCTGTTCGTCCAGCACGGCACTGACCGAGCCGCTGCGCACCCACAGCACCTGGTACAGGCCCTGGTGCAAATGGGGGGAAATTTCCCACTGGTATTGGCTGCTGCGGGCGTGCACGTCTTCAATGTGCAACAGCTCTGGCGCGGCTCCCTGCGCCTCGCCATACAGCGCGAAGCGGGGAATGGCCGGTGTGGCTACGGGTATACCCGGACGAACTGGGGTAGGCTGATTTGGCATGCCGCAAGAATGAACCAAAAGTACCCAATTGCAAAGGTATTTGTGCCGTGCAAGCAGACTCTGCGGCACCTAAAGTCCATACCGTCCACACACAAACCGGAGACAGACATGTTCAGTTTCGACCCCTATTCACCCGCGGTAGACGCCGACCCGTTCCCGTACTACAAAACGCTGCGCGACGAGCAACCCTGCTTCTGGAGCCCCGAAGCCCAGATGTGGGTGCTGTCGCGCTACGCCGACATCGTGTCCGCCGGGCAAGACTGGCAAACCTACTCCAGCGCCAGCGGCAACCTCATGACCGAGCTGCCCGGCCGCGCCGGTGCCACGCTGGGCAGCTCCGATCCACCCAAGCACGACCGTCTGCGCGGCCTGATCCAGCACGCGTTCATGAAGCGCAACCTGCTGGCGCTGGAAGAGCCCATCCGCGACGTGGCCAAACAGGTGTTCGGCCAACTGAACGGCGTGGACCAGTTCGACTTCAAAGAGGTGTCGTCCCAGTTCACCGTCAAGGTGCTGATGGCCGCACTGGGCCTGCCCATGGGCGACGAGGCACTGGTACCCGAAAGCGAAGTGCGCGAAAACGCCGTGCTGATGGTGCAAAGCGATGCCCGCACCCGCGCCAAAGGCCCCGAGCACATTGCCGCCTACAACTGGATGCAAGAGTACGCAGCCAAGGTCATTGCCATGCGCCGTGCCGAGCCGCGCAACGACCTGATCAGCAACTTCGCGCTGGCCGAAATCGACGGCGACCGCCTGGACGACCGCGAGGTGCTGCTGACCACCACCACGCTGATCATGGCGGGCGTGGAAAGCCTGGGCGGCTTCATGATGATGTTTGCCTACAACATGGCCACGTTCAACGATGCCCGCAACGCGGTGGTGGCCAACCCCGAGTTGTTGCCTGACGCCATCGAAGAAAGCCTGCGCTTCAACACCTCGGCCCAGCGCTTCCGCCGCCGCCTGATGAAGGACGTGACCCTGCACGGCCAGACCATGAAGGAAGGCGATTTCGTCTGCTTGGCCTACGGCAGCGGCAACCGCGACGAGCGCCAGTACCCCAACCCCGACGTGTACGACATCACCCGCAAACCACGCGGCCACCTGGGCTTCGGTGGCGGCGTGCATGCTTGCCTGGGCACGGCCATTGCCCGCCTGGCGGTCAAGATTGCGTTCGACGAGTTCCACAAAGTGGTGCCCAACTACACCCGCGTGGCCGACCAACTGCCGTGGATGCCATCGTCCACCTTCCGCAGCCCACTGGTGCTGGAACTCAAGCGCGTCTGACACCCGCGTGGGTGCCGCACCAGGCCCACACTGACCCCTGTGCACCCTGCTGGGTGCGTTAACCTTCAAGGCGCTGCCCCTGTGCAGCGCCTATCCATTTGCAGGAGACCACACCACATGGCCAACATCACATTCATTGAAGCGTCCGGACAATCCACCACAGTCGACCTGCCTGACGGCTGGAGCCTGATGCAAGGCGCCACCGCCAACGGCGTGGACGGCATTTTGGGCGAGTGCGGCGGTTCGTGCGCCTGCGCCACCTGCCACTGCTACGTGGCCGACGACTTCTTGGCCAAGGTGCTGCCCGCCAGCGACACCGAGTTGGCCATGCTGGACAACGTGGCCAGCGAGCGCCGCCCCAACAGCCGCCTGGCCTGCCAGATCAAGGCCAGCGCCGACCTGGAAGGCATGGTGGTGCACCTGCCTGAAACACAGGAATAAGCCACAAAAATATAGCTGACATCGCTTACAAATAAAGCGATAGAGCACATTTCAGTTTACAAAAAGCCACACGAAAGCACAGCATGAGTGGATCAGTCGTCATCATCGGGGCGGGCCTGGCGGGCCTGCAAGCGGCCGAGTCCTTGCGGGCTGGCGGCTTCAGCGGCAGCATCACCCTGGTGGGCGACGAGCCCACGGGCCCATACCACCGCCCGCCGCTGTCCAAGGCGTGGCTGGCCGGCGAAATGGACGCGGGCCAACTGGCCATGCGTGGCCCGGACGTGCTGACCAAAAAGCAGATTGACCTGACCACGCACACCCGCGTCACGGCCATTGACCGCGCTGCCCAAACCGTGGCCCTGGCAGACGGCACCCAACTGCCCTACACCGGCCTGGTGCTGGCCACGGGCTCGCGCCCGCGCCTGCTGAGCCTGCCCGGTGCCCAAGCCCAGGGCGTGCTGGCCCTGCGCACGCAAGACGATGCCAACAACGTGGCCGCCGGGCTGGCGCGCTGCGCCGAGCTGAACCGCCCGCTGGTGGTGATCGGCGGTGGTTTCATCGGGCTGGAAGTGGCCGCCACCGCGCGCAAAAAAGGCATCGCCGTGACGGTGCTGGAAGCCGCACCCCGCCTGCTGGGCCGCGTGCTGGCCCCGGCCTTGTCAGACTGGTTTGCCGACCTGCACCGCAACCACGGCGCGGAACTGGTGCTGAACGCCCAGATCAGCCAGCTGGCAGCCGATGCCGACGGCTGGGTGAGCGGCGTGCAACTGGCCGACGGCACACAGGTGCCTGCAGGCTTGGTGCTGGTGGGCATTGGCGCACTGGCGAACGACGAACTGGCGGCTGATGCAGGCATTGCCTGCGACCGGGGCATTCTGGTGGATGCCTGCGGGCGCACCAGCGACCCGGCCGTGTTCGCCGCAGGCGATTGCGCGGTGCGCAAACTGGCCGACGGCACACCGCTGCGGCTGGAATCGGTGCAAAACGCCACCGAACAGGGCAAGAGCGCCGCCGCCGCCCTGCTGGGCCAGGAGCGCCCCTTCACCGCCACCGCCTGGTTCTGGAGCGACCAATACGACAAAAAACTGCAAATGGCGGGTCTGAGCACCGGGGCTGACCAATGCGTGCTGCGCGGCGACATGGCCGCCAGCGGCTTCAGCATGGTCCACTTCAAGGCAGGCAAGCTGGTGGCCGTGGACAGCATCAACGCCGTGAAGGACCACCTGCAAGCCCGCAAGCTGTTGGATGCAGGCCTGTCGCCCACGCCCGAACAGGCAGCCGACGCCAGCTTTGACCTGGCCACGCTGCTGCAACATGGCAAAGCGGTTTGAGTTCAGCCTGAATCTCTCAGCCGAGCAGTACCTGGCGTACTACCAGGGGGCTGCAACCAAAGTGGTGGTGCGGTGCACCACCGGCCAGTCCATCCAGTTCCCGGCCCGGTTGTTGACGCGCTTCGTCACCACACTGGGCGTGCAGGGCCACTTCGTGCTGACCTGCGCTGACGACATGACGGGCTCCACCCTGGCGCGCCTGGACACAGGCCGCAACTGAGCGCCCTCTGGCCCAGTTGCGTCGCGTCAGCGCGGCACGAAGCGGATGACGAGCGAGGCAAGGAACGGGTCACGAAAAGAATGCGAAAACCTGGGAGCTGCCAGCGTGTCCGCTCATTCCGCAGTGCCGCCACCGCCCAGCGTTGCCAACCGCGCCCGCAACTCGGTTTTCAGCACCTTGCCGTAGTTGTTCTTGGGCAGGGCATCCACCAGGCGGTAATGCTTGGGCCGCTTGAAGCGGGCCATCTGCGCCAGGCAGTGCGCATCCAACTCAGCCGTGGTCAGCGCCGCGCCAGTTTGCGCCACCACAAAGGCCACCACCGCCTCGCCCCATTCGGCATCGGGCATGCCCACCACCGCCACCTCGGCCACGCCGGGCGCGGTCAGCAGCACCTCTTCCACCTCACGCGGGTAGATGTTGGAGCCGCCGCTGATGATCAGGTCTTTGCTGCGGTCTTTCAGCGTGAGGAAGCCGTCGGCATCCAGGCAACCCACGTCGCCGGTGAACAGCCAGCCGTCGCGCACGGCGGCGGCGGTGGCCTCGGGGTTGCGCCAGTAACCGGCCATCACGCTGTCGCCCTTGACCACCACTTCGCCCACCTCGCCCAGCGGCAGGTCGTGCCCGGCGGCATCGGTCACGCGCAGTTGCACGGGCGTTTGCGCCACGCCCACCGATGCCATGCGCTGCACGTAGCGCGGGTGGGCCGCGTCGGCCAGTTGGGTGCGTGACAGGGCGGTGCCGACCATGGGCGTTTCGCCTTGGCCGTAGATTTGCACAAACCGTGGCCCCATCACGCGGTGCGCGCGCTGGATGTCGGCCAGGTACATGGGCGCGCCGCCGTAGACGATGGTCTTGAACGCACGCGCCGCGTCGTCTGGCGACAGGCCCTGCGCCTCGGCATGGTCCACCAGGCGCTTGACGATGGTGGGCGCGGCAAAGGTGGACAGCGGCCCAAGCGCCCAGCCCAGCTCGAACAGCTCAGCAGGCTCCACACCGCCAGAAGCGGGCACCACGTGCCGGGCACCGGCCATCAGGTGCGGAATGGCGTACAGCCCCGCGCCGTGCGACATGGGCGCGGCGTACACCATGGCATCGGCGGGGGCGATGGGGTCCACGTCAATGAAGTAGGTCAACCCCATGGTCATGAGGTTGCGCTGGGTGATCATCACGCCCTTGGGGCGGCCCGTGGTGCCGCTGGTGTAGAACAGCCAGGCCACATCGTCCGGGCCGCGCGCGGTCACGGGCACGGCAAACGGGTCGGGCACGGGGGCAAACCAGCTGTCGGCCTCAGCAGATGCCACGTCAATCTGGCGGGCCAGCCCGGCCAGGGGCGAAGGGGCCACGTCGGCGGTGACCAGGCCCACGGTGGCACCTGAATTGGCAATGATCCACTCCACCTCGCGCGGGTGCAGCTTGGCATTCACCGGCACCACCACCAGCCCGGCCCACCAGGCACCCCACAGCGCCTCCAAGTAGCGCGGGTGGTTGTGCATGAACAGCAGCACCCGGTCGCCAGGCACCAGCCCTTCGGCCCGCAGGCGCGCGGCCAAACCCGCGCTGCGGGCAGCCCACTGGGCGTGGGTGGCGTGTGGCTGGGTGCCGTGGAAGATGGCACCCACGTCAGGGCGGGTGCGGGCCTGGCGCAGCAGCAAGTTAACTAGGGCCACGGGTGTCTCCTGTTCTGTGTTGGGGTACAGGATAACGGGTGGGCACGGCGGGTAGGTGCTGCCGAAGGGTAGATGTTTAAACAAAAATGCACGCTGCCGCTTTATTGGTGGGCATTGTTTGCTATATATTTTATTCGATAGCAAACAATGTATATGAATAAAGCGGCAGCGGCCTTTTTTGCTTGAAATTGCTGTGGCATGCAACCGGATGGAGGCTTCCTGCGGCATTGCAGCGGTGCCACCTACAGCCCTGCGATGGAAGTGAAAGAGGGGCCGAGTTTGGAGCTGGCAACTTCGGCTTGCGACTAGCTGCGGTCTTTGGATATCCGGAAATGTAGTCGCTCAACGACCAAGTTCAGCGGCCGTGCAGAAGTGATGGAGAACAACCAGAAGCGGTGTTTCGGCGATCCGTTGGAACGGATTGTTGGACGAAACCGCTATGGGGAAAGGCAACCCGGCTGGTGAACTACGCAAGGTAGCGGCACATGCCGCGATTGTGGGGCTCCTCTTACTCGGGTGCCGTGCCTGTAACGCTTTGTCATTCATCGCGGCGTTTGGTCAGGCCAGAGAGCACGGCCACCAGCAGCAAACTGGCCACCCACCCAAACAGGATTTCGAACCAGACGAACAGACGCACGACGTGCTTGGACGTCCAGTGACCCAGAAGCTCCTCGTACCAGACGGCCTTGGGTGTGGGGATCAGGGGTGCCCAGTCCTGTTCCTGCTGCAAATTCACAACTGGCAGAAGGACATCCAGTGAATACATCAGGGGACTGAAGCCCGTGTATTCCTCGGGCAGCTCAGGGCACAGGTACCAGTTGCTTGTGCATGAGTCGTACTTCTGGAAAGCCAGCGGGTTGCTCGGCCCCATTGCTCCCTGTAGGGCAGCCGTCCAATAAACCGCCGAGCAAACCAGCCACACACCCACCATCCAAGCGCCCAGGCGCATGGGGCGGTAGCCATATCCCATCAATTGCCCGAATGCGGCATGCATGCCTCTGGCGGTGGCGCGGTAGGCGAATCGTTTCCAGGCGGGCCATTCCTGGGGTGTTTGCCCAATCAAGTCGGCGGTGCGCAAGTGATCTTCCAGCGCAATGGCCACTTGCCGAGCGTCTTCGGCATGTCCCATGCTGAGCAGCAAGTTGTGCAGTTGCTTCCAAGGTTGAGGGCGGAAGCTGGAGGCGGTGCGATGACCTTGCGGCTGTTTATTCAACCATTGCAACCGCGTGGTGGCATCGGTTGGTGCACCACCGCTGATGTGACCGTAGACAAACCCGTCCAACACCACGTTGTCACCCCAGGCTGCGGCATCGTCAATCAATCGGCCCACGCGGGCCGATGCCAGACTGACACGGCGTGCGGATGTTCTCAGGTTCTTGAACACAAAACGGCCATTCACTGATAAGCCATCAGCTGAAAGAGTGTGATCTTTGTTGCTGCTGAACGTTGCGTCGTTGCATTCCAAGTTGCCGCTGATCTTCATTCCATTCAGTCGGACTGTGCCGATGGACGTGAACCCTTTATTCAGAAGTACGTTGCCCTGAATAACGGCCCGACTTGTCGACAGCGCATCACCCTCTTTCCCGTCCAGTTTCGCGCCACCGCATTCCAGATTGCCGCCAATCTGTGCCCCCAGCAGGCGAACCTGGCCGGTGGCGGTGAACTCGTTGTTCAGAAACACGTCGCCTTTAATAACAGCCCTGTCAGCGGACAGCGCATCACCGTCTTTCCCGTCCAGTTTCGCGCCACCGCAGCTCAAACTTCCGCCAATCTGTGCCCCCAGCAGGCGGATCTCCTCGGTAGACCGGAACCCATCCCGCAGAAAGACGCTGTCGCGGCACGTCAATCGATCAGCCTTCAGCCCCGGGACTTGGCTGCCCACCAGGCTGAAAGCTCCGATCACCTCGGCACGGTTCAGCACCGGGTGGGAATCAAAGTGGGAATGACAGATGGCCAGGCTGGTGGGCACGGTGGCATTGGTCAGGTCGAGCGTGCCTTTCACCCACGCCCCACTCAGTTGAATGCCGCGCTCGTGGATGGGGGCTTTGTCGCTCCCGCCCAATGCCAGGAAGCGGAGGAAGTTGGCGCGCACCGTGTTTGCATGCGACTCGGCGGAAGGGCGGCTGTCCCCCAGGTTGGCGGACAGGCCGGATTTGCAGGCTTCAAGCAGCTGGGCCTCAGCGGGTGTCAGTGGTTTGAATTCGGCCAAGGTGCGGCCCGTGGGATGTTGTTTCATGCATGCCTCCGCTTCAAGCTTGTTTGTCTGGTGAGTGTGGTGACGATAGATCAGGCAGGTTCTGCCACCCGTGCAAACGGCAATGCTCCCGCTCGTGGCAGTCGTGCCCGCCGTAGATCAGCAGGGGTTTGGGGGCAATAGTATTGCCGGTGATTTTTCCCACGGCTTGAGTCCGTCAGTCCAGTCTGTGGGAAAGGAGCTGCGGCAATCCCCCCGAAAAGCATCGAATTGAGAAGTAGATTCAAGCGGCCATGGCCAACCGCTGTTTTGGGGTAATGCCGCACAAGGCCATGTTTGGGCGCTCGTTGTTGTACATCCACATCCAGTTCGTGGCGTATAGCCGAACCTCTTCAAGGTCGCTCCAATGGTATTGCGACAGCCGTTCGTAGCGCACCGTGCGGTTGAACCGCTCTGAGCAAAGCACTTTGTTCCCGACCTCGCACATGTAGACCGTCCGCGACGTAGGCGGCAGGCTCTGGGCTGCCACGGATGACGCGGCGATGGTGAGGGCGGCAATGACAAACTTCATAGGTGGAGTGGGCACAGCAGTGGGCTTGTGCGGGCTGACGTTCTAGACACGCAGCCGGTGCCCGCTCGATTGAGGCGTTCTGCCTCGGCGCGCCGCAATGCCTGGCGCGTCATTTGTTGGTTCATCAAATCCTCCCTTTCTTTGATGCCATCTCATGTCGCCGCTCTACGGCGGCTGCTCCAAAAGCTGGCTTTTGATCGTGCGCTGGGGCGCAGCTGCCCAGTGTATGCCGCAGGACCAGCGCCAGCAGATTCGCTATCAACAGCGCAGGCATCTTCAATGCCGATAGATGTATTGCCACGCGAGGTGCTGATAGACAGGCCCCACTCGCGTGCCGCCTTCAAGCTTAGCCCGCACACTTCACGGCGCTGGCATCGATCTTGACTGCCATTTGTTGGCCCCGGCGTTTACAGAAAAATATCTGAGACAGATAATTATCGGCAACAGATAAAAGAAGATAGTCCCATGCCAGCAAACCCTTTCTACCACCGTGACCAGTACGCCGCAGACTTGGCGCAGCAACTGCTGAAGCCCACTGCGTTACAAGTGCAAGTGCGCTCCGGCGTGTTTCTGTCGGGCATCCGGCGCATCGGCAAAACGACCTTCCTGCGGCAAGACCTGATGCCGGCCCTGGAGGCCAAGGGGGCGCTGGTGATCTATGTGGACCTGTGGGCTGACCGCAGCAAGAGCCCGGCATCGCTTGTGCACGAGGCCGTGCGGACCACCCTGTCAGAACTGGCAGCACCCGGCACCAAGCTGCTGGATCGGTTCAAAGGCTTGAATGTGGGTGCGGCGGGTGTCACCTTCGGGTTCCAGGTGGATGCCGTGGGTAAACCGGGCGGTGCCACGCTGGGCGATGTGTTCACCGAGTTGGTTGACAAGGTCAAGAGCGATGTGGTGCTCATCGTCGATGAAGTGCAACAGGCACTCGGCACCGAGGAGGGCAACAACCTGCTGTTTGCCCTGAAAGCTGCACGCGATGCCGTCAACACCCGCCCGAACACGCCGGGCCACCTGCTGTTTCTGGGCACGGGCTCACACAAGTCATTGGTGGCTGACATGGCCACACGCCGCTCGCAACCGTTTGCGGGGGCTGTCTCGACGGGGTATGAGCCCTTGGACGCTGACTTTGTGCGCTGGAAGCACGAACAACTGCAGCAGCTCGATGGCATCAAGCTGCCATCTCAACCAGTGATGTACCAGGGTTTTTTGGCCGTGGGCCAACGCCCCGAGGAACTGCAAAACGCGCTGGTGCTGCTTCAGTCGCGCCCGGAGCCGCCGGACATGGCCTTCCCCATCATCTGCACGACGCTGGCCGCTGCCGCGTCAGAGGTGGACATCGCAACCCTTGAATCCCTGGGTGCGTTGGCATGCGCCATTTTTGATCGCATCGTGCAAGGCAACGAGTCGGGCGAGTCAGGGTTGTTTTCGGCGGATGCCATCAACAGCTATTCAGAACAAATTGGCATGGCGGTGGACACGCCGCAGGTGCAGAACATGGCCGCCCGGATGATCGCGGCCAACCTCATCCATCGGCAGTCACACGGTGTGTATGCAGTGGCTGACCCGTTCGTGCGGCAAGTGTGGCGGCAGCGCAAGACCATGCAGTTGCCGGGTCAATCGTCAGGGGCAGGCGACATGGCCTGATCAGAGCGGTTGCGAGGCCACCTGCCCATCGTTACCAACGGCCAGCACCATGCATGGGCCTGCCTTGTAGGCGACCAGGCATGTGCAGGGATGGTGGGCTCAGTCGAGCGCCAGTTTTTGCTTGACCACGACTTGCTTGTACACCTCGAACTCGGCCTTGATTTGCGCCGCGAACTGCTCGGGCGTGTGGGCTTCCACCAGCGAACCCGTGTCTTCGATGCGCTTGCGCACGGCAGGGTCTTCCAACGCCTTTCTCACGGCGGCGTTGACCTTGTCCACCACCTCTTTGGGCAAGCCTTTGGGGCCAACGATGCCGTAGTAGGCCATGCGGTTGACGGGCTCCAGCCCCACGTCCTTGAACGTGGGCACACCCGGCAATTGCGGCAGCTGCTGTGGCGCAGCGATGACGATGGGCACCAGCTTGCCTGCTTTGATGAACGGCAGCGCAGACGGCAGGTTGTCAAAAATGATGGGCACCTGGCCTGCCACCACGTCGTTCAGCGCCGGACCGCTGCCACGGTAAGGAATGTGGGTGATGAACGCCCCGGTCAGGCCTTTCCACAGCTCGGTTTGCAGGTGGGCAATGCCGCCTGTTCCCGACGAGGCATAGGAATATTTGCCTGGGTTTTTCTTGATCTCGGCCAGCAGGCTCTTGTAGTCCTTGGCCGGGAACGATGGGTGCACCGCGATCACGTTGGGCGTGGATGCGATGTTGATGATGGGTGTGAAATCGGTCACCGGGTGGTACGGCAACTTGGGGTTGATGGCCGGGTTGGCCGCCGTGGTGGACACGGTGGCCATGCCCAGCGAGTAGCCGTCGGCCGTGGCGCGGGCTGTTTCTGCCGCCCCCACCGCACCGCCGCCACCGCCTTTGTTTTCAACGATCACGGCCTGACCCAGAGCCTTGCCCAGTGGGTCGGCCATGGTGCGGGCAATGATGTCGGTGGTGCCGCCTGCCGCAAAGGGCACTTGCAGTTTGATGATCTTGCTGGGGTAGACCTGGGCCGAGGCCAGCACGGGCACGATGGCGAGTGCGGTGGCGGCAAGCAAAGCGTGTCTGCGGTACATGCTCAAGCCTCCTGCCGAGCCGCCTCAAGGGAGGCTTGCGCCCCCTTGGGGGGCAGTGAACGAATGTGAACGTGGGGGTACATGCTTATCTCCTTCGTTTGAGTTTTGAAATCAGTGATCAGCGGGTGGGTGCCCGCCAGGCGGGTTGGCCACGGTTGTTGTCCAGCGTGGGTGGTGGCACATCGGCCACGGGCCGCTGGCCGTCGAACAGCATGGGGTTGGCCACGGTGGGTGGAGCATCGGCCCCGTTGCCCGGCACGCGCATGCCACGCGCCGCCACATGCGGGTGGGCCAGCACCTGCGCCACGTCCAGAATGGGTGAGCACGGCACGGCGGCGTGCTCCAGCAGTTCCACCCATTCGGCGGTGGTGCGCGTCAGCGTCCAGCTCGTCAGCAACGGTACCAGCGTCGCCCGGTTGGCCACACGCGCTGGATTTGTCTCAAAAAGTGGATCCGCTGCAATACTGGCGTTGTTTGCAGCTACACAAAAACGAGCAAATTGCCCATCATTTCCAATGGCCAGCACCATGTGCCCGTCTGCCGTGGGGAACACCTGGTAAGGCACGATGTTGGGGTGTGCATTTCCCATGCGCTTGGGCGTTTTGTCGCCGATGAGCTGGTTGCTGGCCTGGTTGGCCAGCATGGCCACTTGCACGTCGAACAGCGAGGCATCGATCCACCGGCCCACACCCGTGCGCCCGCGCTCGTGCAGCGCAGCCAGGATGGCGGTGGTGGCGTACACGCCGGTCATCAGGTCCACCACGGCCACGCCCACTTTCTGCGGTTCGCCATCGGGCTCGCCGGTGATGCTCATCAGCCCGCCTTCGGCCTGTATGGCAAAGTCGTACCCCGCCTTGTGCGACAGCGGGCCGGTTTGGCCGTAGCCGGTGATGGAGCAATAAATCAAGCCCGGGTTGAGGGCGCGCAGGCTGGCCGCGTCCAGCCCGTACTTGGCCAGTTGGCCCACCTTGTAGTTTTCCAGCAGCACGTCGGCCTGGGTTGCCAATTCGCGCACCTGGGCCGCGCCTTCGGGCGTGGCCAGGTCAATGGCGAGCGAGCGCTTGCCCCGGTTGGCACACATGAAGTAGGCGGCCACCTTGTCAGCGCCCTCGCCCCACCAGGGTGGGCCCCAGGTGCGGGTGTCGTCCCCCGCGCCTGGGCGCTCAACCTTGAGCACGTCTGCCCCGTAGTCGGCCAGCATTTGCCCGGCCCAGGGGCCGGCCAGCACGCGAGACAGGTCGAGCACCTTGATGCCTTCAAGCGGGCGGGGTGGCGCGGCGGGCGTGGTGGGCATGTGAGGGTCTTTCATGTCAGTGTGGCTGGGCAGCCAGGCGCATGCGCCGGCTTGCCCGCTTGGGGCTCAGCCAGTGCGGTGTTCGGCACCTGATGGCACCGACCGCACCGGGGTACCGCACCATACAGGCGGTGCGGCGCGGTGCGGTGCGTGGGGCCGAGTCGATCAGGAGAACGCCTGAATGCCGGTCTGCGCCCGCCCGAGGATGAGCGCGTGCACGTCGTGCGTGCCTTCGTAAGTGTTGACCACCTCCAGGTTGACCAGGTGGCGGGCCACACCGAACTCGTCGCTGATGCCGTTGCCGCCCATCATGTCGCGCGCCAGGCGGGCAATGTCCAGGCTCTTGCCGCAGCTGTTGCGCTTCATGATGCTGGTGATTTCGACTGCGGCGGTGCCTTCGTCTTTCATGCGGCCCAGGCGCAGGCAGCCTTGCAGGCCCAGCGTGATTTCGGTTTGCATGTCGGCCAGCTTCTTTTGAATGAGCTGGTTGGCAGCCAGTGGGCGGCCGAACTGGATGCGGTCCAGCGTGTACTGACGGGCGCGGTGCCAGCAGTCTTCTGCGGCACCCAACGCGCCCCAGGCGATGCCGTAGCGCGCGCTGTTGAGGCAGGTGAACGGGCCTTTGAGGCCACGCACATCGGGGAAGGCGTTTTCTTCGGGGCAAAACACTTCGTCCATCACGATTTCGCCGGTGATGGAAGCACGCAGGCCCACTTTGCCGTGGATGGCGGGGGCGCTCAGGCCTTTCCAGCCTTTTTCCAACACAAAGCCGCGGATGGGGCCGACGGTGCCGTCTTCGGTCACTTCCTTGGCCCAGACGACGAACACGTCTGCAATGGGGGAGTTGGTGATCCACATCTTGGCGCCGGACAGCGAGTAACCACCGGCCACCTTTTTGGCGCGGGTGATCATGCTGCCAGGGTCGGAGCCGTGGTTGGGTTCGGTCAGGCCGAAGCAGCCAATCCACTCGCCGGTGGCGAGTTTGGGCAGGTATTTCTGCTTGGTGGCTTCGTTGCCGAATTCGTTGATGGGCACCATCACCAGCGAAGACTGCACGCTCATCATGGAGCGGTAGCCGGAATCCACGCGTTCCACTTCGCGGGCGATCAAGCCGTAGGCGACGTAGTTGAGGCCCGCGCCGCCGTACTGCTCGGGGATGGTGGGGCCCAGCAGGCCCAACTCGCCCATCTCGCGGAAGATGGTGGGGTCGGTGGTTTCGTGGCGGAAGGCCTGTTGCACGCGGGGCAACAGTTTGTCCTGGCAGTAGGCACGAGCGGCGTCGCGTATGGCGCGTTCGTCGTCGGTCAGCTGCTGGTCCAGCAGCAGCGGGTCGTCCCAGTGGAAGCGGGCGTTGTGGGTCGTCATGAGGGGTCTCCTGGCTGAATAAAACGGATGTGATGATCGTATTGCGCATATGTGAAGCTGTACAACCGATTTTTTCTCAACCAGATATGATTCAAACTCATATTTGAAGTCATCACGGGTCACCTATGCGGCGAAAACTCCCCTCCACGCAGTCGCTGGGCTGTTTCGAAGCCGCTGCCCGGCACGGCAGCTTCACCCGGGCGGCGCAAGAGCTGGCGCTGACACAAGGGGCCATTTCGCGGCAGGTGTCGGCGTTGGAGTCGTTTTTGGGTGTGGCGCTGTTCAAGCGCAGCCAGCACGGCATGACCCTCACGCCTGCGGGAGAAGACTACGCCCGCCAAATTTCCCGCCGCCTGGACGGCCTGGAGCGCGACACGCTGGACCTGATGGGCCGCCAGGGCCAGGGCGATGCCGTCACGCTGGCCACGGTGCCCACCTTTGCCAACCGGTGGCTCATTCCCCGCCTGCCCCTGCTGGCAGCGCAACACCCTGAGCTGACCGTGCACATCGAGGTGCGCACACGGCCTTTTTTGTTCACCGATTCGGGCGTGGACGCGGCGCTGTACGCAGGCACCACCGAGCAGGTGCAGCAGTGGGTGGGCGTGCAGGCGCACATGCTGCTGGCGGAGCAGGTGGTGCCCGTGTGCAGCCCCGCCCTGCTGGCGGGCCGTGGGCCATTGATGCCTGCCGAACTGGCCCAGCGCCCGCTGTTGCAGCAAGCCACCCGGCCCGAAGCCTGGCGGCAGTGGTTCGATGCGCAGGGGGTGGACGCGCCCCACGCCATGGCGGGGCCGCGCTACGAGCTGTTTTCGATGCAAACGGCCGCCGCGTCGCACGGCTTGGGCGTGGCACTGATGCCCACCCTGCTGGTCGAGCCCGAATTGCGCACCGGCACGCTGGTGGTGGCCTGCGACCGCATCCACGGCAGCGGCCGCCATTACTACATGGTGCAACCCGACTGGCCCGAACGCCCGGCGCTGGTGGCGTTCAAACGCTGGTTGCTGGCGCAGACCGCCTGACCGACCCGCTCACAGCATCGACAGCGGTCAGAGGCCTGCCGGGCATCAACACTCATAGCTGCAAAGTCAATCAGATAAATCGGCCGAAGGCTTTTTTGCTTGAAATTGATATGACGGCCACCGCGCCGCGTGCGTCAAATGCCCCATCGGGCACCGGCACCCAGCAACGTGGCCACACCCAGGATTGCAAAAATGCCTGCTGCAATCGAATGGACCAGCTTCATGGGAATTTGGTTGGCCAGCTTGTCGCCCGCAAACACCGCAGGCACGTCGGCAATCAGCATGCCCAGGGTGGTGCCGGCCACCACCAGGATCGGGTCGGGGTAATGCGCGGCCATGGCCACCGTGGCAATTTGCGTTTTGTCGCCCATTTCGGCCAGGAAGAACGTGACCAGCGTGGCGCCGAACACACCCAGCTTGTGCGCCACCTGGGTTTCTTCGTCTTCAATCTTGTCGGGAATCAGCGTCCATGCCGCCATGGCGATGAACGACACGCCCAGCACCCAGCGCAACACGTCGGGGCTGATGGTGGCCGTGATCCACGCGCCCAGCGCACCGGCCAGGCCGTGGTTGACGATGGTGGCCAGCAAAATGCCCGCAATGATGGGCACGGGTTTCTTGAAACGCGCGGCCAGGATGAAGGCCAGCAGTTGCGTTTTGTCGCCGATTTCAGCCAGCGCCACGACGCCGGTGGACACGAAGAGGGATTCCATGGTGTGAACAGTCCTGGGCCGGTGTGCAGACGGATGACCACGGCGCTTCCCCGGCCGAGTCGGAGGCGCAGTGGTCAAAGGTCTTGCCAGGCGGGTGTGCTGTGTGCGCCATGACCTGCGGGTCAAGTGTGTTGACGCATACCACTTCCAAATGAGAAGAGCGGCTACTCCCCAATGACCGCGCGATCATAAAGCACCGGGCAGCAGCCCCTTGCGGGGATCACAGCACTCCATTCGTGGGCTATGCTTCGACCCGTTCGATTCACACATCACCCCATTTGACTGAACCATGAGCACACTCGAAACCCCCGTCGTATTCGGCACCGAAGACCTGCTGATGAGCCTGTGTAACTCGGTGACGAAGGTGCTGACAGCGGCTTCGCACAGCAAGATCCAGTATTCGGGCATGGTGCAGCGCATCCACAAGACCTGCCTGAAACCCGACATCGGGTGTTTTGTGTTGTTCGACGGGGGGTTTTCCGGCTTGGTGGTGTTGAACTTCACCTCGCAGGCCGCGATGGAGATTTACGAAAGCTACATGGTCAGCATGGGCATGCCCAAGGACGAACTGGCGGGGTCGTACACGTCTGACGAGGTCAGCAACGTGCTGGGTGAATTGATGAACCAGGTACTGGGCGATTTCACCAGCAAAATTCGCCGCGAGCTGCAAACCCACATCACCCAAAACCAGCCCAAGATGCTAGTGCTGAACAAGCAGGTCATTTTGAGTGTGGATGCCAACCTCGACAAACCCGAGGCCCGCCGCGTGACGTTCTACACCGGCCGCAACCACATCTTCTACCTGGAACTGGCCATTGACCGCACCGAGTTCATCAAACTGTACGACTTCGATGCCCAGCCCGATCCCGAACCCGATGAACTGATGGCCCAAGCCATCAGCGCCAATGCAACCGCTGGCCACGCACCGAGCGCAGCCGATACATCGTCCAGCGACACCGACGACTTGCTTAAATCGCTGGGCATGTGACCTCGCTTGGGCTGAACACAACCGATGCGGCCCAATCGGAGTCGGGCGCAGGCCCATCGGTAGCCTGCCCTAGCGCCTCAAAGCCCCCACAACCCCTG
>JAVBXK010000033.1 GCA_030824555.1 bacterium
GGTTTTGCGATCCGTTGATGTGAATTGTGAAAGCACCTCAATCCAACTTGAATCAGCGTTTGGCTGTGACTTGAGTCGGCGCTCGCCCATGCGCTTGTAGGGGTTTCGCTGACAAAGGGGGCTGTGGCTCGCAGCAGTGCGGCGGCAACGGGCGATTCAAAAGCAACCTGTCAGGGGGACGACAACACCCAAGAACACTTGACCTTCACCCCGCAGAATCGCCCGGACCGACTCAAGGCTTTGTCCGGCCGGTGATCGCCACCTTGCCCGCAGCACTGCGGCGCTCCAGGCAACGCTTTTGCACTGATGGCGGCACGAAAGTCGGAGCATCTCCGAGAAGGAACCGGTCACGATGACACGGAAGAGCTGCCCCCATGTGCGGCACTGGTGAGGCTGCCCGCTGCACACCTGACCAAGCCAACTGTGTCACCGCGTTGCGCGGTGCGGAAATGGACGCCAGCGTGGACTCGGCGGTTGCTATCGGGTGGTATCCAGCACGTCAAAGCTGAGAACTGTGTTTTATCGCCTCAAATCTTCAAGGAGTTTTGGCGACGCTGACCTTCTCACCAACCTGGCCAACGTATCTGTCGCACACAATTTGAAGATGCGCTCACGTCTCGCAAACGGCCCATAGGGGACATGCGTTACATGAACCTGTGCACTGAACGCGACCGCTGACGTGACCAGCGCGGCGCAAATTCTCCACATGAATCGAGCGCCATGGCGTGCAGCGCCAAGACCGAAGACGACGAGAAAGCATCAAGGGCTTTGTTAGGCGCGCACGCTAACCCGAGGCTACGTAGCCAAGCGCCTGCCATGGCTTTGAGGTCAGCGCATGGCAAGAACGCTATCGGCTCAGAGCATTGCTTTGAGCAGCTTGGCCATTTCAGATGGGTTGCGCGTGACTTTGAAACCACACTCTTCCATGATGGCCAGCTTGGCATCGGCCGTGTCAGCACCACCGCTGATCAGGGCACCGGCGTGGCCCATGCGCTTGCCAGCGGGGGCTGTCACACCAGCGATGAAACCCACAATGGGTTTCTTCATATTGGCCTTGCACCACATGGCGGCTTCAGCTTCGTCCGGGCCACCGATTTCGCCGATCATGATCACGGCATCGGTATCTGGATCGTCGTTGAACGCACGCATCACGTCGATGTGCTTCAGGCCGTTGATGGGGTCACCACCAATGCCCACGGCACTGGACTGACCCAAGCCGATTTCGGTCAACTGGGCAACCGCTTCGTATGTGAGCGTACCGGAGCGGGACACCACACCGATGCGACCTTTGCGGTGAATGTGGCCGGGCATGATGCCGATCTTGATTTCGTCAGGCGTGATCAGACCTGGGCAGTTGGGGCCCAGCAGCAGGGTGCGCTTGCCACCAGCGGCTTCTTTTGCCTTCATGCGGTTGCGCAATACCAGCATGTCCCTGACAGGAATGCCTTCGGTGATACAGATGGCCAAATCCAGATCGGCTTCAACGGCTTCCCAAATAGCGGCAGCGGCACCGGCTGGCGGCACATAGATGACGGACACGGTTGCACCGGTGTCACTGGCGGCTTCCTTGACGCTGGCGTAGATCGGGATGTTGAAGATCTTTTCGCCAGCCTTCTTGGGGTTCACGCCAGCGACAAAACAGTTTTTGCCGTTTGCGTATTCCTGGCACTTTTCAGTGTGAAACTGACCAGTTTTGCCCGTGATACCCTGGGTAATGACCTTGGTGTCTTTATTGATATAGATCGACATTTTGATTAACCTTTCACCGCTTTAACGGCCGCCTGTGCAGCTTCTGCCATGGTGTCCACGGAAATGATAGGCAGGCCGCTGTCGGCCAGCATCTTCTTGCCCAGGTCTTCGTTGGTACCCTTCATGCGCACCACCAGGGGTACGCTGAGGTTGGTGGCCTTGCAAGCAGTGATCACGCCAGTGGCAATGGTGTCGCACTTCATGATGCCGCCGAAGATGTTGACCAGAATGGCCTTGACCTTGTCGTTCTTCAACATGATCTTGAAGGCTTCGGTCACCTTCTCGGGGGTGGCGCCACCGCCCACATCAAGGAAGTTGGCTGGCTCAGCGCCAAACAATTTGATGGTGTCCATGGTTGCCATGGCCAAGCCAGCACCGTTCACCAGGCAGCCGATGTTGCCGTCGAGGCTGATGTATGCCAGGTCGAACTTGGAAGCTTCGACTTCAGCCGGATCTTCTTCGTCCAAGTCACGCAGTGCCACGATTTCGGGCAGGCGGAACAGGGCGTTGGCATCGAAGTTGAACTTGGCGTCGAGGGCAATGACGTTGCCTTTGCCGTCGCGGTTCAGCGGGTTGATTTCAACCAGCGATGCATCGGTGTCCATGTAGCACTTGTACAGCTTCTGGAACACGTCCATGGCTTGTGCCGTGGAGTCGGCAGGCATTCCGATGCCGTCAGAGATTTCCTTGGCCTGCGCGTCGGTCAAGCCCACGAGCGGATCCACGAACACTTTGATGATCTTTTCGGGGGTGGAGTGAGCCACTTCCTCGATGTCCATGCCACCTTCGCTGGAGGCAATGAACGCCACTTTTTGCGTGGCACGGTCGGTCACGACCGACACGTAGTATTCTTTTTGAATGTCTGCACCGTCTTCAATGTAGAGGCGGCGGACTTTCTGGCCTTCCGGACCGGTCTGGTGCGTTTTGAGCTGCATGCCCAGAATCTCACCTGCCAGACGCTTCACATCTTCGATGGACTTGGCTACTTTGACGCCACCGCCTTTGCCACGGCCGCCGGCGTGGATCTGGGCTTTGACCACCCAAACCGGACCACCGAGCTTCTGTGCGGCCTCAACAGCCTCCTGGACTGTGAACGCTGGAATGCCACGTGGTACGGGCACGCCAAAACTGCGCAAGATTTCCTTGCCTTGGTACTCATGAATCTTCATGGATGGTCTCTCGAGAGTCGACTGTGAACGCGTCAGCCTGATCTGCAATGACCCATCAGCGTAACTTGTGGTTGGCCGCTGAACGGACTCACAATGCAGGGCGCTTGACGCACCAAATCGCACTGTATCATGTGGAATCGCGCAATACTTGCGTCAAAGTTACACGTTTTCGCAGCAAATATGCGCATCAACGCATAAACGGCAGGGTCATTTTTCATGGTCAAGGTTTTTATCGATGGCGAAGCGGGTACCACCGGGCTGCAAATTCGGGAGCGCCTGGCTGGCATGCCCGACGTGCAGACGTTGAGCATTGCTCACGATCGCCGCAAAGATCCGGAAGCCAAAAAAGCCCTGCTGGCCGAGGCTGAAGTGGTGATCCTGTGTCTGCATGACGATGCCGCACGAGACACCGTTGCCATGGTTGACGCACTGCGCGCCCAAGGTACCAATGGACCGCGAGTGATTGACGCATCGACCGCGCACCGTGTTGCACCCGGTTGGGTGTACGGCTTCCCCGAGGTGTCGTCCGGGCAGCGCGAAGCCGTGGCAAACGCGCAGCGGGTTGCCAACCCGGGCTGCTACGCAACAGGTGCCATCGCACTGCTGCGCCCGCTCGTGGAGGCGGGTCTGCTGCCCGCTTCGCACCCCATTTCATTGCCCAGCGTCAGCGGCTACTCGGGTGGCGGCAACGCCATGATCGACGCGTACGAACGCGGCGATGCACCGCTGTTCGAGCTGTATGCGCTGGGCCTCGAACACAAGCACATTCCTGAAATCATGGCCATGACCGGCCTGACACGGCGGCCCTTGTTCGTGCCTGCCGTGGGCAACTTCAAGCAAGGCATGCTGGTGCAGGTGCCGTTGCACCTGGACGACTTACCAGGCCACGTCACTGCGGCCGACATTCACGAGGCGTACGTGGCACATTACGCGGCCAGCGCCGCCTGGGGCGGTATGGTCAGCGTGGAGGCGCCCACGACCAATGGCAAGCTGGACGCGCTGGCATTGAACGACACCAACAAGCTGGAAGTTCGGGTGTTTGCCAATGAGGCCCATCGTCATGCTGTGCTGGTGGCCAGGCTGGACAACCTGGGCAAAGGGGCCAGCGGCGCTGCCGTTCAGAACCTGAAGCTGATGTTCGGCCTTTGAACGCAACAGGCCACTTGGCCTGACCCCAACCGCGCCGAGCGGTGTTGGCGCGATGGCGCCAGAACGATCAATCCTCAGCCGCGTGAGGCACGGCAGCTGAGTCGTCGCCTTCAGTGAATGAGGCTCGGCCAAGCCGCTCGCCGGGGACGTTCGCCTCATCCTCTACTGCGCGCCCGCTCACCACACGGCCGACCACACCGGCGCTGAACCCCCGGGCAAGCAAAAACCGCATCTGCTTTGCCCGTCCCGCCGGTGTTTCGGCGAGCATGCCGAATTTCTTTTGCCACACGGACAGCGCCCGTCCAGCCTCGCTGGCCTGCAAGCCCTCAAGCGCAGATGCAATCAGGTCAGGCGACAGCCCTTTTGCCTGCAAGTCCTGCTTGATGCGTGCAGCGCCGAATCGACCCGATTTCCTGTGCACCAGACTGTCCGATGCACGCTTGTCGTCGAGCCAGCCTTTGGCCTCCAGATCGGCCAGCAAGTCATCGAGCTCGTCAGCTGCCTCACAGTGGGGCCTAAGCTTGGTCGCCAGTTCTGCGCGCGAATGCTCGCGCTGAGAAAGCAGCCGCAAAGCCCGACCCCGCAACGACAACGTGACAGGCCTTGCGGGGCCATTGGTCCGCCCGAACGTCATGTGCCCCCCATGTCAGGTGAACCGATCAAGCGATGCACTCCGCTGTGCCGTCGTCAACCGGCATCTGCACCCGATGCGCTGCCCGCAGTCTGTGGCGGCAAAACCGGTACACCCAGCGACACGCGAACCTTGTTTTCAATCTCGTAGGCCAGCGTGCGGTTCTCGCGCAGGAACTCACGCGCGTTATCGCGGCCCTGGCCGATTTTTTCGCCTTGGTAGGCATACCACGCCCCCGACTTTTCAATGATGCTGGCGGCCACGGCCAGATCGATGATTTCCCCTTCACGGCTGATGCCCTGCCCGTACAGGATGTCGAATTCAGCCGTCTTGAAAGGCGAAGCGACTTTGTTTTTCACCACCTTGACCTTGGTTTCGCTGCCAATGACCTCGTCACCCTTTTTGATGGAGCCGACCCGACGGATGTCGAGGCGGACGGACGAATAGAACTTCAGGGCGTTGCCACCGGTGGTGGTTTCAGGGCTGCCGAACATCACCCCGATTTTCATGCGGATCTGGTTGATGAAAATGACCGTGCAGTTGGCCTTCTTGATGGTGGCAGTCAGTTTGCGCAGTGCCTGACTCATCAGTCGTGCCTGCAGGCCAGGCAATGAATCGCCCATTTCGCCTTCCAGCTCGGCTTTGGGCGTGAGGGCCGCGACCGAGTCCACCACGATGAGGTCCACTGCGGCCGAACGAACCAGGCTGTCGACAATTTCCAGCGCCTGCTCGCCAGTGTCTGGCTGGGAGATCAGCATGTCTTGCAGGTTGACACCCAGTGCCTGCGCGTATTGGATGTCCAGCGCGTGCTCGGCGTCCACGAACGCACAGGTGCCGCCCAGCTTTTGCATTTCGGCCACCACCTGCAAGGTCAGCGTGGTTTTGCCGGATGACTCAGGTCCGTAAATTTCAACGACGCGGCCACGTGGCAAACCGCCCACGCCCAGCGCCACGTCCAGGCCCAGCGACCCGGTGGACACCACCTGAATGTCTTCGATCACCTCACCGGCACCCAGCCGCATGATGGTGCCTTTGCCGAACTGCTTTTCAATCTGGGCCAACGCGGCTTGCAGGGCTTTGGCTTTTTCGGGGTTGGCAACTTTGGTAGGAGCGTCCATGGCATGGGCCTTTCAGTGGAAGATTGATGCAAATTCAAAAGTGCCTGTTTTTCATACAGGCTGGATGGGTGAACAGTAGTTTACTCGGATGATGAATTTGTAAAATCAAATTTTCAGTCAATTTACCTGACCAATTGAACGACGCCAAATCCAACCCGATTGACCCATACTGGCGGCACACCCATCTGGGACGCATGCTGGGCCTCGCTGTGGAACGGTTCGACCAGCGCGTGCTGGCGCTGATGGCCCACGATGCCCATGCCCCCATGACGCTGACGCGCCTGGCCGACAGGCAGCAGATCTGCGCGGCACACATTCACATCCTGCGGCACCTGCCCGTCGGCGGCGCGAGACTGACTGACCTGGCCCGCGAAGCGCGCATGACCAAACAGGCCATGGCGCAGGCCATTGCGCAGTGCGTGGCATGGGGTCTGGTTGAACAGCGCAACAGCGTATCGGACCAGCGTGCACGGCTCATCACCTTCACGCCACTGGGCCTCACCTGGCTGGCCGTGTATGGCGCAGCCGTGGCGCAGGCCGAAGCCGAATTCCGTCAGCAAGTGGGCACCGAAGTGGCCACCGTGGTGGCATTGGGTCTGGAGGCCTATGCCACGGGCAACTGACGTGCAAAGCCTTCGAAACAAACGCCACAGAGCGGGAAAACACCGTCTGCATGTGGGCTGTCAGCTCACTAAAATGGCAGCACTCAACGGCCCAACGGGCCTGGCCCACAGGAGACAGGGATGCGCATTCTCATAGCGGAAGACGATCAGGTATTGGCCGATGGCCTGTTGCGCACCTTGCGCGCAAGCGGCGCGGCAGTGGACCACGTGGCCAGCGGCAGCGAAGCCGACGCAGCGCTGATGACCAACAACGAGTTCGACCTGCTCATCCTCGACCTGGGCCTGCCACGCATGCACGGGCTGGAAGTGCTCAAGCGCCTGCGTGCCAGGGGGTCCACATTGCCCGTGCTGATCCTGACTGCGGCCGACAGCGTTGAAGAACGGGTCAAGGGGCTGGACTACGGGGCCGACGACTACATGGCCAAACCTTTCAGCCTGCAGGAACTGGAAGCACGCGTGCGTGCGCTGTCGCGCCGGGGCATGGGCGGCGCCACCAGCACCATCAAGCACGGACCACTGGTGTACGACCAGGCCGGCCGTGTGGCCACCATCGAGGGCAAGATGGTCGAGCTGTCTGCCCGCGAACTGGGCCTGCTGGAAGTGCTGCTGCAACGCGCAGGCCGCCTGGTCAGCAAAGATCAGCTGGTGGAGCGCCTGTGCGAGTGGGGCGAAGAGGTGAGCAACAACGCCATCGAGGTGTACATCCACCGCTTGCGCAAAAAGATCGAAAAAGGCCCCATCCGCATCGCCACAGTACGTGGCCTGGGCTACTGCCTTGAAAAAATCCCTGGCTGACGACACGCCATCTGGCCTCACGGCCTTCGGCCTGTTTCAGCGCGAAAAGCGCAGCCTGTTCGGGGAAATCCTGGACTGGATGCTGACACCGCTGTTGCTGCTGTGGCCACTCAGCCTGGCCCTGACATGGTGGGTGGCACAAGGCATCGCAGGCAAGCCGTTTGACCGGGCGCTGGAGCACAACCTCCAGGCCATCGTGCAGTTCGTCTCGGTCAAAGGCAACAAGGTTCAGCTGAACCTGACCGGCCAGGCGCGTGAAATTTTGCGTGCCGACGACTCAGACTTGGTGTACTACCAGGTGCGTGGCCTCAAAGGCGAACACGTCAGCGGCGAGGCCGATTTCCCCACACCCTACGAAGAAGCCACCCCAGTCCCCGGCAAGGTGGTGCTGCGCAGCGACACCATCCGTGGCGACGAGGTGCGCATTGCCTACACCTGGGTGAGTGTGCCCGGCGGCAACGATGCCTTGCTGCTGGTGCAGGTGGCCGAAACGCTAGCCAAGCGCTCCACCCTGGCCACCGAAATCATCAAGGGCGTGATGGTGCCGCAGTTCGTCATCCTGCCGCTGGCTGTGCTGCTGGTGTGGCTGGCGCTGGTGAGGGGCATACACCCGCTCAACGAGCTGGAACAGCGCATCCGCGCCCGCAAACCCGATGACCTGAGCCCGCTGGATGAATCGGCCGTGCCGGAAGAGGTGGCACCACTGGTGTCGTCGGTGAATGACTTGCTCGACCGGCTGAAAACCTCGCTGACCACGCAAAAACGCTTCCTGGCCGATGCGGCGCACCAGCTCAAAACCCCGCTGGCTGGCTTGCGCATGCAGGCCGACATGGCACAGCGCGAGACGCGATCGGAAGAAATCCACCGGTCACTGCAACTCATTTCCCGCTCCAGCATCCGCGCCACCCACACCGTGAACCAGCTGCTGGCCCTGGCAAGGGCAGAAACCACGGGCCGCACCCTGCCCACGGCCACCATCGACCTGGCGCGCATCGTGACCGAGGCCGTGCAGGACTCCTTCCCACGCGCCATGGACAAGCAGATTGACCTGGGCTACGACGGCCCAAGCGAAGTGCCCCCCGAATGCCTGATGGACGGCAACCCGACCCTGCTGAGCGAACTGGTGCGCAACCTGGTGGACAACGCCATCAACTACACCCCCAGCGGCGGCGTGGTGACCGCCAGGGTGCTGGTCGACCCGTTCAGCGGCGTGCAGATTTTGCAGGTCGAAGACACCGGCATGGGCATACCGGAAAACGAGCGCGAGCTGGTGTTGCAGCCGTTTTACCGGGCGCTGGGCACCAACGTCGACGGCTCAGGCTTGGGCCTGGCCATCGTGCACGAAATCGCCCAGCAGCACGGTGCCGAACTGAAGATGGAAGATGCCCACCCCGGCCGGGAGCCACCAGGCCTGCGGGTGGGTGTGCGCTTCCCCAACAGGAACCGCCCTGCCAGCGAGTGAACCGGGCAGCCGGTGTGGTGTTGCGCGCTGTCGATGGCTGGCAGCACACACAAAGTTTGAAGCTTTTTCAGGCTCTACCGCTTGTATTGATTAGCCTGATAGCTATCAAATAAATAATTTCAATCAAATACTGCTTTATCGCTTTATTTGATTGAATTGTTGGCTCACTTCTTTGATGCAGCCGTCTTGCGGGCCACTTTCTTGGCCGCAGGCGCTTTGGCAGCGGTTTTGGCTGCCGGGGCAACGCCATCGGCTCCGGCTGCAGCCGTCTTGCGCGGCGGGAATTTGCTGGCGCGGGGCTCGAACTCAAACACCACCTTGCCCTCTTTCGCGTCCCAGGTCAGGAAGGCCTTGAACGCGCGGCGGGTGCGCATGGAGACGAACTTGTCCAGCAGGTCGGTCTTGCCGGTGGCCAGCAGTTTTTTCACCTGATCGGCGTCAACCGTTTGCTGCAGGATGACCTTGCCGCTCTTGAAATCGCAGCTCGGTGTGGGTTGGGCGGCGGTGGGTACCGACTTTTCGCACACGTAGTTGGCCCCGTGCTCGTGCACGGCGCTGCCGCATTTGGGGCAGGCACCCAGGTTTTCGGCCTCGCCAAATTCCACCAGCTCGCCGGTTTCTTCGGCCTTTTTGTCGTCGCCAAAGTCAAATTCCAGCTTCCAGTTGCTGTCGTCTTCGGCAAACACCAGCTTCATTTCGGCCACAAAGGGCCAGCCGGCTTTGGAGCGGAAGCCATCCAGCGGGCCAATGTGGCGGTCGCGCAAAAAGGCCTCGGCCTCGGCCGTTTCAAAGGTGCGGCCTGCGGGCGATTTGGTGAACGAGAAACCGCAGCCCTCACTGTGGCCATCAGCACCGACACAGGTGAAGCGGCGGTAGTTTTCTTTCACCACGCCGCCGCAGTTGGGGCAGGGTGTGGGCAACGTGGCGTAGTCGCCTGGGATGGTGTCGCGGTCGTACTCCTTGGCCTTTTGCACCATGCGCTGCGTCATGTCGGCAATGTCGCGCATGAAGGCTTCGCGGCTGAGTTGGCCGCGCTCCATCAACGACAGCTTGTGCTCCCAGTCTCCCGTGAGTTCGGGGCGCGACAGTTCTTCCACCTGCAACCCGCGCAGCAGCGTCATGAGCTGGAAGGCTTTGGCAGTAGGAATGAGCTCGCGGCCCTCGCGCAGCATGTATT
Organism: bacterium; assembly: GCA_030824555.1. Taxonomy (GTDB): domain Bacteria; phylum Pseudomonadota; class Gammaproteobacteria; order Burkholderiales; family Burkholderiaceae_C; genus UBA2334. The sequence continues at coordinate 9,874 of JAVBXK010000033.1, forward strand.
TCTCGGCAATCAGGCCTTCGATGATGCTGGCGCGGGTGGCTGGCGTGCCCAGGCCTTTTTCCTGCATGGCCTCGCGCAGCTCTTCGTCGTCAATCAGCTTGCCCGCACCTTCCATGGCACCCAGCAGCGTGGCCTCAGAGTAGCGGGCGGGGGGCTTGGTTTTCAGGCCTTTGGGGTCTGCGGCGGTGTTGTGCACAGTTTCGCCGGGGGCCACAGGCACCAGGTTCTGGCCTTTGTCGCCTTCTTTGGCATCGGCCACGTCTTCGGCAGCCTCTTTGCCGTACACGGCCATCCAGCCCGGCTTGACCAGCACCTTGCCTTCGGTTTTGAAGTTGTAGGCCTGGCCACTGCGCTCCACCGTGCTGATGCGGGTGGTGACGGTGAACTCTGCTGGCGGGAAAAACACCGCCAAAAACCGGCGCACCACCAGGTCGTACAGCTTTTGCTCGGCCTCGCTCAGGCCGCTGGGTGCCTGCAGCGTGGGGATGATGGCGAAGTGGTCACTCACCTTGGCGTTGTCAAACACGCGCTTGGTGGGCTTGATGTAGCCGTTGTTCAGAGCAGTTTGGGCGTGTGGGGCCAGGTGGGCCATGCCGCTGTCGGCCAGCATTTCGAACGTCTGCTTGACGGTGGGCAAGTAGTCTTCGGGCAGGGCGCGGCTGTCGGTACGCGGGTAGGTCAGGGCCTTGTGGCGCTCGTACAGGCTTTGCGCCAGCGCCAGCGTGGTTTTGGCGCTGAAGCCGAAACGGCCGTTGGCCTCGCGCTGCAGGCTGGTCAGGTCGTACAGCAGGCCGCTGGCCTGGGTGGTGGGTTTGCTTTCTTCGCTGACGCGGGCAGGTTGCTGGCGTGAGGCATCCGCTATGGAGCGAGCCTGGGCTTCAGTCCACACACGGTCGGCGCGCTGCTCGGGGTCGGCAGCATCACCCGTGGGCTTTTTGAAGGCGGGATCAAACCACTTGGCGGGGTATTCACCGGCCTGGGCCTGGAAACTGGCGTGCACCTCCCAATAGTTGCGGCTGACGAACTGGCGGATCTTTTCTTCCCGCTCCACCACCACGGCCAGCGTGGGGGTTTGCACCCGGCCCACGGTGGTCAGGAAGAAGCCGCCATCGCGGCTGTTGAAGGCCGTCATGGCGCGCGTGCCGTTGATGCCCACCATCCAGTCGGCTTCGGAACGGCTGCGGGCGGCATCGGCCAGCGGACGCATTTGCTCGTCGCTGCGCAGGTGCGTGAAGCCATCCCGAATGGCCTGCGGCGTCATGGACTGCAGCCAAAGGCGCTGCACGGGCTTGCCCAGCGGCTTTTTGCCCCCGGCGTACTGCTCGATCAGGCGGAAGATCAGCTCCCCCTCGCGGCCCGCGTCACATGCGTTGATGAACGCGGTCACGTCTTTGCGCTTGGCCAGCTTCACCACGGCGCTCAGGCGCGACTTGGTTTTGTCGATGGGCTTCAGGTCGAAGTACGGGGGCAGCACGGGCAGGTGGGCAAAGCTCCACTTGCCGCGCTTCACATCGAATTCTTCGGGGGCAGCAATTTCCAACAGGTGGCCCACGGCGGACGTGACCACATAGGTGTCGTTCTCAAAATGATCGTCGTGTTTCTCGAACTTGCCCGCCACGGGCGTGAGGGCACGCACGATGTCTTGGGCTACAGAAGGCTTCTCGGCAATGACCAGGGTTTTCATCTCTACAATCCGGCTCTCATGCGCGCACAGGCGCGCTGGTGGGTGTGCGCAGGTGCGCACATGCATGACAAAACCTTACCAAAAAATGGCTGCCTTTCCCGAAACCGCCACCACATCCCGCCCATCAGGCCGCCGCATTCAGGTGCGGCGTTCCGGGGTGCATGGCAAGGGCGTTTATGCGGTGACCGACATCCGGGCTGGTGAGCGGCTGATTGAATACACCGGCGAGGTCATTTCGTGGGAAGAGGCACTGGCCCGCCACCCACACGACCCGACGGACCCCAACCACACCTTCTACTTCCACATCAGCGCCGAGCAGGTCATCGACGCCAAAGCGGGCGGCAACAGCTCGCGATGGATCAACCACAGTTGCAACCCCAACTGCGAGGCCAAGCAGGCAGGCAGCCGGGTGTTCATCGAGGCCCTGCAAGACATCGCTGCGGGCGACGAGCTGTTCTACAACTACGGCCTGGTGATCGACGAACGGCTGACCCCTGCACTGAAAGCACAGTACCCCTGCTGGTGCGGCCACACCACATGCAGCGGCACCTTGCTGGCCCCCAGGAAATCCGCACGCCGCAAGGCGAAGACGACCGTCTGAGCCCATGCCCCACAGCACGTTGCCAGACCCCGCCACCCAGCCCCTCTGGGCCCGCCTGAACGGGGTTTGCGAACAGCTTTGGACCCAGATACAGGAAGGGCCGACCTCACAGCCTGGGCGCGGCAACCTGTCCATGGAAGTGGTCGGCACCATCGACTCGACCAACTCCGAACTGATGCGCCGAGCCCGACTGGGCCAGACCGACCCGGTGCTGCTGGTGGCCGTCAACCAGACGGCAGGGCGGGGCCGCATGGGCAAAACCTGGCAAAGCACGGTGGGGGCGAGCCTGACGTTCTCGTTGGGGCTGCCGCTGCAACCGGCAGATTGGTCCGGCTTGTCGCTGGCCGTGGGCGTGAGCGTGGCCGAGAGCCTGGCCGCCCTGCTGGCCCGCACACCGCTGAACACGGGGGTGCAAACGCCCCCTGCCGTGCAATTGAAATGGCCCAACGACCTGTGGATCGGCGGCAAAAAAGCCGTGGGCATCCTGATCGAAACCGCCCACTCAGGGGGCAACCGGTATGTGGTGATCGGCGTTGGCATCAACATCGCGCCGCCTGTGTCCGTGCCTGCGGTGCCAACCGCTCCCCTCAGCGGCCACATCGCCTTGCCACCCGTGCCGCCCACCGGGTTGGCTGCATTCGCCGATTCGCTGGACGCGGCCGATGCACTGGCCTGCGTGCTACCGCCGTTGCTGGCAGACGTGCTGGCATTTGAAGCCCGTGGGTTCACCGCGTTCACCCAGCGCTTTGCAGCCCGCGATGCGCTGGCCGACCTGCCATTGCTGCTGTCTGACGGCACGCAGGGCATGGGTCGGGGGGTGGATGCCACAGGTGCCCTACAGGTGCAAACGGCGCAAGGTCTGCGCAGCGTCAACAGCGCCGAAGTGAGTGTGCGGCCCGTTGCCCACGACATGCCAGGCCAGTCATGCTGAAGGGTCTGGCGGCAGCCTTGTTGCTGGCCAATGCAGGCTACTTGGCGTGGACACATGGCTGGCTGTATCAGGTTGGCCTGTTCCCTTCGCCGCTGCCGTACACTGAACCTGCGCGGATTGAACAACAACTGCTCGCAGAGCGTATCGAACTCATCCCAGGGCCCAAAGCTGCGCCCCATCCAGGCGACGCACCTGACAGTGCTGAACCCCAGACAACCACACCAACGTCCCCCGCTGCCACCGACGAAGCTGCGCCCACTGCCCCCACCACGGAGACTGGACCGCCCGCAACCCCCGCTGCGAGCGTGGCAGCGGAGCCCACGCGCTGCGCCCAACTGAGCGGCACATTGACAGACAAACAGTTTTCCACTTTGCGCGCAGCCATGACAGATGTCTTACCCGACAGTGCCTGGACTGTCAGCACCAGTGTGCAGCCCCCGCGCTGGATCGTCTACAGCGGTAAATTGACCGGTGCTGACACACTGGCCACCCGCAAAGCCGAGCTGAGGCAATTGCAAGTGGAATTCAGGGACGTGTCACTGGCCAGCCTGCAACCCGGCCTGGCCATGGGCACGTACTCCACTGAGGCCGGTGCACAGCAAGCCCTGCGCGACGTGACGAAGGCAGGCGTGAAAGGAGCCAAAGTGGCCATCGAGCGCCCGGAGGCGACGCTGTACACACTCAAACTGCCCGAGGCCACCGATACGGTTCAGGCGCGCTTCAAACAGCTGATGGACCGCTTGCCCCCCGAGACCCTCAAGGGCAAGACCCTGCAAGCCTGCCCCTGACTTGGCTGCGCCGTACGGCCCACAGCCACAGCCAAAGGGCCACGCCCCACAACCACCCCATGCTGCCACCACCACCGTTTGTCGATGGGGTGGTGGGTGTTGTCACAGGTGTGGTCGGCAATGGCGCCTGCGCAGCGGCCAGGGCAAGGTCCATGTCCAGCAAGCCCGTGCCGCAGGTTTGAGTGGTGCAGTTGCAGGCACCCTGGCTCCATGACTGAGCACTGCAACTGGCCAAGTTGGCCAGATGTGTATGGGGCCGCACATGCGTGACCAGCAACGACGACAAGGCTGAACCAGACAGATTGGGCTGCACCGACAAAACCAAGGCCCCCACCCCAGATGCCAGCGGTGCAGAAAAACTGGTGCCCACCATGGGGCCGTAGCTTGACGTGGTGGGGCCACGCCGCCCATCGTTCAGCGTGGTGTAGATGCCGTCGTCTGCACCGCCAAAACCGGTTCCACCCGGCGCGGCCAGCCCCACTGTTGGCCCGTAGCTGCCATAGCTCGCCTTGGCACCATCACCCCGCACCGCCGTGACGGCCAGCACGCCCCTGCAATCGGCAGGGCGCGTGACCGGCGCGCCTGCATTGCCCGCAGCCACCACCAGCAGGGCACCGACGGCACTGAGATCGTCAATCGCGCTTTGGTAGGCCGTGTTGCATGCGCCGTCGCCGCCATAACTGAGGTTGATGACTTTGGCCGGGTGCGTGTTGACGGGTGCACCCGCCACGGGCAAACCCGCCGCCCAGCGCACCCCGTCCAGCAAGTCGCTCAGTACCGCACCGCATTTGCCCGCAACTCGGACGGGCAGAACCTGTGCGCCCCAATGAACGCCCACGCCCCCCAGCCCGTTGTTCGCACCAGCGGCGATGACGCCAGCAATGGCCGTGCCGTGCCAGGAACTGTCTTCGGGGTCACAGCCCTGAAACACGGCGGTGGAGGCATCGCTGGCCGTGACCCAGTCGCCGGGGTCGCTGGCATCGGCATCGCGGCCGTTGCCGTCGTTGGCATAGTCCACCTCGCTCACGAAGTCGTAACCCGCCAACACCTTGCCAGACAGGTCCGGGTGGTCAAAGCGGACACCTGTGTCCACCACGGCCACGGTCACCTGCGCCGTTGCGCCGGTCGAGCGCGCCCATCCCGTGGTGGCGTTGATGGCACCCGCATGCGCCGCAGGGGTCTGCAAATGCCATTGCTGGGGAAACAGCGGGTCTGTGGGTTGCACAGCAGCCCGGTGCAGCCGTTCGTTGGGCATCACGTCGGCCACGTCGGGGTGCAAGCGCAAACGCCGCGCGATGCGATCGGTGGCGGCCGCGTCGCTTCCGGGCGGCAAATCGACCCGCAAGGCCGAACCGGCTGATCCCACGCGGGCAAACGTCACGCCAGCATCAACGGCCACTTTGTTGAAGTGTTGCAAAGCAGACGCATGCTGCCGCTGCCACCGGGCATGCGCACGTTCCTGCTGCGCCTGAGGGGTGTCGCGCCTGACCACAGGCGGCACATCTGCCTCGGTCTGTACGACACCCGGCTTGAACTGCACCAGCAAGCCTACAGGTGGACCACCTGCATGCGCCAATGGCACAGACATCACCCCCGCCAGACACCACATCTGCATCCACCGGGCACCTTCGCCAGGCGACAGACGCATGGCGACATCAGAAAAAGAAAAACGGTCCATGCCGCTTTCTAGCATGGACCGTTGTCTGTTGTGTAAAGACGCTGCGGGGGCGCGTTTACTGGCTCACCACACGCGCCATGTCCAGGCACTTGTTGGAGTAGCCCCACTCGTTGTCGTACCAGGCCACCACTTTGACGAAGGTGGTGTCCAGCGCAATGCCTGCGTCGGCGTCGAACACGCTGGTGCACACCTCGCCACGGAAGTCGGTGGCCACCACTTTGTCTTCGGTGTAGCCCAGCACACCCTTCAGTGCGCCCTGGCTCTGTGCTTTCATTTCGGCGCAGATGTCTGCATAGGCAGCAGGGCTGTTGAGTTCAACGGTCAGGTCAACCACGCTCACGTCGCTGGTGGGCACGCGGAAGCTCATGCCGGTGAGTTTTTTATTCAGCTCGGGGATGACCACGCCCACGGCTTTGGCTGCACCGGTGCTGCTGGGGATGATGTTTTCCAAAATGCCGCGGCCGCCGCGCCAGTCTTTGTTGCTGGGGCCGTCAACGGTTTTCTGGGTGGCGGTGGCGGCGTGCACGGTGGTCATGAGGCCGCGTTTGATGCCCCATTTGTCGTTGAGCACTTTGGCCACGGGTGCCAGGCAGTTGGTGGTGCAGCTGGCATTGCTGATGATGGCCTGGCCAGCGTATGTCTGGTGGTTGACGCCGTAGACGAACATGGGGGTGTCGTCTTTGCTGGGGGCGGAGAAGATGACTTTTTTGGCACCGGCGGCCAGGTGTTTTTCGCCAGCTTCCTTGGTCAGGAACAGGCCCGTGGCTTCGATGACCACGTCGGCACCGACTTCACCCCATTTGAGTTCGGCGGGGTCTTTGACGGCGGTCAGGCGGATGGACTTGCCGTTGACGACGAGGTTGTGGCCAGATACGGAGACTTCACCCTTGAA
>JAVBXK010000040.1 GCA_030824555.1 bacterium
GGTTGGCCAGCGTGGCGGGGGGGAGGGGGAGGGTGCTGAAGTCAGCGGAGGCGGCAGGAGAAGTCATGCCGGATTATCGGTGGTGCGCCTGTTTGCTTGGCTTCAGGTGCCATCGGTGCCTGGGATGAATGGCGACGGCACAGCCGCCGTACACGCGAGGGCCGCCACGGCATTGACGGCTTTTCTGGGTGACTCACCGTCTACAGCGTGCTGAGCGTCGCAGTGGGAATGGTGTCGGTGTTGGTGATCACGCTGCGCTGTGGCAGGTAGTGAAGCAGCAGGTCTGTTTCCTTCTTGACCACGTTGTAGCACTCGCAACTCAGCGATTCAAGTTTCGACCGGTCAAGCACCTTGATCAGTCCGCGTGAGTATGAAATGACGCCCAGCTGCTGCAGTTTGGACGCGGCCTGGGTGACGCCCTCACGGCGAACGCCCAGCATGTTGCCAATGAATTCCTGTGTCATCGTCAAATGGTTGTGTGACAGGCGGTCCATGGACAGCAGGAGCCAGCGGCAGAGCTGCTGGTCGATCGAATGGTGCCGGTTGCACACGGCGGTTTGCGACACCTGTGTGATCAGGGCCTGCGTGTAGCGCAGCATCAGCATCAGCAGCTGGCCGTGGCGATTGAACTCTTCTTTCACCCGCAGCCTGGGGAGTCGATAGGCGAAACCCGCGCTTTGCACCAGCGAGCGGCTCGGCGTGCTCTCGCCGCCCAGAAACAGCGTGATGCCCAGCAAGCCTTCGTTGCCCACCACGGAGATCGCGGTCGATGCCCCGTTTTCCATCAGGTATTGCAGCGAGACGATGGAGTCGGTGGGGAAGTACACGTGACGCATGGGGCGCCGGGATTCATACAGCACCGCGCGCAACGGCAGTGGCACCAGTTCCAGGTAAGGGAACAAACGGCCTTGTACTTCGGGTGACAAGGCTGCCAGCAGGTGGTTGTGTTGCGGTAGGGGTTTGACGGACATTGATGTGAAATTGGAACTGAATGGGCGAGGGTACACCCTCACCGCCCCAGCATGGCCTGCAGCTTGATAAACGCCAGCGCGGCCATCGTCGCGTCGTTGACCGGGTTGTGGGCGGCGCGTTGGGGCAGGCCCAGGTCGTTCATGAGGGTGGCCAGGCGCAGGTCGATGTGCGCGTCGGGGTTCTGTCTGTATTTGTGGTCGTAGTACAGGCCGGACACTTCGATCTGCTCGTTCGGCAGCGGAATGCCGATGACCGGCTGCACCAACCGGTTGAGCATGGCGATGTCGAACTCCAGAAAGTACCCCACCAACGGGCGCGAGCCTATGAAGTGCAGCACCTGTCTAGCCACATCAAGCGGGTCCTGGCCGTGTTCGGCCAGGTCGCTTTCCAGCAGCTGGTGGATGCGCACGCTGTCGGCCCCCATGGGCGAGCGGCTGGCATCGGGTTTGACCAGCACTTCCAGCTTCTGGCTGGTCAGCACGCGCTGGCCTTCCAGACGCACGGCCCCCACTTTGATGATGTGGTCGTGCTGGCGATCCAGCCCAGTGGTTTCGCAGTCGATGCTGACCCACTCACCGGGGGGCGGGGGGGCAAACAGGAATTCATATGCCGGGTCGCGCAGTCGGCTGCGGTACCAGGTGCGTTTCAGCTTGTTCAGCATGCGGCCTCCGGCAGGTTCGTGTGGCTCACATGGTCTCCAGCTTGAAATGGACACGCAGGTGCTGCTTGAAGCGCTTGATGATGGCCAGTGAGTCTTTGAGCAAATCGCGCTCCAGTGTGCCCAGCTCTGACAGGCGCACCTGGTTGTGCGGTGCTTCGCCCATCTGGTCCTGTCGCAGGTTGTTTTTGAGCTTCAGCCCCATGAGGAACTGGAGTGCGTCGATCAGATCGCGTGCCAGGGCTGCGTCCAGGTGTTCGCGCCCGGCCAGTTGGTGGATGCGCTCGGTGGTGCGCAGGGCGTCGATGTGGTACTCCAGCGCCAAGGCACGTATGCCGTGCACGATGGGGAAGGTGCCCAGTTTTTTCAGATCGAATGCCTGCTCTTCACGGCCGCGCAGTGTGGTCAGGCGGTCCCACCAGGTGCCGGGTTCCGAAAACTGGTCGATGGCGCTGGCAAAGCGGGCCAGCAGCGCATGGCTGCCGCCGAACAGGCCTTCCAGGTGTTTGCGGGCGGCTTGCAGCAGGCCCACGTCGCCTGCCACGGCGCGTGCATCCATGAAGATGGCCAGGTGCATGGGGCCGTCGGCGTGCGAACCCAGCAACCAGTCGGCAATGGTGGCCTTGAACTCGCTCAGCGGCTGGCGCCACAGGGGGTTGGTCAGCATGATGTTGCCTGGGCAGGGCGGGTAACCAAAGGAGGCCAGTGCGTCGTTGAACTGGCGGGCCACGTCGCCAAGGCCAGGCCATTCGAAGCCGTCGCGCAGGATCAGGGCGTTGTCCTGGTCGGTTTTCAGGATCTGTTCGCCCCGACCCTCGCTGCCCATGACGATGAGGCAGCTGTTTTGTTCCAGCTCGGGTGGGGCCACGAATGACCACAGTTTGGTGAAGATCTGGCTGTTGAGTTCGCTCACCAAAGTCGAAATGACCTCGATCTTCACGCCGCCGTTGTGCAGCAGGTTGATCAAGCCGTCCATCTGACGCGCAGCGGTCTGCAGCTCGGCCACGTCGGTGGCTTGTTGGACCTGCAGCGCGATGATGTGCGAGTGGTTGGAGATGAAACTCATCAGGTCGAGCTGGGACAGCACGCCCAGAATGGCTTCGCCATCGCGCACCAGCACGCGGTGCACGCGGTGGCGGATCATGACCAGCAGCGCGTCGAACAGTTCGGTGTCGGGGGTGACTGAAATCAGGTCGAAGCGGGCCACATCGCGCACCGGCAACTGGTTGGGCGGCGTGGGGCGCAGCAGCGCGTCGCGCAGGTCGGTGGTGGTGAACATGCCGATGCGGGGTTGCCCGTCGGGGCCGGTGTCGTTGACCAGCGCATTGGTCAGTTTGCGGGCTGACAGGTCGGCACACAGGCTGACCAAGTCGGTGTGGCCGTCCACGAAGTAGGGTTTGCGTATGAACGCATCCCTTACCCGCACCATCATCAAAGACAAGAATTCGCGGCTCTTGTTGCCTTCCGACACGGCGGACAGGCGGCGCGACATGTCTGCGAACAGCAGCGCACTGAACTGGCTGTTGCCTGCCACCAGGTCGCGCAGCGTGGCTTGCGGCAGCATGTAGGTGATGACCTCGTCCAGCGCGGTCAACACACTGGTGGTGCGCCCCGCCATGGCGGCACGGGCTGCAAAAAAATCGTCGGGGCCGTACACCGACACGACTTCACCGGCCTCGGCGTGTTGCACGTGTCCCTTGATGACCACGTGAACGTGTGTGGCCACCATGTCCGGCCCCAGGATCAGCGTGCCTTTGGGGTAGTAGGCAACGTCCATGGTGTCTCTGACCAGCTTGCGCTCGTGCGCGTTCAGGCAATCGAAAGGAGCGTGGCTGAAGTCGAATGAACTGGGCATGTGCAAGGGGCTTTCTTCAAAGAAAAAAACTGCTGGCACCCGGCAGGGCAGCAGCAGTCTGTTTCGGTCCCGGCAGCAACCCATGAGGGGTTGCTTTCGGGGAGTTTACCGATGCATATCGGGCTCAGTGGCCAGATGCGCCGGATGCGCCGATACCGGTTTCGGAACGGACCTGCTGAGCCATGAAGCCAGCGCGGTCTTTTTTGGCACGCTCGCTGTTGTCCAGAATGGAGAACAGCCAGATGCCGACAAAACCGATGGTCATGGAGAACAGGGCAGGCGAGGTGTAGGGGAACAGCGCCGAACCCTTGGGGTTGCCCAGCGTGGCTTCCCACACGGATGGCGACACCACTGTCAGCACCACGGAAGACAGCAGACCCAGGAAGCCGCCGATCACGGCACCCTTGGTGGTGCAGTCTTTCCACAGCACAGACATGAACAGCACAGGGAAGTTGGCCGATGCCGCGATGGCGAAGGCCAGGGACACCATGAACGCGATGTTCTGCTTCTCGAACGCGATGCCCAGTGTCACAGCCAGGATGCCCAGTGCAACGGTGGTGTAGCGAGAGACTTTTAGCTCGGATGCGCTGTCTGCTTTGCCCTTCTTGATCACGGTAGCGTAGATGTCGTGAGACACGGCAGATGCGCCAGACAGTGTCAGGCCAGCCACCACAGCCAGAATGGTCGCGAACGCCACGGCAGAGATGAAGCCGAGGAACACGTTGCCACCCACGGCGTTGGCCAAGTGGATAGCAGCCATGTTGCCGCCGCCTTTCAGTACGCCCTTGGCATCCAGGAACTCTGGGTTGGTCAGCACAAACGCGATGGCACCGAAACCGATGATGAACGTCAGGATGTAGAAGTAGCCGATCCAAGTGGTTGCCCACAGAACCGATTTACGTGCTTCCTTGGCGTTGGGCACGGTGAAGAAGCGCATCAGGATGTGTGGCAAACCAGCGGTACCGAACATCAGGGCCATACCGAAAGAGATGGCGGAGATGGGGTCTTTCACGAACGAGCCAGGGCCCATGATGGAGAAGCCTGCAGCAGCAGCCTTGCCTGCCACCGCAGCTTCAGCCGCTGCCTGGTCCATGCCACCCTTCATCGCTTCTGCAATCAGGGGTTTGGCGGCCAGTGCGGACTTGATTTCAACGGCTTTGGCGAACATGGCTTCAGGACTGAAACCAAATTGCAGCAGAACCATGAAAGCCATGAACGATGCGCCACCCAGCAGCAAGCAGGCCTTGATGATCTGTACCCAGGTGGTGGCTGTCATGCCGCCGAACAGCACGTAAACCATCATCAGCGCACCCACGATCACCACAGCGATGTAGTACTCCAGGCCGAACAGCAGCTTGATCAGCTGACCGGCACCCACCATCTGGGCGATCAGGTAGAACGCCACCACCACCAGCGTGCCGGAAGCAGCAAAAATGCGGACGGGGGTTTGTGCGAAACGGAAGGATGCCACGTCAGCGAACGTGAACATACCCAGGTTGCGCAGGCGCTCGGCCATCAGGAACGTGACCACTGGCCAGCCGACCAGGAAACCGATGGAGTAGATCAGACCGTCGAAACCGCTGGCCATCACGGCTGCGGAAATACCCAGGAAAGACGCGGCAGACATGTAGTCGCCCGCAATGGCCAAGCCGTTTTGGAAACCGGTGATGCCGCCACCGCCAGTGTAGAAGTCAGCGGCCGATTTGGTTTTGGCAGCGGCCCACTTGGTGATGAACAGTGTGCCGACCACGAAGGCCACGAACATGATGATCGCGGTCCAGTTGGTGGCTTGTTTTTCAGCCTGGCCCAGGTCTGCACCCGCAGCAAACGCACCAGCACTGGCGGTCACCAGGCCCAGCAGGGCCAAAATTTGGTTCGTGCGCTTCACTTGGACACCGCCTTCTTGATTTCTTCGGTCAGGTCGTCGAATTCGCTGTTGGCGCGACGAACGTAGATGCCAGTGATGACGATGGTGAACACGATCACGAACAAGCCGACTGGCATGCCCACAGTCATGACACCCGAGCCCAGCTTTTGCGACAGCAACTCTTTGTTGAAGGCAACCAGCAGGATGAAACCGTAGTAAACGATCATCATCAGCCAGGTGAGAATCCAGCCGAAGCTGGAACGCTTGGCTTTCAGTTCTTGATATTTCGGATGACTTGCAATCCGATTTGCCAGGTCCATTTCCATGGGGGCTCCTCATATTGGTTGACTCCCGTCCAGACCATGCCGCTTGCTGACGATACAGCTCGCAACACACAGCCCCGGGAGTTGAAGGGATACTAGGTAGACCCCATTACCAAGTTCTTACGGAAGAGCCCTCGATGTCACTGCAATCATTGGGGTTTTCCCTCGATTTGCGTGCTTTATCAGGGTTTTCCCGTAGATTTGAGCTCATCCTGCTGTCAACAGGTACGCCAGCTCGGCATCAGTGAAGCCTGCGCGCTTGCGTGCGGCCTCATTGAACGGAGGCCTCAGTCTGGGGGCCTGGTACCGCGTTGCCAGCGTGCGGTAGTGCCCGATCGGGTCCAACCCTTGCTGCAGGCACAGCCAGCCATACCAGTGGTTGCCGATGGCCACGTGACCCACTTCATCGCGCAGGATGATGTCCAGCAGGTCGCACAGCACCAGCGCATCTGGCGCGCTTGACGCCCCCTTTGCGTTGGGTACGCCCACTTTGCGCAGTTTGGCCTGGATGAGTGGTGTGGCATCCAGTCCCCTGGCTTCCAGCGTGCGGGGCACCAGCGCCATGCGGGCCGTGATGTCGTGCGCCGTTTTTTCGCACATGGCCCACAGGCCGTCATGGGCGGGGAAGTCGCCATACCGATGGGCCTGGCCTGTCAGGTCATGCAGTGTCTGCAAGTGGTCGTGTAGCAGGGTGAAGTGATACGCCTCTTCCGCTGCCACGCGCAGCCAGTCGCGGTAAAACGGTTCTGGCATGCCCGCAAAGCGCCACACCGCGTCCAGCGCGAGGTTGATGGCGTTGAACTCGATGTGGCAAATGGCGTGCAGCAGGGCTGCGCGGCCTTCCAGCGTGAACGGCGATCGCGTGGGCACGTGGGCCGGGTCGATCAGTTCGGGCCGATCGGGTCTGCCGGGCAATTTCTGGTGTGCCACGGGTGCCACCGTGGTTTGGGTGTCGATGTGAATCAAGCCACCTTCGCAGGCCTTGAACAGTGCGGTGACCTGTGCGCATTTGGTGGCGGGGTCTGCCACGAGCAAGGCATCCAGCGCCTGCTGGCGCAGGCAAGTGGGGGTGTTGGCATCCATCCCTACAATTCTAGGCATGAGCATTTATCAACTTGATTCCATTGCCCCCCGCGTCGATTCCAGCGCCTGGGTGGCTGACAGTGCCGAGGTCATGGGCAACGTGACCCTGGCCGCCGACAGCAACGTCTGGTTTGGCGTGGTGATCCGTGGCGACAACGAGCCCATCACCATCGGCGAAGGCAGCAACATACAAGATGCCAGCGTGTTGCACAGCGACCATGGCAAACCGCTGACCGTGGGCAACCGTGTGACCGTGGGCCACGGCGTGATGTTGCACGGCTGCACGGTGGGCGACGAAAGCCTGATCGGCATCGGTGCGGTGGTACTCAACGGTGCGGTCATCGGCAACAACTGCCTGGTGGGCGCGGGTGCGCTGGTGACCGAGGGCAAGGTGTTCCCCGATGGCAGCATGATCGTCGGCAGCCCCGCGCGCGTGGTGCGCCAGTTGACACCCGAGCAAATGGACGGCTTGCGCCAGAGCGCGCAGCACTACATCGACAATGCCCACCGCTTCAAGGCCGGGTTGAAAAAATTGGCCTGATGCCCACAGGAAAGAACACGTTTTGTCCGAGTTACACAAATTCATTTTCGAAGGCCTGCCCGTGCGGGGCATGTTGGTGCGCCTGACCGATTCATGGCGCGACATCCTGACGCGCCGCGAGCAAGCCGGCGGTTACCCCCAGGCAGTGGCCGAGTTGCTGGGCGAAATGACGGCCGCGGCCACGCTGATGCAAGCCAACATCAAGTTCAACGGCGCATTGGTGCTGCAGGTCATGGGCGATGGGCCTGTGAAGCTGGCCGTGGCCGAGGTGCAGCCCGACCTCAGTTTGCGCGCCACCGCCAAGGTGGTGGGCGAGGTGGCCGATGCCGCGCTGGGGCCGGTCAAGCTCAGCGACATGGTCAACGTCAACAACCAAGGTCGTTGCGCTATCACGCTCGACCCCAAGGATCGCAAACCTGGCCAGCAGCCCTACCAGGGCGTGGTGCCGCTGTATGGCGATCACCACGAAAAGCTCGAAAAACTCAGCGACGTGATCGAGCACTACATGCTGCAAAGCGAGCAACTCGATACCCGCCTGGTGCTGGCCGCCAACGACCAGATCGCAGCGGGGCTGTTGATCCAGCGCTTGCCGCTGCAAGGCGCGTCCAACTTGGCGGCCAGCGGCGTGGCGCGGGCCGATGAAGACCAGATCGGCCTGAACGAGGATTACAACCGCATCGCCATCCTGGCCGCCAGTCTGAAGCCGGAAGAGCTGCTGACGCTGGACGCCCAAACCATCCTGCACCGCCTGTTCTGGGAAGAGGATGTGCGCCTGTTCGAGCCGCTGGCGGGCGACAGCGGCCCCCGGTTTGCCTGCACCTGCTCCCGCGAGCGCGTGGGCAGCATGCTGCGCAGCCTGGGCACGGCTGAAATCGAGTCCATACTGGCCGAGCAGGGGCAGGTCGAGGTGGGTTGTGATTTCTGTGGCGCGCAATACCGGTTCGACCCGGTGGATGCCGCACACCTGTTCACCACCGCTGTGGCCGCACCACCGGTGGATTCAGGTCCCCACTGACCCCCTGTGTGGGTGGCCGGTTGGCCACGAGGCGCGAGAACATCTGGCGCTCGCAGGCGGGGTCGTCACAGCATTCGCAGGGGGATGCATATTTGCGGTATTTTTGCTGCTTACCGCTTATGCTGATTGCATTGTTTGCTTCTTTTTCAATTGCATTTTGCACGGGTACCGCCCAGGCATCGGCAGGTGCATGCCGCATCAAGTGACCGGCAATGGCCTGCAACGCAGCCGCCACACGCGCCGAGTCTGTGCCGTAGACCGTTTGGTACGGCAACTGCCGGACATCCATCTGCTGGCGCAGCAGGGTGTCGACGGCCATTTGCGTGGCAGGGCCATCGCGCAGCGAGCCGTCGGCTTGCCAGGGCAGGTCCAGCCCCATCAGCAGGTTGAGTGGCGGCAGGTGGTGGGGCGGCGTGTCCGATACCAGTGCAGCCCCCGCCAAGCGAGGCGCTGCGTGAAACCCCAGTGCCATGGCGTACAGCGAGGGGTCGCCAAAGTAGTGGTCGCTGTACACCGCTGTCATCAACGGTGTGGTGTCGGCAATCAACCAGTGATGCAGGCTGTGCAGGTGTGCCGCATCGGTCAGCCATTGGGCCTGGATGTGGGCAATGTGCGCCTGTTCGTCGGCGCGTGGCGTGCGGCCATGCTGCGTGCACCAGTCACGCAGGTACTCGGGTACGTGGGTGATCAGGGGCTGGGCATGTGGGGCGGGTAACGTGGCAAACGCCGCTTGCAAGTGCCTGTGCAGGGCCGCAGCCAGGGTGCTTTTGCCCGTGCTTTCGGCGCCCAGCAGCGCGATGATCAACGCTTGCCCTGGGCAATCTGCACGAACAGCTCGTTGGGCTTGACCATACCCAAGTCCATCCGTGCCTTTTCTTCGATGATTTCCAGGCCCTCTTTCAAGTCCTGGACTTCATTGGCCAATTGCTCGTTGCGCCATTGCGCCTGTTGGTTTTGCGCCTGAACCTGGGCCAGATCCTGACGCATCTGTGCCACCTTGGGCACGCTGCCACGCCCCAGCCAAAGCTGACTGTGCAGCCACGCCAGCAAGGCCAGCAACAGCACGGAAACCAGTTTCGCAGCCACGGCTCACTCCCCGGCCATGGCCGTGAACGGCATGGCGCGTGTGAACCGGTGGCTGCGCAGGCGCACGGGCGGTCAGCGCAGGTTGTAAAACGCAGCGCGGCCTGGGTAGTAGGCGATTTCGCCCAGGTCTTCTTCGATGCGCAGCAACTGGTTGTACTTGGCCATGCGGTCAGAGCGGCTCAAAGAACCGGTCTTGATCTGGCCGGCGTTCAAGCCCACGGCGATGTCGGCAATGGTGCTGTCTTCGGTTTCGCCCGAGCGGTGGCTGATGACGGCGGTGTAACCGGCGCGCTTGGCCATTTCGATGGCGGCAAACGTTTCGGTCAGCGTGCCGATCTGGTTGATCTTGATCAGGATCGAGTTGGCAATGCCCTTGTCAATGCCTTCTTTCAAGATCTTGGTGTTGGTCACGAACAGGTCGTCACCCACGATTTGCACTTGCTTGCCCAGACGCTCGGTCATCAGCTTCCAGCCGTCCCAGTCGCCTTCGGCCATGCCGTCTTCGATGCTGATGATGGGGTACTTGTCGACCCAGGTGGCCAGCATGTCGGTCCACTGTGCGGCGGTCAGCTTCAGGCCGCCTTCGCCTTCCAGCACGTACAGGCCGTCTTTGTAGAACTCGCTGGCAGCGCAATCCAGGCCCAGGGCAATCTGCTCGCCTGCGGTGTAACCGGCAGCGGCAATGGCGTCGAGGATCATCTGGATGGCTGCTTCGTGGTTGGGCACGTTGGGGGCAAAGCCGCCTTCGTCGCCCACTGACGTGGGCATGCCCTTGTCGTGCAGGATTTTCTTCAGCGCGTGGAACACCTCGGCACCCCAGCGCAGGGCTTCGCGGAACGACGGTGCGCCCACGGGGATGATCATCAGCTCTTGCAGGTCGAGGTTGTTGTTGGCATGTGCGCCACCGTTCACCACGTTCATCATGGGCACAGGCAACTGGCAGGCAGCGGTGCCGCCAAAGTAGCGGTACAAGGGCAGTCCAGCTTCTTCAGCCGCAGCGCGGGCCACAGCCATGGACACGGCCAACATGGCGTTGGCACCCAGACGGCTTTTGTTTTCGGTGCCGTCAAGGTCGATCAGGGTCTTGTCCAGAAAACCTTGTTCGGAGGCATCGAGGCCCAGCACGGCTTCTGAAATTTCGGTGTTGATGTGCTCGACGGCGCGCAACACGCCCTTGCCCAGGTAACGGCTTTTGTCGCCGTCGCGCAGTTCAATGGCTTCGCGGCTGCCGGTGGATGCCCCAGACGGCACAGCGGCACGGCCCATGACGCCGCTTTCCAGCAGCACGTCGCATTCAACGGTGGGGTTGCCGCGGCTGTCCAGCACTTCGCGGCCTACGATGTCAACAATTGCGCTCATGGTTTCTCTCTAGGTAAAGTCAAAAACAAAAAACGGTTCGTGATGGATGGACTCAGACGCCCTCGACGCACACCATGCGCATGATGGCGGCACCTTCGCGTGCAGTCCGGGCTTTGCGGTACTCGGGCGTGTCGTGAAACGCCTGCGCAGCTTCAAACGACGGGAACTTCAAAATGACCGTGCGGCCCGGGTTCCAGTCACCTTCCAGCACCTTGACCTGACCACCGCGTACGCACACTTCGGCGCCGTGGGTCTGTATGGCCATGGTGGACCATTTGCGGTAAACCTCATATTGCTCGGGGTTGGTCACGGTGACTGACGCAATGATGTAGCCGCTGCTCATGGGTGGGTGGGGTGTGAGGTGACGTGAACGTCAGGCGTTGAAGTGGTTTTCCAGGAAGCCGTTGCGCTTGGTCACCTGGTCCAGCGTGACCAGCGTTTCCAGCAAGGCTTTCATGTGTTTCATGGGGACCGCGTTGGGGCCGTCGCTCCAGGCCTGGGCGGGGTTGGGGTGGCATTCCATGAACAAACCCGCCACGCCCACGGCTGTGGCGGCCCGGGCCAACACCGGCACCATCTCGCGGGCACCGCCGCTGACGGTGCCCTGGCCACCGGGTTTTTGCACCGAGTGCGTCACGTCGAACACGACGGGCGCGCCCGAATGGCGCATTTCCGCCAGGCTGGTCATGTCGGCCACCAGGTTGTTGTAGCCGAAGCTCACGCCGCGCTCGCAGGCCAGAAAACGGTCTTCCGACAAGCCCGCTTCGCGTGCGGCGGCGCGGGCTTTGTCGATGACGTTTTTCATGTCCCAAGGGGCCAGAAACTGGCCCTTCTTGATGTTGACGGGCTTGCCGCTCTGCGCCACCGCGCGGATGAAATCGGTCTGGCGGCACAGGAAGGCGGGTGTCTGCAGCACGTCGACCACGCTGGCCACCTCGGCCACTTGCGATGCCTCGTGCACATCGGTCAGCACAGGCAGGCCGGTCTGGCGGCGCACTTCATCGAGGATTTTCAGGCCAGCGTCGATGCCGACCCCGCGTGCTGTGGTGCCCGATGAGCGGTTGGCCTTGTCGAACGAGCCTTTGTAGATCAGTGGAATGCCCAAAGCGGCGCAGGCTTCCTTCAGCTGACCTGCGACATCCAGGGACATCTGCAGACTCTCGATCGAGCAGGTGCCGGCAATCAGGAAGAAAGGCTGGTCCAGCCCGACATCGAATCCACACAGTTTCATGCGGTGGCCTTGGCGGATGACGTTGCGGTGGCGGTCTGGTGGTCCAGCGCCGCTTTCACGAACGCGTTGAACAGCGGGTGGCCGTCCCACGGAGTCGATTTGAACTCGGGGTGGAACTGCACGCCCATGAACCAGGGGTGCACGGCTTGCGGCAACTCGACGATCTCGGTCAGGTGCTCGCGCTGGGTGAACGCCGAAATGACCAGGCCCGCCTTGCGCAACTGGTCGAGGTAAGTCACGTTGGCTTCGTAACGGTGGCGGTGGCGCTCTGTCACCACGGGGCCGTAGATGCTGTGCGCCAGCGTACCAGGGGTCACATCGGAGCTTTGGGCGCCCAGACGCATGGTGCCGCCGAGGTCGGAGTTTTCGTCGCGGGTTTTGATGGTGCCGTCTTCGTCTTTCCACTCGGTGATGAGGGCAATGACGGGTTGAGCGCCTTCGGGTTCGAACTCGGTGCTGTTGGCCTGCGTCAGGTCAGCCACGTGGCGGGCGAACTCGATGGTGGCCACTTGCATGCCCAGGCAGATGCCCAGGTAAGGAACCTTGTTTTCGCGGGCGAAACGGGCGGCCTTGATCTTGCCTTCCACGCCGCGTTTGCCAAAGCCACCGGGCACCAGCACGGCATCGAATTGCGCCAGCTGGTCGATGGACTCGGTTTCCAGGTTTTCGGAGTCGATGTAGGTGATGTTGACCTGGGCATGGTTTTTCATGCCCGCGTGGCGCAGCGCTTCGTTCAGCGACTTGTAGCTGTCGGACAGGTCCACATACTTGCCCACCATGGCAATGCTGACCTCGCGTTGGGGGTTCAGCACCTCGTGCACCAGGTCGTCCCAGCGTTTCAGGTTGGCGGGTGGGGTGTTCAGGCGCAGCTTGTCGCAAATGAGGCCGTCCAGGCCTTGCTCGTGCAACACGCGTGGCACTTTGTAGATGGTGTCCACGTCGGGCATGGAAATGACACCCCATTGCGCCACGTTGGTGAACAGGCTGATTTTTTCCCGCTCGTCGTCGGGAATGGCGCGGTCGGCGCGGCACAGCAGCGCATCGGGCTGGATGCCGATTTCGCGCAGCTTTTGCACCGTGTGCTGGGTGGGTTTGGTTTTCAGCTCGCCTGCGGCGGCGATCCAGGGCACGTAGGTCAGGTGCACGAAGGCAGCCTGGTTGGGCCCCAGGCGCAGCGACAGTTGGCGCACGGCTTCCACAAACGGGAGGGATTCGATGTCGCCGATGGTGCCGCCGATTTCAACGATGGCCACGTCCACCGCTTCGGGCGTGCCGTAGCCCGCCCCGCGCTTGATGAAGTCCTGGATTTCGTTGGTGACGTGCGGAATGACCTGCACGGTCTTGCCCAGGTAGTCGCCGCGGCGCTCTTTTTCGAGCACACTTTTGTAAATTTGGCCGGTGGTGAAGTTGTTGGCCTTCTTCATGCGCGTTTCGATGAAACGCTCGTAGTGGCCCAGATCGAGGTCGGTTTCTGCGCCGTCATCGGTCACGAACACCTCACCATGCTGGAAGGGTGACATGGTGCCCGGGTCCACGTTCAGGTAGGGATCGAGCTTGATGAGGGTGACTTTGAGGCCGCGTGATTCAAGCAGTGCGGCCAGGGATGCAGAAGCGATGCCCTTGCCCAGCGAAGACACCACACCGCCGGTGACGAAGACAAATTTGGTCATGTCGCAAACGGGCGAATGGCCGCCCGTGGAGGTGGAAATGGCGATTATAAGTGCGCCCCCCACCGCATCAAGCTGCTACATTGCCGCGCATGAAAGACCTTGCTGGTAAACACATCGTATTGGGCCTCTCCGGGGGCATAGCCTGTTACAAGGCGGCCGAGCTGTGCCGTGCGCTCGTCAAGGCGGGCGCCACGGTGCAGGTCGTCATGACCGACGCGGCCTTGCAGTTCATCACTCCCGTCACCATGCAGGCGCTGTCGGGCAGGCCGGTGTTCAGCTCGCAATGGGACCCTCGCAAAGCCGCTGGCGCAGATTTGGGCGCCGGGGTGGGCAATAACATGGCGCACATCAACCTCACGCGCGAGGCAGATGCCATCGTGGTGGCCCCCGCCAGCGCCGATTTCATGAGCAAACTGCTGCACGGCGGGGCCGACGACCTGCTCAGCCTCATGTGCCTCGCGCGTCCGCTGGACACGGTGCCGCTCATCGTGGCCCCGGCCATGAACCGCGAAATGTGGGCCAACCCCGCCACGCAGCGCAACGTGGCGCAGCTGAAGGCCGACGGCATTCACGTGCTCGACGTGGGGCAGGGCGACCAGGCTTGCGGCGAGGTGGGCGACGGCCGCATGCTCGAAGCCGATGAGCTGCTGTACGACGTGACGGCCTTTTTCGCGCCCAAGGTGATGGCGGGGCAGCATGTGGTGGTGACAGCAGGCCCCACCTACGAAGCCATCGATCCGGTGCGCGGCATCACCAACCTGTCCAGCGGCAAGATGGGGTTTGCCATCGCACGCGCCGCACACGAAGCCGGTGCACGCGTCACGCTGGTGGCGGGCCCTGTCAGCCTGCCCACGCCGCGTGGGGTGCAGCGTGTGGATGTGAAATCTGCAAGAAATATGCAGCTAGCGCTTGATATGTATATGGATGATGCTACTGTTTTCGTGTCTGCCGCAGCCGTGGCCGATTGGCGGCCTGCATCGGCATCGGACCAGAAAATCAAAAAAGACGGCAGTGGCCACGTGCCCACGCTGACGTTCTGCGAAAACCCCGACCTGCTTGCGGGCATTGCCGCCAGCGAACGGGCGCAGAGTGGCCAGTTGTATTGCGTGGGCTTTGCGGCCGAAAGTCACAACCTGCTGCACCACGCCCAAACCAAACGTGCCCGCAAAGGGGTGCCGCTGCTGGTGGGCAACATCGGCCCGGCCACCTTTGGACAGGACCACAACGCGCTGCTGCTGGTCGATGAAGAGGGGGTGGTGGAGTTCCCGCATGCCGACAAACTCAGCCTGTCGCGCCTGCTGGTGGCCGACATTGCCCGCCGTCGTGCGATTTGGACCACCGCTTCGGCCTGAGGCGAGGGGTATGGAATCTGTGACCTGAGGTGCCCTGCCTGGTTGCGACAGTGGTGAAAATCCATGCATCAGTGCTTGCTTATTGGTTCATAATTTAAGCGAGCCACGCACCGTGTTCGCGTGGATTCGAGGCCGCAGCCATTCAACGGCATGCTGCCCACCCCCACCGGAGACCTCCCATGTGCATTCGCCCCGTGTTGTTCGACCTTGACGGCAAAGTGGCCACCCGTCGCCAGATATTGACGCACCTGGGCCGCATGGGCGCGGCTGGCTTGGCGGGTGCAGGCCTGTCGCTGGTGCCCATGGTGCACACCTGTGCCGGTGAGTTGGTTGACTTCATCGAAGGGCCCCCTGTGGCCGACATTGCACCCCGCCAGTTGTCCAAACACGTGTGGATGATTCACGCGCAGGATGCGTTCCCCACCGCTGAGAACCACGGGATGATGGCCAATATCCTGTTCGTGGTCACCAGTAAAGGCGTGGTGGTGATCGATACAGGGGCGTCGAAGCAAATTGGCCAGATGGCCATGCGCATGATCAAAACCGTCACGCCGCAGCCCGTGGTGGCTGTGTTCAACAGCCACTTTCATGGCGACCATTGGCTGGGCAACCACGCATTTGTCGAGGCCTATGGGCCCAAGCTGCCCATTTACTCGCTTCCCTACACCACCGAGCAGATCAATGGGCACGAGGGCGATCTCTGGCGCAGCCTGATGGAGCGCTGGACCAACCAGTCCACCACCGGCACCAAAGTGACCCCGCCCAACACAGCCACCCGGCATGGCGAGGAATTCAGGTTTGGCGATGTCACCCTGCGCATGCACTTTTACGGTCAGGCGCACACCAAGGGTGACCTGTCGGTCGAGGTGCTGGAAGACAAGGTCGTGCACGTGGGCGACCTGGCCATGGAAAACCGCATTGCCAACATCGACGATGGCTCCTACCCTGGCACCTTCAAATACTTCGACACCGTGTCAAAGAATGCGGGCAACGACATCCTGTGGGTGCCTTGCCACGGCAACCCGCAGAAAGATTTGTTGCAGACCTATGGCACGTTCCTGAAGGGTATCTGGGAGCCCTGCGCGCAAGCCGTGAAGAACGACGTACCCATCGAAAAAGCCAAAGACAGGGTGCTGCAAGACCCCCGCGTGGCCAGCCGCGCCAAAACCATGTTGGGCTTTGACCTCAACATCGGCAAGTACACCAGCCTGGCCTACCTGGAGGCCGAGCGCGACGCGTTTTGAATCATTTCGAAATCGTCAGCCGACTTGAGAATGCCGGACAAAATCGACGCCAATTTGCTTGCATGTGGGGGCCGAATCATTGAAAGGTGATCGCCAGATGTGTCAAACACGGTGAGGCGCGGTGTCAGGTGGCGCCAGATCTCGATGGGGTCTGCCAAGGTTGACAATCCTAGCTCTGAGCGTATCGCGATGACAGGCACATTCAAGTACATGGGTTTGTATTTGGTGTGGGCGTGCAAGCCTGCTTTCCGCAATTTCAGAATTTGCTCTGGAAGATGGTCTTCTGGGCCATGATTGTCCGGCACGGCGCCGAAAGCAGCGAGCCGAAGGTGGCCAAGGAATGCAAAGGCCAATTTCAAAACGCGCTTTCCTGCTCCCGGCCCTTTGAAAATGCGGCTCATATGATTTTCAGCCCGCCGTTTGATGAATTCACGCCATGCGCTGGCTGGCCAATGGGTCTGATGCGTCGTGGTGTCAAGCATGATCAGCGGTTCGACACACTCGCCGTCCTGAACCAATAAACGCGCCATCTCGAATGCAATGAGCCCTCCGGACGAATAGCCACCTATGCGGTAGGGGCCATGCGGTTGCACATTTCTAAGTGCGGCAAGATAGGCATGGGCCAATGCTTCGACTTGGTCATAGATGGGTTCTGACTGTTCGAAACCACTTGCGCGTATGCCGAACACAGGAACATCGGTATCCAGTGCCTGAATCAGAGGAAGCAACTCCATGATGGAGCCTGCATAGCCATGCACGATGTAAATCGGATGGGTATCTCTCCCCTTTTTCAAAGGAATGAGCAACGAGGAGTTGCTGTCGACCTGTCTGTTCACAAGTCGTGTAAATTCTTCGATAGTGGGGGCATCGAAGATCGCATTCATCTGGAAAGCAATGCCAAAGCGGCTTTGTAATTCTTCAACCAGACTCAGGGCGCTGAGGGAATTTCCCCCAATGTCGAAGAAATTGTCACGAGCCTGCAGCCCTTTTTGCTGCAATATGTCGCACCACAATGCAGTGATTTCGTCGATCTCAATGTTCCTGCGCAACGTCAATGTCTGGGCTGAACTGCTTGGGCCTTTGGAACTTGCCCGCAGGAAGGCCCGCAATGGCTCCAGGCTGTCAGGGTTGCGCAATGCTTCAGCGTTGACCGCATCATGACCGTTCAGCGTGTCGCGCGCGCTGCGTTCCGATGCTTTGCCACTCCAAGTGGTCGGCAATGCCGGTACGGCAAGCAACACCGCCGGTACATGGGCTGATGATCCCTGCTGCGTCAATTCGCGCCGGATGGTTTCGCGCAATGAATCGGTCAATGTGCAGCCGGGTTTGAGCACGACCATCAGCACCAGACGGGTGCCACCTATTGAGGTAGGGCTGTTTTGCTCCACTGCCATCGATTCGGCAATGTCTGGAATTCGCTCAAGGATTCTATAAATTTCAGCTGGACCGATGCGAATGCCCCGCACATTCAACACGCCATCGGAGCGCCCGTGCATTCGAAATGATCCTTGTGCGCCCACTTCGACAAGGTCGCCATGTGTCCACAGCCCTGGATGCTGGCTGAAGTAGGCTTCATGAAATCGAGAGCCTGTTGGGTCTTTGAGGAATCCAATGGGCCTGGATGGAAATGGGTTGGCACATATCAGCTCACCCATGCCATTTGCATGCGAGCCATCTTCGTTGACTGCACGCACATCCATTCCCAAACTTCGGCATTGTGGCTCTGCACTGTAAGTCGGTAGCACAGGGTTGCCAAGCACAAAACAACCGATGATATCGGTCCCCCCCGATATCGATTGCACCGCAAGTGCCTTCACACATCTCCCCACCCATTCCTGGTGATTGGGTGAAAGAATTGAGCCTGTTGAAAGAATGGCACGCAGCGGGCCAAAATCCAGCCCCTCAGTTGTGAAACTGGTCGTGCGTTCGCACAATTGCAAATAGCTTGGACTGGTTCCAAATACCGTGACTCCGTGGTGGGCCACAATGCGCCAAAGAACATCTGCACTGGAAATGGGACCGCTGTAAAGAACGATGGAAGCGCCTGTTGCCAATGCCGACAGTTGCCAGTTCCACATCATCCACCCAGTGGATGTCTGGAAAAAAAGCCGATCCTCTGCCCGAAGGTCACAATGCAATTTGTGTTCCTTCACGTGCTCCAGCAAAGTTCCCCCGGCCCCGTGCACGATACATTTCGGCACCCCTGTGGTGCCTGAACTGAACATGATGAAGAGCGGGTGATTGAATGGCAGGAGCGGCCAGTCCGGCATGGGTGCATTCGACAATGCCGCGCACAGCATTTGGGCCCGGTGCACCTTGATACTCAGATCGGGAAGTGGCGCCTTGTCATCCAGTACCAACACGGCGCGAAGTGATGAAAGGTTTGCAACCACTTCCTGTATTTTTGCGCGCTGCAGATCACCCATTGCACCGGTGGCGGGGGCCAGATCGGTTATCAACAACGTTGGTTCAATTTGTTGCAACCGGGAAGACATTGCGTTAGGCCCGAGTTCGGGCGCAAGTGTCGAAACCGTACAACCGATTGCCGCAGCGGCCAGAGCTGCAGCGACAGCTTCCGGGGTGTTGAAGGCCACCAAAGCAACGGAATCTCCTTTGCAAAGGCCAAGGTGTGCAAGTGCGCGGGCCAGTGTCTCGGTCTGTGTGCGCAACTCCCCACGGGTCCACTGGGTCACCGAACCATCACTTCGTATGGCCACGATTGCTGGACGGGCGGCTCCGTGGTTTTCACCTGCAAGATGGGTTAAGTTTTCGCTGTAATTGAGTTTCAATTCAGGAAAAAAAACCGCCTCTTCACAAGTGCTGCCGGTCATCGCGGGTGCCGCACTTCCTCCGTGGACAATGCCGCTCCAGTTTAGAAATTCGGTCCAGAAATCCGGTGCATGCGCGATGCAGTAGCTCTCAAAATCGCTGTAAGTTTCAAACGTTCGGCCTTGGGTCCGTTCAACTTGATGAATGAATTCTGTCAGCTGGCATGCCGCCACTTGAGTTTTGGACGGCACAGCAATCGGTACCGGTGTTGAAGCGGCCTTTGAAAGTGCAGTGTTGAGGACCATATTGGAAACGGTAAGCCAAAAAACAATGGTGCAAAGCTGGATGCGGTTCAGTACATGCTGTACTGAATGGTACGCCCCACCCACATGATCACATCTTCAAGTCCTTGAACAGGTGGACGAACTGTTTTTGGGGCGCTGCTTTCGTTGTGGACTGACCAGTTTGTAGGTTCACAGGCACTGCCAGTGGGCTCAAGGCGTTTTGAACGCCCACCACGGCAGCAGTTTGTTCATGGCCTGAACGGTGCCGCTGCTGTCTGGCGCGTAGCCCGGCAGGCTGGCCAACTCGCGGGTCCAGGTGGCCGATGCCAGCCATGCGCGCAGGGCGGCCACGGGTGGCGTGTCCAGCGCCGACTTCAGGCACACCAGCTGGTAACGCTCTTGCACCAGCGGCACGAATGCCAGCCCGGCGGATTGCGCTGCGCTTTGTGTGCCCAGCCCTACATCGGCCTGGCCGTTGGCCACGGCCTGTGCCACGGCGGCGTGTGACGGCTGCACATTCTGGTAGCCGTTCAGTGCCTCGGGGGCGAGGCGCGCGTCGCCCAGCAACTCGTCCAGCAGCACACGCGTGCCCGTGCCCAGCGGGCGGTTGACCAGCCGTGCCTGCAGGGTGGCCGCGTCGGTCAGGGTGTGCAGGTGCAGCGGGTTGCCGGGGGCCACCATCAGGCCCATCCAGCGCAAGGCAAAGCCGATGACCTTGTGTTTGCCAGGTTTGAGCAGCGGTTTGTAGGTGCGGGCGGTCAGCGTCTGGCGGCCGGGTTGTTGCCGGGTGTGAAAACCGGCTAGCTGGCAGCGGCCTTCGTTGAGCGCACGGATGGCGTCCACGCTGCCGGTGAAATGGATGTCCAGGTGCAGGCTGGCCTGTGTGGCCGCCAAGTCTTGCAGGCGGGCCAGGGCGTCGTCGTGGCTGGCGTGCAGGCTCAGCACCTGGGCCTGGTCGTCAAACACGGTGGCCAGGGCGCGTTCCAGCTCGGCCCGCAGGGCTTCGATCTGTGGGGCCAGGCGGGCCTGGGCCATGCGCTCGGCCCACAGCAGCTTGTCGCCAAACGGGCTGAGGCGGGCGGCCTGGCCCCGGTCCCACACCAGCAGCTCGTGGCCCACCTTGGCTTCCCACTCCTTCAATTGCCCCCACACGTGGCGGTACGACAGGCCCAGTTGCCGCGCTGCCGCCGAAATGGAGCCGTGCTGGCGCACGGCCTGCAGCAGGTCCAACAGCGGGTTGCCGAGTTGGGGCGTGCGTTCGCGCGTCTGGGCAAACTGGTAAATCAGTTGCACCCTGGGGGGGGCGATGGACGGGGTGCTGTCTGGCATGGCGTCTGGCGGGGCTGGCATGGCGCGAGTGTGCCGCAAACCCAGCGACAGCCTGACGCTCGCGCACGCCCTGGCAACGGCCGCTTATGCATGGGGTTTCATACCGTGGCAACCCCTACGTGCCCCCTGTCCCTGAGCCACTACCATACGCCGCCCAACCCGCTGAAGCTGGCGGCTGGGTACCTTGGCCTGCACGGCCCGTTTTCGGTTTTTTCACCCATACATGAACAGTTTTTCTGACAGCGTTGGCACGGCCTTGGAGCTGCTGGTGGCGGGCGACCCCACGCTGTGGGTCATCGTGAGCCGTTCGCTCAGTGTCAGTGCCACGGCGTGTGCGCTGGCCTGTGCCATGGGCTTGCTGTTGGGCGCTGGGCTGGCCGTGTCGCGTTTTGCCGGGCGCGGGCTGGTGCTGGCCGGGTTGAACACCTTGCTGGCGCTGCCCTCTGTTGTGGTGGGTCTGGTGGTGTACCTGCTGCTGTCGCGCACCGGGCCGCTGGGGTTTTTGGGCTGGATGTTCAGCTTTCACGCCATGGTGCTGGCGCAAACGGTGCTGGTGGTGCCTGTGGTCACGGCGCTGACCCGCCAGACCATCGAAGACGCCGACCTGGCGCACGGCGAACAATGGCAATCGCTGGGGGCCAGCCGGTGGCAGCGCGCCTGCCTGCTGCTGTGGGACGAGCGGTTTGCACTGCTGACGGTGGTCATCGCGGCCTTCGGGCGGGCCATTTCAGAGGTGGGCGCGGTGATGATCGTGGGTGGCAACATCGACGGGTTCACCCGCGTCATGACCACGGCCATCGCGCTCGAAACCAGCAAGGGCGACCTGCCGCTGGCGCTGGCGCTGGGCATCATTTTGCTGGGCGTGGTGGCGGTGCTGAACCTGCTGTTGCTGGCCCTGAAACAGTGGAAGCGCCAGGTGGACGGCAGCGCCGACCTGCCCCGTCACGGGGTGGCCGCATGACCGCACACGTCACCGCGCCCGTGATGGCGCTGGCACGCGCAGGTGTGCAATTGGGCGGCTACACGCTGCTCAGCGACGTGTCGCTGTCCATTCGCCCCGGCGAACGCGTGGCGCTGGTGGGGGCCAACGGGTCGGGCAAAAGCACGTTGCTGCGCTTGTTGCACGGCCTGTTGCCCGCCACGGCGGGGGTGCGGTCGGCAGCGCCCGCTGCGCGCCAGGCCATGCTGTTCCAGCGCCCGCACATGCTGCGCGCATCGGGCTGCCTGAACGTGGCGCTGGCCTTGTGGCTGAACGGTGTGCCGCTGCGCTTGGCCCGCACGCAGGCACGCCAGGCGCTGGCCCGCGTGGGCCTGACCGATGTGGCCGACCGGCCTGCCAAAACCCTGTCGGGCGGGCAGCAGCAGCGGCTGGCGCTGGCGCGTGCCTGCGCCTTGAATCCCGACGTGCTGCTGCTGGACGAGCCCACCGCCAGCCTGGACCCCCATGCCAAGCGCGACGTGGAAGCCCTGCTGGCTGCGCTGCCGCAGGCGCTGACGCTGGTGTTTGCCAGCCACAACCTGGGGCAGGTCAAGCGCCTGGCCACCCGTGTGCTGTACCTGGAGCACGGCCGTGTGCTGGCCGACCTGCCCGTTGCCGATTTTTTCGATCACGCCACGCTGACCGGCGTGTCGCCCGAAGCCCATTTGTTCGTCAAAGGAGAAACCGCATGACCTCGTTCACCGTAAATTTCAAGCAAAAAAGGCGCTTGTCGCTTGTGTGTATTGCCTTGTCAGCTATGGGTTTTGTTGGCCTGGCGCAGGCGCAAACCACGTCCATCGTGGTGTCATCCACCACCTCAACCGAGCAGTCTGGCCTGTTTGCGCACCTGTTGCCCGCGTTCAAGCAGGCCACCGGCATCGACACCAAGGTGGTGGCGCTGGGCACGGGCCAGGCGCTTGACATGGCCCGCCGGGGCGATGCCGACGTGGTGTTCGTGCACGACCAAGCCGCCGAAGAAAAGTTCGTGGCCGAGGGCTTTGGCCTGAAACGCATGCCTGTCATGTACAACGACTTCGTGCTCATCGGCCCCAAGGCCGACCCGGCACAGACCAAAGGCACTGACATCGTGGCTGCGCTGACCAAACTGGCCGCAGGCAACGTGCCCTTCGTGAGCCGTGGCGACAAAAGCGGCACCCATGCAGCCGAGTTGCGCTTCTGGAAAATGACGGGCTCTGATGCGCAGGGCACCGGCTACAAGGCTTGCGGCTGCGGCATGGGGCCAGCGCTGAACATTGCGGCGTCCACCGGCGCATACGTGCTGGCCGACCGTGGCACCTGGCTCAACTTCAAAAACCGTGCTGACCTGACTGTGCTGGTCGAGGGCGACAAACGCCTGTTCAACCAATATGGCGTGATGGTGGTCAACCCCGCCAAGCACCCGCACGTGAAGCTGGAGGCAGGCCAAAAATTTGCAGACTGGGTGACCTCCGCCGCAGGCCAGGCCAGCATTGCCAGCTACAAAATTGGGGGCGAACAGCTGTTTTTCCCGAACGCCGGACAGTGAGAGGCTGAAGTGAAACAACCCCCACACTCACTGCGTTCGCTGCCCCCCGAGGGGGCTGTCAGTCCCTTCGGAACGGCCGGGCGGCACTGACATGACCACCTCACGCCGAATCGATGTGGCGCAAGCCCGCCAGCCCAGCGCGTTGCGCCGGGTGCTGGCGTCGGGCACACGGGTGCCAGGCGCGCTGGCATGGGGTGCCCTGGGTACCGCCCTGCTGGCGGGGTGCGCCCAGGTGGCCCCCCATGTTGCCCAGCCTGGCAATGTCCCGCTGACACCTTTGGCCCCGATAAAAGTGTATGCCGCAGGCAGCCTGCGCGAGGCGCTGACCGACGTGGCGCGCGATCACCAGGCCCGCACCGGGCAAGCGGTGGTGCTGACGTTCGGGGCCTCGGGCCTTCTGCGCGAGCGCATCGAAAAAGGCGAACCGGCCCACGTGTTTGCCTCGGCCGATACCGACCACCCCCAACGCTTGGCGGCCCAAGGCGGCTGGCGCACGCCGGTGGTGTTTGCCCGCAACAGCCTGTGCGCGCTCACGGCGGCACATGTGCGCACCACGCCCGGCGAACTGCTGGCCACCCTGTTGCGCGCAGACGTGCGGGTGGGCACCTCCACCCCCAAGGCCGACCCGTCGGGCGACTACGCGTGGGCCTTGTTCCGCAAGGCCGATGCGGTGCAACCCGGTGCGTATGCCAAGCTGGATGCCAAAGCCCTGCAGCTGACCGGTGGCCGCGATTCGCCCCAGCCACCGGCCGGGCGCAGCACCTACGCCTGGACGATGGAGCAGGGCAAGGCAGATGTGTTCCTCACCTATTGCACCAACGCCGTGGCCGCGCAGAAAGAGGTGCCCAGCCTGAAAGTGGTGGCCGTGCCGCCCGCGCTGCAGGTGGGGGCTGCCTATGGCTTGACGCTGAGCAACGGTGCACCCGATGCCGCCGCAGCATTCGCGCAAAGCCTGCTGGCGGCACCCGCGCAGGCGGTTTTCCAGCGCCAGGGCTTCACGCAACCCTGACTGTCAACGCCTGCCTGGGCCTGACGCCTAACGCCTAACACCTGGGCCTGGGCCAGGTGCGTGGACACGCGGGTCCGTTGCCCAGGCAGGGCAGGCGAGGTTTGCATGGTTCAGGGCTTGATGTAACCAAACCCCTGGCCCTGCAACTGGCCGATGCGTACCACGCCCGATGGTGTGAACCCGGCGTCCATGACGAACTGGTCTTTCTTCATGTTCATGAGGCTGAGCGTCAGTTCGCAAATTTCAAACTTCACGCCACGGGCCACCAGGTCGGAGATGAGCGGTCCGTACTCGATGTTGGCATTTTTGGGGTCTTTGGCGCCGTCCATCAAAAAATTGACGCCATCGCCCAGCGCCACCACCACCAGCGTGGTTTTGGGCGCCACATCCAGGTAGTTGCGCAGGGTGCGCAGGCCCGAGGTGGCTTGTGTGGCGCTGTTGTCAAAGTGGTAAACGACTTTGTCCTGGGCCCAGCTCAGGGTGGCGGTGGCTGCCAGCAGGGTGGCGGCGGCAAGGGTGCGAAGGTTCATGGTTGTCTCCAAAAAAAACACGCAGTGCACAGGTTAGCCGCAAGTGCGCCGCTGTGCTGCGTACCTGCCTCGCCGCGCAAAAAAGCCCGCTGACCCTTGTGAAATTCTTTGCATATCGAACGTGTTGCGTCGATAGCCAAAATGAAACACTTGTCAGCGAGGCCACCTGTTCGAGTGTGCCAATCTGAACACGTGCTGGAACAGACGCGCTCAGGCAGGGTATGCGTTGAATATAAAAACATGTTTTGAATCAACAGCTTGTGATTTTTCGACCGCGGTGGCACGGAGCTTGTGAACACACAAGTGCCTTCGACAGGCAACCCCTTCGATCAACAGCCACTTTTGAAAATATCACAGGAGATACGCATGATTTACGCAGCACCCGGCGCAGCAGGCGCCAAGCACGTTTACAAAGCCCAGTACAACAACTTCATCGGTGGCCAGTGGGTCGCACCGGTCAAGGGCCAGTACTTTGACGTCATCACCCCCATCAGCGGCCAGGTGTACACGCAAGCCGCCCGCTCCACCGCCGAAGACGTCGAGCTGGCACTGGACGCCGCCCACGCCGCCGCAGACGCCTGGGGCAAAACCGACGCCGCCACGCGCAGCAACATCCTGCTGAAAATTGCCGACCGCCTTGAAGCCAACCTGGAACTGCTGGCCTATGCCGAAACCGTGGACAACGGCAAAGCCATCCGCGAAACGCTGAACGCCGACATCCCGCTCACCGTTGACCACTTCCGTTACTTCGCCGGTTGCGTGCGTGCCCAGGAAGGCGCACTGAGCAACATCGACGAAAACACCGTGGCGTACCACATTCAAGAGCCACTGGGCGTGGTAGGCCAGATCATTCCCTGGAACTTCCCCATCCTGATGGCTGCCTGGAAGCTGGCCCCCGCCATTGGCGCAGGCAACTGCGTGGTGTTGAAGCCCGCAGAAAGCACCCCCATCAGCATTTTGATTTTGGCCGAGCTGATTGCCGACCTGCTGCCCCCCGGCGTGCTGAACATCGTCAACGGCTATGGCCGCGAAGCTGGCATGCCCCTGGCCACTTCGAAGCGCATTGCCAAAATCGCCTTCACAGGCTCCACCACCACCGGCCGCGTGATTGCCCAGGCTGCCGCCAACAACCTGATTCCCGCCACGCTGGAACTGGGCGGCAAGAGCCCCAACATCTTCTTTGCCGACATCATGGACAAAGACGATGGTTTCCTCGACAAAGCCATTGAAGGCATGGTGCTGTTTGCCTTCAACCAAGGCGAGGTGTGCACCTGCCCCAGCCGCGCGCTGATCCAGGAAAGCATTTACGACAAGTTCATGGAGCGTGTGCTGGCCCGCGTGGCCGCCATCAAGCAACTCAACCCGCTGGACACCGACAGCATGATGGGCGCACAGGCTTCCAAAGAACAGCTGACCAAAATTTTGTCTTACCTCGACCTGGGCAAACAGGAAGGCGCTGAAGTGTTGTCCGGTGGTGCACAGGCCCAGATGGGCGGCGACCTGGACGGTGGCTACTACGTGCAGCCCACGCTGTTCAAGGGCCACAACAAAATGCGCATCTTCCAGGAAGAAATTTTTGGCCCCGTGCTGGCCGTGACCACCTTCAAAGACGAAGCCGAAGCGCTGGAAATTGCCAACGACACGCTGTACGGCCTGGGCGCTGGCGTGTGGAGCCGCAACGGCAACGTGGCCTACCGCATGGGCCGCGCCATCAAGGCCGGCCGCGTGTGGACCAACTGCTACCACGCCTACCCCGCACACGCCGCCTTCGGTGGCTACAAAGAGTCCGGCATTGGCCGCGAAACCCACAAGATGATGCTGGACCACTACCAACAGACCAAAAACCTGCTGGTCAGCTACAGCGAAAGCAAGTTGGGCTTCTTCTAAGAAGTCATTGAGCCCCTTCTCGCCGGAGGGGCCGCCACGCGGCTACCCAAGGGGTGCCCACCTCATGCTGGAGTACCAGAAATCGGTGGTCACCCCTTGGGCAGCCGCGTGGCTTTTGGCAATTCGAGACGAGCGGAATGCCCCAACTACCCGGCTTCGTGGACCGTGTGGGCGGTTGCCGATTTCTGGCACCCGCTTGAGGTGGCTGACCCATCTCCAGCGCAAAGGCCGGGTGGGGTGGCCGCCGATTTCTGGTACCCCAGCATGAGGCGGCTGCCCCACCCGGTTTTTGCGCTGCGCGCGCAAATCTTCTCGCATCCCCCCAGGAGACAAGCATGGTCGACAAAGTAGTAGCCACCCCCGCAGCCCTTGAACTGGTGGCATTCCTCAAAGCCAAACACGGCCCTGACTTGATGTTTCACCAGTCAGGCGGCTGCTGCGACAACAGCGCGGCCAACTGCTACCTGCCCGGCGAAATCACCATGGGCGCGGGCGACGTGTACCTGGGCGATGTGGGCGGTGCACCGTTCTACATTGGCCGGGCGCAGTACGAGTACTGGAAGCACACCCAGCTCATCATCGACGTGATCGAAGGCCACGGCGGCACGTTTTCGCTCGAAGGGCCCGAGGGCAAGGCCTTTCACACCCGGTCACGGGTGTTCACGGCGGAGGAGATGGCTGAGTTGTTTCCAGCCGCGTCAGTTGGTTCGGCAAGCAGCGCCTGACAGATCGCCTGAACTGCCAAACCGCCCCAGACCCACCTCCACCAACCCCTGCGCACGGCGGACCAGAAACAGCACATCCAACCCCATGCGCTGTGCCATGGCCAGGCCCTCGTCGGCGCCTGCCACCAACAAGGCCGTGGCCCAGGCATCTGCTTGCATGCAGGTGCGCGCCAGCACGGTGACGGATGCCACGGCGTTGTTCACCGGGGCGGATTTGCGCGGGTCCATGGTGTGGGCCAGGCGTGCATCGCCCACCTGCAGAAACCGGCGGTAGTCACCGGAAGTGGCCACGGCCAGGTCCGCCAGTTCGATGACACCGTGCACCGCGCGGCGACCCGTCTCAGGGCGTTCGAGCGCCACGGCCCACGGCGCACCGCTGGCTTGGCCACCCAAGGCGCGCAACTCGCCATCCACCGTTGCCAGTGCATGCCGCACACCGTGCTGTTGAAGCACCGTGGTCATGCAGTCCACTGCGTAGCCCTTGGCAATGCCGCACAGGTCAAGCTGCAAGGGCGCGCGCTTGCGGGCGCGGCCTGCTGGCCTGTCCAGCTGCAGCCCCCTGTGCGCAGTGCCAGGCGTGAGCTGGCGTGCGGCGCGGATCGCGTCGGCATCGGGTGCATCGCGCACCGCGCCAAAACCCCAGGCATCGACCAGCGCCCCCACACACGGGTCGAATGCTCCCGCACTCAGGCGCTGGACATCGAGCGCGCAGTCCAGCACCACCATCGTTTCAACGGGCAGGTCCACCCACTCGTCCACAGGCGCGCGGTTCAGGCGCATCAGGTCGCTGTTGGGTTTCCAGGGTGACATCTGTTCGTCAACCTGTTCCACCGCTGCGGCAAGGTCCCGGCGCAAGGCCGCCATGTTCACCGTGTGGCGGGCATCGACAGCTGCTGACCAGCGTGTGCCCATGGCCGGGCCGTGCAGGGTGGTGCGCGTGCAGGGCGCAGCGGGCTCAGAAGACATCTTCTGCATAACGCTCCTGGGCTTTCAACTTCGCCACGCTCAACTGCATGGGTGCCAGCACCCCGTCCAGCGCCTCGGCCACGCCTTGGGCCATGGCGCGGCTGCCGCAAACCCGCACGATGGCCCCTTGCGTCACCCAGTCGCGCAGGCGCTCGGCATCGCGGCGCAGGGCATCTTGCACATAACCGCCGCCGTCGGGCATGCGGGAAAAAGCGGTTTGCAGCGTCGCCAGGCGACCTTCAGCCAGCCAGCGCTGCATGTCGGGGCCAAAGTAAAAGTCTCGTGCCGGGTCGCGTCCACCAAAGTACAGGTGCATGGGGGTGTGGCGGTCGTTGCGGCGGATGAAGCCGGCCAACGGTGCCACGCCCGTGCCCGCGCCAATCAGCAGCACCGGCCGCCGTGTGCGTGGCAGTGCAAAGCCGGGGTTGGCGCGGATGAAGGCGGTGGTGGTGTCCCCCGGCTGCAAGCCCAGCAAATGTGCAGAACACAGGCCACCGGGCATCTGCCGCACACACATCTCCAGAAATCCGTCTTCCCAGCCCGATGCCAGCGAGTAAAACCGGGGCACGGCCGAGCCCGGTGGCACGATGCCCACCAGGTCACCCGCCGCAAACCGCGCCAGACCACGCCCGCTCAGGCGTGCACCCACACCCTGCGCAGGCCACGCAAAGCGAAGGATTGCTGTGGCCTCCCCATTTGCACCGGCATAGTCCCGGCGCGCCGTGAGCGAGAGCGCCACGGTGGGGGGCACGCGTGGCACATGCGCCAGCACCAGGGGTTCGCCCAGCGCCTGCGCCAGGACCTCGCCCCAGCGAGCGAACTGCTGGCCCGATTGTTGGTGAATGCACTCCAGCGGCAACAGCTCGGGCCAGCCCTGTGCGCGCAGCGCCCGATCAACCGCCACGGCAAAGGCGCAGAAGGCCGGGAACTGCCGGTCGCCAAAGCCCAGCACCGTCACGGGCACCGCGCTGGCCTGGCACTTGGCCATGTGCGCCAGCGCGTGGCTGGCGTGGGCCGGGGCCTGGCCTTCGCCATAGGTGGCGGCCAGCACAAACACCTGCCGCGTGGCGGCTGTGGTGCAAAAATTTTCCAGCGCACTGGTGTGAACGCGGTGGCCGCCTTGGCTCAACGCGTTTTGCAGCGTTTGGGCAAACCCCCAGGTGCTGCCGCCTTCGCTGGCCACGAAGATGAGCACGTCAGCCTGGGCCAGCGGTGCATTGCCCGTGATGTGAGGTGCCAGGCGGCGTGCCTGCCACCAGATGACCAGGCCCGACCACCAGAACAGCAGCACGCTGGCACCCGCCAGCCCAAGCACCACGGCCCAAACCCAGGCCGATTCACCTGTGTGCAGCACCACGGCCAGGTCGTTCACGCGCTGCGCAAAGGTGGCATCTTTATTGGCCGACACCTGGCCCGTGTACTGGTCGATCCAGGCTTGCCCCTGGGCGGTGGCCAGCTTCCAGGTGTCCTCCGGGTCGGTGGCACCTGGGAAATTAAGCCTGCGCAAGTCTTGCACCGCCAGGCCCTGCAGTGCAGGCAGTTGTGCTCCGGGCAATGCAGGCTGGCCGGTCACCACCGACAGCACCTCGGGCTCGGCCGCAGTGTCCAGCGCCACCAGCCCCAAGGTCGAGGCGCTCATGGTCAGCGCCGTGAGCGATGTCAGGCACAGCACCCCCAGCACCACACGGCCCGTGACCACATGGATGCGCTGTGCCAGCGAGCCACGCACCCGGGCCGCCAGCCGCCGCCAGCCACCCAAACGCCGCAGCAACAGCACCAGCGCACTGGCGCACAACACGCCCATGGCCAGCGCGGTGCCTGCTGCGCCCCAGCGCCCGGCATCGCCCAACAGCAGCGAGCGGTGCAGGTTTTTGACCCAACGCGGCAGCACCGTGGCTTGCCAGGGGCCCAGCACCCGGCCATCGCTCGGGTCAACATAAGACGCCTGTGGCTGGTCGCCCGAAAAGCTGAACACCACGACGGCACCCGACGGCATGTGGCGAATTTCTTCCACGCCCTGAACGTTGCGCGTCACGCGCTCCACCAGCGTGGCCACGGGCAAATTGCCGGGCGCGGCGGGTGCCTGCCACGCCTGCTGCACCGGGTCAATCGCCAGCATGGCCCCCGTGACACCCAGCACC
The DNA here is from genome assembly GCA_030824555.1 of bacterium. Taxonomy (GTDB): domain Bacteria; phylum Pseudomonadota; class Gammaproteobacteria; order Burkholderiales; family Burkholderiaceae_C; genus UBA2334. Next base: position 30,401 of record JAVBXK010000040.1, read on the forward strand.
ACGGCCAGCGTGCCCACAGTCAGGCCCAGCCAGCGGTGGATGGCTTTCCAGCTCATGCAAGCCCCTTACTGAAGTTTGATGGTCGCCGACTGGATGAACTGCTTGCCGGGCTGCGGCTTGCCGACGCTGGCGGTGGACACCGGGATGCGGACCTCGGACGGGCTGTCGCGCAATTTTTCTACGGCGGCATCGATGCGGATTTCGTAGCCCGCGTCAATCAGTGCATCAGCCAAGTCGGCGGTGACCGTGAGGGTGCGCCCTGCGCCCACGCTGGCGCCGGTGACGCCATCCAGGCGCTTGGCATCGCCTGCCGACAGGCGGGCCCAGTCAGACAAGTGCTTGTGGTACTTGGCCTTGCCGCCAGCCACCCACAGCGTGCGCACATAGGCACCTTTGGCATCGGTCAGGTAGGCAGCCAGGTAGGCACCGTCGCCATCGTAGTTCTTGAGCTGGGCGGTCAGCGTGACCGGGCGGCTGTGCGCCACAGCGGGAAGGGCCAGCGCGCAGGCGGAGGCCAAAAGGGTCAAAAGTGGTTTGGACATGGTGATGCTCCTGTGAATGGGGGGTTACTTGGCCTGGCCTTGCGGTGCGCCGCCAGGGGGCAACGAAGGTGGTGGCGCGGTGGCGTTGTCGGGTTTGTCATCACGATCACGGTCGCGCTCACGGTCACGGCCGCGCAGGTGGTCGTCCTGCTTCATCTTCAACACCTTCAGGGTTTCCGGGTCGATCTTGGCTTTGAAGGCGCGGCCCTGGGCATCCGTGCCGCGAATCTCGTAACAGCCGTCGTCAATCTTCAGCCGCTGAATTTGCCAGCCCTGTTCGGCAGCCATTTGCCGCACCGCTTCACGCGTTTGCCAGCGGTTCAGGGGCGCATCGCAACGGTCACTGGCCGCCACAGGCAGGGCCGCCAGGCCCAGCGACACAACCAACAAGGCCTGTTGCAAAGAGGGGGGGGACTTCATGAAAACACTCCTTAAAACGGGCCAGCCCATGACAAACGGTTCGCGGTGCAGGCCCTGCATGGGCTGTCTGCTGTTTTGCTGAATGGCATTGTGGAAAAACCACCTTGTATGCAGGCTGAATGGCGCATTCATCAACCGTTCATCCGGGGAAAAGGCAGAACGCACGCCCACAGCGTTGCGCCGGTGCGTTGCCCCATCACTGATTGGTTCTGTATGGCTTTGCCGCGTGGTGTCTGGATGGACTTGCCAGGCGGAAACGGTGGCGGTGGAGGTGGCGGTGGCGCAGAAACATCGTACGCGCCTGTGTTGCACAAGTCGGTGGGCTGCGCGTTGGTTTGCGAGAAAAATAGGCCTTACCGCTTTATTGTCGGTAGGTTGTAGCTATTGTTTCTTTGCAATCGGCAGATGGTGCGGGTGGACTTGATTGATTTGGGCAAATGAGGGGTTTGATCGGTGGCACCCATCACGCAATGCACATGAAATCGCTCGCCTCCGTGCGGCGTGCAGCAAAGCGGGTCGCTAACACGTCACTTGCGCCAGCCGTTTGTAAACCTCTTTTTTCTTCTGATCTTCGTCCGTGTCGCTGTAAGCCAACGCGATGGCGTTGATGTTCTCGTGGATGTCAAGAAAAGCATTTACCACGTCGGCATCAAAGTGCGTGCCCTTCAACTGCGCGACGATGTTCACCGACTCGTTGTGAGACAGCGGCCCTTTGTACACCCGCCGACTGATCAGTGCGTCATACACATCCGCCAACGCCATCAGGCGCGCTGAAACGGGTATGTGATCGCCCGCCAAACCCTGTGGGTAACCTGAGCCATCCCATTTTTCGTGGTGGCTGTAGGACATTTCCTTGGCCACGGTCAACAGTGGCACGTCCTCGCCCGCCAATGCCTGCGCCCGCGAGATCGTGTCGCGTCCCAGCGTCGCGTGCGTCTTCATGATGTCGAACTCTTCTGCCGTCAGCTTCCCGGGCTTGAGCAAAATCCGATCCGGGATGCCTACCTTGCCAATATCGTGCAAGGGCACTGCCTTGAAGAGTGTGGTGATGTATGAGACCGTCAACGTGCCCTGGAACCTGGGGTGCGTGGACAGCTTCCACGCCAGCGCACGCACATACATCTGCTTGCGCAGCAGGTGGTTGCCGATGTCCATGTCACGGGTGTTCGCCAACATCGCAATCGACATGACGATCGCGTCAACCACGTTGGCCGGGGGATTGTTGGTGTTGTCCACGATAGGAGAGGTGTCGCCAGTGCTCATGTTGCAAGCTTAGCGTCTGATTGACAAGGCAAGGTGGTTTGACTTGGTCACCCATGCGGCCATGGCAGCGAAACGGGGCAGGGCTCTGGACGATGTGCGCCCCCAGCAGCAGGTGGGTGGCCTGGGAATGGTCCAGCGCATTGTTCAGCATGCTGGTGAAGGCGATGTTGGCCAGGCTGGCCAGTTGGGCGGTGTCTCGCGCGGTGGCGAGGATGATGGCATGGCGAATGCGGGCTGATATTCATGATGAAAAAGTATTTCGTCGCTTTTCTTTATTGGATAGTTTGCTATCAAATTAAGTGAATAGCAAGCTATCTATGTTAATAAAGCGGTAGAGGCTGATTTCTTCTGAAACTTCACTTCAGCTGCCGGTGTCAGCGTCACCCGTGGCCCAAAGCTGCTGATGTTGGCCAGCGTGGCGTTGTGGTGGGCCGAAATTTGCGCGGCACTCAGCACCGCGTTGTCCACCGTGGTGTGGCCGTCAGACACCAGCACCACCGGGTAGCCCAGCGCCAGGGCGCGGCGCGTGGTGGTGTCCACACAAAAGTCGCTTTGCATGCCGCACACCACCAACCGGGCCACGCCGTGGCGCTGCAACAGCGCGGGCAGCTCGGTGCCCTGGAACGAATCGGGCGTGGTTTTGCGCACCCGCATGTCGGAGGGCTGCACATCCAGCCCCAGTGCCAGCGCCCAACCGGGCGAGCCATGGGCAAACGGGCCAGTGGCCGTTTCGTGCTGGATCAACACCACCAAGGCCCCAGCCGCCCGGGCCTGCGCCGACACCTGGTTGATGCGGGCGATGGTGCCAGCGGCATCGAAGGTGGTGTGCTCGCCCGAGCAAAGGGCTTGTTGTACGTCGATGATGAGGAGGGCTCTGGGCATGGGTTGGGTCAAGGTGAGTGGCAGGGGGCGGCCATCAGCGGGCATTTGATTCTCGAACCCGTATGGCTCTTGAAGACGCATAGCGGTAGTAGCACTTTACGATTTGCCTCCTCCAGACCAGACGTTGGCTATGGCTTATCCCCAGCTCGTTGCCCGCCGTTGTGGGATGACTGTGACTGCGCAGGTAGACGAGGGTGCTGACGGCGAGCCAGATTTGGACATGGCGGCGCAACCCGCGCCAGACTATGAGGTGGACCAGACCGTCAATTGGTGAGCGATAAAAACAGCGGTTCAGACCCGCTGCGGAACGGGCTACGCGCGCGGCAAGCCGAAACGGAAATGCACACAGCGGGTTCGCCATTGGGCGATCTGCGATCACTCAAACTGAACAGGCCGGGGACCTTCGGGAAGCCCAGAACCCGTGCCGTACTTGGCATCATGCGGTTGAATTTCCTATCCGTCGTTGGGAACGCCGGATACGGCTGGTTCAACTCAATGAGTTGACATGACGGTCTGGTGTTTCAACGCTGCCTAGTCGTTGTAATGAACGACGGAGATGCTGCCGGCCGCATCCACCCCCGTCATTGGAGCACTAACCTCAGCGGCCGTTGACGGCCACTGTCGGTGGCACTTACCTGACCAGCGTTAGTAGTGAGGTCAACGTTCCCAGTGAAATCAACTGGTTGTTAGTCAGCAGCCACACCGCACCATCCTTGACCCCGATATAGGTATTGGTTGCCGGATAGAAGCGGAGGTAATAGCCGGCCAAGGTTTGCGAAGCGGTACCAACTGGGGTGAAGTAACTGGGAAAGGTTCTTTCCGCGTAATCAAATAACCGGTCCTCGTCACGAGGCGTGCTAGTCGCGGCACAAGTTGGCGTGGTCGTCGATGCGGCGGCAAAAGTTCCGCTGCATGCCGTCTGCAGCGGCGCCGGGTCAAAGGACTGGTCACCTTGACCGCAATCGCTGCCACACAAGGATTTGGCCTCTAGGTCGGCCGCTTGCTGGGTCGCGTAACCGCAGGCGCCGGCGATGGCAATAGGGCTTAGCTTGTAGGCAATCGAGCTGTATCCGCCTCCGCTGCACCCCGCCAGGTGTTTGACGACATTGCCATTGGGGTGGGTGCCAATGGGAGCGAAACTATTGGCTTCATCGACGGCATCTTGCCAGGAGTTCTTGGTGACGAAGCCCGCGCCAAAAGACCCCGTGGTGGTCGTGTAACCGTAAATGATCGTGGCGGCCTCGGCAGCGGTCGACATCGAACCACAGAATCCCGCCACTATCAGGAGATGGCGCCACCGCAAAGAATTTGATTTCATTTAGAACCACCTTAGTTTGCATGACTTGTCATGGAAGAAGCTAAACGACCACTGGTCGACGGGTCAAATACGCAAAACCTCCCCCCCCCGATATTCGCCAGGATATGAGCCAACCCGAAACGTGTCAATGATTTTGCTACACCTTGAACTGATATAAACCGGCCTGTCAGCTGCAGCGCTTCTTGTCAGTACATGACCAGTTGGCCCACCAATTCATGTACTGCCGCTACAACCGTGATGCCAGCCAGAAACGGAGACTTCGTACCCAGGCGTTCGCAGCCTGGAACGAGATGACCTGCGCCAAAATGGGGGCGGCGTAAATAGTGAAATCCAGATCAGTTGGACAGTTTCGCCGTTTTGCTGACAACTTGACAGTACCGTTGCGTGAAATCATCGAAGCGGCGTTCAAAGGCCGTTGAAGTGCCGGTTAATCTTGGTTTGGACCTCCAGAAAGCTGCCGTTCGCCAATGCCTGCAATCGCTGCATTGCCGACGATGGTCCTGAAACCCTGACCGGCTCTTCAGGGGCGTCAGCCAATCTCTGCGCAAGCGTTGCCCACACACACGCCGCACAAGCCCCTCGCCGCAGTCATACCACTGACGACAGAGCAGTCAATTTCAAAATAATCAATAAAAAATGCACTCACCGCTTTATTCATGAGCGTGAGCAGCTATGAGTATTGATTGACTGGCGTTGCGGGTTGCTGCGCCTTGCATTGACCCATCCGCTGTGTGCACAGCACCCGTGCCAAGGTGTCACATTTTTGAACACCTGTTGCACACGGGGTGTAGGGTATGGTGGCAAATGCATAGGGCCTCAAGGTCACGCGGCGGTGCCAGCACCACGCCAGCCCTGCGCGCAGGGCGTGGCGCTGGGCCAATGTGTCACCCACAGCGTGTTGGCACGGTGCTTGCCATCAAGTGCTCCAAGTTCAGCCCATGAACCTGGCAAGCCACGCCACATACCTATACATACCGGAGACAACCTTGAACCTCTTGCACCGCACACACCGCACACCGCCTTCCCGCCTTGCCCACGCCATCGCCCTGGCCTGGGCGGCCACCGCCAGCATGGCGTCGGCCCAGACGCTGACCGAGGTGGTGGTGTCGGCCAGCCGCTCTGCCCAGCAGACCTTCGATGCGCCTGCCGCCGTTCAGGCGGTGGGGCGCGAGACCATCGAGGCCGCTGGGCTGCAGGTCAACCTGTCGGAGTCGGTCAACCGCATTCCCGGCATCACGGCGCTCAACCGCCAAAACTATGCGCAGGACTTGCAGCTGTCCATCCGTGGCTCGGGCTCGCGTTCAGCCTTTGGCATCCGTGGCTCGCGCCTGATCGTGGACGGCATCCCCGCCACCATGCCCGACGGCCAGGGGCAGGCTTCTACTGTCAGCCTGTCGTCGGCCCAGCGCATCGAGGTGCTGCGCGGGCCGCTGGCGCAGATGTATGGCAACTCGTCGGCTGGCGTGGTGCAGGTGTTCACCGCTGACGGCCCGGCCACGCCTGAAGTGGGCGCTTCGGTGTTCATGGGGTCTGATGGCGTGCGCAAGGTCGGGCTCAACGCGGGCGGGCAAACCGGCAAGCTGAACTACGTGCTCGACTACACCCGGTTCGAGACCGATGGCTACCGCGACCACAGCGCGGCCGAGCGCAGGCAGCTGAACGCCAAGCTGCGCCTCGATGCCACCGAGCACACGCAGGTGACGGTGGTCATGAACCTGTTCGACCAGCCCCTGTCGCTCGACCCGCTGGGCCTCACACGTGCGCAGCTGGAAGCCAACCCGCGCCAAGCCGTCAAGCTGGCCTACGACCAGGCTGCCAGCAAGGTGGTGTCGCAAAACCAGGTGGGCGTGGTGGCGGTGCACAAGCTTGACACCACGCGCAACGTCACGGTCACGGCCTACCATGGCACGCGTGACCTGGACAACAAGCTGTCCATCCCCCTGAGTGCCCAAACATCGGCCACCTCGGCCGGTGGTGCGGTCAACCTTGACCGCAGTTTCAGCGGCCTGGGTGTGAAGTACAACCAGCGCTGGGCGGTGGGGCAGGGCCGGGTCGATGGCGTGGCAGGCATCGAGTACGAGCGCATGTCGGAACGGCGGCGCGGCTACATCAACAACCTGGGCGTGCTGGGTGCCTTGAAGCGTGACGAAACCGATTCGGTCACCAGCACAGGCGTGTTTGCCCAGGCCACCTGGCTGGTGAACGAGCAATGGAGCCTGGTGGGCGGGCTGCGCAGCAACCGCGTGAAGTTTGGGGTGGACGACCGCTTCATCACCACCGGCAACCCGAATGACAGCGGCAGCGCCCGCTTCAGCGCCGTCAACCCCGTGCTGGGCGTGACGCGGCACCTGAACGACACCACCAACGTGTACGTGAACGTGGGCAAAGGGTTTGAAACCCCCACGCTGACCGAAATTGCCTACCGCACCGGGGCCAGCGGCCCCAACCTGAATTTGCGTTCGGCCGACAGCCGCCACGTTGAAATTGGCCTGAAAACCCGCCCGGCAGAGGGCCACCGGCTGGACCTGGCTGCGTTCCACATCGGCACCAGCAATGAAATCGTGGTGGCCTCCAGCAGCGGCGGGCGCACCGTGTACACCAATGCGGGCAAAACCCGTCGCTCTGGCGTGGAGCTGGCCTACACCGCCCAGTTGGCCCGCGATTGGCGCACGCACGTGGCGCTGTCCACGCTGAACGCCCGGTTTGCCGACAGCTTTGCGGCCAGCGGTGGGGGCCGGGTGGCATCGGGCAACCGCATTCCGGGCACGGTGGACAAAACGGCATTTGCCGAGCTGGTGTGGCAGCCTGCCTCGGTGCCGGGCCTGCAGGCGGCGGTTGAGGTGGTGCACCAGGGCGGCATGATGGTGAACGACCTCAACACCGACCAGACCCGTGGTGCCACCACCTTCAACCTGCGCGTGGGCCTGGAGCAAAAGCTGGGCGCGTGGCGCTTGCGCGAATACCTGCGGCTGGACAACGCCACCAACCGCAGCTACGTGGGCTCGGTCATCGCCAACGATGGCAACGGCCGCTTCTTCGAACCCGCGCCGGGGCGCACCTGGAGCGTGGGGCTGGTGGCCAACTACGCTTTCCGCTGACCGGATTTTTGCCTTCACGGTTTGGCGGTAGCCACGGCAGTGGGGCTGTGCTGCCGGGCAGTGTCGGGTGACAGCGTCTCGTGCAGCAGCCCTGGCAGCATGGCCAGCATGCGCGTGGCTTGCAGGCCGGGTGGCGATGATTGCGCGTGGTAGCTGTAGAGCGAAATGGGCGGCAGCTCGTGCAGTTCAAGCGTGAGCATGCTCGCCGGGTCCAGGTTGGTAGCGGTCAGGAAATCGACAACGGTCCAGCCCATGCCCAGCCGCACCAGCTCCAGCGCCAACCGCGATGTCTGTACCTGCATGCCGGGCCCTGCGGGTGTGCCCAGGCGTTGGGCGATGTCGTCAATCGACTGGCGCATGGGGTCATCACCCACCAGCCGGATCACCGGCACCTGTGCCAGCCGTGCGCTGCGCGAGGTGGCGCGCGGTTGGCGCATCCACACGGACTGCGCCACGGCCAGGTACAGCCGGCCGCTCACCAGCAGGTCGCTGCCGATTTGCGGGTGCGGGTGTGTGTAAAACCCCAGGCCAAAGTCCACGCTGCGCGTGAGCAGGGCCTGTGTCATCTGGTCTTGGTGGATGGTGCGCACTTCAACGCCCACCTGGGGGTAGCGCTGTGCGTGTTGCAGCAGCAGGTGCGGCAAAAACTCGTGGCTCACAGCCGGGATGGCCGCCAGCCGCACATCGCCCGTGTCGGCTGCGGCCAGGTTGCGGGCGGTGCGGCGCAAGGCATCGAGCTGACGGTGGATGCCGTTGGACTCTGCCGCCAGCACCTGCGCCTCGGGGGTGGGCGTGAGGCCTGCCGGTGTGCGCATGAACAGGCGGTAGCCCAGCTGCAGTTCGGTGTGGGCAATGGCCTTGCTCACCGCAGATGGGGTGATGCACAGCAAGCGCCCCGCCGCGCTCATGTTGCCGGTTTGGAGCACGGCTTGAAAAACTTCCAGCTGTCGCAGGTTCATCGCCATTCCTTGAAAACGTGACCACCAGGCTATGAATGAAATTCACAGGTGATGCGCAATTATTCCGCATGTGTGTGTGTTGATCTCTCATACGATGCCGCACCGCCGACACCACGGCGGGCGCAGGGCAGCCAAAAGCGATGCGGCCATCCGCCCCTGCACATTTCAGAAAACCGATCAGGAGACTTCTTTCATGCGAATTGCACAACCCGCCCACCGCTGGCTTGCCGGCCTGCTGCTTTCTGCGTCTTGCGCTGTGGCCATGGCCCAGGCTGCCAAGCCCCACGTTGTGGTGCTGGCCACCGGTGGCACCATTGCCGGTGCGGGCGCTTCGGCGGCCAACAGCGCCACCTATGCCGCTGCCAAGGTGCCGGTTGACAAGCTGCTGGCCGGCCTGCCAGAGCTGGCCAGTGTGGCCAAGGTGTCGGGCGAGCAGGTGTTCCAGATCGCCTCTGAGAGTTTCACCAACGATCATCTTTTCAAGCTGGGCCAGCGCGTCTCGGCCCTGGCCCAGCAGGCCGATGTGGACGGCATCGTGATCACCCACGGGACCGACACACTGGAAGAAACCGCGTATTTCCTGAACCTCGTGGTGCACACGGCCAAGCCCATCGTGGTGGTGGGCTCCATGCGCCCCGGCACAGCCTTGTCAGCCGACGGCACGCTGAACCTGTACGACGCTGTGAGCGTGGCCGCCAGCAAAGACGCTGCGGGCAAGGGTGTGCTGGTCACGATGAATGACGAGATTCAGAGTGGCCGCGACGTGAGCAAAACCATCAACATCAAAACCGAGGCTTTCAAGAGCCAGTGGGGTCCGCTGGGCATGGTGGTGGAGGGCAAGAACTACTGGTTCCGCGCACCGGTCAAGCGCCACACCACGCAGTCAGAGTTCAACATCGACAACATCCAGGCCCTGCCTGCGGTGGACATCGTTTACGGCTACAGCAACATGAACACCACAGGCATCGAGGCCTATGGCAAGGCCGGTGTCAAGGCGCTGATCCATGCCGGTACGGGCAACGGCTCGGTGGCAGCGCAGGCGGTGGAGTCACTCAAGGCGCTGCGTGCGGCGGGTGTGCAGATCGTCCGTTCGGCCCGCGTGCCCGATGGTTTCGTGCTGCGCAATGCCGAACAGCCTGACGACAAGTACGACTGGGTGGTGGCGCACGACCTGCGCCCCCAAAAGGCCCGCATCCTGACCATGGTGGCCCTGACCAGGACCCACGACAGCAAAGAACTGCAACGCATCTTCTGGGAATATTGAAGCGAGGTTTTGACGCAGGTGCATCCACGCGAATGCACATGCGTCGACGGCCACACCCGTGTGGCCACCGGCACGCACTGGCTCATAGCTTGCGTGACGGGTTGGGAAGGCTGGGGCTCCAAAAGGGTTCCGGCCTTTTTCATTTTTGCAACCCTATGGCGTGGCTGTGGGGGCCAGCTGGCGCAGCACTTCGGCCTCGTAGGTGGTGTTGCCACCGGTCTGGGCCATGAAACCGGCCACGGTGCCGTCAAAGCGCACCTTGCCCTGGTGCAGCAGCAGCAACTTGTCGGCCTGGCTGGTTTCTTCGATCAGGTGCGTGGCCCACAGCACGGCCATGCCCTGGCTGTGGCACAGCTCGCGCACGGTGGCCAGCAGCTGGTGGCGCGAGGTGGGGTCCAGCCCCACGGTGGCCTCGTCCATCAGCAGCACGCTGGGCCGGTGCAACAGCGCCCGCACCAGCTCCACCTTGCGGCGGTTGCCGCCCGACAGCTGGCGCGTGACGGTGGCTTCGTGTTCGCTCAGGCCCATGGTGTGCAGCAGGTGGGCCATTTGCTGGCGGGCTGCGGTGCGGGGCATGCCGTGCAGGTCGCAGTGGTACAGCAGGTTGGCGCGCACGGTCAGGTCAAGGTCGAGCGCACTTTGCTGAAACACCACACCCAAGCCCGCCAGCGCACGCGCTGGGTGGGTGTGCATGGCATGGCCGTTGACGGTGATGTGTCCTTGGTCAGGGTTGAACAGGCCGGTCAGCAGTTGCAGCAGGGTCGATTTGCCCGCGCCGTTGGGCCCCAGCAATGCGGTCATGGTGCCGGCGGCCAGTTGCAGGCTCACGTCGGTGAGGGCAGGCTTGCCTGCGTAGGCTTTGTGCAGGCCGGTGGCAACGAGCAGCGGTGTGGTCATGTGGGTCACGCTTGGGGCATTGGGGCGGTTCTGCAATGTACGGGTTCAAGCGGCAGGTGTGGCCAGCAGGTTGATGCGCTTGAGCAACTGCTTTTCGCGCGCCACCGTTTGAACGATGGACTGGCGGTAGGCAGCGGTGTCCAGGTAAATCAGCGCCTGGTCGTAACGGGCCAGGGCCTGTTGGTGCCGTTCACTGAACATGGCTTTTTTGAACACATTGTGCAGTTGGCTGATGATGGGCTCGGGCGTGCCCGCGGGGGCAGACAAACCCCATGGCGAGGTGTGAATGGCGTTGGGGTATCCCAGTTCGCGCAGGGTGGGCACGTCGGGCCAGCGGTTGCTGCGTTGTGCGCTGAAGATGGCCAGCAGCCGCATCTTGCCTTGGTCCACCCAAGGGGCAAAGCCGGTGGAGTTGACACCTGCCATCAGTTGCCCGCTGGCAATGGCCAGCATCTGGTCTGCCGTGCCTTTGTAGGGCACGTGGGTGTACGTCACGCTGTGCTGTTGCAGCACGTCTTCCATGGCCAGGTGGGCCGTGGTGCCCACGCCGGTGGAGCCCAGCAGCAACCGGCCGGGGTTGGCCTGCGCCCAACTCACCATGTCTGCCAGCGTTTTCCAGGGGCTGTCGCTGGGCACCAGCACGCCAAAGGTCACGCCCGACACTTGCACGATGGGTTCAAGGTCGGTCACGGGGTCCCAGGGCACGTGCTGCATCAGGGCGTGGCGGTACACCGTCAGCGGCACCTGGCCGATGGTGTAGCCGTCGGGGGCGGCGGCTTTCAGTGCAGGGGCCACCAGCGTGCCCGCTGCGCCAGGTTTGTTGGCCACCACGATGCGCTGGCCCAGCAGCGGTTCGGCCTCTTCGCACAGCAGGCGCAGGGTCAAGTCGGTTGCGCCTCCCGCAGGCCAGGGCACGATCAGTTGCAGCGGACGATTGGGCCAGGGTGTTGCATTTTGGGACGATGCCCTGGCTGGCGTGGCACCGCCGGTCAACCCCCAGGCGGCCAGCCCCAAGCCGCTGCCCATCCAGCTGCGCCGCGTGATACCGGGTGCGATGGCAGGCCCGCTTCCCGTCGTGATGCAAGGGGTGGCGCAAGAGGGGATGCATGTTGTGGAATGGGGGGCAGCGGCCCCGTCTGGCGGGCTGTTCTGCGCTGTCGAAAAGTGTTGCATGGGGCAGTGGGTAGCAATAAGCAAGCCCGGTCAAAGTAGGCAAACAGGAGGGCAAACAAGTGGCATGTTTTTTGCGCACTGTTGCAATCAGTTGCGTCGTGTGTGACACACCGGCGCACGCGTTTTGCCCCCCCAAAAAACCCGACAGGAGACATCCCTTTGAACCCCACACACGCACGCAACCCATCGGCACGCGCCACCCGCCCCGTTTTGTCAACGCTGGCCCTGTGCCTTGGTCTGATGGCCGCTGTGGTGTGCGGTCAGGCCCAGGCAGCAGGCAGTGTTTACGTGTCCAGCGAGAAGGACAACAAAATTGTGGTGTTCGACACCGACGGCAAGCAGACCGCCACCATCGACGTGTGCAAGCGCCCCCGCCACCTGATGTTCAACGCCGACAAGTCGCTCATTTACGTGTGCTGTGGCGACAGCAACCAGCTGGGCACGGTAGACCGCGCCACCGGCAAGATGATCGACACCGTGCCACTGGGTGAAAGCCCCGAACTGTTTGACCTGAGCCCCGATGGCAAGGTGGCTTACGTGTCCATTGAAGACGACAGCGTGCTGGCTGCCTACGACCTGGCCACCAAAAAGCAACTGTTTGCGGTCAAAACGGGTGGCGAGCCCGAGGGCGTGCTGATCAGCCGCGACGGCAAGCTGGCCTACGTCACATCGGAAGAAGCCAACGTGGTCCACGTGGTGGACTTGGCCACCAAAAAAATCATCAAGAACATCAAGGCGGGCAACCGGCCACGGCGCTTTGCGCTGTCTGCCGATGGCAGCGAACTGTGGGTGACCAACGAGCTGAGCGGCAACATCAGCGTGGTGGACACCGCCAAACACACCGTCAAGGCCACGGTCGATTTCAAAATCAAGGGCATGCGCAAATCCGACATCACCCCCGTGGGTGTGGTCATGACGAAAGACGGCAAAACCGCCTGGGTGACGCTGGGCAAGGCCAACCACGTGGCCGAGGTGGACGTGGCCACGCGTGAAGTGCGGCGCACCGTGCTGGCTGGCAAGCGCGCCTGGGGCCTGGCGTTGAGCACCGACGAAAAAACCCTGTTCGTGACCAACGGCCTGTCTGACGACATGACACTGGTCAGCACCGCTGACGGCAAGGCCCTGCGCACCGTGCCCACCGGCCGCGTGCCCCACACGCCACTGGTGGCACCGTGAAGGCTGGGCTGCGGATGTGGCCGCACCTGCTGGTGGGCGCATGCGTGGCGCTGGGCGGGGCCGCTGCACTGGCGGCCACCCAGGCAGCCCCTGCCGCGCGCAAACCCGATGTCGCCCCCGCTGCGGCCCCTGCCGGCACGCTGGTGCGGGTGGCCCTGGTGTCGCTGGCACAGGACGAGCGTTACACCCCTCGCCGCCTTGAACGCGCCTACCCCGGCCACCCGGCTGGGCGGCTGACACGCGCGGCTGAGCTGGCCGTGGCCGACACCGAGCTGGCGTTGGCATCTGACAACCTCAGCCTGCGTCTGCGGGACGTGTCGGTGCCGTCGGTGGCCGATTTGCCCGCCGTGCTGCAAAAACTCAAGGCCGACAAGGTGCTGCACTGGGTGCTGGACCTGCCCGAACCTCAGGTGGCGCAGGCCATGCAAGTGGCGGGCACCGAGGCCCTGGTGTTCAATGCCAGCGCTGCGGGCGATGCCTTGCGTGGCACGCAATGCGCGGCACACCTGTTTCACACCTACCCCAGCCAGGCCATGCAGGCCGACGCGCTGGCGCAATACCTGGCGGGCCGCAACTGGCGCAAGGCGCTGGTGTTGCAGGGCAGCACCGATGCCGACAAAGCCTTGGGCGACGCCTGGGCGCGGGCGGGCAAGCGCTACGGCATCAAATACACGGTCAAGCCCTTCAAGCTGTCGGGCGACCCGCGTGAGCGCGACCTGGGCAACCCCCGCCTGCTGACCAGCGACCGCGACCACGACGTGGTGGCCGTGCTCGATGCCGACGGTGAATTTGCCCGCACCGTGCCCTATGCCACCCAGCAGCCGCGCCCGGTGGTGGGCAGCAACGGGCTGGTGGCACTGACCTGGCACCCGCAATGGGAGCGCAACGGTGGCCCGCAGGTGTCACGGCGGTTCCGCAAACTGGCCGAACGCCCCATGGTTGGCCAAGACTGGGCCACCTGGATGGCCGTGCGCAGCGTGGCTGCCGTGCTGCAGGCCCAGCCCGGTGCCAGCCTGGCCCAGCAAGCCCGTTTGCTGCGAAGCGGGCAGGTCACGGTGGACGGTGCCAAAGGCCCGGCCCTGAGCTTTCGCGCCTGGGACGGGCAGCTGCGCCAGCCGCTGTTCCTCAGCCACGTGGACGGGGTGGCGGGCACCGCCCCGCTGGACGGGGTGTTGCACCCCACCGAGGTACTGGACACACTGGGTGTCGATGAGCCCGAAACCACTTGCAAGCAACGCCCATGAGCCTGCCCACGCCTGAACTGCCCGCACCCGCCGCACCTTGGCCTGCGCCCACGTTTTTTCAGCATCTTTTACGTGCTCTGCGCTCTGTTGTCGGGCGTGAGGTGATTCGGTTTTTGAAGCAACCGTCGCGCCTGGGCTCGGCGCTGGTGCGGCCGCTGCTGTGGCTGGTGGTGTTTTCTGCCGGGTTTCACAACGTGTTTGGCGTGGCCATCGTGGCACCGTACGAAACCTATGTGGAATACAACGTGTACATGTTGCCCGGCCTGCTGGGCATGGTGGCGCTGTTCAACGGGATGCAAAGCTCGCTGTCCATGGTGTTTGACCGCGAAATGGGCGTGATGCGCCTGCTGCTGACCGCGCCGCTGCCCCGTGGCTGGTTGCTGGCGTTCAAGCTGGTGGCGGGTGCCTGCCTGTCGGTGTTGCAGATGGTGGTGTTTCTGGTCATGGCCGCGCTGGTGGGCACCGAGGTGATGTGGCAAGCCGCCCCCGGCCTGTTGGCCAGCATGCTGCTGGCCGCCGTGATGCTGGCCGCGCTGGGGCTGATGCTGTCGGTGTACGTGCGCCAGCTGGAAAACTTTGCGGGCACCATGAACTTCGTCATCTTCCCCATGTTTTTCATCAGCCCGGCGCTGTACCCGCTGTGGAAGCTGGAAGAGTCGGGCGCGTGGTGGCTGTTCAAGCTGGCACAGGTCAACCCGTTCACCCACGCGGTTGAAATGCTGCGGTTTGCATCGGTGGGGCAGTTCAACCCGCTGGCCACTGGCGTGGTGGTGGGCTGCACCGTGGTGTTTTTCGTGCTGGCGCTGTGGGGCTACGACCCGCAGCGCGGCTGGATCAAGCAAAAAGGCGGGGCCTGACCAGATACCCATTGCCCGTTCCCGGTTACCTGCGACCCTTGGGCCTGACAGCGGCCTGGTTGAATGCCCACACACAACAACGAGACAGGAGACACGATGACAACAGGTCAGCCCACGCAGCCGTTGCGGCGTCAGTTTGTGAAAGCCGCAGCCGGTGCGGGTTTGCTGCACTGGCTGCCTGCCAGCGCTCAGGCACCGCAGGCCGACGAGCTGACCGGTGGCGACCCGTTGGGCTCCATGCAATGGCCCACATTGCGCAAGCAGTACCTGGGCGATGCGCCCATGCGCTTTTCGGACGCCGTGCAGGTGCGCGGCCCCGCGTTTGCCGACGACGCCATGAACGTGCCCTTGCTGATCAACGCCCGTGCGCTGGACAAGGTGGGTGGCGGTGTGGCCCGCATCCAGGTGGTGGTGGACCGCAACCCCGTGCGCGACGTGCTGACCTTCACCCCGCACAAGGCGCTGCCCATGCTGGCGTTTCGCATCCGCATGGAGCAGGCCTCGCCTGTGCGGGCCATGGTGCAAACGCGCGACGGCCAATGGCACGTGGGCAGCACGTGGGTCAAGGCCTCGGGCGGGGGCTGCACGGTGCCGGGCATCACCCGGGCAGACGGCTCGTGGGTGAAAAACCTGAACCAGGTGCAAACCAAATTTTTCTACAACCCGGTGGATGGCAGCAGACGCCTGCGCCTGCGCGTGATGCACCCCATGGACACCGGGCTGGTGGCGGGCATACCGGCCTTTCACATCGAAGAACTGCGCATGGTGGACGCGGTGGGCGAGGTGTGGTGGGCGCTGGCCCTGCACGAGCCGGTGTCCGAAAACCCGCTCATCACGCTGGAGCTGCCCAGCCAGGGCGGGCAAGGGTTCAGGCTGCTGGGGCGCGACAACAACGGCAACCGAATTGATGCTGAGGTGGTGGCATGAGCCGCGCGGGCCAGGTACTGGCCGCATGCGGCGTGATGGTTGGCGTGGCTGTGGGCACAGCGGTGGCACCAGCTATCGCTCAAACCCCAGTACAGCCAGGCCAGGCCGTGCCCGTGACCACCGCCCATCCGGCCACGTTTGATTACGGTCTGGCACCGCGCGAGTTGGCGCCTGGGCATTGGGTGATCGAAGGCGCGGTGGACGACTTCGGGCGGCACAACGGCTGCAACATCATCAACACCGCGTTCATCCTGACGGCGGCGGGGCCGGTGGTCATCAATACCGGGCCGTCGCGCCTGTATGGCGAGCAGCAGCGCCGGGCTGTGGTCCGCGTGGCGGCTGCAGCCACCGCCACCGCTGCCTCAGGCCGGGTGTTGAACCTCAACCTCCACCCCGACTACTTTTTTGGCAACCAAGCCTGGGCCGGTTGGCCCACACTGGCGCTGGCTGGCAGCCGCGCGGGCATGCGTGCCGAGGGGGCCGCCTATGCCGACAACCTGTACCGCCTGTGTGGCGACTGGATGGCCGGCACCGAATCCACACCCGCACAGGCCGATGTGGCCGCCGGGCCGCTGACGGTAGGTCAGCACACGCTGGTGCTGCACCGCCTGCAAGGTCACACCGCTGACGACCTGGTGGTGCTGGACCCGGTTGCAAAAGTAGCCTACGTGGGTGGGCTGGTGTTCATGAACCGCGTGCCTACCACGCCGCATGCCAATTTCGACCGCTGGCTGGCCAGCCTGGACACGCTTGAAACGCTGCTGACCCAGGGCCACTACAAATGGGTGGTGCCCAGCCACGGGCCAGTGCACAGCGGTCTGGTGGGGCTGCAACAGACGCGTGACTGGCTGCGCTGGCTGACCGCCACCATGCAAACCAGCGCCTACAAAGGGCTGGACCTGAACGAGGTGTTGCACCACCCCGACGTACCGCCGCAGTTTGCCCACTGGGCGGCCATGCCCGCCGAGTTGCATCGCAGCCTCACGCAGTGGTACCCCACTTTCGAGGCCCGCGCGCTGGGCCGCTGAGCAGCCGCGCTGTGGGCTGCTCAGCGCAGCCCGAACCGGTGTTGTGACAGGTGTGCAACGACAGGTGTTCAACGGTTGTCACAGTTTTGAACACTGTCACGCAGCCAGGCGATTTGGCCTTGACACCCCAGGTGTGCTGGCGGGTTCATATCCCGGCCTGGTTCAGGCCATGGGTGCAGGCCGTCTCCCTATGGCTCCGCAGGTCACACACAGCGTGCAGGGCCTGCCAGCGCACGGCTGACAGACCCTGCAACGTGCGCTGAAACCGGTTGGCACAGAAGTTGCCCTTTAGCCGGTGTGTACCGGTCAAACGAATCGACCGCTGCCACCCGATTCCCCGGTGCTGACCGGGATCACACATCAACCCACGATACGAGGAGACGACACGTGAAACTCTCTATGAAACGCAATTTGCTCAGCCTTCTGGTGATGATGGCCACCGCTCAAGTGGCCACACAGGCCGCCGCCCAGGTGACCGACGCCATGATCGCCAACGACGCGGCATCCAACGAAAACGTGTTGAGCTGGGGCATGGGCACGCAAGGCCAGCGCCACTCCACACTGAACGATGTCAACGCCAGCACCGTCAACCGCCTGGTGCCCGTGTGGTCCATGTCGTTCGGTGGCGAAAAGCAACGCGGCCAGGAATCGCAACCACTTGTGCACAACGGCAAGATGTTCGTCACGGCGTCTTACTCGCGCATCTTTGCGCTGGACAGCAAAACCGGCAAAAAGCTCTGGAAGTACGAGCACCGCCTGCCCGAAGGCATCATGCCCTGCTGCGACGTGATCAACCGTGGTGCGGCGCTGTACGACAACCTGGTGATCTTCGGCACGCTGGATGCCCAACTGGTGGCGCTGGACCAGAACACCGGCAAAGTGGTGTGGCGTGAAAAGATTGACGACTACTCTGCCGGCTACAGCTACACCGCTGCCCCGTTGATCGCCGAAGGTCTGCTGCTGACCGGTGTGTCCGGCGGTGAGTTCGGTGTGGTGGGCCGCGTCGAAGCACGCGACCCCAAAACCGGCAAGATGGTCTGGAGCCGCCCCATGGTCGAAGGCCACATGGGCTACAAGGACGGCAAGGAAAACGGCATCACCGGCACCACCAACGCCACCTGGCCAGGCGAAACCTGGAAAACCGGCGGCGCAGCCACCTGGCTGGGCGGCACCTACGATGCCAAGACCGGCCTGGCCTACTTCGGCACGGGCAACCCCGGCCCCTGGAACAGCCACGTGCGCAAGGGCGACAACCTGTACTCCACCTCCACCGTCGCCATCGACGTGAAGACCGGCCAGATCAAGTGGCACTACCAGAACACGCCCAACGACGGCTGGGACTTTGACGGTGTGAACGAGTTCATCACCTTCGACATGGACGGCCA
The DNA here is from genome assembly GCA_030824555.1 of bacterium. Lineage (GTDB taxonomy): Bacteria > Pseudomonadota > Gammaproteobacteria > Burkholderiales > Burkholderiaceae_C > UBA2334. Next base: position 48,834 of record JAVBXK010000040.1, read on the forward strand.
GCGTGTGGGTGCCAAGGCTGACCGCAACGGTTTCTTCTACATCAACGACGCGGCCACGGGCAAACTGTTGAACGCCTTCCCGTTTGTGAAGAAAGTGACCTGGGCCACCGGCATCGACCTGAAAACCGGCCGCCCCAACTTCGTGGCCGACAACCGCCCTGGCGACCCCACGGCAACCGGTGGCGACGGTGCCAAAGGCAAGTCGGTGTTTGCAGCACCTGGCTTCCTGGGTGGCAAGAACCAGATGCCCATGGCCTACAGCCCCAAAACCGGCCTGTTCTACGTGCCGACCAACGAATGGGGCATGGAGATCTGGAACGAACCCATCACCTACAAAAAGGGCGCTGCCTACCTGGGCGCGGGCTTCACCATCAAGCCACTGTTTGACGACCACATCGGCTCGCTGCGCGCCATCGATCCCAAAACAGGCAAAGTGGCCTGGGAAGTCAAGAACGAGGCCCCACTGTGGGGTGGCGTGATGACCGCTGGCGACTTGGTGTTCTGGGGCACGCCCGAGGGCTACCTGAAAGCCGCTGACGCCAAGACCGGCAAGGTGGTGTGGCAGTTCCAGACCGGCTCCGGCGTGGTGGCACCTCCCATCACCTGGACCGAAGGCGGCAGCCAGTACATCAGCGTGGTGTCCGGCTGGGGCGGCGCCGTGCCACTGTGGGGTGGTGAAGTGGCCAAGAAGGTCAACTTCCTGGAGCAGGGCGGTTCCGTCTGGACCTTCAAACTCCTTTGATGCTTGAATGACCATCGGCCCGGCCCCCAGCTGTCTGTCGGGCTGGGCCGATCTCCCCTGGAAAGTTGAAGATGACTCCAAAACACATGCTGGTGGCCTTGGCGCTGATCGGTGGTCTGCCCTGGGCACACGCGCAGGACGGCAAGGAAATCAAGGAATTGCTGCAGGCCAGCGGGTGCATGTCATGCCACTCGGTTGACGAAAAAGTGGTGGGCCCTGCATTCAAATCGGTGGCAGCCAAGTACGCTGGCCAGGCCGACGCGGTGGACACCCTTTCGCAAAGCGTGCGCAACGGCTCGCGTGGCAAATGGGGCCGCACGCCCATGCCCGCCCACAGCAGCCTGAGTGGCGATGACCTGAAAAAACTCACCACCTGGGTCATGGCCCAGAAACCCTGATTTCAACTGAACACACCCCTACCCATGACACATTCAACCCTTGCGCAGACCCTGTCTGCACTGGCCCTGGTTTTGACCGCTTCCGTGGCCTGTGCCCAGCAAGACGCTGTGGCCGAGCAGTCCAAAAAAATCGCCGCAGGTGCCGGGTGCTTCACCTGTCACACCATTTCGCACCAGGACAGCAAAGACGGCAAACTGCCCGTCGGCCCCGCCTGGCAAGACGTGGCCGCCCAGTACCGCGACAAGCCCGGTGCCGCCGAATTTTTGACGCGCGTGGTGCTGGAAGGCTCCAACCCCTACGCCAGCCACTGGAAGAGCAAGGCCGCCGGCATTGCCATGCCCCCCAACGCCGTGGCCATCAGCGAGTCTGATGCGCGCAAGGTGGTGTACTGGATTTTGTCTTTGAAGTGACATGACCCCATGACCCCGCGCACAGTCCACCGCCTGTGCACCGCTTGTGTGGTGCTGGCGGTGCGCGTGGCTGCAGGGTTGGCAAAACGGTTGGCGATGGGGGCCACAGGGGTCGCCATCTGCGCGGCATTGGCCCCAACGGCGGTCGGTGCGTTCGATTTCAACGGCGACAAACGCCTGCTGGCCGTGTTCCGCGACGGCAGCACACAGCCGTTGGGCACGGTGAGCTTTGCCCCCGCACCGCAGGCCCCCGAGGTGGCGTTCAAGGTCAAGCTCGACACAGCTGTGCTGCAAGACTTTTTCCTGTCGATGCGCGAGTTCAAGTGCCTGCCCGCCGCGGCCGAGGTCACTTGCGTGGTGCCTTACCCGTACCCACAGCCGGGCAAGGTCACGCCCACGGATTTGAGCTGGCTGGAGCACAGTCTGCTGTTTCTGTTCAAGCAGCCCGCCGACTTCGGTGCCAAGCTGTGGAACGGCGTGATTTTCAAGTTCACGCTCACCCCAAACGCCTTGGTGGGCAGCCCGCAGGCCGTGGACCTGAACCTCATCAGCGCCCCGCCCGACGAGCCCGGCCACCCACCTTTCGGGCCAATGGAGCGCACCAGCTACTCACCCGGCGCCCGCTGGCTCAGTGCTTTGCGCATCGAGTGACGCGCGGCAACGCGCGGGCCGGTGCAGAAGTGCGGCCGGGTGCTGACGCCCGGCCAGGTGCTCAGCGTTCCCACTCGGCAACCAGCTTGCCGCCTGTCATGAAACCGCGCGGCACGGTTTCTTCGCGCTCGAACTTCACCAGCCCCACGCCTTTGCAGTACCACTCGCGGCTGACGATGGGCACGTTGGTGAAGCCGTTCACCGGGTCGGTGTACAGGTTCAGCTCGGCTTGGCCCACCACGCGCAGGCAGGGCTTGTGCGTGCCCAGTGGGGTGGTGACTTCGTCGTCCACCGCCTCGATGCGCCAGGCCATGAGGGCTTTGTGCGTGTGCTTCAGCTCGCGCGGGTGCTCGTTCTTGCGCTTGAGCAGGTAAGGCACGGTGGGGGTGGTCCACTCGGTGCCCACGGTGTAGGGCGCTTTCAGCACCCAGCGCGGCTCGGGGTCGGGCGTGGGGGCCTCGTCGATGTCGGTTTTTTGCGCCACACGGCGAATGCCCTGTGCGTCTTGCCGCAGGTAAAACACCACACCTTCCGAATGCCGACGCTGCCACACGGCTTCGTCGTTCAGCGTGGTTTGCCCCAGTGCAGCAATGGTCCACTCGGTGACGGCCGGGGTGTCGCCATGCTCTTCGCCAGATTCGGTCACACGGTAGGTTTGCGTGTGTCCCTTGCCCAGTGGCAGCCAGTCGTCGGCCCCGGATGGCGCGCACCCGGCCAGCACCCCTGCCAGCACCATGCACAGCGGCAGGAGCACGTACCGTTTGGCCTGGGTGCACTGCGAAAAATAACAATGAAAAATGGCCATACCGCTTTTATTGATTGAATAGTTTGCTATGTAATTTTATATCTCAAAAACCATGTGACAAAAATGCCATTCATCGCTTTTGTCCATTGATTTGTTTGCTATTGAAACAGCTGACCTCATTTTTCAGGCAACTGCGCACGGGGCACGTCGCTGAGTTTGATTTGCAGCCTGTCGTTGCCCGCCGGGCGCAGCCACGCGAAGCCGCCTGCGCCGCGCACCGGCTCGGTGGTGCCCATCTGGCTGTTGCCTTCGCGGGCTTTTTTGATGCCGTCGCCCAGGATGCGGTGCAGGTCTTTTTCGTAGGGCAGTTTGTGCACGCGGGGCATGTCCAGCGGCTGGTTGTCCTTCATGGGGTTGACCCAGATGTAAATGGCCCCGGCATGCCCGCGCGCGGGGCTGGGCTCGTCAAACACGGCGGCCAGCAGCAAAAAGCGGCGGGGCAGTTCCACCTCGGTCGGCCAGCCCGACACCCCTTGCAGCGCCACGTGTGCAAAGCTGTAAAAGCCACTCACCACCAGCACCATGGCCGCCTTCACGGCCCAGTGCCAGCGCGTGGCCAGGCACAGGCACAGCAGCAAAAAGGCCAACAGCGCGTACACGACGGCCAGTTGGGTGAGTTGAGGTGTCACGGCAGGGATCATGGGTGGCGGTGGCCTTGTTTGGAGAGATAAATGGGGATCAAAGGCCCACGCGCTGCACGATGGTCAGCGGGCGGGTGTCGAGGTTGGTGACCTGGCCTGCTTCGTCCAGCGTGAAGCGCACCAGCGTGCGTTCGTCGCCCTTGGCCGGTATTTGCTGGGTGCCGTTGAAGACGATTTCGGCCTGCGGGTTCACCTTGACCACGGTCACGGTCACGTCCACGGGCATCTGGTCTTTGCTGTCGTAGTAGTGGGCGTTCACCACATACTCGCCGGGCAACACGCCGCGCAGCGTGACGATTTCCTGCCTGATGGGGCTTGAAAACTCGCGCCCGTTGACCAGCACGGTGGCGTTCTTGGCACCCCGGTCGTCGCGGTCCAGGTGCAGCAGGCCTGCGTCGCGCTGCCTGAACCACAGCACCTTGCCGCTGGGCTCCTGTACCCAGGTGTCGATGTCGTTGGGGTTGTTGTCGGGCCACGAGATGGTGATCATGAATTCCGCCTTGGCCGGTATGTCGCCCGACTTGCGGGCCTTGGGGTTGAACGCCAGCAGCGCCACCACGAAGCAGAACACGAAGGCGATCAACATGTTGAACAACATGTCGTAGAAGGGGTCCACTTCCGTGTCGCGCACCGGGCGGCCAATGGCCATGGGTCAGTCCTTCCCGCTGGCGGGTTGCCACATCAGGATGTCGGCCACCAGCGCGTCGGCGTAGCGGTCCAGCCGCATCAACTGCAGCCCCAGCAGGATGTTGCCGCACAGGCCCGTGACCGTGGTCAGCAGCGCGATGCCCAGCCCGCCGGTCAGGTTTTTGAGCAGCTGTGCCGACTGGCTGGGGTCGAAGCTGTCGGTTTGCCCCAGCTGGTACGCCAGGATGGAAAACCCGATGACCTTGCCCAGCAACCCCAGCTTGAGCTGAATGCCGTTGAGCCACCAGGCCATTTCGTGCGGGCCGTGCACGCGCTCGCCCAGCACCTGCATGCGCACAGTGGCATCGGGCGCGCCGTATTCGTTGCGCATGGTTTGCGCGCCGTGTCCTCTGTGTGCGTTGTGCCCGGTGGGGTACGGGCGTGCAAATTCGTCGGCCCACGAGATTGCGCGGGTGGCCTGGGCGGTCATGACGGGTGTGTGGGCCATGTCCGCTGTGTGGGCGGTGCTGTCGTTGGGTGGTGTGGTCAGCCACAGCCGCTGCTGGCCCAGCACCCAGGCGCGCTTGCCGCTCCAGAGCGAGCAGCCCACGAACAGCCACACAATGGCCAGCGTGAGACGGGTGGGGTCCACCTCCATCAGGCGGTGCCACACACCGGCCTGCCACAGCAGCTGTGCGCCGAATGCCAGCAAGCCCATGTAGGCCAGCCACAGCAGGAACAGCCCGTGCGGCTGGTGCTCCAGCGACACTGTCGGTGCGCCTGCCCCCGGCAGGTGGCGCACCAGGGCGGCACCCAGCATGCGGGCATGAACCGGGCGGGGCGCTGCGGGCGTGGCCGAGCGGGTGGTGGTTGGCATGGTTTGTGTCTGCGTGGGTAACAGTGCGGGGCGCAGTGTGTGCTGGAACGCAATATCGGTGCCACGCGTTGGCGTGTGGCGCGTAGCCGTGTGCAGGCGCGTGGTGGCCTGTTCGGGCTGGCGCAGTTGTTCCAATGTGGAGCAACGTGTGGCAACGCTTGGGCAACTACTGGGCAACTGCCCGTCAACGACTGGTCAAGGACCAGGCCATGCGCGGTGTGCGGATGCGTGTGGTGACCAACGAAGGACGCAATGAACAGTCAAACCATTTGGCGCTGGCTTGGCCAAGCAGCGCTGTGCTGCCTGCTGGGGCAAGTTGCGAGTGCAGGTGCAGGTGTGGGTGTGGGTGTGGGTGTGGGTGTGGGTGTGGGTGCGGGCGCGGCGGTTGGGCAGGCAGCGTGTGACGCGGCCGATGCGGCGGTGCCCTGGCAGCAGGTGGCGGACGGTGTGTGGGTGTGGTCCCCGCCCGCTGTGGCCGACGTGGCGGCGGCCAACGCCGGTTTCGTGATGCCGGTGTCGGCACTGGTCGATGGCACCCGCGCACTGGTGATCGACCCCGGCCCCAGCTTGCTCCACGGCGTGCGTGTGCGTTCGTCGTTGCGGTGCCAGACGGGGGCCAACGTGTTTGCGGTGGTGAACACCCATGCCCATGCCGAGAACGTGCTGGGCAACGCGGCCTTTGCCGATGCCGAGGCCATTTACGCCCTGCGCGAAACGGCCGGTGCCATGGCCGCGCGGTGCCCGCAGTGCCTGGAAAGCCTGGCCACCCGCGTGGGTGCCGATGCCATGCGTGGCACGCGAATTGTGTTGCCTACCCATCGGCTGGTGCCCGGCCAGGACCTGCTGTGGGGCCGCCACCGCCTGCACGTGTTGCCTGCAGAACAGGGGCATACCGACGGCGACCTGATGCTGTGGCTGCCTGCCGCAGGCTGGTTGTGGGCCGGTGGGCTGGCCTACGAGGGCAGGGTGCCCGAACTGGCCCAGGGCAGTGTGGAAGGCTGGCTGGCCGCGCTGGACCGCTTGGTGGCGTTGCGGCCCAAAGGTGTGGTGTCGGCTGCGGTGTCAGTGGCCTGCGCGGCAGGTGACACCCCGGCTGCCTTGCTGGCCACCCGTGGCTACCTGGTCGCGTTGCGCGACCGCGTGTGGGCGGCCATGGATGCCGGGGCCTCCCCGCACGACACCGCGTTGTTGACGTTGCCCGCCTATGCGCATTGGGCGGGTTACGCCGAGCGCCACGGTTTCAACGCCCAGCGCGCCTGGCGCGAGCTGGAGCGCGCCTGGATGGACCGTGTACCTGTTGCTGGGCCCAACCCGCCCGAGGCCCCCAAACGCGACTAGCGCAGCAGGTCAGGCGGCAGCAGGTCTTTTTTGCGGTAAATGGTGTTGCGCGACACACCCAGCGCCTTGGCTGCGGCCGACACGTTGCCGTTGTGCAGACGCAGCATCTGCGTCATGGCCGCAAGTGCCACGTCTTGCAAGCGCTGGCGTGGGTCGGCCGGGGCACTGGCCATGACGGCGGGCGTGTTGTCGAAGGTGAACTCGCCAGTCACTTCTGCGCCGGTCAGCACGGGTTGCAATGCCGGGCGAGCGTGCGCAGGCAGCGTGGGTGCGGCAGGCGGCAGGTGGTTCAACTCTTCCAGGAAATCATCGGGCAGGTGGTCGGGCCGGATCTGGCCTTCGTCCCCCACCATGACCACGGCCGTGCGCAGCAGGTTGTGCAGTTGCCGTATGTTGCCGGGCCACGGGTAGCGCTTGAACATGTCCATGACCACAGGCGACACGTCGATGTGCTGACCGGCGTCGCACAAAGATTTGAGGATTTTTTCGGTCACCACCTCGAAGTCGATGCGTTCGCGCAAAGGGGGCACCTTGACCACCAGACCGTTGAGGCGGTAGTACAGGTCTTCGCGGAACTCGCCACGGGCAATCATGGCCTTCAGGTTTTTGTGCGTGGCGCTGATGACCACCACGTCCACCTCGACCTCTTTGCCCGCGCCCAGCGGGCTGACCTTGCGCTCTTGCAGCACCCGCAGCAGGCGGGCCTGCAGGTGCTTGGGCATGTCGCCAATTTCATCGAGAAACAGGGTGCCGCCATGAGCCTGCATGATGCGCCCAGACGCCCCTTTTTTGCGGGCCCCGGTGAACGCGCCTTCTTCGTAGCCGAACAGCTCGGACTCGATGAGCGAGTCGGGAATGGACGCGCAGTTCACCGACACGAAGGGCTGGCCCGCCCGCGTCGAGTCGCTGTGTATGGCCTTGGCCAGCAGGTCTTTGCCGGTGCCGGTTTCGCCCTGGATCATCACGGGGATGTCCCGCCCTGACACCTTGCACAGCTTCTGGATGACCATGGACACCTGTGGGTCCCCGGTGTCCAGAAACTGCAAGGCCGAAAAATGGCCCTTGCGGCACGGTGAGGTGGACGAGGTGTTTGGTGCTGGGTTGGGCTGAGCAGGTGCCGGTCGTGGGCCTGCGTCCGCACCCTGACCACGGTACAGCGTTGCGCCGGTGGCAGCGGGGTCGCTCCTTGGCGAGTCCCAGGTGGCCTGACCTTTGAAATTGGCCTTGCACCACACCGACACGCCGTTGTGCAGCACCACTTGCAAGGGCCGAACCAGGTTGCTGCGCGACGCATCGAGCATGGTGGAAATGGACGCCCCGAACAGCGACGAAAACGTGTGCGCCTGCAGCGCGCTGCGGGGCAGCCCCAGCTGAAACTGGGCACTGCGGTTGGCCGACAGAAACCGCCCTTCGGCCGAGAACACGGCAATGCCTTCCACCAGCGTGCCCATGAATTCAGGCCGGGCGTGGAAGTGGATGCGCACGGCGTTGTGAAACACGTCGCCGAACATGTGGTTCTCGATCATCTGTGCCGACATGCGCACCAGTGCCAGCGTGTGGTGGTGGTAGCTCTGGTGATCGCCCGTCACGTCCAGCGCGCCAATGACCTGACCGTAGGGGTCGAAGATGGGGGCGCACGAACACGTCAGAAACTGGTTGGCCGACAGAAAGTGCTGGCTGCCGTGAACGGTCAGCGCCTCTTGTTCGGCCAGTGCCGTGCCGACGGCGTTGGTGCCTTTTTGTGACTCGGACCAGTCAGCGCCGGGTATCAGTGCCACGCGGGCCGCTTTTTCGACGAAATCGGTGTCGCCCAGCGAATGCAGCACCATGCCGCGCGACGACGTCAGCAACACCATGCTGTGGGTGTTCATGATTTGGTCGTACAGGGTTTCCATCACCGGCTCGGCGTGCTGGAACAGGAAGCGGCTTTCTTCCAGAGCGCTGCTGAGTTCACCCCGCGCAACGGTGCTGAAGTCGGGGTCCATGTCGCTTTCGAGCCCATAGGACACCGAACGGTCGTGTGCCGCCGCGAACGGTTTGGCCTGGCTGGCCAGCTCGTTGCCCGGCGGGTGTGCGGCGGTCGCGTGCCCGTGGACACGCTGCCCTGTGATGATGCTCATGTTGTCTCCAGAGTCTGGGAAAGCTTGCTCCCATCCTTCTGTTTCCCATGGCAAGCCGGTGCCGGCCATGGCTCCCTCTGTCGGGGATAGGTGGTGTTTCGAATTCACGCGATTCTCGTTCTATGTGTTCCATGAATCAACACCTGTGACAGAGTTGATCAATCGGTTGTCTGTATCTGTGCCAGGTGTCACCAAGCAAACACCACGCCAAAGCGGTGGGTGTGCGGGGCAGAGGGCACTGGCCTGCTTATTGCTGATCAGGCTGGGAACCCACCCTTTTTCACCCTGTTCGTCACGGAGTACGGAGACATGACATACCTTGCAAAACCCCCCTTTGTTCGATTGGCTCGCGGCATCGTGCTGGCCGCCCTGAGCGTGTCTGCCGCCACACTGGCCTGGTCGCATGGCGACGTGGTGCCGCAGTCTGTGGACACCACCACCTTGCCTCAGCTGGGCAAAAAGTGGCTGGATGCCAACCCCTACAGCAAGGGCGAAGGCCACAAGGAAGCGCTGCGCATCGGCACCTCGGCTTACAACCAGAACTGCGCCCGCTGCCACGGTCTGGAAGCCATTTCAGGCGGCATGTCGCCCGACCTGCGCAAGCTCGACGCCGATTGCACCGGTCTGGCCGATGAGGCCAAGAAAGACATGTGCTTTGCCGAAATGAGTGAGTTTTTTGCGGGCACGGTGCGCCGTGGCCGTGTGCGTGACGGGCGTGTGTACATGCCGCCGTTTGAGAACATACTGACGCAAGAGGCGGTGTGGGCCATCAAAACCTACCTGGAAACCCGCCGCGAACCCTGAACACCCCCGCTCCCCAGCACAGGCACACGACACGTATGAAAAACAATCGCACCGAGACAACGCCCATGCTTTCGCAACCTGAACCGACTGGCCGCACCACCCCTGGCCTGACCCGGCGCATGCTGGCGCTGGCAGCAGGGGCCGTGATGACGCTGGGCCTGCCCGCCCTGGCGCAAACCGAGTTGACCGACCTGGCCAAGATCCGCGCCAGCGGTGTGCTGAAAGTGGCGGTGTACAAGGCCAATCCGCCGTTCAGCGACGGCATGGGCCAAGATCAGACCGGCTTGGATGTGTCGATTGCCGGTGCGCTGGCCAAAGAGTTGGGGCTGCGCTTGTCGTTGTTGCCCTTCGATGCCGGTGAAAACATGGGTGACGACTTGCGCAACATGGTCTGGCGTGGCCACTACCTGGGGTACGGCCCGGCCGACGTGATGCTTCACGTGCCGGTTGACAAACACCTGATGGCCGAAAACCGGCAGGTGCTGATCCTGGCGCCGTACATGCGCCAGGTGCTGATGGTGCTGCACGACACCCACAAGGTGGCAGACGTGCGCTCGCCCGAAGACCTGAAAGGCCAGCCCTTGGCAGCCGAGCGCGGCTCGGGTGCGGCCAGCGTGCTGATGGGCTACGGCGGTGGGCTGTTGCGCGACCAGGTGTCCATTTTGGAAACAGGTGTGGCTGCTGCCGAAGCAGTGGCCACTGGCAAAGCGGCTGCGGCGTACGTGACCCGTGCGCAGGCTGAAGCTGTGGTGTCCAAGCAAAAAGGGGAGACCCACCTGCAGCTGACGCCCCTGCAATTGCCCGGCTTGCCTGGCAACGGGTGGCCCATCGGCATGGCCATCAAAAACCAGCACAAAGACCTGGGGCAGGCCATTGAAGCGGCCATGGCGGCGCTGCGCAGCCGTGGTGACCTGCAGGGTTTGTTTCGCCAGCACGGCTTGACACTCACGGCCCCCTGATGTCACTCGATGCCCGCTGACGCATCCCTGATACCCGCTGCACCCTTTGACGCAGCTTGACGGTCCGAAGGCTCCTTGCCAGGCAAGGGGCCTTCGCTTGCTGTGCGGGCCACGGTCTCAGTGTCGGCCCATCTTGCGGTAAACCGTTGCGCGGCTGATGCCCAGGATGCGGGCCGCTTCGGCCACGCTGCCGCAGGCTTGGTCCACGGCTTTGCGGATCATGGCAGTTTCAACGTCCTTCAGCGGTACCGCATGGCTTGGGGGGTGCCCCGCCAAGGCTCGCGGGCTGTGGTGCGCCTGGGCCCACACCTGCAGTTGCAACCCCGACCACAGTGGCACATCGGCCGGTGGTTTGTGTGCGCGGGCCGCGTCGAACAGGTGTTGGCACGGGCAGGCAAACACGTCGTCGCAGTGGACCGGAAAACTGCCTGCGTGCAGGGTCAACATGTCGGCAGCGGCCCGGTTGCAGCCGGTGATCCAGCCTTCGCCGTCAATACACAGCAGGCCATCGGAGTCGCCGCCGGGCACGCTGCCCGGCCAGTTCACCCGCAGCAACAGCTTGTGCGGTTGTGACAGGGCCAATGCGTTTTCGATGTTGCGGGCCGACTGCGCCACCAGGTACTTCAAAGAAGGTTGTTCGCTGACGTTGGCACCGGTCAGGTCCAGCATGCCGATGCACTGCCGGTCAGGGCCAAAGATGGGGGCACCTGCGCAACTGAACACGGTGGTGTCCTCAAAAAAGTGCTCGCCCCTGTGCAGCCAGACTGGCTGCAGTTCGCTCAGGGTGGTGCCGATGGCCGTGGTGCCCGCCGCGCTTTCAGACAGGTCAAGCCCCACTCGCGCAATGGCCGCCACGTGCGGGTTGTGGTGGTCAACGGGGCCTTGCACGTCAATGACCACACCGCTTGCGTCGGCCAGGATGGCGAAGTAACCCGTGTGCAGCATGGTGCGGGTCAGCGACCGGATGACCGGCGCAGCGGCTGCCAACAGGGGGCGGTGTGCGTCACGCGAGTCATGGGCGGCTTGGTGCGTGATGGCTCCGAACAGCACTTGCCTGCTCGGGTCGAAACCGTTGTGCAGGCAGCGCCGCCAGGACCGCTCGATGGCGGCATCCAGAAACGGTTGGGGCGCCATGTCGTGGTTGGCCAGCACCGCTTCCCGGGCCTGCGAAATCCGCTTGAGCCGGTTGGCGGCCACCGGCAGTGCCGAAAGGCGGGTGTCGGGGTTGTCGCGTGAGGGGGGGGGCATGGTCTTTTGCGGGTGCTGATTCGGTGTCATCAGGGGGCACTCTGCACAACCCGTGCCAGCGCGCAAGTGTTTCATTTTGAGAATTTTGAACAGCCGACCCATGTGCCAAGGGTTTACCCGCGTTGAAAGGCCTGCGGCGAGTTGAACAATACCTATGCAATTTCAAACATAGGAAACGTTGCGCATACCTTCGCAGCTCACCTCCTACAACTTCCCAGGAGACCCCACCATGCAGAAAGTCCTGCACATCAACCCCGACAAGTGCACCGGGTGTTTGCAGTGTGAAATGGCGTGTTCGTTCGAGAACTACGGCGTCTACGCCACGTCGAAGTCGCGCATCAAGGTTTTCGATTTCCACCACACCGGCAAAAAAGTGCCCTACACCTGCACGCAGTGCGACGAAGCCTGGTGTCTGCACGCTTGTCCCGTAGAGGCCATTCAAGTCGACAAGGCCACCGGCGCCAAGGTGGTGAACGAAACCACCTGTGTGGGCTGCAAGGTGTGCACCATTGCTTGCCCGTTCGGCACCATCAACTACGTACAGGAAACCGGCAAGGTCCAGAAATGCGACCTGTGCGGTGGCGACCCGGCCTGTGCCGATGCCTGCCCTACCGGGGCCATCACCTTCATCGATGCCAACTGGACCGGCATGGACAAGATGAAGCAGTGGGCAGATAAATTGGGCAATCAATCGGCATCTGCCGCTTGATGGTCATACAAAATTAGCTATTGAATCAGGAGACACCTCATGTCCTGGGCTGGAAAAATACTTCGCGTCAACCTGACCGCTGGCACGGTCACCTCTGAACCTCTCAACATGGACTGGGCACGCGCCTACCTGGGCTCGCGCGGCCTGGGCAGCAAATACCTGGTGGAAGAGGTGAGCCCCAAGGTAGACCCGCTGTCTGTCGACAACAAAATCATCTGGGCCACCGGCCCGCTGACGGGCACCATGGCCTCCACAGGTGGCCGCTACACCGTCATCACCAAAGGCCCGCTGACCGGTGCCATTGCCTGTTCCAATTCGGGCGGGTACTGGGGTGCCGAGCTGAAAATGGCTGGCTGGGACATGGTCATTTTCGAAGGCAAGTCGGCCAAGCCGGTGTACCTGTACATCAATGACGACGTGGCCGAACTGCGCGATGCCGGTCACCTGTGGGGCCAAAGCGTCTGGAAGACGGAAGAAACCCTCAAAACCAGCCTGCAAGACCCGCTGCTGCGCGTGTCGTGCATCGGCAAAGCCGGTGAAAACGGCGTGCTGTATGCCGCCATCGTGAACGACCTGCACCGTGCGGCTGGCCGCTCGGGCGTGGGCACGGTCATGGGCAGCAAAAACCTCAAGGCCATTGCCGTGCGCGGCACCAAGGGCGTGGGCAACATCCGCGACCCCAAAGCCTTCATGGCCGCCACCAAGGCCGCCAAGAAAGTGCTGGCCGACAACGGCGTGACCGGCCAGGGCTTGCCTGCCTATGGCACCCAGGTGCTGATGAACGTCATCAACGAAGTGGGTGCGCTGCCCACCCGCAACCACCAGGACGTGCAGTTCGACGGTGCGAAAGACATTTCTGCCGAAGCCATGGTCACGCCCCGTGCCACCGATGGCAAAAAGCACCTGGTGACCAACCAAGCCTGCTTCGGTTGCACCATTGCCTGCGGCCGCATCAGCAAGATGGACGAAGGCCACTTCACCGTGGCCACCAAGCCCCAGTACTGGGGTGCGTCGGGTGGCTTGGAATACGAAGCCGCCTGGGCCCTGGGTGCTGCCAACGGCGTGAACGACCTGGAAGCGCTGCAATACGCCAACATGCTGTGCAACGAAGAAGGCTTTGACCCCATCAGCTTCGGTGCCACCGTGGGCGCGGTGATGGAGCTGTACGAAATGGGCGTGCTGACCAAGGAGCAGCTGGGCATCGAAGCCCCGTTCGGGTCAGCCCAGGCACTGGCTTACTTTGCTGAAATCACGGCCAAGGGCGAAGGCTTTGGCAAGGAAATTGGCCAGGGCTCCAAGCGCCTGACCGCCAAGTACGGCCACCCCGATCTGTCGATGAGCGTCAAGGGCCAGGAATTCCCGGCCTACGACGGCCGCGTCATCCAGGGCATTGGCCTGGCCTACGCCACCAGCAACCGCGGTGCGTGCCACCTGCGCGGCTACACCATTGCGTCTGAAGTGCTGGGCATCCCGGTGAAAACCGAGCCCACCGAGCACAACGGCAAGCCTGAACTGGTGAAAGCCTTCCAGGACGCCACCGCTGCGTTCGACTCGGCGGGCGTGTGCATCTTCACCAGCTTTGCCTGGACCCTGGCCGACGTGGCACCCCAGGTGCAGGCGGCGGTGGGCGAGGAATACACGGTGGAGCATCTGACGCACATTGGCGAGCGCATCTGGAACATGGAGCGCGACTTCAACAACAACGCCGGTTTCACGTCAGCTGACGACAACCTGCCCAAGCGCCTGTTGACCGAAGCCGCCAAAACCGGTCCCGCCAAAGGCGTGGTCAGCAAGCTGCCCGAAATGCTGCCCAAGTACTACGAAGTACGCGGCTGGAACAGCGACGGCACCGTCAAGCCCGAAACGCGCGAGCGCCTGGGCCTGTGACACGACAGGGCTGACCCCGCCGTGTGGGTGAGGTCAGCCCTGGTTTATGAAAAAAAGGTGTCTACCGCTTTCTGGTATTCATTTGTAAGCTATCAATATTGGGGCGGCTACGCTGATGTGTAGGCGCCCCGTTGCTTTACGGAGCCCATTCATGACCCATCACATCATCATCGGGGCAGGCCCAGCAGGGGTGATTGCTGCCGAAACCATCCGCAAACACGCACCCGCCGACCGCATCACGCTGATGGGCGACGAGCCCGAGGCACCGTACTCGCGCATGGCCATTCCGTACCTGCTGATGGGCAACATCAACGAATCCGGTACCTATCTTCGCAAAACCATCAGCCACTTTGCTGATTTGCGCATCGAGCGCGTCACCACGCGTGTGACCAGCATCGACGCAGCGGCGCGCCGCCTGTCGCTCAGCGATGGCAGCACAATGTCGTTTGACAAGCTGTTGATTGCCAGCGGTTCCAAACCTGCCCAGCCACCGGTGCCCGGCATCGATTTGCCCAACGTGCACACTTGCTGGACGCTAGACGATGCCCGCGCCATCATGGCCAAGGCCAAGCCGGGGGCGCGGGTGGTGCAAATGGGCGCAGGCTTCATCGGCTGCATCATCATGGAAGCGCTGGCATCGCGTGGTGTGAAGCTCAGCGTCGTGGAAATGGGCGACCGAATGGTGCCCCGCATGATGGGCCCCGCTGCGGGCGGCATGATCCGCCGCTGGGTGGAGGGCAAAGGCATTGCCGTGCACACCGGTGCGCGGGTCGACCGCATCGAGTTGCCGCCGCCCGGTTTGCTGGAACGAGTGGGTGCGGCCATTGGGCTGGGTGGGGCATCGGCAGGCGGGGCCATGCAGGTCAAGCTGTCCACGGGTGTGGTCATCGACGCCGACTTGGTCATCAGCGCCACCGGCGTGAAGCCTGCCATGGGCTTTCTGGAAGGCTCTGGCGTGATGTGCCTGCAAGGTGTGCTGACCGACGAACACATGCAAACCAATGTGCCCGGCATTTACGCGGCAGGCGATTGCGCCGAGGCGTTTGACCAGGTCAGCGGCAAAACCATTGTCAGCGCCATCCAACCGAATGCGGCCGACCAGGCCTATGTGGCCGCCATGAACATGGTGGGCAAGGCAGCGGTGCTGAAAGGTGTGACGCAGATCAACGTGCTGGACACGCTGGGCCTCATTTCAACCAGTTTTGGCAACTGGGAAGGCGTGGCCGGTGGCGAGCATGCCGAGCTGGTGGACCTGCCCAACCACAAGGCACTGAGCCTGCAGTTTGACGGCGACGTGCTGGTGGGTTGCAACAGCGTGGGCTGGACGCAGCACGTGGGCGTGATGCGCGGGCTGGTGGAGGGCCGCGTGAAGCTGGGTGAATGGAAGGACCGCCTGATGGCCGACCCCACGCAACTCATGCCTGCCTACCTGGCCACGGCGCAAGCGCAAGGGCAATGGAATGGTGCTGCCGATGCCCGCAGGCGCTCCTGAAGCACCGCTGGGCACATCCCCTGTCCCGCACAAGGGTGAATGGCCAGCGGCAGAATGCACCGCAACATGAACATCACATTCAAACTGTTTGCCACGCTGACAGATTACCTGCCACCCGATGCCCGCCGCGCCAACCAGGTCGAGCTGGAGGTGCCCGACGGGGCCACGGTGCTGCAGGTGTACACGCCCTACGGACTGCCCGACAAGATGGTGCACCTGGTGCTGGTCAACGGGCGCTACATCGCCCCCGAGCAGCGCGGCACGCACGTGTTGCAAGCCGGCGATGCCTTGGCCATCTGGCCACCGATCGCGGGCGGCTGAGGCCATGCAGTCCAGTTACGCGGCTGAGTTCGAGCGGGACATGGGCTGCACCGAGGCCGAGTGGCTGGCCATGCTGCCCGCAGCGCTGGGGGCATGCACCTGGCAACGCCAGTGCAACACGGTGTGTGCCGACATCCCGCCCGGCACCTTGACGCTGAGCTGGGCCGTGTTGCCCGACCGGGTGATTGCGCTGGTGCGGCTGCCCCGGCTGGGCGTGCGGTTTGTATTTGCTGGGCTGGACGCCGGGCAGCGCCATGCGTTCATGAAGCGGTTTGACCTCTACACCCAACGCGGTGGGGGGTGATGTGTCATTGTTTAATGGCAACAAACTGTGATGGATGTTTGATATTTGGGTTGTACATGTGCTGTTAAGGTGAGGGGCACATCATCTGTGCTGGCAAGCGCAGGTTTTGTGGTTGGAGACATTCACCGGGTACATAACATGAACACACAATCGTTGGTCACCATCACCCGCCAGTCGGGGTATCAGTTCTTGGTTGATTTCGGGCCAGGTATGACCGATCTGCGGGTCGATGAACCCGAGCCCTTGGGCAAAGGCGAGGGGCCTTCGCCCGATCGGCTGCTGATGGCTGCCGTGGCCAATTGCCTGTGCGCCAGCCTGACGTTCTCGCTGAACAAATTCAAACAGGACCCTGGCCCGTTGTCGGCCACAGTGTCGGCCGACGTCGTGCGCAACGAAGCCAACCGCCTGCGCATTGGCACGCTGAAGGTCGAAATCACTTTGGGTGGCCAATGGGGTGCCATGCCCCAC
Organism: bacterium; assembly: GCA_030824555.1. GTDB lineage: Bacteria > Pseudomonadota > Gammaproteobacteria > Burkholderiales > Burkholderiaceae_C > UBA2334. The sequence continues at coordinate 65,636 of JAVBXK010000040.1, forward strand.
CTTGATCGCGCGCTGGCTCAGTTCGAAGAGTTTTGCACGGTGTCCATGAGCGTGCGAGAGGGCATCCGGATCGATGTCGGCATCACCGACAGCGCCGGCACCCGCATCAAGTAACCGCTGTCAGGCGCTCAGGTCACCGCAGCGGCGGCCTGCCCTTGAAGGGCCAGTACCTTGATCAGGGTTTGTTGCAACACCTTGGCATCGTTGCTGGCACGGTGGCGTGCCAGGGACATGCTCAGCATCACCTGGGTTTTGGTGTCGTCCCAGATGGCCATGGCCGGTTCGGTCAGCAGTTGACGCAGGTCTTGCAGTTGGAACAGCTGCGGCATTTCGGCCGCGTCAAACAGGCGGGCCAGCCACTGGTAGTCGTGGTACCACGCGTCGGTGTACACGGTGGTGCCTTTCAGGCACCGGTTGAGGTCTGCCGCCACCACGTGTGCGGGTTTGCCGTGGGTGGCCAATGTGTCGCGGGTGATGCCGTGCACCGACTCGGCAGTGGGCTCCCAGTGCCGCCAGTCGGGCTCGGGGTTGATCAGGCTGCAGTACGCACGCCCGTCAGACAGGGCTGCACCCACTTCAATGGGATAGCTGCCCGCCCCAAAGCCAGAAGCCTCCACGTCGATGATGCAAGGGGGGTGGTGCGGGCAGGCTGTCATGCGGGCATTGTCAGCACGGTGCGTCGGGCTGCCAACAGGGGTTTCCCGGTGCGGCCCGTCGCTGCTCACTGTGCTGCACGCTACATGCGCGCAGGTAGCCACGTCACGATTTGCGGAAACCACCACAGCATCAGCACGGCCAGCACCATCAGGCCGAAATAGGGCAGCGTCACACGTGCGATGTAGGTGATTTCTTTGCCCGTCATGCCCTGCATCACAAACAGGTTGAAGCCCACGGGCGGCGTGATTTGTGCCATTTCGACCACGATGACGATGAAAATGCCAAACCAGATCAGGTCGATGCCCGCCGCCGTCACGGTGGGCAAGATCACGCCCATGGTCAGCACGACCATGGAAATGCCGTCCAGAAAACACCCCAGCACGATGTAAAAAATGGCCAGTGCCACCAGCAACATGGCCGGGCTCAGCCCCAGGCTGCCCACCCATTCGGCCAGGTGGCGCGGCAGGCCGATGTAGCCCATGGACAGCGTCAGGAAGGCCGCCCCGGCCAATATGAGGGCAATCATGCAGTACAGCCGTGTGGCACCCAGCAGGGCATCGGCAAAAGTCTTGCGGTTCAGCGAGCCCTGCAGGCCCGACAGCACCAGCGAGCCCACCACGCCGATGGCTGCCGCCTCGGTGGCCGTGGCCACGCCGGTGTAAATGGACCCGATCACCGCCGCAATGAGGGCCACCACGGGAATGAGGTGGCGTGACGCTTGAAGCTTCTCGGCAAACGTCATGTCAGCGTCGGCCTCGGGCACCTGGTCGGGGTTCATCAGCGCCCAGATCACCAGCGAGCCGCTGAACAACGAGGCCAGCAACAGCCCAGGCAGCACGCCTGCCACAAACAGCTTGGCAATGGACACCTCGGCCGCCACGCCGTACACGATCATGATGATGGACGGGGGAATCAGCAACCCCAGCGTGGCCGCGCCACCCAGCGAGCCAATGACCTTGTCCATGGGGTAGCCACGGCGCTGCAGCTCGGGGATGGTCATCTTGCCAATGGTGGCGCAGGTGGCTGCCGACGAGCCCGACACCGCCGCAAAAATGGTGCTCCCAATCACGTTGGTGTGCAGCAGCCTGCCGGGCAGGGCATTCACCCATGGGGCCAGGCCTTTGAACATGCTTTCGGACAGTTTGGTGCGAAACAGAATTTCGCCCATCCACACAAACAGGGGCAGGGCGGTGAGCGTCCAGCTGCTGGACGAGCCCCAGATGGTCAGCGCCATGGCATCGCCCGCCGGGCGGGACGAAAACAGCTCCATGCCCAGCCAGGCCACGCCTGCCAGGGTGAGGCCGATCCACACGCCGCTGCCCAGCAGCGCAAACAGGCCCACCAACAGCAGCCCGGTGATGGCCATGTCACTCATGGTGGGTTCCTTCGTTGTCTGCCTGGGTGCGCTGGCCCAGCAGTTCAAGCAGCCAGTCGTCCATGAATGCAATCAGCAGCACCGTGGTGCCCACGGCCATCAGCAGCTGCGGAATCCACAGCGGTGTGGCGTCGTTGCCGGTGGATATGTCGTTGAACTCGCGGCTTTGCAGCACCAGCCGCCAGGCGTAAAACGCAAACAGGCCCGACAGTGCCACCGCTGCGCTCAGTGCCCACAGCTCCAGCCCTTTGCGGGCCTTGCCCGTGAGCTTGCCAATGATGAGCGTGACGCGGATGTGCTCACCCTTTTTAAGGGTGTGCGCCAGCGCCAGAAAGCCCGCGCCCGCCATGGCGTAGCCCGCATAGGCGTCGGTGCCGGGCAGGTGGAAATGCAGCAGCCTGCCCAGAATGGACAGCAGCACCATGACCAGCACACCCACCATGGCAGCCGCAGCGGCCCAGGCAGACGACTGGTAAATGAAGTTCAGGGTGTTTCGCACGGCGTGGTTCCCGTTGAAGCATGAAGGTTGGCCCGCTGTTTGCCATCTGGCCGGCGGTCGGGTTGATGTGCGGACGGGGTACTGCGTGCGCGGCTTGCGTGCAAACCCCAATCCAGGGTTGATGGGGGGTCAGCCCCTTGTTACGGGGGCTGAGCACACATCAGGCTGCATGCAGCAGCCACCCATGAGGCGGGGTGAACAGGCCGCGGCCCAACCGCTTATTTCTGGAAGGCTTCCAGCATGGCTTTGCCCTCGGGGCCGGCTTTGTCCAGCCACTCTTTCACCATGGTTTCGCCCACTTTTTGCATGTCGGCTTTCAGCTGGGCGGACGGGGCAGCAACGGCCATGCCTTTGGATTTGAGGGTGGCCAGGGTGTCGGTGTTGACCTTGCGCGACTCGGCCCAGCCACGGGTTTCGGCGTCGGCGGCGGCTTTCAGCAGCGCGTCTTGCGTGGGTTTGTCGAGCGCGTCAAACGCCTTCTTGTTCACGATGACGGCGTTTTTGGGCAACCAGGCCTGCACGTCGTAGTAGTGCTTCATGTGCTCGTACAGCTTGCTGTCCACGCCGGTGGCGCCTGAAGTCATGTTGGTTTCCACCACGCCGGTGGCCAGCGCCTGCGACAGTTCGGCCGCCTGCACGGTGACGGGTTGTGCACCCACCAGTTCGGCAATGCGGCTGGTGGCTGGGCTGTAGGCGCGCCACTTGCTGCCCTTCAGGTCAGCCGCGCTGTTCACAGGCTTCATGCTGTAAATGCCTTGGGGTGGCCAGGGCACGGTGTACAGCAGGGCCATGCCTTGCTCGGCCAGCTTTTTCTCCAGGATGGGCTTTTGCGCTTTGTACAGCTTCAGCGAATCGTCATAGCTGGTGGCCAAAAAGGGCAGGCCGTCAGCGCCAAACATCTGCCATTCGTTCTGGTAGGCCGCCATCAGAATTTCGCCGGCCTGGGCCTGGCCACCTTGCACCGCACGCTTGATTTCAGGTGCTTTGAACAACGCAGCGCCGGGGTGCACCGTGATTTTCAGTTTGCCACCGCTGGCCTTTTCCACGTCAGCCGCAAAGGTGGCCAGGTTCACCGAGTGGAAGTTGGTGGCCGGGTAGGCCGCAGGCAAGTCCCACTTGGTTTGGGCGAACGAGGCTGAGCTGACGGCCAGCGCGGCGGCAGCCAGCGTGAGGTGAAAGGCACGGCGTTTCATGAAGCACTCCAGTCAAAAAGGGGCGGTTACAGGGCAGGTGAAAGGCGGGTTGAGAACAGGTGGGGGCGTGTTGAAGACGGGTTGAAGAAGCGTTGAATGTAGAAGGCTCGCCGGTGCATTGTGATGGGTGTTTTCCCTTAACGTCAACAAATCGTTGGCAAATCGTCGGTAAAAAACATAGACTTTGCTGCAACTGGGCAGACAGCCCAACCTCCACGCACCACCACAACCACCACTGTCACAGGGCACACGCATGGCAAGCACCAAACCAGTGTCAGGTACCCGTACCCAGGCAAGTCAGGCCGAAGCTGTCGCAACTTCCGGGCCCATCGTGTCGTCGGCGCACCTGGTGTCGCCGCAAAGCGCGGAGATGAGCGAGTTCGAGTTCGGCCTCATCGTGGCGGGCAACGCCTTTCACCGCTGGGTCATCCACTGCATGGCCGCAGCGGGCCTGAAAGACCTGATGCCGCTGGACGTGCTGGTGCTGCACCACGTGACGCACCGGGCGCGTGACAAGCGGCTGGCCGACATCTGTTTCATCATGAACGTGGAAGACACCCACCTCATCAACTACTCGCTCAAAAAGCTGCAAGGCCTGGGCGTGGTGGCCAGCCACAAGGTGGGCAAAGAGGTGACCTACGCCGCAACGGAAGCGGGCAAGGCCTATGTGCAGCGCTACCGCGAAATTCGCGAAAGCTGCCTCATCAACGCGCTGAACGCCGACGACGCGCTGAACAAAGACATTGGCGAGCTGGCCCGCCTGCTGCGCGTGCTGTCGGGCATGTACGACCAGGCGGCGCGGGCAGCGGCATCGCTTTGAAACATTTTATAAATAAAAAGTGGCTCTAACGCTTTTCTGTATTCAATAGTTTGCTATTGACGTTTTGGTGATTCTCATGACCCCAACCCTCGATCCCCGCTGGCAGTTCTGGATAGACCGGGGCGGCACCTTCACCGACATCGTGGCGCGTCGCCCCAAGCCCGATGGCGGGGTGGAGCTGCTTACCCACAAACTCCTCAGCGAAAACCCCGAGCAGTACCGCGACGCGGCAGTGGCCGGCATCCGCCACCTGCTGGGCCTGGCACCTGGCGAGGCCATCAGTCCAGAGCAGGTGGCCTGCGTGAAGATGGGGACCACCGTGGCCACCAACGCCCTGCTGGAGCGCAAGGGCGAGCCCACGCTCCTGGTCACCACCAAGGGCTTCCGCGACGCGCTGCGCATTGCCTACCAAAACCGCCCCCGCCTGTTTGACCGCCACATCGTGCTGCCCGAGCTGCTGTACGCGCGTGTGATCGAGGCCGAAGAACGCATGGGTGCGCATGGCGATGTGGTGGAGCCGCTGTACGAAGACCATCTGCGCGAGCGCCTGTGGGCTGCGTATGACGCAGGCCTGCGCAGCGTGGCCGTGGTGTTCATGCACGGCTACCGCTACACCGCGCACGAGGCGCGGGCGGCTGAACTGGCGCGCGAGGTGGGCTTCACCCAGGTGAGTACCAGCCATGGCACCAGCCCCATGATGAAGTTCGTCAGCCGGGGCGACACCACGGTGGTCGATGCCTATTTGTCACCCATCCTGCGCCGCTACGTGGACCAGGTGGCCGCCGACATGCCGGGCGTGAAGCTGTTTTTCATGCAGTCCAGCGGCGGGCTGACCGATGCGCACGCGTTTCAGGGCAAAGACGCCATCCTGTCCGGCCCGGCAGGCGGCATCGTGGGCATGGCCCGGACGGCGGAGATTGCCTTTCAGGACGTGGCAGGGCAGGCGGGTCAGGGTTTGGCATCTTTGCAGGGCACGTCTCCTTTGGCCGGTGGGGTCAAGGTGATCGGTTTTGACATGGGCGGCACCAGCACCGACGTGAGCCATTACGCAGGCGATTTCGAGCGCGAGTTTGAAACCCAGGTGGCCGGTGTGCGCATGCGCGCGCCCATGATGAGCATCCACACCGTGGCGGCGGGCGGCGGTTCGCTGCTGGCATTTGACGGCTCGCGCTTTCGCGTGGGGCCGCAAAGCGCCGGGGCCAACCCCGGCCCGGCCAGCTACCGGCGCGGCGGCCCGCTGGCCGTGACCGATGCCAACGTGCTGCTGGGCAAAATCCAGCCCGCCTATTTCCCCAAGGTGTTTGGCCCCGGTGCCAACGAGGCACTGGATGCCGATGCCGTGCGCCATGCGTTTGCAGCGCTGGCAGCGCAGGTGAACCAGGCGCAGCGTGGTCAGGCTTCTGCTTCTGCTTCTGCGTCGGCTTCCGGCACCGGCACCGGCACCGGCACGTCCGCTGGCGGCGATGTACCCGCCCTCAGCCCCGAGGCGTGCGCCGAGGGCTTCGTGAGCATTGCCGTGCAGCAGATGGCCAACGCCATCAAAAAAATATCGGTGGCGCGGGGCTATGACGTCACCCGCTACACCCTGCAGTGCTTTGGCGGTGCAGGCGGGCAGCACGCCTGCCTGGTGGCCGACGCGCTGGGCATGACCCGCGTGCTGGTGCACCCGCTGGCGGGGGTGTTGAGTGCCTACGGCATGGGCCTGGCCGACCAGAACGTCATCAAGGAACAGGCGGTGGAGTTGCCACTGGATGCCGCCGCACTGCCCGCCGTGATGAAGGCCTTGGACGCACTGACTGGCGCTGCTGTGGCCGAGCTGCAACGCCAGCAACTCAGCAGCGGCACCGTGGCCGTTAAACGCCGGGTGCACGTGCGTTATGAGGGCAGCGACTCGGCGCTGGTGGTGCCTTGGCCAGCCCTGGAGAGTCAGGCCGACCCCGCAGCGCAGACCGTGCCTGCAACCCACACACAGGGCACGACCGGCTCGGCAGCAACGCTCGGTCAGGCGGGGGCGTCAACTGCCATGCAGTCTGCGCCCACGGCGGCCATCTTTGCGGCCACGCTTTTGGCCGTTACCCAAGCCTTTGAAGCGGCCTACCAGCAGCGCTTCGCCTTCCTCATGGCGGGCAAACGCCTGATGGTGGAGGCCGTGTCGGTCGAGGCGGTGGTGGCGAGCGACGCGCCAGCCGAGCCCCGGCTGCCCTTGCACCCGCCACGTACCCTTGCCAACGGCGATTTGCCCCGCCGTGACACGGTGCGCATGTATTCGGGCGGTGCCTGGCACGACACCGCCCTGGTGGTGCGCGAAGACCTGCGCCCAGGCGACGCAGTGGCTGGCCCGGCCATCATTGCCGAGAAAAACGCAACCACCGTGGTGGAACCCGGCTGGGTCGCAAATTTAACGTGTTTTGACCATCTATCGCTTGTTCGTGTTGAACAACGTGCTGCTGTTTTTGCTGCGGGCACGCAGGTGGACCCGGTGCTGCTGGAGGTATTCAACAACCTGTTCATGAACATTGCCGAGCAAATGGGGTTGCAGCTGCAAAACACCGCACACTCGGTCAACATCAAGGAGCGGCTCGATTTTTCGTGCGCGCTGTTCGACGCAGCAGGCCACCTCATTGCCAACGCCCCGCACATGCCCGTGCACCTGGGGAGCATGGGCGAAAGCATCCAGACGGTCATCAAGGCCAACGCAGGCCGCATGGCCCCCGGCGACGTGTACGTGCTGAACGACCCGTACCACGGCGGCACGCACCTGCCCGACGTGACCGTCATCACGCCGGTGTTTTTGGGCGGCGACACACCGATGTTCTACGTGGGTTCTCGGGGCCACCATGCGGACATCGGGGGCATCACGCCCGGCTCCATGCCGCCGTTTTCCACCACCATTGACGAAGAGGGCGTGCAGATCCAGAACTTCAAGCTGGTGGACCGTGGCGTACTGCGCGAGGCCGAGTTGCTCGACCTGTTGGGCACGGGCGGTGGCACCACGCAATGGCCCAGCCGCAACCCACAGCAGAACGTGGCCGACCTGAAGGCGCAGATTGCCGCCAACGAAAAAGGCGTGCAAGAACTCAATCGCATGGTTGATCAGTTCAGCCTGCCGGTGGTGCAGGCCTACATGCAACACGTGCAAGACAACGCCGAAGAGGCGGTGCGCCGTGCCATCACCGGGCTGGCGCAGCGCATGAACCAGGGCTCGTTCACGCTGAACCTGGACAACGGTGCGCACATCAGCGTGGCCGTAGCCATTGACGCGGCCAGTCGCAGCGCGGTGGTTGATTTTTCGGGTACCAGCGCGCAGCAAACCAACAACTTCAACGCCCCGCGTGCGGTGTGCATGGCGGCGGTGCTGTACGTGTTCCGCACGCTGGTGGACGACGACATTCCACTCAACGCCGGGTGCCTGAAACCGCTGCAGGTCATCATTCCGCCGGGCTGCATGCTGAACCCGTTGCCGCCTGCGTCGGTGGTGGCGGGCAATGTGGAAACGTCCACCTGCATCACCAACGCGCTGCTGGGTGCCTTGGGGGTGATGGCAGGGGCGCAGCCCACCATGAACAACTTCACCTTTGGCAACGAACGCGTGCAGTACTACGAAACCATTTCAGGTGGCAGCGGCGCCGGCGGTGTGTTCGACGCAAGCGGCCAACTGGTGGGCGGGTTTGACGGCACAGCGGTGGTCCAGACCCACATGACCAACTCCCGCATGACCGACCCAGAAGTGCTGGAGTTCCGCTTCCCGGTGCGGCTGGAGGGGTATGCCATCCGCAAAGGTTCGGGCGGGGCAGGGCGCTGGCGTGGGGGCGATGGGGGCGTGCGCCGCGTGCGCTTTCTGGAGGCGGTCACGGCCAGCATTTTGTCCAACGGGCGGGTGTTTCCAGCGTTTGGCATGGCCGGCGGGCACGCGGGGCAACCCGGCATCAACCGCGTGGTGCGGGCCGATGGCCGCGTGGAGCTGCTGGGCCACATCGGCAGCACGGCCATGTTGCCCGGTGATGTGTTTGAAGTTCACACCCCTGGTGGTGGCGGGTTCGGTGCGGCGGGTTGAAAAAAGCGGTGACCTGGCCCTCCGCTGGCGTTCATCTGGCAATCAGAGGGTTTTCTGCGGGCATGCATCGCTGCGCACGGCACGTGCCAGCGGCCAAAGCCTCACTGAAAGCATCACTGTGGGTCGACTGCTCGGGCGTTTGTTCTGGCATCGGCTGGGTAGGGCAAGCCGTTCACCGTCAAGCCCTGTGCCGACAACTTGGCTGCAGCCGGGTTTTTGATGCCTTTCACCCGCGACATCAGGTCGGCCCAGCTGGCGAACTCGCCCTTCTTGCGTTCGGCCAGAACGCGGGCGGTGGTGGCTGGGCCGACGCCTTTCAGGCTGTCCAGGTCGGCCTCGGTCGCGGTGTTGATGTCGAGCGGTGAGCTGGCCAGTGCCGCCATGGGCAGCAGCAGCCAGACGGCGCGCCAAAGCCGTTGCCAACCGAAGACCTTGGGTGTTGTGTGCATAGTTATAGCGGTGATTTGGTTGGTGAATTGTCAAGCCGATTGGCGTGGCATCCGTTAAGCTGCGTGCACTCAAATTTGCAAGCCTTCCGCAGCTGTTTCATTTGGTAGCCATGTCCTTTTACGACACCCGCCCCCCTACCCTCGACGAAGAAAACCCCAACGCATTCTGGTGGCCCACGCCTCCGTTTGCTGCGTACCCGCAGGTTGAAACGTCATCCGGACCGCTCAAGGGCTTGCTGGAGGGCACGAACCAGAAAACCACGCGCACCCTGCTGATGCATTTTGACCTGCGCGGCGCGATGATTTCTGTGCAGATCGCGCGAGGCCAGAAGCCCATTGCAGTGCGGTTCCAGCAGTTTCGCAGGCTCGATCTGGACGAGCCCATCAACCCCGATGTGGCCAACACGGCAGACCCGCATGCCGACCTGTTGTCGCATCACCCCGTGTCGCCATTTGTGGTCACGTACTCAGATGGCACGGTGCTGGAAGGCGACACCATCGGGCACGTGGAGCTGGAGCAAGGCTTGTTCCTGTTTCCGCCGCTGGGCAATGTGGGCAGTGTGTCGCGGGTGTTCATTCCTCGGCATGCCTACCGCAGCTACAGCGTGGGCAGCCGTGTGGGCGAAATCCTGGTCGCTCAGTCCAGCGTCAGTGCAGGTGAGCTGCACCAGGTCATCGTCGAGCAGGACAAGTTGCGCAAGCGCAAGCTGGGTGATGTGCTGGTCAGCCACCAGATCATCACGCCCGATCAGCTCATTGAAGCCATCGACATGCAGTCCAAGCTGCCCGTCATGCGACTGGGCGAGTCGCTGGTGGCGTTGGGCATGATCACCGATGACCAGTTGCGCGAGGCCCTGCAACTGCAAAGCAAGGCGCAGGGCACGCCGCTGGGTGAATTGTTGGTCAGCAAAGGCCTGGTTACCCGCGAAAACCTGCAAACCGCGCTGGCCCACAAAATGGGCTACCCCATCGTGGACACGGCCACGTTCCCGGTTGAAAACGCGGCACTGAAGGCCGTTAATTTTGCGTTGGCCGAACGCCTGGAGCTGTTGCCACTCATCCTGCGCGACGGGCGCCTGGTTGTGGCCATGGAAGACCCCACACGCCGGGCTGCCATCAGCGAGCTGGAATTTGCCACCCAGACCAAAGTGGTGGCCACCCTTGCGAAACTGGGCACCGTGCTGAATGCGCTGGTTCCAGCCTACAAACACCATGGGTTCGAAATCAATTCATCTGGTCGCGCTGACATGCCCGCCATCGATGGCAGCTCACTGTTGGCCCAGATGCAGTCAGACACGCCGGAGGCGTCAGAAGACGCTGATGCCAATCCGGTAGAGCAAAACGACAACCAGTTGGTGCGCCTGATCAACACCATGATCATCGAGGCGCATGAGCAGGGCGTGTCTGACATCCACATTGAATGCCCGGCCGGCAAAAGCAAGATCAGGGTGCGCTTTCGCAAAGACGGGCAGTTGAAAAACTACTTGGAGCTGCCCCCTTCTTACCGCTCTGCGATGGTGGCCCGCATCAAGATCATGTGCGACCTGGACATTTCAGAACGTCGGCGCGCACAGGATGGCAAGATCAATTTCGCCAAGTACTCTCCCCATCACAAGCTGGAATTGCGGGTGGCCACCATCCCCACGGCAAACGGAGTGGAAGATGTGGTCATGCGTTTGCTGGCTGCGTCCAAGCCGTTGCCGCTGGACAACATTGGCTTGTCACCCCGCAATTTCGAAAAACTGAGCTGGGCCATCAAACGCCCATATGGCATGGTGTTGTGTGTAGGCCCCACGGGCTCGGGTAAAACCACCACGTTGCACTCTGCGTTGGGTTTCATCAACGACGAGGGCACCAAAATATGGACGGCGGAAGACCCGGTTGAAATCACGCAACCTGGGCTGCGGCAGGTACAGATCAATCCCAAAATCGACTGGACCTTTGCCAAGGCACTCAAGTCATTTTTGCGGGCAGACCCCGACGTGATCATGGTGGGTGAAATTCGCGACGCCGAAACCGCGCACATGGCCATCGAGGCTTCGCTGACCGGTCACTTGGTGATGTCTACCCTGCACACCAACAGCGCCCCCGAAACCATCACCCGCCTGTTGGACATGGGCATGGACCCGTTCAACTTCGCCGACTCGCTGCTGGCCGTGCTGGCCCAGCGGCTGGGGCGCCGCCTTTGCAAGGACTGCAAGGTCAGCAAGCCCGCCACGCAGGAGCAAATCGACGAGCTGCTGGACGACTTCATGCATGCCTATGGCGCAACACCCGTGCGCACCCGCCAGGACTTGCTGGCCGAGTGGGTGGCGCGTTTTGGTGTGCAAGGCCAGCTCATGCACTACCACTCACCCGGCTGCCCCAAGTGCGACAACCGTGGCTTCAAAGGACGGGTGGGCCTGCACGAACTGCTGACCGTGTCACGCGACTTGCGCCGCATGATCCAGAAAGGCGCGCGAGCAGAAGAAATTCAGGCCCAGGCACTTTCGGAAGGCATGCAAACGCTGCGGCAGGATGGGTTGGAAAAAGTGCTGCAAGGCCTGACCAGCCTGGACGAAGTGCGTGCCATGAGCAACAACTGAGCCAGTGGCCGTTGCTCCCTATGTGGTGTGCGGCATGAATGGATTTTCAACTCAAGACCCCGTTGTGAAAAGCCGCACCCTCACCAAGCTCTGCAACCGGCCCCCACCTATGCCTACGCGGTTTTGAATGCCTCTGCGGCACGGAGCAGCTGCTGGGCCTGCTGGCTCAAGCTGCTTGCCGCTGCCGCCGATTCTTGAACCAGCGCTGCGTTCTGTTGTGTGGCCTGGTCCATTTGCGCGACGGCCTGGCCCACTTCAGCCACGCTGGTGCTTTGCGCTGCACTGGCCACGCTGATGTCGCCCATCAGGTCGGTGACCCGTTTGATGGAAGAAACCACGTCTTCCATGGTTTGCCCGGCTTGATCGACCAGCGTGGTGCCCGCGTGCACCCTGGACACGCTGTCTGAAATCAGGCCCTTGATTTCTTTGGCCGCTTCGGCGGATCGGCCGGCCAGGTTGCGTACTTCGCTGGCGACCACCGCGAATCCTCTGCCAGCCTCTCCTGCCCGAGCAGCCTCCACGGCAGCGTTCAGTGCCAGGATATTGGTCTGGAACGCGATGCCGTCAATCACGCCAATGATGTCTGCAATTTTGTTGGACGACGTGTTGATGTCTCGCATGGTGTGAACCACCTCGGCCACCACTTCGCCACCTTTGACGGCCACATCACGTGCCTGATGCGCCAAATCGTTCGCGTCTTTTGCATGCTCGGCATTCTTGTCCACGTGCGCCCGAAGCTGGTCCATGCTGGCAGCGGTCTGTTCCAGTGCGGCGGCAGCCTGTTCGGTTCGGGCGGACAGGTCGTTGTTGCCCTGCGCGATCTGGTCACTTGCAGTGGCCACGCCTTGAGCATCTGAGCGCACCTCCGATACAAGCTTGTTGAGTTGTGTTTGCATGACCGACAAGGCATCCAGCAACTTCCCAATTTCATTGGTGCCGTGGCGTGGAAAACGCACGGTCAGGTCTCCTTGCGAGACTGCTGTGGCCAGCACGACAGCATTGTCCATGGGCACGGTGATGCTGCGAATGAACACCCATGCCAGGCCGACGGCAGCAAGTGTGCCCACGATTTGCAGCGCCAACACCCACGCAATGTTCAGGTAAAGCGACCGCACCCTGTTGGCCAGGTTCGACTCCAGTGTGGCCATGGCCATCCCGTTGAACTGGTAAACGGCATCGATGGTTCGTGTGAATTCATCGAAATATTGGGTGGCAGGAAACGTAATTTCTGCCGCATTGATCAGGTTTTTGTCTGCCATGTCAAGCGTGGTGTCAACCTGAGCCTTGAGCGCATTCAAAGGTTCTTTCAGTGCTGCTGAAAAGGCGGGGTTTTCGGCCGATGCGTGGCGCACGTATTCGGCCATGTCATCCTTCAACTCCTTTGCGCGATCTTTCAAACCGAGCAGCACACCTTTGTCTTGCGGGGGCAGGTTGCCCCGTGTGAGAAAACCACTGCCCATGGCTCGCATGACGCCCAATTTTTCTGTCAGCCATGGGGCACTGGTGAAGGATGCCTGGATCAGATCATGCGTGTCCATGTACGGATCGATCATCAAACCGAATTCGTCCATGACCTCCGCGTTGAGTCTCAGTAGCGTGGTGATGAATTGTGTGTGCTGCTTTGTGCTGTCCGCTGCCGCCAGTTGCCCGGCCGATACCGCTTGCTCCAGGCTCTGCCAGCGCTGCTTGCGTTGCGACCATTGCGATTTCAATTCCTGACTGGCACCCGCCCGATCAAGCTGCGATTCGACTTCGGCAATGGCCTTGTCCACGCTGTCTTTCACAGCGGGTCGACGCTCCTTCATGGCCACGTTGCCAGACAGCATGCCCGAAGAGAGGCCCCGGTGTTGTTGTGCGAACTGGATCACTTTCTGCATGGCCATCAACGGCGGCATGCCCCTCACTTCCTGTTGGGCGGTACGAACGTCTTCAAGTGACTTGTTCACGTGGAGTACTGTCGGCACCGCAGCCATCAGCAGGGTGATCAACCCCAAAATCAGGAATTTTCGGGAAAGACTCAATTGGTCAAGCAGTGACATGGGATATCTGTCCTGTCAGGGTAACGACAACGCCGTGTTTGGCGGGATTCCGGTGAATACCGGTTGAATTGCACTGAGACGGTGCATTTTTGCAGCTCAGTAGGCGCACTGGCAAGTGACCTCAGGAAAGCCCCACCGACGTGCCAACAGTTTTTGTGGCCACAAGCAACAGAGTGGATCTGTGGCAGGCAACAAAAAACCCGCTGACCTGTGGAAATCAACGGGTGATGAGGGTGTTTGATGCTGTGTGAAGCAGCCATCTGGAGCGGGTGATGGGAATCGAACCCACGTTATTTGCTTGGGAAGCAAGAGTCCTACCATTGAACGACACCCGCTGAGGTGGGCTGCATTCTAGCCGAGAGCAGGCAGCGCTCGACCGATGCCAGGTTGCGCGCCTGGTTGCAGGTTGCGGCAGCGAGGCCGACCTGCGTGGCTTCAGTGCAAAACCAACACAGGCAGGTTGCTTTTGGCGATGATCCGTTTGGTGTGCGAACCGAAAATGAACTCGCCAATGGCGTTGCGACCATGGGTGACCATCACAATCATGTCGCAACCCGACTTTTCGGCTTCTTCCATGATCGCCTGGTCAATGATGTACGCCGTCACATGGTGTGCAATGAATTCGACATCAGCAGCTTTGGCACGTTTTTCAAACTGGCCCAGCAAGGCCGAAGCGTGCGCTTCGTTCTTGGTTTCGTTGTCTTTCAACTGATGCATCAGGCTGTCTGTGCGCGAAGCGGCGGCTGTGATGGGCAAATCGGGCTCCACCACGAAGCCTGTGATTTTTGCGCCGAGTTGCTTGGCCAGCGCAATGCTGCCGTCCATGGCGCGGTGTGACAGTTCTGATCCGTCAACAGGAACAAATAGGTGCTTGTACATGTGGTGTGGGCCTGCTTATTTGGTGAGCAAAACGGGAAGTGTGGTTTCGTGAAGCAATCGGGTGGCCACGGACCCCATGATCAGACCCGCGACCGAGTTGTGCCCACGGGTGCCCATGACGATCATCGAGCAGCCGTTTGACGCAGCGAAAGCCGAAATGGTGTGCGCAACCGGACCCACCAGGATGTGCCGGGTGTGTTCCAGTCCAGCACCATCCAGCAGGTCTGTTGCGGCAAGCAATGCTTTTTCGCCCGCTTCATTGTGAAAGTCGTCGATGGTCTTGCCATCGATGAAGCGCGAAATGTCGGCTGACAACGGTGGTTGCACATTGAGGACCAGCAATTTGGGTTTGTTCAGGCGTTCTTTGCCCTCACGGATGGCCAACGCCAATGCCCGGATGGCATGTTCGGAGCCGTCAAACGGGATGACCCATTGAGTGGTGTTCGTATCCATATCATGCGCTCCTGTTATTTCTCGTTTGCTGACGTTGACACGTCGTGCGCCACAACGGCTTTTTGGCGGTTGGCCATGAATTTCCCGATGCTGACCACCAATATCGAGCCGACGCATGCAAACACGTAGTTGGCGTAAGGCACGGCTTTCGCAACGTTTTCTGGCATGGCGGGGTCAGTCAGCAACATGCCACCTGCAATCCAGCCCAACAAAGCGGCCCCCAGGGTGATCACGATCGGGAGTTTGTCCATCATGGCCAGCACCAGCTTGCTGCCCCACACCACGATGGGAATGGACACCAGAATGCCGAACGTGACCAGTACGATGGACCCGTGAGAGGCCCCCGCCACGGCAATCACGTTGTCAAGGCTCATGACGGCATCGGCAACGATGATCGTTTTGATGGCTGCGAACAAGGTGGTGCCACCATCGATGCCTTCGTGGGACTCGTCCTCGGGGACCAGCAGCTTGATGCCGATCCACAACAACAGCAGGGCACCGACGATCTTCAGGTAAGGCAACGCCAGCAATTGGAGCGCAAAGAAGATCATGGCGACCCGCAGCCCGATGGCGCCAAAAACACCCCAGAAGATGCCCTTGTTGCGTTGCTCGGGGGGCAACTTCCGACAAGCCAGGGCAATGACCACCGCGTTGTCGCCACCGAGCATGATGTCAATGGCGATGATCTGTAAAACAGCTATCCAGAATATGGAGGACGTGATGTCGGGCATAGGTGGTTGTCTCGTTCGGTCAAAGGTCCGAAATTATGGGGGCCTCAAGTTCATTGGGCGTGTTCAATGCGCCCACCATCATAGGCAGTGGCGGCGTGGCAAGGTGTACGTAGTTCCACTGAACGTGGTTGCGCGGGCCCGTCCATGATTTGGGCCAGACTGCACGCTTTTTACACTGGCTGATCACGCTGTTAACTTGATTCTTGATGTATGCGCATTTTTTCATTTATTGCAGGGATGGTTGCCTTGTCTTGTTTGGTTGGGTGCACGGGGCTTGCCGCCACTGCGGCGTTGTCAGACTGCACACAGCAGGTAGCCGCAAAGACGCCACGTGACAAAGAGGTTGACCTGACCTTTCACCTCACAGTGGAGACGGTAGACCATCAGCGGATTGACATGACAGTCAACCGGCACTGCCGATTCGAAGGGTTCAGCGAGGCGTGCCAGTTCAGCACCCGTGGCAGCAGTCCGCAGCCGATCTGGTCAGCTGGTCCTCCTGCTGGACCCCAAAGCTTCAAGGTGAAGGATCGGCGGTTTTTTGTGGCCTATCCGGACTGCAAGACGGCATTTGCATGGCGGTTGCCCCGTCATGCCGACTCGCGCGAATCAGCCGATGGCCCCGGACCGGGGGACGGCACCCGGATGGAATACATGGCCTCCACGGCGTACCGGTTCCTGATCACGGACGAAAGTGGCAAGGCCCTTGAGGGGAATCCGATGTCTGACTACGTCTGGGAAACGCATGGGTTCAGGGTGGTGTGGGCCACCATTCATTGAGCGCTGCGCCGGGCGCAGCGCTCACCCGCTTCACTTCAGGATGTCACCCAGGCACAGGTACTTGATTTCAACGTAGTCGTCCATGCCGTGGTGCGAGCCTTCGCGGCCCAGGCCGGACTGCTTCACGCCGCCAAACGGCACGTGCTCGGTGGCCAGAATGCCCACGTTGATGCCCACCATGCCGTACTCCAGCGCCTCGGCCACGCGGTAGATGCGGCCGATGTCCCGGCTGTAGAAGTAGCTGGCCAGGCCGAACTCGGTGTTGTTGGCCGCGTCAACGGCCTCTTGCTCGGTTTCGAACTTGAACACCGGGGCAAAGGGGCCAAAGGTTTCTTCTTTGGCGCACAGCATGTCGGCGGTGGCGTCGGCCACCACGGTGGGTTCGAAGAACTGGCCGGCCAGGCGTTTGCCTCCCACAAGCAAACGGGCACCTTTCGCAACTGCATCGGTCACATGACGCTCTACTTTTTGTAGGGCGGCTTCTTCGATCAACGGACCTTGGTTCACCCCGTCTTCAAAGCCATTGCCCACCTTGGCCGTGGCCACTTTGGCAGCGAACTTGGCCACAAACTCATCGTACACGCCGCTTTGCACGTACAGGCGGTTGCTGCACACGCAGGTCTGGCCGGCGTTGCGGTACTTGCTGGCAAACGCGCCCTCCACTGCGCTGTCGATGTCGGCGTCGTTGAACACGATGAACGGGGCATTGCCGCCCAGCTCCAGGCTCATTTTTTTGACGGTAGGGGCACTTTGCGCCATCAGGATGCGGCCCACTTCGGTGGAGCCGGTGAAGCTGATGTGGCGCACCACGTCGCTGGCGCACAGCACCTTGCCCACGGCAATGCTGTTGTCTGCATCGGCGGTGATCATGTTCAGTACCCCGGCCGGGATGCCCGCGCGGATGGCCAGCTCGGCGGCGGCCAGCGCGGTCAGCGGCGTGAGCTCGGCAGGTTTGATGATGACGGTACAACCTGCCGCCAGCGCCGGGGCCACCTTGCGGGTGATCATGGCCAGCGGGAAGTTCCAGGGGGTGATGGCGGCGCACACGCCGATGGGCTGCTTCAGCACCATCAGGCGGCGGTTGTTGTCGAACTGGGGCAGGGTTTCGCCATTCACGCGCTTGGCTTCTTCGGCAAACCACTCCACGAAGCTGGCGCCATAGGCCACTTCGCCCTTGGCCTCGGGCAGGGGCTTGCCCTGTTCGGCGGTCATGATGCGGCCCAGATCGTCCTGGTTGGCCATCAGCAGGTCGTACCACTTGCGCAGGATGATGCTGCGCTCCTTGGCGGTTTTGCTGCGCCAGGCAGGCCATGCGGCATTGGCGGCGGCTATGGTTGCTTGCGCATCGGCTGCGCCCAGGTTGGCCACATCGGTCAGCTTGAGGCCGGTGGCGGGGTCGAGCACATCGAAGCGGCTGGCACCCGGCACCCATTGGCCGTTGACCAGGGCGTCGGTTTTCAGCAGGGTGGGATCTTTGAGTTGGGAGAGGGGCGATGTGGTCATGGATGTCTCTTGGGTAAGGGTGAAGGTGTGAGAGTCAGTGTAGGGACAAAGGCGTGCGGTCTCAGTCACCGGTGGGCCACACCGGGCAGGGCACACAGCATTTCGAACAGCAGGTTGGCACCCAGCAAAGCGGTGTTGCCGCTGGGGTCATAGGGTGGCGACACTTCGACCAGGTCGGCCCCTACCAGGTTCAATCCTCTGCAGCCGCGCACGATTTCCAGGGCTTGAGGCACGGATAAGCCCCCTACCTCTGGCGTACCGGTACCCCCGGCATAGGCGGGGTCTATGCCGTCAATGTCAAAACTGAGGTAGGTGGGCGTAGCGGGGCCAATGGCCTGGCGGATCTGTGCCATCAGTGGTGCCAGCGATTGCCACCACACCTCGTGCGCAGGCACGAGGTGAAAGCCCTGCTTGCGCGGCCAGTCGAAGTCTTCGGATGAATAGCCGCTGCCACGCAGTCCGATCTGCCAGACCTTGTTGCCCTGCAGCAGCCCTTCTTCTACCGCCCGGCGGAAGGGGGTGCCGTGGGCAATGCGTTCACCGAACATGTCGGGGTTGACGTCTGCGTGGGCATCCACGTGTATCAGCGCCACCGGGCCGTGCCGCTCTTTCAAGGCTCGCAGAATCGGCAAGGCAATGGTGTGATCACCGCCCAGCGTGAGCGGAATGCAGCCTGCGGCCAGCACAGTGCGATAGTGCGCCGTGATGATGTCGACCGACTTGATCAGGTTGTAGGTGTTGATGGCCACGTCACCCAGGTCAGCCACCTGCAGAGAGTCGAACGGGGCGGCACCCGTGGCCATGTTGTAGGGCCGGATCAGGCACGACTCGGCCCGGATCTGCCGTGGCCCGAAGCGTGTGCCGGGCCGGTGGCTGGTGCCAATGTCCAGCGGCACGCCGATGAAGCCCACGTCCAGCCCCTCTGGACTGGCAGCCATGGGCAGCCGCATCATGGTGGCGATGCCTCCGAAACGCGGCATGTCGTTGCCACCCTGGGGCTGGTTATGGGGACTCGTTGGCATGGGTCAGAGTGAGTTGTGCAGCTTGAACGTGGCCATGGACTGCGCCAGTTGCATCGCTTGGGTGCGCAGGCTCTCGGCTGCAGCGCTGATTTCTTCTACCAAGGCAGCGTTTTGCTGTGTGGCCTCGTCGATGCGCCCCAGCGCACCGCTGACATGGCACATGTCCTTGTGTTGCTGTTCGTTGGCTGTATGGATGTCACGTACCAATGCATCGACACGTTGCACCTGTGTCACGATGTCTTCAATGGTGCGGCCCGCATCGTTCACCTGGGTGGAGGCTTGCCGCACTTTGTCAACGTTGTTGCCGATCAGTTGCCGAATCTCCTTGGCAGCTTGTGCAGACCGTTGTGCCAGCGACCTGACCTCCCCCGCCACGACGGCAAAGCCCCTGCCTTGTTCGCCTGCTCGGGCCGCTTCAACCGCTGCATTGAGCGCCAGGATGTTGGTCTGGAAGGCGATGCCGTCAATCACGCCCGTGATGTCACCGATGGTGCTGGATGACGCAGCCAAGTCATGCATGGTGGCCACGACTGCCGCCACGCTGCGCCCGCCAGTGGCGGCCAGCTCGCTCGCGCTGCTGGCCAGGGCATGTGCTTGCTGAGCGTGTGCGGCATTCTGTTGGATGGTGGATGTCATGTGTTCCACGGACGCCACGGTTTCCTGTACATCGCTGGCCTGCCGCTCGGTGCGCTGGCTGAGGTCTGCATTGCCAGCGGCAATCTGAGCCGACGCGGCGGCAACGCCATCGCTGCTGTTGCGCACGTTGCCCACCAACGCGGCCAGGCGCTGTTGCATGGTGAGCATGGCTGCCATGATGCTGTTGGGCGCCACGTTGCCGGTGTCAGGGGCACCATGCCTTGCAACCCGTGTATCGGACAGGTCACCGTCGGCAATGGCCAGCGCGATGCTGGCCACATCCTGCGGTTCACCCCCTACCTGGCGGGACACCGAGTGCACTACCACATAAGACGCCATCAGTCCCAGCGCTGTGGCCAGGACGCAGGCCCCTGCCAGCACTGCAATGGACAACCCATAGGCCGCACGTCCTTCATCGGCCAGGGTACTGGCCATGTCGGACTTGTGGGCCCACTCCTCGTCAATGGCCTTGAGGGTTGCACTGAAGATGCGCTCTGACCGGCTGGTGAAAATGCGCCGTGCTTCCTCCACTTTGTCGGGCTCATCCAGTGACTGCCGAGACACCTTGCTGAGTTTTTTCCAGTTGGTGGTGGCCAGTTCAATGCTGCCGCCGAGGTCTTTCCACAATTCGCGGTCCCGGTCGTCTGCCAGCAAGGGTTCGTGTTCGGCAATGGCGTTGCTCAGTTGGGCAAATGTCTGATCGATCCGCGTTTCCAGATCGGTCATTTCTTCTGCTGACACCGTCATCAGGTGTTGTGCCTGTTGCATGCGGATGGCCGATGCCAGTTCCTGCCAGTGGCGAACCGCCTGCAACGACGGCGTGGTGGTGGTGGCGTAGTACTGGAGCGACCGGTGCATGGCACCGATCTGCACCGAAGACATCACCGCCACACCGATCAGCAGACCCAGCAGCAACCCGAATCCCGCCATCAGGCGGGTGCGCAACCGTGCTGGGTGGCCGCGCCTGGTCAACCGTGACATCATCATGCGATCACTTGCGGCGGCCACGCAGCCACTCCATCACCAGCAGCAGGCTGGTGGTGAACAGGATCAGCAGCGTGGCCACGGCGGCAATGGTGGGGGATATGTTCTCGCGGATACCGGTGAACATCTGGCGTGGCAGAGTGGTTTGATCGGCTCCGGCCAAGAAGAGGGTGACCACCACTTCGTCAAACGAGGTGGCAAAGGCGAACAGCGCACCCGAAATCACGCCAGGCGCAATCACCGGTAGGGTGATGCGAAAGAACGTGCGCAGTGGGGTTTCACCCAGGCTGAGCGAGGCACGGGTCAGGTTGTGGTTGAAGCCGGTCAGCGTGGCCAACACCGTGGTCAGCACGAAGGGGGCGCCCAGCGCGGCGTGTACCACGATCAGGCCAATGTAGGTGTCTGCCAAGCCCAGGGGCGCAAAAAACAGGTAGGCGGCCACGCCCACCACCACGATGGGCACCACCATGGGCGCAATCAGCACGCTCATCAGCAGTCCCTTGAATGGAAAGTCTGCCCGTGACAAACCCACAGCGGCCAACGTGCCCAGTGTCGTGGCAATGATGGTGGCAGCAGGGGCCACGATGAAGCTGTTTCGGGTGGCGCGAACCCATTCGTCCGAATGGAACAGGTTGTCGTACCATTTCAGTGACCAGCCAGGAATCGGGTAGGCCAGAAAGGAGCTGTCGGAAAACGACAGCGGGATCATCACCAGAATGGGGGTGAGCAGGTACACCAGCACGGCCACGCACAGCGCACGCACCGCCCACCAGATCAGCTTCTCTGGCAACGAGGTGTACAGGGGAAATTGGGGGAGCAAGTGTTTCATGAGGTCAGCTCAGGCTCAGTTCTGTGCGGCTGAAGCGGCGGTACACCGCGTACAGCACCAGGGTGGCGATCAGCAACAGGGCACCCAGCGCACAAGCCATGCCCCAGTTGATTTCGACGTTGGTGTAACGGGCGATGTAGTAACTCAACATCTGGTCATCGGCCCCCCCTAGCAACGCAGGGGTCACGTAATAGCCAATGGACAGGATGAACACCAGCAACGCACCGGCGCCGATACCCGGGTACGTTTGGGGCACATAAACGCGCCAGAACGCAGCCATGGGCGTGCTGCCCAGCGACACCGCCGCACGCTCGTAGGTAGGGGGTACGCTTTTCATCACGCTGTACAGCGGCAGGATCATGAAAGGCAGCAGGATGTGCACCATGGCAATGACCACGCCGGTGCGGTTGAACAGCAGTTCCAGAGGCCCGTCGATGATGCCCGTGGCCATCAGGCCACGGTTGACCAGGCCTTCTGACTGCAACAACACCATCCAGGCAGCCACGCGCACCAGGATAGAAGTCCAGAACGGCACCAGCACCAGGATCATCAGCACGTTGGCTGCGCGGTCGCTCAGGCTGGCGAGCCACCATGCCAATGGGTAGCCCAAAGCCAGCGCAAACAGCGTGACCACCAGACTGATGTGGAAGGTGCGCAGCAAAATGCCGCCAAAGGCCCGTTGGTCTTCGGGCATGCGCTCGACGTGGCCCTCCACGTCACGGCGCAGGTCCACCGAAGCCAACATGTAGTCGGGTGTCCAGCGCGAACCGTTCTTGGCAATGGCCGACCAGAACGGCACCTGGTCCCAGCGCGGGTCGATCTGGATCAGCCGCTCGCGGATCTGTTCGGGGCTGCCCTCGATGGGCAGGCTGCGGTAGGCGCCCATGATGAGTGAACGGGCACCGGCCACCTCGGTGTTGAGGCGGCGGGCCAGCGCACCGGCATCGGCGCTGTCAGGCAACTGGGACAGGTCGGCCACCAGCGCCGCGTAGGCGGCTGGCGGAGGGCTGTCCTGGCCTTTCCAGTCTTCAAGGGTCACCACTGTTCGGGGCAGAGCCCGGACCACCTCGGGGTTCTCCACCGCGCGCTGCAGCAGCATGACGATGGGCACCAGCAGCGTCATCAGCAGGAAGACCAGCAGGGGCACGGTCAGACCGAAGGCCCGCCATTGCCGTCCTGCCTGGGCACGGGCCAACGACTTGCGCAGTGCGCCGACATCCAGCTGCACAGCAGGGGAAACACCAGAGATTGAGGCCATGGGTTTGAAATCCGTGAACGGTGATGACTCAGGCCGTGCTTACTGGGTGGCCCAGGCCGCGAAACGCTTCTCCAGCGCCTCGCCCTGGTCGGCCCAGAAGGTCACGTTGAATTGCAAAGCTTCTTTGGCGTTGGAGGCTGATGTGGGCAGATCGTCCAGGGTCTTTTTGTCCAACAGGGGCAACGCCTTGTTGTTGGTTGGGCCATAGGCGATGTGCTGGGTGTAGGCAGCCTGGTTGGCAGCGGTCACGCCAAAGGCAATGAATTTCTGAGCCAATTCCTTGTTGGGTGCGCCCTTGGGGATCATCCAGTAGTCCAGGTCATAGATGCCACCCGGCCAGTAGATCTTCAGGTTGCGGCCTTCGCGGTTGGCTGCATCGATGCGGCCATTGAACACCGTAGACAGCACCACGTCACCCGCCACCAGGAATTGCGGTGCCTGTGCACCGGCTTCCCACCATTGAATGCTGGGTTTGAGTTCGGTCAGCTTCTTGAAGGCGCGGTCAGCCCCTTCCTTGGTGGCCAGCACCTTGTACACATCAGCGGGCTTGACACCGTCGGCCATCAGTGCGAATTCGAGGTTGTAACGGGCACCCTTGCGCATGCCGCGCTTGCCAGGGATTTTTTTGGTGTCGAAGAAGTCGGCCCAGCTGGCGGGCGCGTTCTTGAGCTTGTCACCGTTGTAAGCCATCACGGTAGACCACACGAAGAAGCCGATGCCGCATTCAGTGACGGCTGCAGGCATGAAATCGCCCTTGTTGCCAACTTTGCTGTAGTCCAGCTTTTCGTACAGGCCTTCGTCACAGCCGCGCACAGCGTCGGGCGATTCGACTTCAACCACGTCCCAGGTGACCTTTTTGGTTTCGACCATGGCCTTGACCTTGGCTTGCTCGCCGTTGTATTCAACCGAAACCATTTTGGTTCCGGTGGCCTTTTCGAAGGGCTCGTAATAGGCTTTTTTCTGGGCAATGGCGTTCGCACCGCCGAAGTTCACAACAGTCAGTTGCTGGGCGCTGACTACGCCAGCAGCCAGCGCGCACACGGCGGCGACAAGGGTTTTTTTCATGGAAGGGTTCTCCAGTGAGAGTTGAACGAGGGGAAAACGGGAGGAAGGAAAAACAAAAGACAGGCTCAGACGGCATACAGCCGCGTTGAAGCCGGGGGAAACTCCAGCGCCACGGCATCGCCAGGGTGCGGATGGGGGTTGCTGCCCTCTCGGGTCAGCGGTAACTTGACGGTGGCCTCAGGTTGACCGTGGCCCAGTTCGCACAGCAATCGCAGGTGGTCGCCGTGGTAAATGACCCGGCTGACAGTGGCCATCAGGTAGTTGGCCCGGTCAGCACGTGCCTCCGGGTGCCAGACGATGCGTTCAGGGCGCACACAGGCCTCTACCCGTGCACCCAAGCCAGCCCGGTTGACGTTGATGCCTTGCAGCACGCGTCCGTCGGTCAGGGTCAGCGTGTCAGGGGCTGTCAGCGTGCCGCGCAGCACGGTGCTGTCGCCCACAAATCCGGCCACAAAACGGGTGGACGGCGCTTCGTACAGGTCTTCCACCGCAGCCAGTTGCTGGATCACGCCATCGTTGAACACCGCCACGCGGTCGCTCATGGTCAGGGCTTCGCTCTGGTCGTGCGTGACGTACACGAAGGTCAGCCCCAGCTGGTGGTGCAGCTCCTTCAGCTCAATCTGCATGTGCTCGCGCAACTGCTTGTCCAGGGCGCCCAGTGGCTCGTCCATCAACACCAGCTTGGGTTCGAACACCAGTGCACGGGCCAGGGCCACGCGCTGCTGTTGTCCACCCGACAGGCGCGACGGCAACCGGTCGGTCATGCCGCTCAGCTGAACCATGTCCAGGGCCTTTTGCACACGGCGCGCCTGGTCGTCTTTCGACACCTTGCGCACCGTCAGCGGGTAGGCCACGTTTTCGCCCACCGTCATGTGGGGAAACAACGCATAGTTCTGGAACACCATGCCGAAGTTGCGCTTGTGCGGCGGTGTGCGGGTGATGGGCTTGCCGTCCAGCAGGATGTCTCCTGCCGTGGGCGACTCGAAGCCCGCCAGCATCATCAGCGTGGTGGTTTTGCCAGAGCCCGAAGGACCCAGCAGGCTCAGGAACTCCCCGCGCTGGATGTCCAGGTTCAGGTCCCGGACCACCAGTTGCTCACCATCGTAGGTTTTCTGGACGCTCTGGAAGCGCACCAGGGGATCGGCAGGTTGCATGGCGTGTGTGTTTTGGAGTAGAGGATCAGGCGACGGCAGCAAAGCTGGCCTCGATGATGGCCATGCCTTCGTCGATCAGGGCGTCGGAGGCCGTCAGTGGCACCAGCACGCGGATCACGTTGCCGTAAGTGCCGCAAGACAGCAGCACCAGGCCACTGCGGGCGGCTTCTGCAACCACCTTGCGGGTCAAGGCGGCATCGGGGCTGTGAACGTCACCGCCTTCGAACAGCTCGATGGCCACCATCGCGCCCAGGCCCCGCACGTCGCCAATGGCCTTGTGCTGTTGGGCCATGGCCTTGAACCCGTTGACCAGGCGCTCGCCCAGGCTGCGGCTGCGTGCCAGCAGTTGCTCGTCGTCAAATGCCTGAATCACCGCCAGCGCAGCGGCGCAGGCCACAGGCGAACCGGCGTAGGTGCCACCCAGGCCACCGGCCGCAGGGGCGTCGATCACCTCGGCGCGGCCCACCACGCCCGACAGCGGGAAGCCACCGGCCAGCGACTTGGCGGTGGTGATCAGGTCAGGCGCCACAGGCCACTGCTCGCAGGCAAACCAGGTGCCGGTGCGTCCAGCGCCGGTCTGCACCTCGTCAGCGATCAGCAAAATCCCGTGGCGGTCGGCAATTTCTTTCAGGCGGCTGATGAATTCTGGCGGTGCGATGTGGAAGCCACCCTCACCCTGTACCGGTTCGACGATGAAGGCCGCCACGCGGGAAGCCTCGATGTCGTTCTTGAAAATCTGTTCCACCGACGCGATGGCATCGTCCACCGTGACGCCGTACAGGGCATTGGGGAACTGTGCATGGAAAATTTCAGACGGGAAGGGTCCAAAACCTGTTTTGTAGGGGGCCACCTTGCCGGTCAGCCCCAGCGTGTAATGGGTGCGGCCGTGGTAGCCGCCGGTGAAGGCGACGACACCACCGCGGCCCGTGTGCGAACGGGCGATCTTGATGGCGTTTTCCACCGCCTCGGCCCCTGTGGTCAGCAGCAAGCTCTTTTTGGCGAAGTTGCCGGGTGCCATGGCGTTGAGTTTTTCGCACACGGCCACGTAGGGCTCGTAAGCCACGACCTGGAAGCAGGTGTGGGTGTACAGGTCCAGCTGCGCCTTGACTGCGGCAATCACTTCAGGGTGCAGGTGGCCAGTGTTGAGCACGGCGATGCCGCCGGCAAAGTCGATAAAGCGGCGGCCTTCCACATCTGTGAACTCGGCATTGCGGGCCGACTGGATGAAGAGTTCGTGAGCCTGGCCCACCCCACGCGCCACGGCAGCGTGGCGGCGGGCAAGCAGGGTGGCATTGGTTGGGGCGAGGTCTTGTGACATGTGGTGCTGGGCCCATTCAGGAGCCGTTTGTGGAGGAACGGGCTGAACTGTAGGGGCCGTTTTGACCACCGTCCATGTACACACAGATCGGGTTTTGGGTGCACTGTGCAGGTCTAGAATCCTGTACACAATTTCCCTGATCTGGTGCGTGCCTAACGCGTGCAAACTACCCGCCTTTTTGTCCGATGCTTTCACTCAGCCCCGACCTGCAAACGCCCCTGGTGAGCCAGATCGTGGACGGGTTGCGTGGCCTCATCAGTGCACAGGTGCTCAAGCCAGGAGCCAAGTTGCCCTCCATCCGGGCCTTTGCCGTCAGCCACGGTGTCAGCGTGTTCACGGTGGTCGAGGCGTACGACCGCCTGGTGGCGCAAGGGTGGTTGGTGTCCAAAGCCAATGCGGGTTTTTTTGTCAAACGGCGGGGTGACGAAGGCGCAGGCACCGCAACGGTGCCCCGCGAAGCCCCTCGGTTCGACACACGCTGGTACCTCAAACAGATATTTGAAAACCGCAACCTCCCTCTCAAGCCCGGTTGCGGCTGGTTGCCCCATGATTGGCTGTGTGCCGATGCCGTGCGCCGCAGCTTGCGGCAGCTGTCATCCGACGGCCTGGAGCTGGATGGTTACGGCCTGCCCTCTGGCCACATGGCCTTGCGGTTGCTGATTGCCGAGGGCATGGCAGAGCACCAGATATCGGTCGATGCCGACCAGGTGTTGCTCACCCACGGCTCCAGCCAGGCGCTGGACCTGGTGGCACGCTGCCTGTTGAAGGCGGGCGACGTGGTGCTGGTGGACGAACCGGGCTACCCCAACCTGCACCACATGCTGCGCCTGCTGGGCGCCCAGGTGGTGGGCGTGCCGCGCACCCCCACCGGTTACGACCTGGATGCCCTGGAAGCGCTGCTGGCCCTTCACAAACCGAAGGCTTTTTTCACGCAACCGCGTTTGCAAAGCCCCAGTGGCTCACAGGCGTCGGTGGCGCACCTGCATCGCCTGCTGCGTTTGGCCGATCAGCATGACTTTGTGCTGGTCGAAAACGACCTGTATGCCGACCTCGATTCCACGCAGCGGTCCACGCTGGCCAGCCTGGATCAGTTGCGGCGAGTGGTGTATCTGGGGAGTTTTTCCAAAACGGTGTCGCCCAACCTGCGTGTGGGGTTTTTGCTGGCGCGGTCCGAATGGCTGGCCGAATTCGTGCAGCTCAAGATGGTGGCCGGGCTGACGTCGTCCGATCTGGCCGAGCGCGTCATTTTTGGTGTGCTGACCGATGGGCGTTGGCGCAAGCACCTGAAGTCGGTACGCGACCGGTTGGGCGAAGCCCACCGCCAAGTGGGGCGCAAGCTGGAAAGCCTGGGGTTCGAGTTGTTTCACGAGCCCCAGGCCGGCATGTACCTGTGGGCACGCCACCCCGACTTGCCTGACAGCGCCGAACTGTCCATGCAGGGCACTGCAGAGGGCATCATGCTCGGCCCCGGGCAGTTGTTTCTGGTCGAGCCGCGCCCCACGGGGTGGCTGCGTTTCAACGTGTCGTTCAGCCAGGATGAGCGGTTGTGGCGCTTTCTGGCCCAGCGCATTGAGCAGGGTCGCCGTGCGGAGTTGAGCATGGGCGACGCGGGTACCTTGCCCAGTGCCTGAGCTGGCCATTTGCCGACCTGCCTGGTCAGAGGCTGAGAGTTGTTCGGGCATGGGCGAAAGACTCTCAGCCTCTTGACCGACCGTCCTCTTGATGGGGTGAAGACGCACACGTTTACGCGGCGTTGACAGTGCTTCCTCATAATCACCTCAGATGCCGAACGGCGTTCATGTAACCGCCCCCGTTTTTTCACCAGGTGCCTGATGTCGCTGCCTTTTTCACTGTTTCGCGTTCAAGGTCCACACGCCCCGATGCCACAGCTTGCCGCAGGAGCCCCCCTGCAAGGGCCACGCTGTCGCCAGTCGGGCAAAGTCATGCCATGGGTGCTCGCCGCCGCACTGGCTGCAACCGGTGCGGGGGCCTGGTGGTGGCAAAGCAACCGTCCAGTGACTGATGACGCTGGCCCCGCCGCCTCGGGGGCCGCCGCACCCAAACGCTTTGGCGCGGGCAGCCGGGTGCAACCCGTGTCGGTGGCGGCCGTGCAGATGCGCGACATGACGCTCACCGCCCAAGCCATTGGCAACATGGCCGCGCTGAACACGGCCGTGGTGCGGGCCAAACTGGATGCCGAGCTGAAAGCCCTGCACTTCAAAGAAGGCCAGACCGTCAAGGCTGGCCAGCTGTTGGCCGAACTGGACAACCGTGCCCAGGTGGTGCAGCTGGCCCAGGCGCAGGGTCAGCTGGCACGAGACCAGGCCCAGCTGCGCAACGCCCAGCTCGACCTGGCGCGCTACAAAGACCTGCTGGCCAAAGACTCCATCGCCAGCCAGCAGGTGGACACACAAGACGCGCTGGTGCGCCAGCTGCAAGGCACGGTGCAGACCGATCAGGCCCAGGTGGACAACGCCCAGTTGCAGCTCTCGTACACGCGTCTCACGGCACCCATTGCCGGGCGGCTGGGCCTGAAGCAGGTGGACCTGGGCAGCACCGTGCGCAGCAGCGATGCCAATGGCCTGGTCACCATCACCCAGACGCAGCCCATTGCTCTGGTGTTTGCCGTGCCTGAAAACCTGCTGCCTAAAGTGAGGGCACGTCTGGCTGGCAAACAGCCGCTGGGCGTGGAGGTGTGGGACCGCGAATTCCGCAACCGCCTGGGGCAGGGCCGCGTGATCACCACCGACAACGTGATCGACGCCACCACCGGCACTATCAAGCTCAAGGCCGAATTTCCCAATGCCGATGGCAGTCTGTTTCCCAACCAGTTTGTGAACGTGCGTTTGCAACTGGAGGTGCTGCCGGGCGCCACCGCTGTGCCCAACACCGCACTGCAGCGTGGTGCGCAGGGCGCATTCGTGTATGCGGTCAAACCCGACAGCACCGTGGCCATCCGCCGCGTGCGTGCCGGTGCCACCGAAGGCGACTGGACCAGCGTGCAAGGCGAGCTGGCCGTGGGCGAGCAGGTGGTGACCGATGGCGCCGACCGGCTGCGCGAGGGCGCGCAGGTTGAAGTCATCGTGCCACAAAAGCCCGGTGCGGGTGCAGGGGGCGGCGGCAGCGGCGGTGCCAAGCCAGACCAGAAGCCAGGCAACCAGGCCGCTGCCGTGCCGAATGCAGACACGGCTTCCGCCAAGAACGCGCCCAGCGCTGCGGCAGCCTCGCCCGCAGCAGCTTCGGCCGACGCGGTCAGCAGCCCTGCGCCTGCGAAGGCACGGGCCGCGCAGCCAGCTGACCCCAGTGGCGCAGCCGTGCCACCCCGGCCCGGACCCGGCGGTCCCGGTGCCGCAGGCGGGCCACCTCCCGGTGCGCCACCCGGCTCACCCAGCCCGCTCGGCCCACCCGGTCGGCCTGG
>JAVBXK010000023.1 GCA_030824555.1 bacterium
CCCCACATGAGCACCACCCCCCTCTCCTACAAAGACGCTGGCGTTGACATCGAAGCCGGCGACGCGCTGGTTGAACGCATCAAGCCCCTGGCAAAAAAAACCATGCGCGAAGGCGTGCTGGCCGGCATCGGCGGCTTCGGCGCGCTGTTTGAAGTGCCCAAGCGCTACAAAGAGCCCGTGCTGGTGAGCGGCACCGACGGCGTGGGCACCAAGCTCAAGCTGGCCTTTGAATGGGCCATGCACGACACCGTGGGCATCGACCTGGTAGGCATGAGCGTGAACGACGTGCTGGTGCAAGGCGCTGAGCCCCTGTTCTTCCTGGACTACTTTGCCTGCGGCAAGCTCGACATCGACACCGCCGCCGCCGTGGTGGGTGGCATTGCCAAAGGCTGCGAGCTGAGCGGCTGCGCCCTGATCGGCGGCGAAACCGCCGAAATGCCCGGCATGTACCCCGCTGGCGAGTACGACCTGGCAGGTTTTTGCGTGGGCGCCGTCGAAAAAAGCAAGATCCTGACCGGCGCCACCGTACAGGCTGGCGACGTGGTGCTGGGCCTGGCCTCGGCCGGTGTGCACTCCAACGGCTTCAGCCTGGTGCGCAAGTGCATTGACCGCGCAGGCGACACCGCCCCCGCCACGCTGGACGGCAAGCCCTTCAAAGCCGCCATCATGGAACCCACCCGCCTGTACGTGAAAAACGTGCTGGCCGCGCTGGCCGCCCACCCCACAGCGGGCGGTGGCATCAAAGCCCTGGCCCACATCACAGGCGGCGGCCTGCTGGAAAACATCCCCCGCGTGCTGCCCGACGGCCTGGCCGCCCACCTGCAAAAAGGCAGCTGGCCCCAGACCGAACTGTTTGCCTGGCTGCAAGCCACCGCAGGCATTGACGACATCGAAATGAACCGCACCTTCAACAACGGCATCGGCATGGTGGTGGTGGTGTCGGCCGCACAGGCAAACGCTGTGGCCGCCACACTGCGCGCTTCGGGCGAAACGGTCTACACCATTGGCGCCATTGCGCCCCAAGGTGACGGCGCGCAGGTGGTGGTGAGCTGAGCCACTGGTTTGAAATAAAAAATGCCTCTACCGCTTCATAGATATGAATAGTTTGCTATCAAACTTATGTGATAGCAAACTATTCAATACAGACAAGCGCAAAACCCTGTTTTCACATGAAGGCAGGGTTTTTTTCTGCGCGTGCGATGCGAGTCCATTCAAATGCTCTGTAGCAAACATGGCAAAACTGTTGCGTAGAGCGGTAAACAGAGGTTTGTGAAGCATGTTGACGTTGAAATCACAGGTACTGATTGTGGACGACCATGCCATGGTGCGACAGGGTTTGGCAATGCTGGTCAACGCCGAACCGGACATGGAGGCCTGGGGGCATGCCGAAGATGGCAGTGAGGCCATCGCCAAACTGGAATCAGAGGACCCACCCGACATCGTGCTGGTGGATTTGTCACTCAAAACGCTGTCAGGGATGGACCTGATCAAGAGTGTCCGCGTCATGTTCCCGTCCCTTCCCATGCTGGTTGTGTCCATGCATGACGAAAACGCTTATGCGGAACGTGCCTTGCGCGCCGGTGCACGCGGTTATGTGATGAAAGACCAGGCGAGTGAGGTGCTGATTGAAGCGATACGCGTGGTGCTGAAAGGCAACTACTACCTGAGCGAAACCATGCACACCAAATTGTTCGCCCGGCTGTTTGCCGAGAACTCACAGGCTGAACTCCTGATCAACAGCCTGACCCCAAGCGAATTTGAAGTGCTGCACTTGATCGGCTCCGGACACAGCAGCCGTGACATCGCCGCACTGCTGAACCGAAGCATCAAAACCATAGAAGTGCACCGCGCCAACATCAGGGGCAAGCTGAAGTTGAAAGACGGGGCCGATCTGATGCGCTACGCCACGCACTGGATCACCGCAGCACATTGACCACATCGCACCGTGTGAGAAGCATTGGCGCAAACTCAAGAACTGCAGCTAAAGGAAACCCTTAGACAAAAACAAGGGGTTTACTGATTCTCGTTGGTTGGCGTGCAACGGTAGCATGCGGCCTTCTCCAATTGCGTTCTGAATCACCATGGCCAAAGCCAGCTCAACGACCACGATCAAATCCGCCAGCGGCAGAACACAGCAATCAACTGAACCGGTTCCGGGAAACTCCATCGAAGAAGAGCGAAATTTCATTGCTGAAAAAATCAGCAAGAAACCAGCCAAACCGCGCAAAACACCGGTAAAGGGCACGCCCAAAGCCAAGAAGGCGGCCCCCGTGACACCGCCACCAGCAGAGGAGCGGAATTTCATTGTCGGCATCGGCGCGTCTGCGGGTGGGTTGGAAGCACTCTCAGACTTGATTCGCCTGCTGCCCGACGATTTGGGTGTCCCATACATCGTTGTTCAGCACCTGTCGCCAACCCATCGCAGCATGATGGTGCCGTTGCTCGCTCGCGAAACGTCAATGATGGTCAAGGACGTTGAAGATGGTGAAGTACCGCTGCCCAACGTCATTTACGTGACCCCCGCCAACTGGAACATCATCCTCAAAGACGGGGTGATGCGGTTGTTGGTTCCCGGCAAAACAGTTCTGCCCAAGCCGTCTGCCACATCGCTGTTCAATTCCATGGCAGAGGAAAAGGGAGAGGATGCCATCGGTGTCATTTTGTCGGGCACGGGCTCGGATGGTGCGGCTGGCATCGCAGCCATCAAGGCCGCAGGTGGGTTCACGTTTGCGCAAGACCCTGAAGCAGCGAAATACAGTGGCATGCCCCAGGCCGCCATCAGCACGGGGTGCGTGGAATGGGTGCTCACCTGCAAGGGCATCGCAGAAGAAATCACCGCCATCGCACGCGCGCACGGCCTGATCAACCGCACCACCAAGCAAGAAAACGCACCGGCCACCATGAAGGGGCTGCTGCAAATGGTTTACAAACAATCCAAGATTGATTTCTCGGGTTACAAAGAGGCCACTTTGTCGCGCCGCGTGGAGCGGCGCATGGCTGCCAACCGCCTGAACAACCTTGCCGCGTATTTTGATTATTGCAGCAAGAATCCAGATGAGTTGAACAAGCTGAGCAAAGATATCCTGATTTCGGTGACGGCATTTTTCCGTGATCGGCACAGCTTCGATGGCTTGCGCAAAATACTGGGAGACATCGTTGCCAGCAAACAATCTGGTGACGAAATTCGCATTTGGGTACCTGGTTGCGCCACAGGGGAAGAAGCGTACTCAATTGGCATTTTGCTTTCTGAGTTATTGGGCAGCAAAACCAACGACTACAGAGTTCAGATTTTCGCCACCGATATCGACATGGAAGCCATGGCGGTGGGCCGACGCGGCATTTACACGGAAAGCTCCCTCAGTGAAGTCAGCGCAGACACAACAGCACGCTATTTCACAAAAAAAGCAGAATTTTATGAAATAGCGCGACCGATTCGGGACATGGTTGTTTTTGCACGACAAGATTTGGTACTTGATCCCCCATTTCTGCGACTGGATCTGATCAGTTGCCGAAATCTGCTGATTTACTTTCAACCATTGCTGCAAACCAGGGTTCTGTCAATCTTTCATTTTGCACTCAGACCTTCTGCGTATTTGTTTCTGGGGAAATCAGAAAGCATTGTTCACCAAGAAAATATGTTTTCTCCCGTCAGCAAAGACGGCGAGAATTTTCAAGCGCGTTGCAATCAAAGACCAGACCATTCCGATTCCACTTTATACAAGTCAGGATACTGGCTCAAAACCATCGATCGCCATCACCGAGCGGAGTCCGCGTAAACAAGAAAACAGATTGCAAAAAGCACTGTCAGAAATTTATGCACCGCCCAGCGTTCTCATCAATAAAAACCTCGATGTAATCGAAGTTCACGGAGATATGCAGAATTATCTGCACTTTCCAACAGGCAAACTGGAGCTCAATCTCGCTCAATTGCTCCGCCGTGAATGGCGCACCGAAGTGCAAACGCTCGTGCACCATGCAGAGTTGAAGCATATATCGGCAGTGGGTCGGATACGCCCCGTCAAGCACAGATCAGGTCAAAGCGTTCAGATTGAAGTGCATCCGGTGTCATCCCGCGATGACCTGAAACTTTTTCTCATCAGCTTCATTTCCTTGTCTACACAAGAGGACACGGCGCACGAGCCTGATCAACCGATGAGTTCCAGCAGTGAGCTGGAAGATGAATTGATCGCCACGCGCGAACACTTGCAAACCGTTATCGAAGAGCTGGAAACTTCAAATGAAGAACTGCAAGCCCTCAACGAAGAAATGCAGGCTGCGAACGAAGAGTTGCAATCATCCAACGAAGAACTCGAAGCATCCAATGAAGAACTGCAATCGACCAACGAAGAGTTAACCACGGTCAACGAAGAGTTGATCGTCAAAGGTGGCGAACTCACTTTGGTCAATACCGAGCTTGAAAACCTGCAAAACAGCACTGGTTTTTCGTTGATCCTGTTAGACCGTGAATTTCGTTTACAGCGTTACAACAAAGAAGCTGCCAGTCAGTTTGGGTTCAGCGTTCACACACTTGGCAAATCCTTGGCTGGCTTGCAGCTCCCCATCAATGACGTGTTGGAGAGCGCAAAACTGGCCATGTCCGATGGCATGAAACGGATGCGCCAAACCAGCTTTGGCGGCAAGCATTACAACGTGTTGAGTTTTCCCTATACCTCGCAGGATCAAACGCTCGGCGGGGTGATCATCACGTTCATTGATGAAACTGAACTGATTGAAGCGCAGCAGGCCACATCCTCAAGCCAGGATCGCTTGATAGCTGTGATGCAAAATTCCCTACATGGTCCGCCCAAGGAGAGCAAGTTTTGGCGCCGTGAAAGTTTGAAAGGTTTGCAGCCTTACATCCGGGCTGTTTGTGCAGTTGTTGCTGCTGCCCATGATGGCTATTCGCGGCCGGGGTTCCTACCTCCACCTTGTACTCAAGGCACTGGGAATTTGTCGGAATGCCCCCGACCCGGTTTGACCTTCGCTCCATCACTTTGCTTCTTGCAGGCTCTCCTTCAAAACGGTGTTGTCAAGTCAGTTGCGGTGTCGGGTTGATATTCACCGGTTGTTGGTGAATCAGGCTTTGATCTGCTCCAGTGGGTTCCACTTGACCTGGTCAAAGGCCGCGCCTTTGGCCAGGACCGCCCATGCGGTGCGCGCCATTTTGTTGGCCAACGCCACGACCACCACGTTGTAGTGGCGTCGATCCAGCAGTCGCGCGATCCAACTCGATTTCTCTGCCTTGGCAATCACGGCTCTGGCTCCCGCAATCAGCAGGGTTCGCAAGTAGGTGTCCCCTCGCTTGGAGATACCCAACTGCTGTGTCTTGCCCCCGGTACCCACCTGTCTTGGCACCAGTCCAACCCACGATGCGAACTGACGACCGGATTTGAATGTTGAGAAGTCTCCGACTGCCGCCACCAGCGCCGATGCCGTCAAATCCCCAACGCCAGGGATTTGCTGAATCGCCTGCATCTGCCGATCCTCCTTGATGATGGCGCGCAGTCGTTGTCCGAGTCGGTCGATGTCGTCTTGCAATGCATCTATCCGTTTGAGTTGCTCTTGCACGCTGATCACCAGATCAGCCGTCAACTGATCAGCCTGCTGCGCTTTAGCAAGTTCACCTTGAATCGTCTTGAGCAGCTTGTTGTGCCCCACTGGCAACGCAATGCCGAATTCAGCCAGGATGCCTCGCAGGGCATTGGTCTGCATGATGCGCATCTTCATGAGTTGGCGACGCATGCCGTGCAAGGCCATACAGGTTTGCTGTCGTTCTGTTTTGACCGGCACGGACTTGATGTGCGGCTGCTGAGCGGCCACCCAGATCGCCTGAGCGTCCATGGCATCGGTCTTATCGCGCAACAAGAACGCTTTGACATGCTGGGCAGGCAGCATCTTGACTTCATGCCCAAGGGCTCGAATCACCCGTGACCAGTGATGGGATGTGCCACAGGCCTCCATTGCAACCAGACTGCGCTGACACTTTGCAAAGAACTCGGCGAGCTTGGCGCGCTTGATCTGGCGGCGCTGGATCTCACCGGACTCGATGTCGACGATGTGCAACTGAAACACTGTCTTGGCCAAATCCAGACCAATGACGGGCAGGTTTGCTGTAAATTGCATGGCGGGGCCTCCAGGTATAGGTGGTTGCAAGAACCTCCACTTTGGCACTCTGATGCCGTTTCTGCGAGGCCCCACCCGACTCAGGATGGAAGCCTCACGTCAGCAGCTGCGCTGTAGGTGGGCGGACCATGCCATCTCCATGCTCATCAGCATCAAGGACACCGCAGGCCACTACCAATTCTTGAACCGCACGTTCGAAAACCTGTTCTATCTCCGCAACAGCGACGTTGCTGGCAAAACAGACAGCCAGGTATTTCCCGAACACTTGGCCGTGCTATTCGAGAAGTTGCACTTTGATGTGTTGCACAAGAAGACCCGGGTGGAGCTGGAAGAACGCCTCAGCATCGCTGGCCAGCTTCGCTGGTTTGCATTCACGTCCTATCCGATCAACGACGAACAGGGTTCAGTCAAGGCTGTGTACTGCCAGGCCCTCGACATCACCGAACGCAAAGCCTTGGACGAGCAAAAGAAACTGACCGCCAAATTTTTTGATGCGGCGAGCGAAGGGATTCTGATCACCGACACCGAGCAAAAAATCGTCACGGTCAATCCAGCATTCACCAAAGTGACTGGATATCCAGCGGCAGATGTCATTGGGTTGACCCCCAGAGTGCTCGCATCTGGAAAGCAGGATGCCAAGTTTTATGAATCCATGTGGAATACCATCAATACCCATGGCTGCTGGCAGGGAGAACTTTGGAATCGCCACAAGGATGGCAGACTTTACTTGGAATGGTTAACCATCAATTCCGTGCGAGGTGAGCAAGGTGAATTGACCAACTACATTGCCATTTTTTCAGATATCACGCTGATCAAGGCTTCTCAAGAGCGACTGGAGCACATGGTCAACCATGATGAATTGACAAATTTACCCAACCGCAATGAACTCAAGGGGCGCATGGCCCAGGCATTTTCCCGTGCAAAACGACAGGGCAACACCGTCGCATTGATGTTCATTGATCTGGATAATTTCAAAAACATCAACGACAATCTCGGGCATGAAAGTGGCGATCTTTTGCTTCAACAAGCTGCCGACAGACTGGTATTGTGTGTTCGCGGGGAGGACACGGTCGCACGTATCGGTGGTGATGAATTCAATGTGTTACTTGAAGATGTGACCGACGCATCGGTTGCTCGCACAGCCGAGCGCATTTTGAACCAGATTTCGAAGCCATATCTGATAAATGGCCAGCAAGTATTCACATCGGCCAGCATCGGTATCGCCACCTACCCCAAAGATGCCGAGGACATGGGGGCATTGATCAAGAATGCCGATTCAGCCATGTATCTGGCCAAAGAAAATGGGAAAAATAGTTACCAATTTTTCACCACTGACCTGAAAAATAAAATCAACAACCGCCACGCATTGGAAAATGCATTGCATAAAGCCATTGATGCCAATGAGTTGAGTTTGGTTTACCAACCTGAATTCAACTTACTGGGCAATGAATTGATTGGGGCAGAAGCACTGCTTCGATGGACCAGTACGGAACATGGGTCCATTCCTCCAAATGACTTTATTCCCATTGCAGAAGATTCCGACCTCATCTTGAGCATTGGCGAATGGGTTATCGAGGAGATTGCGCTGCAGTTGAACAAATGGCGTAAAAATGGCACCCCCCTGCCAGGCACCTTGTATGTGAATGTGGCTTCACGCCAACTGATGCGTCAACCCTTGCTTTCGATCATTACCCGGCAACTGAAAAAATACAATTTGCCGGCGCGATCAATTGGCATTGAGATCACTGAGCGCACCCTGATGAATGGCGATGAAGATATCACGCGAAAACTGCACGAAATCGACATGGAAGGAATTCCCGTTGCCATAGACGACTTTGGAACGGGCTATTCATCATTGTCATACTTGAAAAATTTTCCAATATCCAGCCTTAAAATTCCCAACCAATTTGTAGATGGCATTGTTGATGACGAAAGTGACAAAGGAATTGCCACGGCAATTCATGGTGTGAGCATCGCACTCAACATGCAAACCATCGCCGAAGCCATCGAAACGCACGAACAACTCCATATACTGAAGGAAATCGGGTGTCACAACGGGCAAGGTTATCTGCTGGGAAAACCCGTTGACGCGAACACGTTTGCACAACAGTTCATCGTCCAGCAGACATCACGCCGTGAGGCGACTCCGACCTCCCGTTGATGACCGTTTGCCATGAGCCCCGGGCACAGCAGGTGGCTCGGGTGCCAATCGAGGTAGAGACGCCCATTACTGAGCGCCCCCCGTACAGATCCCAGCGTGCGCAATTCACGCACTGGGCTCCTACCTTGGGTGTTTGGCGGCAAAGCGCTGTGGCGGCCGTAACTGTTCACTCCCTAAAAATCTGACAGGAAGCCTGGCTGCCAGCCAGAACCAGGTGGGAAGATGAAGGTGGATGTGCTCGGGCACGAGGCTGGGCGGGCGGATACCAGCGATCCAGCTCTGGACTGCGGTGTGGATGAAGTCGTAGGCCACCCGCGTTTGCATCTTGCAAGTCTGCACCGTTGAGAAGGTGCCTGTCTGACGCTGGACTTGATGGTCTCAGGCGCTCATCCACCGGACGCACAGTTCACTGGGGCAACCCAATGGGCACAAAAGGTCTGACAGTACCGGCACGGGTTCTGTTCATGCACGCGCTACGCCACACCGCACCTGGCAGTTCAGTGGCTGAGCCACTGCAAATTCAGCACGCTCATGCTACGTCCCAGTGGCCCCGGCACACACGCAGGGATGACCTGCGAAAAGACAATGCCACAACCGCCCCTCTCCCCTCGTGCCATCCCACTGACACACAAGCTGCTGACAATGGCCAGCCCCCAGTATCTGGGCCACTTCCAACCTACCACCGGCACACTGCTTGCCCACCGCCTGCCCATGCCCGCCCAAGTTCTCGCCGTTCACACCAGCCCCGTTCATGCGTTTTCCAAACACCGTGCGACCTGCATCGAACTGCGGGCGGGCCATGGGGTGGTAGGGGATGCGCACGGGGGCGTCACGGTGCAGCACCGGTCGCGGGTGGCTCGCGACCCTTCACAGCCCAACCTGCGGCAAGTGCACCTGATTCAGGGCGAGCTGCTGGCCGAACTGGCCAGTCAAGGCCAGCCCGTGCAACCGGGCCAGATGGGCGAAAACATCACCACCACCGGGCTGGCCTTGCTGGAGCTGACCGAAGGCACGGTGCTGCGCATCGGGCCCGAGGCGCTGGTGCGCATCACCGGGCTGCGCAACCCCTGTGCACAGATTGAGGCATTCATGCCCGGCCTGCAAGCTGCCGTCCTGGGCCGTACGCCCGATGGTGAACTGGTGCGCAAAGCCGGCGTGATGGGTGTGGTGCTGACTTCGGGCACCGTGGTACCCGGCGATACCGTGACCGTGGTCGAGGCACCGCTGCCCCACGTGGCGCTGCGGCCGGTGTGAGCGGCCCTCCCTTACCGCAGCATTTCCGCAAACTGCGCCAGCAAACGGTCCCGCAAGCGGTCCAGCTCGGCCACCCGTGCCATGGCCGCATCTGCCTGACCGGCCTGTTTCAGGCGAATCAGCTCGTTCGCCAAGGCATGGATTTCAATGTGCAAAGGCCCCAGGGCTTCAACCGCCAAGCGCTTTTCCGCGCGCAGCGAGTGACTCGCCGTCTTCATCCATTGGCCAACACGGCACTGTTCATGGTGCATCGGCGGCGGGGCATCTCCCCCACCCCGCACAAAGCTCACAACCTTGTTGACCCAGACCCGGTGCTCGACCGAAGCAAACAGAATCGGCAGGTCGTCACGGCTGATCGGCGTCTGATCCAGCCAAGATGGGTCGGGGCGCCACGTGGTCAGCCAACCCGGCACGGCTTGTGCGGGCATGGGACGGGCGATGGCGTAGCCCTGGGCCAGCTCGCAGCCCAGGCGCAACAGCATTTCGCCATGTGCCAGGGTTTCCACCCCTTCGGCGATGACCCGCCGCTGAAAAGCCCTGGACAGGCCCAACACCCCCTCCAGGATGGACAGGTCATCCGGGTCATCCAGCATGTCGCGCACGAAACTCTGGTCAATTTTCAGTAAATCGGCTGGCAGGCGTTTCAGGTAGGTCAGCGATGAATACCCGGTGCCGAAGTCGTCCAGCGCAAAACTGACGCCCATCTCCCGGCAGGCCAATATCACGCTGCAGACCTTGGTGATGTCATTCAGCGCGCTGGTCTCCAGCACCTCCAGTTCCAGGTCACCGGCCACCAGCGCGGGGTGAGCAGCCATGTGCTGGCACAAGCGTGCGACGAAATCGGGTTGCTCCAACTGGATCGCATCGATGTTGACGCTGACCGGCAACGACACGCCGGCTGCCTTCCAGGCCTCGACCTGCTGCATGGCCGTATTCAGCACCCATTCACCTACCTGGATCGCCAGCGGATGGTCGGCAATCAATGGCAGGAATGCCGCGGGCGACAGCAAGCCACGCGCGGGGTGCTGCCAGCGGATCAAGGCCTCGGCACCGATGACCTCGCCCGTGCGCATGTTCACCTTGGGCTGGTAGTACAGCACGAACTCCTGTGCGCTCAGCGCCTGCTCAATCCGCTCCAGGCCTTCGTGGCGACCGCGCACACTGCGGTCGCGCTCGGCATCGAAGAAGTGGTAACGGTTCTTGCCCATTTGCTTGGCCTGGTACATCGCCTGATCGGCCTGGCGCAGCAGTTGATCAGCTTCAATCGGCTCGGCCTGCGGGAAAAACGTCACACCCAGGCTGGCAGACACGTGCAAGGCATTGCCATCTTCATGCACCACTTCCCCCGCTGCGGCCAGCAGGCGCGACAGCATGGGCACGGCGGCATCGACGCTCGGCAGGTCCAGGAAAATGGCGACGAATTCGTCTCCACCCAGGCGTGCCAGCGTGTCGCCCTCGCGCAAGGCGTGCTTCATGTGGCCAGACAGCGCGGTCAACAGGTGGTCACCCGTTTCGTGGCCATAGCGGTCGTTGATGGACTTGAAGCTGTCCAGGTCCAGGTAAGCCACCGCCAACATGGTCTTGCGACGCAGTGTTTGCACCAGCGCCTGTTGCAAACGGTCGGCCAGCAGCACCCGGTTCGGCAGCCCCGTCAGCAGATCGAAATGGGCCATGTGCTCCAGCTGCTTCTGGTGCGCCTTGCGCTCGGTGATGTCGTGGCCGATGCCCAGCACGCCCAATATCCGGCCGTCTGGCGTGCGCATCGGCACTTTGGTGGTCTCCAGCAACACGCGGCGGTTGTCACTGGCATAGGTGATCCATTCCTCGTTGCGGGTAGCCTCACCGGCAGCCATGGCGGCGCGGTCATTCTCGCGAAAGAAGTCGGCCAGCTCTTTGGGCACGAAGTCATGGTCGGTTTTACCCACGATGTCGCGTTCAGTCGAGCCAAAGAAACGCTCGAACTCCGGGTTGCACGACAGGTACACACCATCGACATCTTTCAACCAGATCAGATCGGGGATGGTGCTCACCAGCGTGCGCAGGTGTGTCCGCTCTGTTTCCAGCGCCTGCTGCGCCAGACGCTGCTCGCTGATGTCGATGCCCACACCCAGCAGGTAAGTTTGATCGCCGATGATGCTGCGCTGCCCGGTGAAGTAGTAAGGCAGACTCTGGCCATCCTTGGTCTGGAAATTGGCTTCCAGATCCGCCTGCCCCTCGGCAAACGCCCGCCGCATGGCATCCCTGATCCGCTGCTGGTCGTTGGGGGTGAAAAAATCAGGACTCGTCATGGCCGCCAACTCGGCATCGGTGTAGCCCAGGAGACGGCTGAGCTCGCGGTTCCAACGCACGAAGCGGCCTGTAGCATCCAGCATGTAGAACACACCGGGCAAGGCATTCAGGGTGTCTTCGGAAAACTGCTTTTCGTGGCGCAGGTCCATTTCGGCCTGCTTGCTCTCGGTGATGTCGCGGCTGATGCCGAATATGCCCACCACTTTGCCTTCGGCATTGAACAACGGCCACTTGTTGGTCTGCACATAGCCCTTCCGCCCGGACGCGTCGTAAAAAGGGCTGACCTTGCCAATCAGCGGTTGCCCATCGGCAAACACCGGGCGCTCTTCCTCTTCGTAGATGCTGGCAGCGTCGGGCGGAAACACCTCGCGGTCGTGCTTGCCCACCAACTCGCGCCAATCATTGTGGCCGGTGATGCTGGCCATTGTCTGGCTGCAAAAGCGAAAGCGGCTGTCGGCATCCTTGAAGTACACAAAGTCGGTGGTCTGGTCCAGAAACGCTTCAAAGTCGCGGGTGAACAGCAGCAACTGCTCCTCGGCCAGCTTGCGGTCAGAGATGTCTTCCACCATGGCCAGCACGTAATCGGGGCTGCCATCCGCCTTGCGCACATGGTTGACCGCCAGGCGCGTGTACACCACATGGCCATCTTTGTGGATGAAGCGCTTGTCCATGGCATAGCTGCTGATGTCGCCCGCCAGCATGCGATTGAACTGGGCCACGTCGGGTGCCAGATCGTCCGGGTGGGTCAGCTCGGCCCAGGTCATGCGGGTCAGTTCGCCGCGCGTGTAGCCCAGCGTCGCGCACAGTGCATCGTTGACCTCAAGCCAGCCCTTCTCCAGGCTGGTGATGGCCAGCCCGACGATCGACTGGTCAAAGTAGGCATGAAACCGCTGCGTGCTGGCCAACTCTTGCGCAACGCGCGCCGCCTGCGCACGCTGCAGCGCATCCTTGTCAATCAGCTGCTGTTCGAAATTGCGGAACATCGTGCACAGCAGGATGGTGGCGGGCGGGTAGCACAGCAACAGCACCCACCAGGCCTGCGCAATGAAAGGGTAGCCTGCGCGGTTGGGAATTTGAGTGAACGCCGCCAACTGCATCAGCTGCACCACCACGCCCAGCGCCAGATAGTCAATCAGCTGCGGCGGGTGGGTGCGCCGCTGCCACCATTGCTGCGCCAGCACGCCCAGCAACGCCGACAGCACCACCACCGCGATGCCCACCGGCGCACCGATGCCACCCAACTGGTAGCGGTAAACAGCCGCCATGCCCGCTGCGATGGCAGCGGCCACCCAGCCCCCCACCACACCGGCCACCGCCAGCACGATCGAACGCCCATCAAAAATCACGCCTGGCGAAAAATTGACCGGGTTGGCCATGCCCAGCAAAGCCACCCCACCAAACAGCAACCCGAGCAGCACCTGACGGTTGAGCGGGTTTTTGTAGGCGCGCGAAACCACAATCTGCCCAGCCGCGACCAAGGCAATCAGGAAGGCAATGTTGTTGACAAGGTTGGCAAGCATGCGTCAGAGGTGCGTCTGAAACAAAGGGGGACTGCGGCTGTGCCGGTGCAGCGTGTGTACGCTCATGTTACTTCGCTGCGAGCTGGGTGTGTGCGCGGGCCCTGGCGGCATGGAAGAAGTGCCCCTGATGGGCCAAATAAAATCGCAAACCCCACCGACAGCGCGTACCAGATGGAGCTCAGCATGCCTACAACGCAAAAAGTCAAAGGCCCGGCATCGTATTTCCCGTCAATCGAGGCGAAATATGGCCAACCCATTGAACACTGGTTGAACCTGGTCCGCCAGCAAACGGGCATGAAGCACATGGAAAGGGTGAATTGGCTCAAAGCCGAACATGGCATGGGGCATGGCCACGCCAACGCCATCGTCGCCTATTGCCTGGCCCAACCTGCGCAGTGAGCGCTGCGGGGTTGGGTGGTGCTGGGGCAGGCCGATGCTTTCAGTTACCGCAAATTCTTGTCAAAAAACGCGATCGACTCTTGCGCAAAGCTGTCCAGGAATGACGCCCGGTCGAAGCCTTGCGGGTCGCCGGCCACGCTGCCATCCGGTGACTGCAGATCCATTGTCGGTGTGTTCATGAATGCGTAATGTCCTGCATTGGGCACGATCTGCAGTGTTTTGTAGGCACTGCGCATGTTCTGCATGACCCATTGCGCGTGGAAACGCGGCACAAGAAATGTGTCTTTCTCGCCCGCGTAAATGGCCACCGGCACCGTGATCGAAGCCAGCGAGGACGCACTGAACGCCACGCCCATCGGAGCCAAGGCCATCACTGCACGCACGCGCGGATCGGCCTGCACAGGCTCTTCCTGTCCGTCGGGGGCGGCACCGGCCTGCTGCGAGGCGTCGCCCATGGATCTCGACAGCTTGCACAGAAT
Organism: bacterium; assembly: GCA_030824555.1. Classification (GTDB taxonomy): domain Bacteria; phylum Pseudomonadota; class Gammaproteobacteria; order Burkholderiales; family Burkholderiaceae_C; genus UBA2334. The sequence continues at coordinate 14,226 of JAVBXK010000023.1, forward strand.
GGGGTCCAGTTCCGCTTCGGTCTCGCAATGCGTGCGCAAGCGCGAGAGCACTGGCTTGCCGCCTGCCAGCGCCAGTACCGTGTAGCCGCCCGCCGAATGGCCCAGTGCACCGATCAGCGGCTGCCCGTCTGCACCCTTGGCAATGCGTGCGCGCCATTGCGGGTCGGCGAGCAAGGTGTCGATCACGCGCGAAACCTGGCGCGGCCGTTCGGCAAAGTAGCGCACCGGCGTGGCACGCATCGACAGGTCCTTCCATGTATCACCCACGTGCTCAACACTGGCGACCAGGTAGCCGTTGCGCGCCAGCGCTTGCGCGAGTGTGGCAAAACCAATTTCGGTGGAGGCCGTGCCATGACTGAGCAAGATGAGGCCCTTGACCGTCGACTCCGGTGCGCCGTTCATTGCCACGGTTTGGGGGAATGGCCCCATTGGAATGACCCGCGCTTCATTCTGCGTCGGGTAATACAGCGCAAAGTGGGCCGGTTTGTCATCCGCTTTGCTGGCAGACACCGTCATTTGGCGAAAGCCCGCTTCAGTGGCATGGGCCGCAGGTTGCAGTGACAAGACACAGGCCGCTGCCACGACAAGCGGGAGGGTACGCAAACCAAAGGTGGAACGGATAAGCATGGCGGGATACCTTTCGGGTTGGGCTGTGCTACAGGAATGAGCCAAGCGAAGTATCCGCAGGTGTCTTTGCAATGTCGCGGACCGTGCGACGAAATGCCGATCAAGTGGCGCCAGATGCTGGACATGCGCGCAAACGTTTCAGGTACTGGCGCCTCATCATCGCCAGGTGACTGCAGTCCACGCTGGATTGGGTGCCAGATAGCCGTCATTGCCCCATGAATCTCGGCCCACCACCACACCACGCTGGCCCACATCAACAGCTTTGGCCCACGGGTGGCTTTGGCACTGGCGGTTGAAGTGATTTATTAAAAAAAATGGCCTCCACCGCTTTATTTGCATAGAAAGTTTGCTATATATTTAATTAAATAGCAAACTATTCATTACAGATAAGCGGTAAGACCTGTTTTTCCGCTCACCCCACCAACGGCAGCTCCATCCAGAACTCGGCCCCCTGCCCCGTTGCGCGCCCTCAGGCGGCCGCCGTGTTGTTCCACCAGCCCATAGCTGATGGACAGGCCCAGCCCCGTGCCTTTGCCCACCGGCTTGGTGGTGAAGAATGGGTCAATGCGTACCAGGCGCAGCGGTTTCAGCTTGCCAAGCGCGTAAGTCAAGCGCCTGCCACGCCGCCAACACATCCACCTGCTTTGCCAGCCAATCCGCAGGCATCGTGCTGGTGCCCCAGTGGTGCAGGCGCCCAACGCCCTCGCCCATGTTCCACAGGTGCCGCAGCTGTATGAACAAGGGCAAGGCGGCCATGTCAGCGTCGCTGACCTGACCCCCGCCCGAGCGGTAGCCACGCAGGTAGTGTGTCCAGCGCTCTTTCAGCACCGCATCAGGTTCTTTGAGGGCCTTGCGAGTCAGATACGACCACGGCATCACCGCCAGGTCATAGGCCAGGAAGCCTGGCCCGGCATC
>JAVBXK010000025.1 GCA_030824555.1 bacterium
GTCAAAGGGGTTCATGCTCATCTTGACGTTGGCGATGTCCATGCCGCTGCCGTCCGCTTTGACACGGACTTTCACGTTGTAGTCCACCACGCGTTTGACGGGGACGAGTACCTTCATTGTTTTCACCTTTTCTGTTCAGTTGGAGGATGTCTGCGCCGCCTCGCCAGCCAGCGAGTCGCGCAGTTCACGTTTGAGTACCTTGCCGATGGCACTGCGGGGCAGTTCGCCCACGACATGCACGGCAGCCACACGCTGGGTTTTGCCTGCGCGGGCGTTGAACCAGTCCCGCAGGCTGTCTGCGGTCACGTTTTCGGCGGCATTGACGGTGGCGTGCAGCACCACGAAAGCCACCGGGGTTTCGCCCCACTGCACCGAGGGCATGCCCACCACGGCCACATCCTGCACGGCAGGGTGCTGGCGGAACTGGGCTTCCAGGTCGCTGGGGTAGACGTTGAAGCCGCCGCTGATGATCATGTCTTTGCGGCGGTCCATCAGCATCAGGAAGCCGTCTGCGTCGAAGCGGCCCACGTCACCGGTGCGGATGAAGCGCTTGCCCGTGGCATCGAACCACTCGGCCTCGCGGGTTTTGTCGGGTTGGTTGTGGTAGCCGGTCATCATGCCGGGGGAATGGCCAACGATCTCGCCCACCACCTCGCCCACGGCATCGGGGTTCGCATCCCGGTTCAGCTCGTGGCCGTCTTCGTCGATCAGGCGGATGTCGTGCCCTTCGGCCGGTTTGCCCACGGTGTGCAGCTTGTCGGGGTGTTCGTGGGCATTGAGCAGGCAGGTGCCGCCGCCTTCGGTCATGCCGTAGAACTCCACCAGGCCGCCGGGCCAACGGCGCAGCACCTCGGCTTTCAGCGCCGCCGAGAACGGCGCGCTGGTGCAGAACTTCATCTGGAAGGCCGACAGGTCGAACGCGTCAAAGTCGGGCACCGCCATCAGCCGCTGGTATTGCACCGGCACCAGCATGGTGTGGGTGATGGCGTGCTGCTGCGCCAGTTGCAGGTAGTTGCGTGCATCGAACTTCGGCATCAACACCACGGCACCGCCAAAGGCCAGCGTGGGGAAGAAGACCACCAGCGTGGTGTTGGAATACAGCGGCGTGGACAGCAGCGCCCGGCTGCCGGGGCCATAGCCATAGGCCAGCCCCCGGCGCACGTGCGTCCAGCGCATGCCGTGCGACTGCACGATGCCCTTGGGCGTGCCGGTGGTGCCCGACGAATAGATGATGTTGAACGGCGCTTCAGGCGCGATGGCCACCGGCTGGGGCTGCGAACCCTCGGGTGCCATCATCCAGTTGCCCAGGTCTGCCAGCAACGACACCTGGGGCACGCCATGCGCCGCAGGCACCAGGGCCTGGGTGCTGGCATCGACCCACAGGTGCTGCGCCTGGGCATCGCGCAGCATGGCACCCAGCGTATCGGGCGTGACGGATGGGGCCAGCGGTGCCACCACCACGCCTGCGCGCAAGGCACCCAAAAACAGCACCACATAGTCCACGCAAGATGCGGCGCACACCGCAACGGCTTGGCCTGGCAACACGCCATCGCGTTGCAGGGCGGCGGCCACCCGGTCCATCTGGGCATCCAGCTCGGCATAGGTCAGGGCTCGGTCTGGGTCTTGAATGGCCCGGGCCGTTGGCTGTGCCGATGCCAGTGCCCGCAGGCGATCAGGCAGGGGCATGAAGGGCGTGTCCGGATGAATGGCCGGCACCTCGTCAGGGCTGAAAGTCACCGCGTTCTCCTGGTGGGCCTTGGTGAGCGTTGGTGAGTGCGTCGGTCAAAAGGCATGCGTCAGAGGGAGAGGGGTTTTCGGGTATCGGCGAAAGACGCTCAGCCTCTCAGTCGACGGCGAGGCCCTTGGCCTGGATCACTTTGCCCCATTTGGTGTAGTCCTGCTCCACCCGCTGTGCCAACTGGGCGGGGTCCTGGAAGCGGGCGATCGCGCCCACGTTCAGCAGCTTGTCCTGGATTTCCTTCTCGGCCAGGATCTGGCTGCACTCTGCCGCCACGCGGTCCACGATGGCTTTGGGCGTGCCCAAGGGGGCCAGCAAGCCGCCCCACGACACAGCGTCGAAGCCCTTGAACCCCTGCTCGGCAATGGTCTTCACATCGGGCAGCACGCTGACCCGCTGCGGCGAGCCCACCGCAATGGCGCGCAGCTTGCCCGACTGGATGTGGGGCAGGGCCGCCACCAGGTCGGCGTACATCAGCGGCACCTGGCCACCGATGGTGTCGGTGATGGCGGGCACGCCGCCTTTGTAGGGCACGTGCTGCATCTCAAAACCGCCCATCTGCTTGAGCAGTTCCATGCTCAGGTGGCCGAAGCTGCCGGGGCCCGAGCTGGTGTAGTTGAGCTGGCCAGGCCGCGCCTTGGCGTGGGTGATCATTTTCTGCACGTCGGTGACCGTGGGCATTTGCGTGGGGTTGACCACCACCACGATGGGCAGGTCGTACAGCGTAGCCACGGGCGTGAAATCGTTCACCGTGTGGTAGCCCGCCTTCTTGTACAGGTGCGGGGCCAGCAGCGTGGGGGTGGCCAGCATCATGAAGGTGTAACCGTCGGGCGCGGTCTTCATGAACTGCACCGCTGCGATAGAACCAGACGCCCCCGCGCGGTTTTCGACCACCACGGGTTGCTTGAGCCGCTCGGCCAGCTTCTGGCCCACGATGCGGGCCGCCGTGTCGGTGGGGCCACCGGGTGGGAACGGCACCACCAGTTTGATGGGTTTGCTGGGCCAGGCCTGCGCCATGGCTGCGGGATTCATCAGCAAAGCCAACGCACCCACCACGGCTGCGATGCAGGTGCGGCGGCCCAGGCGAGAAACAGGCAGAGAAGTGGACATGGAAAAGGATGGAGAAATGGAGAGCGTGTTCATGTTCGGGTTCCTCATGGTGGGTGCCTTGTGATGGGGGTCGGTCAGCAACAGCGAAGACGGGAGCATGCGCGTGAACAGGCCACCAGGCCCGTCACCAACAGGTCAGTACCGCCCGGCCGCTCCGAAGGTACTGACAGCCCCCTCGGGGGGCAGCGAACGACGTGTGCGTGGGGGTGGTCCGTCATCAGTCCAGCTTGGCGCCGGACACTTTGACCACGCGCTCCCACACCGGCGCGTCCTTCTTGAACTGCGCGTTGAACTGTTCGGGGCTGCTGCCCACGGGGATGAAGCCCATCTGCAGGATGCGGTCACGCACATCGGGCAGCGCCAGGATGGCCTGCACCTCGGTGCCCAGGCGGGCCACCACCTCGGGCGGGGTTTTGGCAGGGGCGCTCATGCCCAGCCAGCCGGTGACCTGAAACACCTCGTCCTTGATGCCCTGCTCGGTCATGGTGCTCACCTTGGGCAACGCGTCCATGCGCTGGCTGCCGGTGACGGCCAACGGCTTGAGCTTGCCCGATTCGATGTAAGGCCGGGCCGATTGCAGACTGGCAAACGCCATCTGGAACTGGCCGCCCACCAGGTCTTGCAGCATGGGGGCTTCGCCCTTGTAGGCCACGTGGTTCATGTCGGCCTTGAGCTTGTCGGACAGCCAGGCACCGGCCAGGTGGGCATAAGACCCCATGCCCCACGAACCGTAGGCCACCTTGCTTTTGTTCTTCTCGATGTAGGCCAGCAGCTCGGGCGCAGTGGCGACCGGCAGCTGCGGGTTGACCAGCAACACCACGGGTGCCAGGGCGATCTGCGTGATCAGCGCCTGGTCTTTCTGCGGGTTGTAGGGCAGCTTTTCGTACAGGTACTGGTTGATCAGCATGGTGGTGCCCAGCGACACCAGCAGGGTGTGGCCATCTGCAGGCGATTTGAGCGCCAGGTCGGTGCCCGTGACACCGCCCGCGCCGCCCCGGTTGTCCACCAGCACGGGCTGGCCCAAACGGGTGGACAGCTTTTCGCCAATGGTGCGCGCCGTGATGTCGGTGGCACCGCCGGCAGCGTAGGGCACGATCAGTTTGATGGGCTTGGTGGGCCAGCTTTGGGCGAAGGCGGTGCCCGTCAGGCCGAGCGTGGCCAGGGCGGTGACGGCGGCCAGTGCCGTGGCCAGGGTGCGGCGTGGGAAAGAAGCGGTCATGTCAGTACCGCTCGGCCGTTCCGAAGGTACTGACAGCCCCCTTGGGGGCAGCGAATCAAGTGAGCGTGGGGGTTTCATTTCAAGGTCTCCTGTTTGTGGTTTGTGTGGGGGTGTTCATTCGGGCAGCGTCAGCACGCCCTGGGCGCGCAGCGCTTCCAGTTGGGCGTCGGTCATTTGCAGCAGTTGGGTCAACACGTCGCGCGTGCCTTCGCCCAGCGTGGGCGGTGCGTTGCGGATGGGCAGGCGCTGCCCGTCCAGCCTGTATGGCGGTGCAAACACGTGGGTGGTGCCCGCCACGGGGTGCGGCATGTTCTGCACCAGCCCGCCGCGTTGCGTGCGCTCGCTGGTCAGCGCCTCGTGCAGGCCCGCCACCTTGCCGCAGGGAATGCCGTGGGCGGTCAGCCGCTCCAGCAGCACGTCGCGCGGGAACTGGCTGATCAGCTCGGTGACCATGGGCGCCAACGCCAGGCGGTTGCGGGCGCGCTCCACGTTGGTGGCAAAGCGGGGGTCTTCGACGATGTCGGGCCGCATCACCACTTGGCGGCAGAACTTGTCGAACTGGCTGTTGTTGCCCACGGCAATGATCAGCGGGCCATCTGCTGCCTCGAACATGCCGTAGGGCACGATGGAGGGGTGGGCATTGCCATAGCGCGCGGGGTCTTTGCCCAGGATCAGCGCGTCCAGCCCGTAGTAGCCGGTGACCATCAGGCCGCAGTCGTACAGCGCCATCTCGATCAGCTGGCCTTTTTGGGTTCGCTCGCGGCGGAACAGCGCGGCCAGCACGGCCTGCGCGGCGTACATGCCGGTCATCATGTCCACCACGGCCACACCGAACTTCAGCGGGGGCATGCCAGCGTCGCCGTTCAGCGCCATCAGCCCTGCCTCGCCCTGGATGACCAGGTCGTACCCAGGGCGCTTGGCCTCGGGACCACTGGTGTCGTAACCGGCAATGGCGCAGTAGATCAGGTCGGGCTTGAGGGCCTTGAGTTGTTCGTAACCCAGGCCCAGCTTTTCGGCCCCGCCGGTCTTGAAGTTGTGGATGACCACGTCGAACTGCGGCAGCAGTTGCTGCACGATGCGCAACGCCTCGGGGCTTTGCAGGTCCAGCGTGATGGACCGCTTGTTGCGGTTCATGCCGTTGTAGTAGGTCGTCTCGGTCTTGCCGATACGGATGCCCCAGTCGCGGGTGTCGTCACCCCGGCCGGGGTGCTCGACCTTGATGACCTCGGCCCCGAAGTCGGCCAGCACCTGGCCGCACAACGGCCCGGCAAACACGCGCGACAGGTCCAGCACCCGCACGCCGTGCAAGGGCAGGTCGGCAGTGGCATCGGCACTGGCTTCGGACGGGATGTCAGGCGTGACAGAGGCAGTTGAGTGGGTGGACATGGGGGTGCTTGAAAACAGGTCGGCGGCAGGGGGCGGGGCTTTGGCGTGGAGCGGTGGCAGATGGTCAGCGGTGCATCACTGCGGTGTCAATGGGGTATCCGTGGGCATCAATGGGACTGTTGACGCAGCTTGACGTAGTCGGATGCGCGCTTGTCCAGAAAAGCCCCAATGCCCTCCAGCGACTCGGCGCTTTCCTGCGCCAGCACCATGTGGCCGGCTTCGCGCTCCAGTTGGGCTTCCAGACCATCGCGGTGGGCGTGGCGGCACAGGTCTTTGATGCGGGCCATGGCCTGCGTAGGGCCATCGGCCACCTGGCGGGCCAACGCCAGCGCGGCGGCCACCGCCTGCCCGGGTTCGGCCAGCCGGTTGACAGGGCCCAGCGCATGCAACCGTTCCCCGCTGACGCGCTCGCCGGTCAGGCACAGCTCGGTCAGCACCTGGCGCGAGACGAACTCGGCCAAAAAAGCCGTGGCCCCGCCGTCGGGCGTGAGACCCACCTTCACGTAGGCCACCGAAAACACCGCGTTGCGGGCGGCCACCAGCATGTCGCAGGCCAGCGCCAGCGACAGACCGGCACCCGCCGCCGCGCCTTCCACGGCGGCGATGACGGGTTTGGGGCAATCGCGCACCGAGCGGATGAGGTCGTGCAAGCCTTCCAGCCGCTCGCGCCGCTCGGACACTGGCAGCTCGCGCCGCTTGATGAGCTGGCGCAAATCGCCCCCGGCGCAGAAATGTCCGCCTTCACCCGTCAGCACCACCGCGCCCACCGTGGGGTCGGCGGCAGCGGCTTGCAGCGCGGCTTTGACACCCAGGTAGAACTCGATGGTCAACGCGTTGCGCGCGGCCACGTTGTTGTTGGACAGGACCAGCACGGCCCCTTCGCGGCGGGTCAGCAGGGCGTCGGATGCAGCGGGCGTGGGGGTGGTCTGGGCGGTCATGGTGGACACGTCAGTCATGAGGGCTCAGGCCTCGGCGGTGGCTGCCTGGCCCAGCGCGATGAAGCGGGCCAGGTGGTGGTCTTCGTCGCCAAACTGGTGGTCGATCATCACCAGGCGCTTGGCGTAGTGCGACAGCGGCAGCTCCCAGGTCATGCCGATGCCACCGTGCATCTGGATGCTTTCTTCCGCCACCAGCGTGCCGATGCGGCCCACGCTGAACTTGGCAGCAGACAGGGCTTTTTCCCGCGTGATGCGATCGGCATCGTCAATGGCCGCTGCGGCGTTGATGACCGCCGAACGGGCCTGCTCCACCTCGAGCAGCAGGTCGGCCATGCGGTGTTGCAGCGCCTGGAAGCTGCCAATGGGCACGCCGAACTGTTTGCGGGTGCGCAGATACTCCAGCGTCTGGTCTTTGGCCACGTCCATGGCGCCCAGGCTTTCAGCCGCCAGCGCCAGCAGCGCGTAGCCGCTGATGCGCTCCAGCACCGCCAAGCCTTGGCCCTCTGTGCCCAGCAGCGCGTCTTCACCCACGGCCACGTTGACAAAGGTGAGTTCCGCCGTGCGGCCGCCGTCGATGCGGCCATTGCCACGTTTGGCCAAACCGGCGGCCGTTCCCGGCACCAGGAACAGGCTGATGCCGTCTGCGTCCTGTGCGTTGCCTGACGTGCGGGCAGACACCAGCAGCAGGTCGGCCGAATCGCCCACAGGTACCACAGCCTTGGCGCCGTTCAGCACCCAGCCGTCTGCGGTGCCAGTCGCTGTTTTTGTTGCCGTGGTGGAAACGTGCGTCAGCTCGTAATGGCTGCCGGGCTCCTCGTGCGCCAGCGCAGCCACGGTGCTGCCAGCCACGATGGCTTCCAGTTGCGCCCGCTGCGCATCGGTGCCCGCCGCGATCAGCGCCTGGCCCACCACCAGCGCGCCCAGCAGGGGCTCGACTGCCAGGTTGCGACCCAGACATTCAAACACCACGCTCACGTCAAAGCCCGTGCCGCCAAAGCCACCGGCCTCTTCCGGGAACAGCGCGCCGATGGTGCCCAGCTCGGCCAGACCGGCATACACGTCTTTTGAATAGCCAAACGTGCCGCCAGCGCTTTGGTGGCGTACGTCTATGCTATTTTTTTCGGACAAATAGCGGTTCAGTGAATCCGCCAGCATGCGGCGGTCTTCGTTGTGTTGGAAGTTCATGTGTGTGTCCTTCTCACGGGTGCTCAAAGGCCCAAAATCATCTTGGAGATGATGTTTTTCTGGATTTCGTTGGAGCCACCGAAGATCGACAGCTTGCGGTAGTTGAAGTAGTTGGCCGCTGCAGTGGCCGCTTCAGGCTGACCCAGGGGCGGTTCGGCATAGCCTTCATACTGCGCCTCTTCCACAAACGGAATGGCATACGGCCCCATGGCGCGGCGGATGAGCGACAGAATTTCCTGCCGGATTTCGGTGCCCCGGATCTTGAGCATGGAGCTTTCCGCCCCCGGCACCCCCCCACCGGCCACGGCGGCAATGACGCGCAGGTTGGTGGTTTTCATGTTCTCCAGGTCAATTTCCACACGGGCCATGCGCGCGGCAAACAGCGGGTCCTGGTCCAGCGGCTTGCCGTTTTTCATCACGCGGGCGGCAATCACCTTCAGCTTGGCCAGACCCGCCACGCAAAAGCCCACACCCGCAATACCGGTGCGCTCGTAGGTGAGCAAAAACTTGGCGTAAGTCCAGCCTTTGTTTTCTTCGCCCACCAGGTTCTCGGCGGGCACCTTCACGTCGGTGAAGAACACCTCGTTCACCTCGTGGTCGCCGTCCAGCGTGCGGATGGGGCGCAGCTCCACCCCCGGCGTGGCCATGTCGATCAGCAGGAAGCTGATGCCCGACTGGGCCTTGGCCTCGCGGTCGGTGCGCACCAGGCAAAAAATCATGTTGGCGTGCTGGCCCTGGGTGGTCCAGGTCTTCTGGCCGTTGACGATGTAGTAGTCGCCTGTTTCGTCGGTGACTCGCACAGCGGTAGTTTTGACCGACGCCAGGTCCGACCCCGCACCGGGCTCGGAATAGCCCTGGCACCACCAGTCTTCGCCGCTCAGGATGCGCGGCAGCCAGTAAGCCTTTTGCTGCTCGTTGGCGTATTTGATGAGCACGGGGCCCAGCATGTTCACGCCAAAGGGCACGATGCGCGGGCCACCGGCCAGTGCGCACTCGGTGTCGAAAATGAACTTTTCCACCGCGCCCCAGCCCGGGCCGCCGTGGGCCTGGGGCCAGTGGTTGGCCAGCCAGCCCTGGGCGTTGAGGATGGCGTGCCACTCCTCCTGGTCGGCCTTGCTCAGGCGCTGACCGGCCTTGACCTTGTTGGCAATGCGGGCGGGCAGCTTGTCTTTCAAGAAAGTACGCACTTCCTCGCGGAAGGCCTCTTCCTGGGGCGTGAATTGAACGTCCATCTCGGTGGTTCCTCGAAAAAATGCGGTCAGAAAATTTCAAACAGACCGGCGGCACCCATGCCCCCGGCGATGCACATGGTCACCACGCCCCACTTGACGCGCTGGCCCTGCGCCTTGCGGCGACGCCCTTCCAGCAGGATGTGACCCGCCAGGCGCGCGCCCGTCATGCCAAAGGGGTGGCCGATGGAGATGGCACCGCCGTCCACGTTCAGGCGCTCGGCCGGGATGCCCAGCGTTTGCTGGCAGTAGATGGCTTGCGAGGCAAAGGCCTCGTTCAGCTCCCACAGGTCGATGTCGTCCACTGTCAGGCCGTGGCGTTTGAGCAGCTTGGGCACGGCAAACACGGGGCCAATGCCCATTTCGTCGGGTTCGCAACCGGCCACCGCCATGCCGTGGAAGGCACCCAGTGGCTGCAGGCCCAGGCGCTCGGCCTCGGTGGCTTCCATCATCACGCAGGCGCTGGCCCCGTCGGACAGTTGCGACGAGTTGCCTGCGGTGATGAACTGCTCAGGCCCCTTCACAGGTGCCAGCTTGGCCAGCGACGCCAGCGTGGTGCTGGCACGGTTGCAGGTGTCGCGGTCCACTGTGGCCTGCTGCTGGGTGGTGGTGCCGGTGTCTTTGTCGGTCACGGCCATGGTGGTAGTGACCGGCACAATTTCTTCGGCATAGCGGCCTGCGGCCTGGGCCTCGGCGGTTTTGCGCTGGCTGTCCACCGAAAAGCGGTCCTGCGCGTCGCGGCTGATGCCGTAGCGGCGGGCCACCACGTCAGCGGTGTCGATCATTTCCATGTACAGGGCGGGCTTGTGCTCAACGATCCACGGGTCCAGACCACTCTGGCCGTCCTGACGCGAGCGGATGCCCGAAATGCTTTCCACCCCACCGGCGATCATGGCCGGTGCGCCGTCCACCACGATGCGCCCGGCAGCAATGGCAATGGCCTGCAAGCCCGACGCACAAAAGCGATTGACCGTGGTGCCGCCGATGGACAGCGGCAGTAGCGAACGGATGATGGTCTGGCGTGCCACGTTGCGGCCGGTGATGCCTTCCGGGTAGCCGCAGCCCAGGATGGCGTCTTCGATCAGCGCGGGGTCAATGCCCGCGCGGTCCACCGCCGCACGCACGGCAAAGCTGGCCAGCGTAGGGCCGGGGGTGATGTTGAACTCGCCACGGTGGGATTTGGTCAGTGGCGTGCGAGCGGTCGAGACGATAACGGCCTGGCGCATGGAAAGGTTCTCCTGGATAAATGGGGTTCAGCTGAGCCAGAGGCTGAGCGTTTCTCGGTCGGGCCAGAGCAACGCCGAGGGGGCGCGTTTTGGCGTGGTGAGCGGGCATGAACGAGAGACGTTCAGCCTCTTTGATTGAGGCTGGCGAAGTCTTTGCCCTCGGCCACCAGCTTTTCCAGCAGCGGTGCGGGCTGCCAGAACAGCGGGTCTTCCTGGGCAAAAGCGCGGATGTCGGCCAGGATGTTTGCCAGGCCCACCGTGTCGGCGTGCTTCATGGGGCCGCCACGGAAGCGCGGGAAGCCGTAGCCGTAAAGGAAAGTCACGTCGATGTCCAGCGGCCGCAGCGCGATGCCATCTGCCAGCACCTTGGCCCCTTCGTTGACCATGGCTGCCATGTAGCGGCGCATGATCTCCTCGGGCGTGAAGCTGCGGGGCGTGATGCCTTTTTTGGCCCGCTCTGCGTCCACGATGGCCAGCACCTCGGGGTCGGGCTGGCCGGTGCGGGCACCCTGCGGGTACAGGTAGAAGCCCCGGCCGGTTTTCTGGCCGAACCAGCCGCGCTCGCATATGCGGTCGGCAATTTCCACGTAACGGGCTTTCGGATCACGCGTAGCCGCACGGCGCTTGCGCGTGGCCCAGCCGATGTCGCCACCGGCCAGATCGGTCACCTGGCATGGGCCCATGGGGTAACCGAAACCGCGCACCGCCGCGTCGATCTGGTAGGGGCTGGCGCCGTCTTCCATCATGTAATCGGCAGCCTGCTTGTAGGTGGCCAGGATGCGGTTGCCAATGAAGCCGTCGCACACCCCGGCGCGCACCGGCACCTTTTTCATGCGTTTGGCCAGCTCGAACGCCGTCACCACCACGTCGGCGCTGACCTGGGCGGGCACCACGATTTCCAGCAGCTTCATGATGTTGGCGGGGCTGAAGAAGTGCAGCCCGATCACGTCCTGCGGGCGCGACGTGCTGGCCGCAATGGCATCGATGTCCAGGTACGAGGTGTTGGTGGCCAGCACCGCGCCGGGTTTGCAGACCTTGTCCAACTGCTGGAACACGGCTTTTTTGACGGCCAGGTCTTCGAACACGGCTTCGATCACCAGATCGGTGTTTGCCAGGTCGGCGTAGTCGGTGCTGGACTTGAAGCGGGCCAGTGTGGCGGCCTTCTGCGCCTCGGTCATGCGGCCTTTGGCCACCAGGCCGTCGTAAACCTTGGTCACGTTGGCCACGCCACGGGCAATCGAGTCGGCATCGCGCTCGACCATCACCACCGGCAACCCGGCATCCAGCGCGGCCACGGCAATGCCGGCACCCATGGTGCCGCCGCCGATGATGGCGAGGCTGTCCACCGCACGAGGTGCGGCGGCACGGGCTTCGGGCACCTTGCTCACTTCGCGTTCGGCAAAAAAGGCGTGGATCAGCCCGGCGCGTTGCGGGCTGTCGATGCAGGTCAGGAACAAGCGGCGCTCCAGCGCCATGCCGTCGTCAAACGGCAATTCGACCGAGGCGCGCACGGCTTCGATGATCTTGAGCGGCGAGAACAGCCCGCTCGACTTCTTGGCTGTGTCAGCAGCCAGCGCTGTCAGGTCGACCAGCGCGGCTTCGGGGTCAGGGATGGCGATGTCGCGCACACGGCGCACGGGTGCACCCGTTGCCTGTGTCCCCAGCAGTTCGTTGGCATAGGCCAGACCGGCGTCCAACGCGGGGCGGTTGCCGTCGCTGGCAGCTGCGTTCGCGGTGTCCACGATGCGGTCGATCAGTCCGGCCTGCAGCGCCGCTTGCGCACCGATGGGTTTGCCGCTCAGCATGAATTCGGCGGCGGCTTTCACGCCCATCAGGCGCGGGGCGCGTTGCGTGCCACCGGCACCGGGCATCAGGCCCAGGTCCACTTCGGGCAGGCCCACCTTCACAGCGGGCAACGCCAGGCGGTAGTGCGCACCCAGCGCCACTTCCAGCCCACCGCCCAGGGCGGCACCTTGCAGGGCAGCCACCACGGGCTTGTTACATGCTTCGATGCGGTTGCACACCTCGGGCAGCGACGGCAACACAGGCGGCTTGCCGAATTCGCGGATGTCGGCCCCGGCGATGAAGGTTTTGCCCTCGCTCACGATCAGCACGGCCTTCGCGTCCGGCTCGGCATCGGCCTGCTCGATGGCGGCAAACAGGCCCTGGCGCACGGCGGCGCTGAGTGCATTCACGGGTGGGTTGTTGACCGTGATCACCAGCACGTGGCCGTGCAGTTGGGTGGTCACTGCGGGTGACACGTTTTCATTCGCCATGCATTTGTCTCCGTCGATATGGTGGTTTGCAGCAGCTCGTATTCTTTTGGAGTGGCCATTTTTTTACAATCCCAAATTGAGTTGACAAACTGTCAAGTACTGTTTGACATAGCTACCGGCTGACCACCCACCACCACAGGACCCGCACCGGCACATGAGCCTCGACCTTTCTTCCCTGACCCTGCTGGTGGACATCATCGATGCGGGCAACCTGAGCCAGGCCGCCCGCAAGCTGAAGGTGACGCGCGCCAATGTCAGCTACCACCTGAGCCAGCTTGAAAAAGCCGTGGGGCTGCAACTCGTGCACCGCACGACCCGCCGGGTGGAACCCACCGAAGTGGGGTGGCGGCTGTATGAGCACGGCCGCGCCATCAGCAACGAAATCGTTGCGGCCAAAGAAACCATCAGCAACCTGGGGCAGGGGCTGCAAGGGCGGGTGGGCATCAGCATGCCCAGCGGGTTCGGACAGATGGTGATGTCGCACTGGCTGATCGAATTCAAGGGCCTGTACCCTGGCATCGTGCTTGACGTGGTGTTCGAAAACCGGGTGGAAAACCTGCGCGACGAGGTGGACATTGCCATCCGCATCCTGCCCGAGCCGCCGCAACAACTGGTGGCGCGCGACATGGGCACCGTGCGCTATTTGGCGTGCGCGTCCCAAACCTATGCGCAGACCCATGGCCTGCCGACCGAGCTGGACCAGCTGCGCACGCTGCCGCTGATCACCGCCAACGTGGTGGGGCGGCAACTGTCTCTGCGCGGCTACAAAGCTGGCAGCGCAGTGGCCGAACGGCACGAGGTGCTGCTGGCCCCCACCCTGATTTCAGACCACTACCCGTTCCTGCGGCAGGGCATCCTGGCCGGCCTGGGCATCGGACTGGTGCCCGACTATGTGGTGCAAGATGTGATCGCCAGCGGCGACGTGGTCACCGCGCTGGACGACTATCGGCTGAGCATTTTCGGCACGCACATGTACCTGCTGTACCTGCCCAACAGGCGGCAAACGCGCGCGGTGCGCACCTGTATCGACTTCATCATGGCCAAGGGTGGGGAGGGGTGAGTTTTATAAAGAAATAATGGATTTGACGCTTATTTGGAAAGCGATTTGCGCTATGAATTTTGAGTTTCTGATGGAGCGCCTGAAGCGGACATTCAATGCGGCAGAATGGTGCCGGGTTTGCAGGTTTTTTTATTGAGCTGACGGCGCAGTAAGTAGCCGATAAGCGTTTGATCTACAAGAGAAAACAGGAGGATGTCGTGACCAGAATATTCCGCACTGTCCGTTTTATTCTGCAGGTTCTGCGAGATACATTGAGTTAGCCACCAAGTGCAACCCATGCAAGAACCCACCACTCCTGATATAGCGGCTTCATTCGAATTCCACAGGCGACATCCTGAGATTTCTATAGATCAATACGTCAAAGCAAAAGCACTGGAGCTTGCTGAGTCAATTCAGGGCTTGGAGAAGATATATCTCGATAAACGCTTTTGGGTGCTGCTTCGTGATGCCCACATGGGTCGGTCAAAAATTCAGGCTGTTGATGAGCTGCTCGGCAAGATAAGAAGCGCTGTAAGGAGCGGAAAAGTTCTCTGTCCGATTAGTGAGTCCGTGTTTCTGGAGTTGCTGAAGCAGCAAGATCTAACAACCCGGCAAGCCACAGCAGAGCTGATTGATGAATTCAGTCATGGCATAACGCTGGTTCCGTACGAACAACGGGTCGCACAGGAGTTGGTTAGTGTCATTGCCGTGCCGACACCCAACGGTCCTCAGTATCACGAGCCCAAAGACCTGGTGTGGTCGAAGCTCAGCTATGTGTTGGGCGTAGTGCACCCTTCAGAGACAGCCTTTCCTCCGGAAGAGGAACTTGTCATTCAAAAGTCATTTTTTGACCATATGTGGCAGATTCCATTGGTTAAATTGCTTTCCTATCTGGAGGACGGAGCTGATTTTCCACCAGAGAAGTTCGGTGAAACGGCAGGCAAACTGAATGAGCTCAATCGAAGTCATCAAGATGAGGTGAAGAACTTCAAGCAGGTCTATCTTGACGAAATCCGCGGTGCGTTGAGTCTGTTCATGCATGTGCCCCGCATGTGGTCGGAAAATGAATATGAGAGGGTATCGGGCGTTTCGGCTGCGTGCTCGGACCATGAAAGGCAGGAGCGTGAACAGAAATGGCATACAGTATTCGGAAACTTAGTTACAAAGAGGCCCGTGGCACTGAGATTGCCAAGTCTGCATGTTTCTGCTCTATGTCATGCAGCGGTTCGCTGGGATAAAGGGAGGAAATTAGTAGCGAATGATTTCTACGATTTTCACCATGCGGCAGCCGCAATTGGATACTGTAGAGCTTTTATGACGGAGAAACCGTTAAGGTCGCTTCTTCAGCAAAAGCATCTCCAATTGGCGAACGATTATCCATGTGTGATCATTGCTGACATCAATGAAGCCGTAGAATGGGTGGGGGAGCGAGTTGGTGGCTAACAAGTGGATCCACCGCGACCCAAAAACCGCTACGCGGTTTTCGGTCGCGTGATGCTTGGCGTTAGGCCTTCGGTTTTCTAGCAATTTACGTATTCGTTAGGCCACTCTTTATGCTGACCGCCCCTTGGAATTCGTTGGAAATTGCAAAGCTCATTGCAGGCCTATTCACGCCTATCGCCCTTGGCTGCTTTGGTATTTACGTTCATCGTGTGACCAAACGATTTGAACACCTTCAATGGCGAAGTCAGAAGCTCGTTGAAAAGCGTTTGGCCATCTATGATGACCTCGCACCTCATTTCAACGATCTCTTGTGTTACTTCACTTACGTTGGCGGTTGGCGCGATCTTGATCCCCCTGATGTTGTTAAGCTCAAACGTGTCATGGACAAGAAAATCTACTTGGGTGCGCCATTGTTCAGTACGGAATTTTTCGCCGCATGCATGACATTCCAAAACCTCTGCTATGAAACTTACAATGGCTGGGGACGGGATGCATCTTTAAGAACCAACTCCCACCGTCGCCGTGAAGCACGATCGAACGATTGGAAGACTGATTGGGATGAATATTTTTCTGCCAACGTAGCTGACCCATCGGAAATCAGAGCTGCGTATAAACGCGTCATGGAAGTATTTGCACAGGATATCGGTGTGCACACCACATTTGCCGTGCCTGTTTCGGGAAGGGTTCCGGCAAATGTCCGCTAGTGTAGTGTTTGATTCTTAGATGAACGTATTTGCCAAAGGCCACTCCAACGGTCTATCTTGGTTCCAAACGGAGTGAGACAGTGCGAGTTGCCCCAAAAATCGTGTTGACCCCAGAGCAG
>JAVBXK010000020.1 GCA_030824555.1 bacterium
AAATACGTCCTGCTGCAACAGTTCAAAAACCCCGCCAACCCCGCCATCCACGAAGCCACCACCGGCCCCGAAATCTGGGCTGACACAGACGGTGCCATCGACATCCTGGTCTCAGGCGTGGGCACGGGCGGCACCATCACCGGCATATCCCGCTACATCAAACACACCCAAGGCAAAGCCATCACCACCGTGGCGGTGGAGCCCTCTGCCAGCCCGGTGCTCACACAAACCCGCGCGGGTGAAACCGTCAAACCCGGCCCGCACAAGATACAAGGCATCGGCGCGGGCTTCGTGCCAGATGTGCTCGACCTGTCCCTGGTCGATGCCATCGAACAGGTCAGCAATGAAGACGCGGTGGACTTTGCCCGACGCCTGGCCAAAGAAGAAGGCATCTTGGCGGGCATCTCGTGCGGCGCGGCCACTGCAGTGGCGGTGCGTTGGGCACACAAGCCCGAAAACGCGGGCAAGACCATCGTGGTGATATTGCCCGACTCGGGTGAGCGTTACCTCAGCTCTGTGCTGTTCGAAGGATTTTTTGACGCTGCCGGGTTGCCTGCATGAGCGTCGGGGCGCTGACCACCTACATCTCCACGTTCAAGGGCAACCGGTTTTACCCGGCGGAGCCGCGCATTGACTGCATCGACATCGAGGACATTGCCCACGGCCTGGCCTACCAGTGCCGCTTCAACGGGCAAACGGCTGCGTTCTATTCGGTGGCGCAGCACAGCATCATGGTGGCCTCGGTGCTGCCCCCGGCGTTGCACAAGGCGGCCCTGCTGCACGACGGGGCCGAGGCCTACCTGGGTGACATCGTCAAACCCCTGAAGCACCTGCTGCCAGGGTTTGCCGAGATCGAAGCTGGCGTCACGCGCCTGATTGCCCAGGCATTCAACGTTGATTTCGACACCGAGTACCGCGCCATCAAGCACGCCGACATGGTGGCCCTGGCCACCGAAAAGCGAGACCTGATGCCCAACTCCACCGAGGGCTGGAGCTACCTGCACGGCATCGATCCGCTGCCTGAAGCCATTGACCCGTTGCCGCCAGCGGAGGCCAAGGCGGCGTTTCTGGCGGCGTGGGGGCGTTTGGGCTGATGGTGCGATGTCAGGCGTAAACGCTGAGCGACGGGCCTGGTCTGCTTCCACTTTGCCCATAGGCATTCGCGAGCCGGGCGCCACCTGACGGCGATCGCTCCGCGCTGCGCTCTTCCATTTGCTGCCGGGTCAGTTCCGCACGGGCTTCCTGCGCCATCTGCTGTGCCTGTGCTGCCACCGCCAGGTCCTGGCCCGAGGGATCGGCCGGGGCCAGCGCAGCGGCCTGAATGGTTCGCGCGCGGCCGATGGTTTCAGACGGTGTGCGGCCCGGCGACACGTCGATGCTGACCTCGCCCCCGATGGCGTAGTTGACCCCGTCGGGGCCACGCTGAAACGAGAACGACGCCCCCGAAACGGCCAATCCGCCTGCCGCCCCCAAATGCGCCGCTTCATGCGCCCGCACCTGTGTGTCGCGGGCCTTAAGTTTGCGAACGTCCGCCGCGGCCTCCTGGCTCAATTCAGGCTTGCCCGCTTGTTGGGCCTTGGCGGGTGGGTTGGGTTCGGCAGCCCCTGTGGGATCAGCCACTGCGCCGTCCGTCGCGCCCGCACCTGCCCCCTGCCTGTTGATGGCGGTTCGGATGCCCGATGCCGCGAACGGTTGGGGCGAAAAGGCAATACCGGAAATGCCCATGGGGTGTGCAAATGGGTGTGTGAAATGCCGTGTGAAGGGCTGTGTTCAAGCGGCCAGGCCTTGGCGTTGCGCTGAACCGAAAGTGTGCGGCCCATCGCGCCAGGTTGTAAAGACCTGCCTGCCATCGTGTTTGCCGTGGGTGGTGACCGCAGCGCCCCCTTCCCCCCACCCTGAATCGGCTGATCAGGATGTGCGTCTCGAATTTTGATACGCAAACCTGTTGTACTGTCGCATGCAATGGCAATGGGGTGTACGCACCGCTTGCTCTCGCCCTCAACCTGAACACATCTGCCAGTTTGCACCCGCTGACCATGACCCCATCCCCCATCCACCCCGGCTTCATGGCCCTGCACAGCCACCGCGCCGAAAACCTGCTGGAAACGGTGGTGGCCTGGTTGCAGGCGCACCCGCTGGGGCCGCTGGAAGAAGAGGTCTTCATCGTTCAAAGCAACGCCGTGGCCGAGTGGCTGAAGATGGCGCTGGCCCACGGGCTGGGCGTGTGCGCCGCCACCCGTGTGGAGCTGCCCGCCCGGTTCTTCTGGCGCACCAGCCGCCAGGTGCTGGGGCGTGCGGCCGTGCCGGTCGAGTCGCCGCTGGACAAGGTGCCGCTCACGTGGCGGCTCATGCAAACCCTGCCCGCGCTGCTGGCTGACCCGGCGCAGGCTGCGGTGTACGCGCCCGTAGCCGGTTTCGTGCACGGCGACGGGCCGGGTGCGCCCACGTTGCGCATGTTGCAGCTGTGCCAGCGCCTGGCCGACCTGTACGACCAGTACCAGGTCTACCGGCCCGACTGGCTGCAGGCATGGGAAGCGGGCCGCCCGTACCTGATTGCCGGTGACGGGCGCAGCCTGCCCGTGCCTGCCGGGCAGGTCTGGCAGGCGGCGCTGTGGCAACACCTGATGGCGGGGCTGACGCCCGAGCAACGCAGCGCCACCCGGCCCAATTTGCACCAGCGGGTGATTGCGCGGCTGGAGGACGCTGCACATGCCGCTGATGCTGGCAGCGCTGATGGCGACGGTGCATCCGCCGCCTACACCGCACCACTGCACGGCTTGCCCCGCCGCGTGGTGGCGTTTGGCATGAGCCACCTGCCGCAGGGCCTGCTGGACATGCTGGGTGCGCTGTCGCACCACACCCAGGTGTTGCTGGCCGTGCCCAACCCCTGCCAGCACCATTGGGCCGACGTGATCGATGGGCGCGAACTGTTGCGCATGCAGCACCGCCGCCACGCGTTCAAGGGCGGGGTGGACTTGTCGGCCCTGCCGCTGGCCGACATGCACGCCCATGCCCACCCGTTGCTGGCCGCCTGGGGCCGCCAGAGCCGCGACTTCGTGCGCCTGCTGGACGCGTTCGACGCCACCGCCCAGGCCCGCTCGCAACCCGACTGGCCCCGGCTCGATTTGTTTGACGACCCCGCCCGCCCTGCTGAGGCAGGCGATGCTGACACCTATACGGCAAACGAAGCGCCCGATACGCCCCCCGGCCAGCAGCCCACCCCCACGCTGCTGCAGCAACTGCAACTCAACATTCGCGATCTGGTGCCCCTGGCCACCCAGGTGGCGCAGTGCGACCAACCCGGCCACGCGTGGGGTGAGGCCGACCGCTCCATCGTCTTCCACGTGGCCCACAGCGCCGTGCGCGAGCTGGAAGTGCTGCACGACCAGTTGCTTGCGCTGCTGGCCGATGGCCAGCCCACTGGCGCTGCCGAGCCCGACGCTGTGGCCCACCTTCGCACAGCGTCAGTCATTGCAGCCACCCCGCCCCTGCGCCCGCGCGATGTCGTGGTCATGGTGCCCGACATCGCCAGCCTGGCCCCCGCCATCCAGGCCGTGTTCGGGCAGTACCCGCGTGGCGATGCCCGCCACATCCCGTTCGACATCGCCGACATGGGCGCGCAGGCGCTCAGCCCCCTCATGGCCGCGTGGCGCTGGCTGTGGGCGCTGCCCCACCAGCGCGCCACCTACAGCGAGTGGCTGGCCCTGCTGGAGGTGCCCGCCGTGCAGGCCCGCTTTGGTTTCAGCGCCGACGACTTGCCCCGCCTGTCCACGTGGATGACCGGTGCCGGGCTGCGCTGGGGTCTGCACGCCCCCCACCGCCAGCACCTGGGCCTGGCCGAATGTGGCGAACAGAACAGCGCCCGTTTTGCCCTGCGCCGCATGCTGACCGGCTTCATGGTGGGCGATGCCGCCGCTGCCAACCCGGCCTGGGTTGCCGACGGTGCAGAAGCCCCTGAAGCCACCGTAGCGGCTGACGACTTGACCCCCTACGCCGAAGTGGGCGGGCTCGATGCCAGCCTGGCCGGTGCCTTGGCCCACGTGCTCGACGCACTGGATGCCTGGTGGGCCGTGGCCACCGTGCCCGCCACGCCCACCGAGTGGGTGGCCCGTGGCCGCGCACTGGTGGCAGCCCTGTTCCAAACCTCAGCCACTGCCGGGCATGCAGCGGGCGCAGCCGTCAGAGTCGTCACAAGCGAGGCCGACGACCAGGCCCTGGCCGCCCTGGCCCAAGCTGGGCAACGCTGGCTGGAGGCCTGTGACCAAGCCGGGTTCACCGATGCGGTTGACCTGGACGTGGCCCGCACCGCGTGGGACCACGCCCTGGTGTCGCCCAGCGTGGACACGCGGTTTCAGGCGGGGGGCGTCACGTTCTGCACTCTCATGCCCATGCGCGCCATCCCCTTCCGGGTGGTGTGCCTGCTGGGCATGAACGATGCCGACTACCCCCGCCGCGCCAGCCAGAGCGACTTTGACCTCATGACCCAACCCGGCATGACCCGCCCCGGCGACCGCGCCCGCCGTGACGACGACCGCCAGCTCATGCTCGAAGCCCTGATGTCCGCCCGCGACGTGTTCTACCTGAGCTGGAGCGGCCGCAGCGTGCGCGACAACACCGAGCAACCGCCGTCCGTGTTGGTGTCGCAACTGCGCGACCACATCGCAGCGGGCTGGGGCGCACACGCCGTGCAAGCGCTGACCACCGAACACCCGCTGCAACCCTTCAGCCGCCGGTATTTCGAAGCGCTCACTGCGCCAGACGATACCCATGGCCTGTTCACCCACGCACATGAATGGCGCGACATGCACCATTCAATACAAGAGCTGAAAAACCATACAGATCAAGCGGTAGAGCCATTTTTTGCTTGTGAAAATGGCTTGCCAGCTTTCACGCCAGACCCCGATGTGCCCCTGACGCTGCGTGCGTTGACCGACGTGCTGCGCCACCCGGTCCGCGCGTTTTTCCGGCAACGCCTGGGGGTGGACTTTGGCCGTGAAGACGAGATCACGCCCGACGAAGAACCGTTTGCCGTCGACGGCCTGGCCACCTACGGCATGCTGCGCGATGCGCTCGATGCCGTGCCGCCCGGTGCCACGCTGGCACACGCCGTGGTCACTGCCCACGCCAGCCTGAACCGCCTGCACCGCAGCGGCGCACTGCCCATGGGTGCCATGGGCGATCTGGCCGCCGCCGCGCTGACGCTCCCCCTGACCCAGATGCTGACCGCCTGGTTCGACGTGCAAAGCACCCACCCCCACCCCGCCGAACGCCTGCGGGTGGACCTGACCCTTGGCGGTGGCAATGGCCAAGGCGGCAGTGACGGCGACCACACCGTGCGGCTGCAAGATTGGCTTGATGGCCTGTGGCACCCGGACGCGGCGCATACCGCCGACCCCGGCCACCGCGTGTGGCTGGTGCGCGAGGTGTCGCGCCTGGTGGGCAAACCGGCCACCAAAGACAGGCCCCCCGAATTGCGCGCCGATGCCTTCGTGGGCACGTGGCTGCGCTGCCTGGTGCTGTCGGCGCTCGATGATCCTCTGACAGCGTCCGATGCCCCCACGCACCAGGCCGTGGTGGTGGGCCGCGATGCCACGGTGTTCATCACCCCCACGCCATCGCCCGAGGCCCGCGCCATGCTCGACACCTTGTTGGCCGTGTGGCTGCAAGGCATGCAGTCCCCGTTGCCGCTGCCGCCTAAAA
Organism: bacterium; assembly: GCA_030824555.1. Lineage (GTDB taxonomy): Bacteria > Pseudomonadota > Gammaproteobacteria > Burkholderiales > Burkholderiaceae_C > UBA2334. The sequence continues at coordinate 5,701 of JAVBXK010000020.1, forward strand.
CGGCGCTCAAGTGGTTGTCGGGGCAGGGTGACGATTCGGTCGCCCGCGAAAGCTACGAAGGCGGCTACCAAACCTCCGGCGAGGGGCAAGACCCGTTCTGGGCGCGCATGTACCCCGACTTTGAAACCCTCGCCGCCAGCGGCGAGTTCGCAACCCTGGCCGACACGGTGTACGCCCCGTTGCAGCAGTGGCTGGTCCAGCACACCCGCGTGGTGCTGCACCCGCCACTTGACGCGCCTGACCACGCCCCCGACGCTGCTGGAGGCCAGGCATGACCACGTCCACAACGTCATCCGCCTCCGCGCAAGCGTTTGCACCCGTGCAAGCACCCACAACCGCCATGGAACCAGCCAGCACGCCGCAGCAGCTCGACCCCCTGACCCTGCCGCTGCACGGCAGCCGCCTCATCGAAGCCAGCGCGGGCACCGGCAAAACTTGGACCATTTCAGCCCTGTACGTGCGCCTGGTGCTGGGCCACGGCGGCCCGCACGCTTATCCCCGCCCGCTGATGCCGCCCGACATCCTGGTGATGACCTTCACCCGTGCCGCCACGCGCGAGCTGTCCGACCGCATCCGTGCCCGGCTAGTGCAGGCTGCCCAGTGGCTGCGCCAGGCCGAGGCAGGTGAGCCGGTGACCACCGACCCGTTCATGGCCAGTCTGCTGGCCAGCATCGAGCCCGGCCCCGCCCGCCAGGACGCCGCGTGGCGGCTGGCCATGGCCGCTGACGCGATGGACGATGCCGCCGTGTTCACCATCGACGCCTGGTGCCAGCGCGTGCTGCGCGAACACGCGTTCGACAGCGGCCAACTGTTCGACGAAACCCTGGTGGCCGACGAACAGGCCCTGCGCCTGCAAGCCGTGCAAGACCACTGGCGCCAGCACGTCTACCCGCTGTCGGCACAACAGCTGGCCCAGGTGTGCGCCTGCCCCACTTTCAAAAGCGTGGACGCGTTGGACAACGACCTGTCCACCCTGCTGGCGCAGGCCGATGCCGACACCAGCGAACCCGCCGCCCAGGCACTGGCCGCCCAACCGCTGTGGGCCGTGTGGCAGCAGGCGCAAGCCCACCGCGCAGCGGCGCTGGCCGAGCTGCGGGCCGTGTGGCTGCCCAAGGCCCAGGCCATGCAAGCCTGGTTGGCCGAGCAAACCAGCGTGTGTAAAAAAGACTGGAACGGCCGCCGCCTGTCTGCCGCCAATTCGGCCAAGTGGATCGAACCTCTGGTGAGCTGGGCAAGCGCCAACGCCTCCGCGACCACCGCAGCCACCAACGCCAGCGACGGCACGGACGCGCCAGACATCCCCAAGCTGACCGACACCGCCTGGGAGCGCTTCACGCCCGATGGCCTGGCCAGTGCCCGCGCCGACGGGGCGGCACCGCTGCAAGTGCCACCCGAGTTCGTGGCCTTTGCCGGGCTGCGCCAGACGCTGGCTGCCCTGCCCACCGTGTGCACCGCGTTGCGCGCGCACGCCGTGGCCTGCGTGGGCCAGCGCATGGCCCTACTGAAACAACGCACGGGGCAGTTCGGCTTCCTGGACATGCTGACCCGCCTGGATGCCGCGCTGGCACGCCCCGGCAGCGGCGAGCGGCTGCGCCAGCACATCCGCCAGCAATACCCCGTGGCGCTGGTGGACGAGTTTCAGGACACCTCGCCGCTGCAATACCGGCTGTTCGACCAGATTTACGATGTGGGCGGCGCTGGCCGTGCCGATGCCGGAGACGGCACCAGTGCGGGTTCTTGGGCCGATGCCGACCTCGGGCCAAGCGCAGAAGGTGGTGACGATGGCCGCAGCGGCTGCGCGCTGCTGCTCATCGGCGACCCCAAGCAGTCCATCTACGGCTTCCGTGGTGCTGACATCGACAGCTACCTGCGTGCCCGCCAGGCCACCGAGGGTCGCCACCACGTGCTGGGCACCAACCACCGCTCCAGCCAGGCCATGGTGGACGCGGTCAACCGCCTGTTCACCTGCCGCGAAGCAGCACCCGGTGTCGGGGCGTTCCGTTACCGCCACGCCGCCCACAACCCCCTGCCGTTCCTGCCCGTGGCCGCTCAGGGCCGCGCGGACGTGCTGGTGCAAGCCAGCCAACCCGTGCCCGCGCTGACGGTGGAGGTGGACACCACCTTGCATGCCTCGGCCGACTTGCGCCGCCTGTTTGCCGCGCGCTGCGCCGAGCAGGTGGTGGGCTGGCTGAACGACCCCAGCATGGGCTTTCAGGCACCCTCGGGTTTGGACGGCACTACCGCCTTCACCCGTCTGCGCCCGGCAGACGTGGCCGTGCTGGTGCGCAGCGGCACCGAGGCCGCCGCCGTGCGGCGCGCGTTGCACCGCCGCGGGGTGGCGTCGGTGTACTTGTCTGACCGCGAATCGGTTTTCCAAAGCGCCGAAGCGGCTGACCTGCTGCACTGGCTGCAAGCCGTGGCCCACCCGCGCGACGCCCGGTTGGTGCGCGCTGGCTTGGCCACCCGCCTGGTGGGTTTGAGCCTGGGCGAGCTGGCCACGCTGGCGCATGACGACGATGAACTGGACGCGCGCATGGCGCAGCTCGACGCGCTGCGCACCGTGTGGCAGCAGCGCGGCGTGCAAGCCATGTTGCGCCAGACGCTGCAGCGCCTGGCCTTGCCCGGCCGCTGGCTGCAAACCCCCGACGGCGAACGCCGCCTGACCAACCTGCTGCACCTGGCCGAGCTGCTGCAGGCCGCCAGCGCCGGGCTGGACGGCGAGCAGGCCCTCATCCGCTGGCTGCACGCCGAGACGCAGGCTACCGGCGTGAGCGGCGACGAACAGGTGGTGCGGCTGGAAAGCGATGCCGACCTGGTCAAGGTCATCACTGTGCACAAAAGCAAGGGGCTGGAGTACCCGGTGGTGTGCATGCCGTTTGCCACCGCGTTCCGCTCGGTCGGCAAAGACAAGCTCACCTTCATGCGGCAGGCCGATCCGGCCGATGCCAGCGGGCGCGCCACCCTGCGCCTGCACATCACCGACGACGACGTGGCGCTGGCCGAGGAGGCCCGCCTGCGCGAAGACCTGCGGCTGCTGTACGTGGCCCTCACCCGCGCCCGCCACACCGTGTGGCTGGGTTTCGGCGTGGTGAAAGACGGTCGCAAAAAAGGCTGCCACACGCACCGCAGCGCGCTGGGCTATGTGCTGGCTGGCGAGGTGGCGCCAGACGCTACCGACTGGTGGGCAGCCTGGCAGCATTGGCTGGCAGTTGACCGACAGCCAACCGGCCAGGTGCCAGATGCCAACCCAACCCCTTGCGGCACATCGCAGGTGCGACGCGCCGACGATGAACCGGCCCACACGCCGTTGGTCCGTGCCGAACAGTTGCCGCCGCTGCACCAGAACCCCGCCTATCAGGCCACGTTCGAACGCGACTGGAAGGTGGGCAGCTTCACGTCGCTGGTGCGCGACATGCCCTCAGCCGTGTCCGACCTGCTGCCCCAGGTCCGGGCCCGGGCCGGGGATGAATTTTTGAAGCTGAATATGCCTTCAGCGCTTGTCGATATGGGTATGGATGCTATTGAAAACGGAGATTGGCCTGTGGGTGCATCTGGCGGCCAGCCTGGCACAGGCCACCCGGCCTACCACCCAGTAGATCACCCATTGCAGGCCGATCTGGCCCCCGCGTTCTGGCACGGCTTCCAGCGTGGCCCGCTGGCAGGCAACTTCCTGCACGACCAGTTGGAGTGGCTGGCCGGTGAGGGTTTTGCCTTGCCCGACCCGACGCAGGGCGGGGCGGCCTTGCCCCCACAGCCTGGCGATCCGGTGTCGGTGTTCGCCACCCACCCGTTGGTGCAGCGCCTGGTGCGGCGTTGCGAACAGGCCGGGCACGGTTTGCAGGCCCCGGCCATCGCCGATTGGCTGGGGCGCATCGTCAATCTGCCACTGTCGCTGCCCTTGTCACCCGCCCTGCCTGGGCAGTCGATGGCCAGCGGTGCCGGGGTGGTGGATGCGGTCAGCCTGAGCCAGCTGGCCACGCTGCTGCCCGAAATGGCGTTCTGGCTGCCTGCACACCGCTTGCACGCCTCGGCCGTGGGCGAGGCGTGTCGCACGCACATCCTGGAAACCCTGCTGCCCGACATGCCCTGCCCGGCGCTGCCAGAACGGCAACTGCACGGCATGCTGATGGGGTTTGCCGACCTGGTGTTCGAGCACGCGGGCCGCTACTGGGTGCTGGACTACAAGTCCAACCACTTGGGGAGCAGCGGCGCGGCCTACACCGCCGAGGCCATGGCGGCCGAAATGGCCCGCCACCGCTACGACGTGCAGGCCGCGCTGTACATGCTGGCCCTGCACCGCTTGCTGCAAAGCCGCCTGGGTGCGGCCTATGACCCAGCCACCCACCTGGGCGGCGCGGTCTACCTGTTTGTGCGTGGCATAGACGGCCCGGCACGCGGCATGTGCCTGGTGCCCCCCGTACCTGAACTGTTGGACGAACTGGCCGCCCAACTGGATGCCGATGCCGATGCCGATGCCGATGCTGAGGTGACCCCATGAGCGCAACCGATCAACGGCAGCTTGACCTCGATCTGGGCCCGCAGCCCACCCCGTCATCTGCGCGGGTATCCCCGGTGACACCCCCACTGCCGTCCTCAGTGAAGCCCGTTCCGTCACAAGCCACGTCACTTGTCACGTCAGGCGACACGTCGCCTGCCCTGTCCACCGCTGTGTCCCACGATCTGGCTGCGGCGGTTTTGCAGCCCGCGCTGCCAACGTCCGACAGGCTGCCGGTGAACCTGTCGCACCGCGCCGGCCTGCCGCCCGTGCTGCAAGCCCTGCACGCCTGGGCCGACAAAGGCTGGTTGCGCCGCCTCGACAGTGCGCTGGCCGACCACCTGTTTGCGCTGGACCCCGCCAGCCCGCCTGCGCTGTGGGTGGCGGTGGCCAGTCTGTCCCACCTGGAAGGGCGGGGCCACACCTGCCTGCCGCTGGCGCTGCTGTGCGCCCCCGATGCCGAGGCCCTGTCGCTGCCCCCCGAGGCGCAGCCCGATGTGGCCGCCCTGTGGGCGCAGTTGCCAGCCGATGTGTCGGCATGGCAGCACGCGCTGGTCAGCTCGACGCTGGTGGCCCTGGCCACGCATGACGACGGCACGTCGCCGCTGGTGCTGTGCGGCGGTGGCGACCCGGCGACCGAGCCGCTGCTGTACCTGCGCCGCTACTGGCACGACGAGGGCGACGTGGTCAGCCACATCCGCCAGCGGGTGGCCTCGCCACGACCGGTGGACGAGGTGGCTGCGGCCCACTGGCTGGCACGGTTATTTACGCCTGAGCCCCAACCCGACTGGCAGCAATCGGCCTGTGCTCTGGCCTTGCGCGCGGGCCTGACCGTCATCACCGGCGGGCCAGGCACCGGCAAAACCTACACGGCGGCACGCTTGCTGGCCTTGCTGTTTGCGCTGTCGCCGCAGCCGCAGCAGATGCGCGTGGCGCTGGCCGCGCCCACGGGCAAGGCGGCGGCGCGGTTGCGCCAGTCGTTGGCGCAGTCACTGGTGGTGCTGGCACCCAGCTTGGCCGGTGGGCGCGATGGTGCGCATGAAGATGCGCTCGATCTGGTGGCCCTGACCCAGCGCATGGGGCCTGCACGCACGCTGCACGCGCTGCTGGGTGTGCGGCCCGACAGCCGTCGCTTTGTGCACAACGCCCGCCACCCGCTGGATGTGGACGTGCTGGTGGTGGACGAGGCCTCCATGATCAACCTCGAAATGATGGCCGCGCTGATGCGCGCCTTGCCCGCCCACGCACAGCTGGTGCTGCTGGGCGACAAGGACCAGTTGTCGTCAGTCGAGGCCGGTGCCGTGCTGGGCGACCTGTGCCGCCATGCGCACCTGGGGCAATACGGGGCAGGCACCGCTCGTTACCTGCAGGCCACCACCGGGCAGGCCATGCCGCCCGCGTTTGCCGTGCCAGTGGGGGATTCCGAATCGGCGCTGGCACAGCAAACGGTGATGTTGCGGCGCAGTCACCGGTTTGCCGGTGCCATCGGGCAGTTGGCGCTGGCCGTCAATGCGGGCCGCGCTGACGACGTGGCCCGCCTGCTGAACAGCGCCCAGGCGGGCGGCGACCTGAACCGACTGACCGCGCCACACCTCAAACGTGACGATGCCCAACTGCTGTCGCAACTGGCCGACGTGGCCGTGGCGGGCTATGGGGTCTACCTGCGCGCAATGACCGAGGGGCCAGGGTTCCCGCGTACGCCGCCAACCGGCGCGCCGACTCAACAGCCAGATCAGCCACCAGACCAACAGCCAGACCAAATGACCGCCATGCTGTTCGACCTGAACAACGACTTGTCGGCGCAGCGGTATGGCCAGTGGGTGCGGGGCGTGCTGACGGCATTCGAAGGCTTTCGGCTGCTGTGTGCCGTGCACCAGGGGCCGTTTGGCACGCAGGGGCTGAACCAGCGGGTGCAGGCGGCACTGGCGCGGGCGGGGTTGCTCCACCCGCGCACCGAGTGGTTTGCGGGCCGCCCCATCATGGTCACGCGCAACGACCCCGGCCTGGGCGTGTCCAACGGCGACGTGGGGGTGGTGTTGCCGGGGCAGCCAGGCCCCGACGGCAAGGCTGGGCTGAAGGCCTGCTTTCTGGAAGGCGACACCTTGCGCACCGTGCCGGTGGGGCGGCTGGCGCACGTCGAAACCGCGTTTGCCATGACGGTGCACAAAAGCCAGGGTTCCGAGTTTGCGCATGCCGTGCTGGTGTTGCCACCGCATGGCACGGGCATGCTCACGCGGGAGCTGGTGTACACCGGCATCACCCGTGCCAGGCGCCAGCTGACGGTGGTGGAAGGTGCGCCTGACGCACTGGTCAGCGCCGTGCAACGCCAGGCCAGCCGCCACAGCGGGTTGGCCGCGCGGCTGGCAGCACCTTCGGGCGTTTGATTCAGGTCAGACCGCACCGCAAAAGGGGCTGGCGGCAGGGGCTGACCGCAGTAGACTTCGGGCTGACAATTCAGCAGGTCCGATGCGAAATCGGACCTGTTCTTCAAGAAGGGCACACCCTCATGATTCCCAGCAAACGGCGGTTTTTTTGGCGCGCAGCGTTCCACTCGGCGGCCAAACTGGTCACGCCCGACGGCGAAAGCCAGGCCGAACTGTTAGACATCTCGCTCAAAGGCGCTTTGCTGAACATGCCGCAACCGTGGTCGGGGCAGCGTGGCATCAAGTGCCAGCTGTTCCTTGACCTGGCCGGTGACGCACAGATTGCCATGTGGTGCACGGCCATGCACGTCGAAGGTTCGCGCGTGGGGCTGCGCTGCGACAACATCGACCTGGACAGCATCACCCACCTGCGCAGGCTGGTCGAGCTGAACGTGGGCGACCACAACATCCTGGAACGCGACCTGGCCAGCCTGATTCAGGACGAATGACCCTTGGTGCGCACGGCACCCATCACCCCCAACGGAGACACAGATGAGCATCGAACAGATTCACAACTATTACGAGCGACTGGTGGTTGACGAAGTGGTGCGCCGCGTGCGCGACAACCCTGACGTGACTGCCGACATGGTGGCCGACATGGCCTGCGTGGCCCTGAACCGTTTGCCTCCCCGTTACGTGCGCCACGACGTGGACTTGGTGTTTTACCTGACCGAGGTGGAAAGACACCAGAACGAGGTGGCCATGGACACGGCCATCACCGACTCCATCTCGCTGGTGCTGGCCCGCAACCGTTTGACCGGGACCTGAGCATCGGCTGAGTGCAGCCTTCCCGCCGCCTGTGCCGCAAGAGGGCTCAGGCGTGCGTCACCCAGCTGGCATGGGTGTCAGTGTCCAGGTGGGGCAGGGTGTTGAAGCTCACCAGCCGTGCGTGGTGGGCGGTGGCCATCAGCTCGGTCAGTGCGGTGTTGCGCAACTGCATGTTGAGTTCGATGGTGGTTTCGGGCGGCGTGCGCAGCAAGTGGCCCACCAGCGTGGCAATGGGGCCACCACTTGACACCACCAGCACGTTGCCCTGCAGGTGGTGGTGCCTGATGTGGGCCAGTGCGCTGGTGATGCCGTCCACAAATTCAAGGTAGGTGGGCATGCCCTTCGGGCTGATGGTGCCATCCATCCATTGCGTCAGTGCATCGCGCAGCAGCCTGAAGTGCTGCTTGTAGCCCGCAGTGGTGTGCGGGTCTTCCAGCGCGCGGTCGCGTGGCAGGGCTTGCAGCAGGGCGGTGCTGTCGTATTCGTTCAGGCCCGGCCAAACGGTGGGTGTGAGTGCCCAGCCCGCGCCTTTGGCCAACCCGGCCCAGGTTTCTGCGTGGCGGCGCAGGCTGCCGGTCAGCACCGCGTCCCAGGTCAACCCCATTCGCCCTGAACGCTGCGCCAGGTACTGGCCCAGGCGTTCGCTTTGCTGGTGACCCAGCGGGCTGAGTTTGTCGTAGTCGTCAGCGCCGAAAGATGCCTGACCGTGGCGGATGAGGTAGATGTGTCCCATGCGCCAATTTTGAGTAAAACACCGGCCCTGCGCTTGTCTCTGCAGTGACTGTCGCTATGGAAAACTGAAACGTACGCTGTGTGTTGATGTGCCCGTCAGCGGACCGAGCGGTTGGGCGGGGTCGCCCGTTTGTCCGGGTGTTTGACGGGCCTGCGCGTCAGGGCTGTGACGGCCCTTGCAACACACGGGCAAACACGGGCGCGTCCACGTTGCCGCCGCACAGCGTCAGGCCCACGCACTGGCCTTGCAGCAGGTGTTGTTCTTGCAGGGCAGCGGCCAGTGCCGCCGCGCCGGCCCCTTCGGCCACGTTGTGGGTGTCGGTGTAGAGCGCGCGCATGGCGTGGGCCACTTCGGCGTCGGTGACTTGCACCACGTGGTCCAGGTGGGGCAGCAGGATGGCCAGCGCTTCGGGGTCGGCCACGCGGCAGGCCATGCCGTCGGCCAACTGGGTGGTGACGGGGGCTTCCACCACATGCCCGGCAGCCAGCGAGTCGGCATAGGTGGTGGCGTGGGCGCTGACCACGCCCACGATGCGCACCTTGCGGCCCAATGCCAGCTTGGCCGCTACGGCCGAACACGCGCCCGAGCCCTGGCCAATGGGCACGTACACCACATCCAGCTGCGGCACGGCGTTGAACAGCTCCCACCAGTAGGTGCTGACGCCGCGCAGCAGGTCGGCATGGAAGCTGGGCACCATGTGGGCGCCGCGCTCGGCGGCCAGGCGCATGGCGTGTTCGCGGCTTTCTTGAAAGTCGGTGCCGTGCTCGATCAGGTGCACGCCCAATGCCCGCATGGCGGCATTCTTTTCAACGCTGTTGCCGTGCGGGACCACGATGGTGCAGCGCACCCCGTGCGCCCGCGCCGCCCAGCCCATGCTTTGCCCGTGGTTGCCCCGCGTGGCGCTGACCACCTCGGTGGGCAAGGCGCCGCGTTGGGCCAACTGGTCAAAGTACGTCAGCCCGCCACGGATCTTGAACGCACCCACGGGCGTGTGGTTTTCGTGCTTGACCCACACCTGGGTGCCCAGGCGCTGGGCCAGCAGCGGCCAAGCGTACTGTGGCGTGGGCTGGAATGCGCGGTACACCACCTGCGCGGCGGCTTCGATGTCGGCCAGCGTGGGCAGGGGGGACTGGGCGTGGTTCAGGGGTTGTTGCGCGATGTTCATGGCGGGGCAGTCCG
>JAVBXK010000010.1 GCA_030824555.1 bacterium
GCCGAACTGCTCGCTGCCCTGTCACCCGCACAGATCATGAAAGTCGCCTCGGGCAACATGCTGCTGTGCCGCTTCCGTGTCGACGATGACCTGGTGTGGAACCTGCTGACCAACCACAACCCTGGCAAAGTGGCCAACGATGCCACCTCGCGCCTGCACGCCTCCATCCTGATGGCTGGCCGCGTCACCGAGACGATGTGATCGGAACTTTGGCGCGCAACGTCAGCTGCACACAGCAGACAAGACAAGCAAAGCAAACAGGCAAGCAGATTCGCGGCAACTGGCCGTGGAGTGGGGTGACCCCAGTGTGTGCAGCAGCGCGATCTGCACTCGAATCTGGCTACCGCCATCACCGCCAAGCAGCGGGGAATGGATGTGGTGGTGGAAAGAGTCCCTGTTTAGCACCACCACCGCGCTGTCAGGTGGTGTGCTGTGCATCCCCACGGGACCACATGGCCGCAACAGAATCTGGCCGACACCCACGACGCCGTGTGCCGTTGCATGAACGCCGAAACCAGCGAAAGGGTCACCAAGCGCGTGCTGCTGCTGCCTGTACAGCAGGTCACTGCCCGCACGATGCGGCAGATGCTGTGATGTGCAGTGTTGACCATGAACTGTATCCATGGCACAAGTGCGTCGAAATGGGACCACCTGCCCTTGTTCGCGCTGAAGTCCTCTGTTAACGTGGGCGCAAAATCGGCCTGAGCGACACAGTATGTGATGGTGCTGGCTTGTCGTCGGTTGTTCGGAATAAACTGTGCTGCGGTGAGCCGTGTGCGCTTGGATGAAGGGCAGGTCATGAAAGCAAAGTGGGGTGGTGGCGCCACCACGAAGTCCGACGTATGGGTCAGTTTGTCGCTGCTGTTGCTGGTGGGCGCCTTTTTTGTTTTTTCAGATGTGCTCACATCGCTGGACAACCGCCTGTTTGACCACGCCAGCAAGCTGACGGGGCGCACCCCGTCAGATCAGATCGTGGTGGTGGCCATTGACGACCAGAGTATTGCCAACATTGGCCGCTGGCCATGGTCACGCGATGTGCATGCCAAGGTCATTGGGCAGCTTTCAGAGGCCAAGGTCATTGCCAACACGGTGTTTTTCTTCGAGCCACAGACGGACCGTAGCTTGAAGTACCTGTCGGACATCGAGAAAGTGCTGGCAGGTGCAAGGCCGGATGACCCGCTTGCAATGAATCTGTCGGGCATCGTATCGGGCGCGATGAAGTCCCTGGACACCGATGGTGCACTGGCTGCCAGCATCCAGCAATCCAAGAATGTGATACTGCCGCTTGTTTTTGAAACGGGGAGTGCGCTGGGTAAAGCTGAGGCAGACCTGCCGGATTTTGTCATGAAGGGCGCGATACCAGCATCGCCCGGTATCGACTTCATTTCCAGCACCCGTGCGCACCTGCCGTTGGCGGCATTGGGCAATGCGGCTTCGGCGGTGGGATTCTTGAATCAGAAGCAAGACCACGTCGATGGCGTGGCCCGCGGCGATCCGTTGCTGATCAATTACGATGGATTTTGGGTGCCGAATTTGTCGTTGGTGGCCGCCACGCAGGCGCTGAAGCTGTCAACGGCTGACTTGAAGTTGCAGCGCCCCGGCTTGTTCCAGGTGGGCGGGTTGAAAATCCCACTGGATGAAAACGGTATGGTGTTGCCGCAGTTCTACCCGGAAAAAGAGGGGCGGCCTGCGTTTGCCACTGACTCGTTTTTTGACGTGTACTCAGGGAAAATTTCGCCATCCAAATATGCGGGCAAGATCGTGATCATCGGCGCGACGGCGGCGGGTGTAGGTACATCGTTTGTCACACCTTTGTCTCCGGTCACGCATTCAGCGGTGTTTTTGGCGCACACGACGTCGAGCCTTTTGAGCGGGCACTTTTTTGATCGCCCTGAATGGGGTGGGGCTGTCACTTTGGGCCTGATCCTGTTCGTGGCGCTGTTCGTGATGGTCGTGTTGCCCCGCCTGTCTGCGGGGTGGGCTGCCGCCTCGACGGCATCGTTGTTGGCCGTGCTGCTAGGGGTGGAATTTGGGTTGATCGTGGCACAGCATGCCTGGGTTCAACTTGTGTTGCCTGCGGCCATGCTGACGGTTGCGTACCTCGGTATGACGACCAAGCAGTTCCTGTTCACCGAAGCAGGGAAAATCAAGTCAGATCAGGAGTCGGCTGAAACCAATCGCATGATGGGCCTTGCGTTGCAGGGCCAAGGCCAGTTGGACATGGCATTTGACCGTTTCCGCAGGGTGCCGTTGAACGATGCGTTGATGGACAACCTGGCCAACCTCGCTCTCGACTTCGAACGCAAGCGGCAGTTCAACAAGGCCCAGGCTGTATACGAGCACATGGCCGTGCACAACCCCAACTACAAGGATTTGCGTGCGCGGATGAAGCGCGTCAAGAACCTGTCCGATACTTTGATTTTGGGTGGCAGCGGGGGGCACCGGGGCGGCACCCTGATGCTGGACGGTGACGCAGTGGAGAAGCCCATGCTGGGCCGCTACCAGGTCGAGAAGGAACTTGGCAAAGGTGCCATGGGTGTCGTGTATCTGGGCAAGGACCCTCGCATCGGGCGTGTGGTTGCCATCAAGACCATGGCACTTGCCCAAGAGTTCGAGGGCGAAGAACTCGACGACGCCCGCCAGCGCTTTTTCCGCGAGGCCGAGACGGCCGGACGCCTGCAACACCAGAACATCGTCACCATTTTCGATGCAGGTGAAGACCACGAGCTGGCCTACATCGCCATGGAGTTTCTGAAGGGCAAAGACTTGGTCGGGTACACCCATGCCGCCAACTTGCTGTCTGTGGAAAAGGTCATTTCCATCGCCTTGCGTGTGGCCGAGGCTCTGGATTACGCGCATGGTTTGAACGTGGTGCACCGCGACATCAAGCCCGCCAATATCATGTACGAGCCTGAAGCGGATGTGGTGAAGGTCACAGACTTTGGCATTGCCCGCGTCACGGATGCCAGTCGCACCCGTACCGGCATGGTGTTGGGGACACCCAGTTTCATGTCCCCCGAGCAGATCGCAGGCAAGAAAGTCGATGGGCGGTCAGATTTGTATTCACTGGGTGTCATGCTGTACCAGCTGCTGTCGGGTACGTTGCCTTTCCGCGCAGAGTCGATGGCCGAATTGATGTTCAAGATTGCCAATGAGCCAGCGCCAGATGTGCGCACGGCCAACCCGCGCATCACCGACTCTGTGGCAAGGGTGGTTGCCAAGGCGTTGACCAAGAACCTTCAAGAGCGATATGCCACTGGTGCACAGATGGCGCAAGACCTGCAAGCCTTGTTGCGCTCCGACGTAATGGATGTTCAGCCAGAGCCGAATGCAATGCCATCGACCGTCTCCGGCGAGCAACCCGCTGCATTTGAGAAAACCGTCACCCTGAACATGCCCAGTGACTCTCAGGCCAACACCGCCTCAACCCTCAGCCAACGTCGGGGTGACAATGAACTTTGAATTCGCCTGTCTGACCGACCCGGGGCGTGTGCGGGCCAACAACGAAGATTGCGTGGCTGCGAACGATGCGCATGGCTTGGCCGTGCTGGCAGATGGCATGGGGGGCTACAACGCAGGTGAGATTGCAAGCGCCATGGCGGTGTCTTTTGTCAGCACAGAGCTGTCTCGTTGGCTTGCAGATGAAGGGCACCAGCCTGCAAGCCAGGATTTGAGACGCACCATTGAGTCCACCGTCACCCAGGCCAACCTGAGCATCTACAACGCAGCCGTGGCCAATACGCAGTTCAGCGGCATGGGCACCACCATTGTTGTGGGTGTGTTCGAGCCTTCTCGCGTGGTGCTTGCCCACGTGGGCGATTCCCGTTGCTACGTGTTGCGTGACCACCGGTTGATGCAACTCACGCGAGACCATTCTTTGTTGCAGGAGCAACTGGATGCTGGTCTGATCACGCCTGAGCTGGCCAAAATAGCCACCCACAAAAACCTGGTCACACGTGCACTGGGTGTCGACACGGGTGTGGCGGTTGATGTGCAGGAGCACTTCCCGCAAGAAGGCGATGTGTTCCTGATGTGTTCAGACGGTCTTTCCGATATGGTGGACGACGATGCCCTTCAGGCCTTGCTGGATGTTCCCGCACCTTTGGCAGAGCGGGCGCAGGCGTTGGTGCGTGCCGCCAATACCGCGGGTGGACGGGACAACATTTCGGTCATACTCGCCCAAGCCAAGGCAAAATCAGGCAACTTGGGCTTCTTCTCCCGCGTGCTGCGCAAGAATTGAAGCCGGTAGCGCAGAACAGAACACAGGAGTCGGCCGTGCCGAAAATGATCGTCTCAATCGATGGTGTCGTGATCAAGGAGGTGCAGTTGACGAAAGACCGCACAACCCTGGGACGCCGACCCTATAACGATGTTGTGATAGACAACCTTGCCGTCAGTGGCGAGCATGCGGTACTCCAGATGACCGGGTCAGATGTTCACATCGAGGATCTGAACAGCACCAACGGCACGTACATCAATGGCAAAGCCGTCAAGAAGCAGCTGCTCAAGCACAACGACACCATAGAGGTCGGCAAGCACAAGATCAAATTCCTGAACGAACACGCGGGTGCGGGTTTCGAAAAGACGCAAGTCTTTCGGGCACCTCACATGGCAGCCGATCACCCGCCAGTGGGGGGGGCCGCCATCAAGGTCATTTCGGGCGCGGCGGCTGGGCGGGAAGTCACGCTCGTCAAAGTGGTCACCACCATTGGCAAACCCGGCGTGGCGGTGGCCTCCATCACCCGTCGGCCTCATGGCTACGTGGTGGCGTTGGTCGAAGGTGTGAACAAGCCCACGCTCAACGGCGTAGCGCTGGAGGCCGAGCCCCAGATGCTGGGCGATGGCGACATCCTAGAGTTGGCCGGTACCAAAATGCAGTTTGTAATGCTTTAATGGCATCTGGCGCTTGACTGTATTGGTTTGAATGCTATCAATTCAAAGACTCACATTCAGGCTTGCATTCGCCATCGTACCGGTGGTGGTGGTGATCCTCCATGTGGTAGGGGTGATGCGCCTGGGGTTGCTCGATTGGGTTGACAACCTCATCTACGACACCCGTTTGCGCATCACGATGCCGCGCACGCTGGACGATCGCATTGTCATTGTCGACATCGATGAAAAAAGCCTGGCTCAGGTGGGGCGCTGGCCTTGGCCCCGCCACAAAATGGCCACGCTGACCGATGAGCTGTTCGACCGACAGCATGCGGGTGTGGTCGGTTTCGATGTGGTGTTTGCCGAGCCGGACGATAGCTCAGGCCTGCGGTCACTACAGAAACTCGCCGCGAATGAGCTGGCGCACATCCCCGAAGTAAGTCTTGCCGTTCGGGGCCTGTCCGCAACGCTGGACCATGACCTGCAGTTTGCTCGCGCCCTTGCTAACCGGCCCGTGGTATTGGGTCACTACTTCACCGCAGATCGCGAAGGACTGAAGACCGGTCAACTGCCAGAGCCGGTCATGAGCACTGCTGACCTCAAGGGCGTCTCGGCACACTTCATCAGATGGAACGGTTATGGTGCCAACCTGCCATCGCTGCTCAAGGCCGCCACGTCCGGAGGCTCTTTCAACGCCATCACCGATGACGACGGTGTGGTCCGTGCGGTGCCCCTGGTGTCTGAATACCAAGGTCGCTTGTTTGCTTCGTTCTCACTGGCGGTGTACCGCGCACTGCTGCACGACAGCACCGTCGAACCCGGCTTTCCACCGACGCGTTTTTTGCCCAAGGGTTACCAGGGGCTGGAGAGCATCGTGATCCGTCAGGGTGACCAAGCGATGGCCTTGCCTGTGGATGACCGGGTTGGCAGCCTCATTCCCTTCCGTGGGCCGGGTGGACCGCAAGGTGGGTCGTTTCGCTACGTGTCGGCCTCGGACGTCCTGCATGGCCGCCTGGCACCTGATGCGCTGAAAGACAAAGTGGTGCTGGTTGGAACCACAGCACCGGGTTTGTTGGATTTGCGTGTGACGCCCGTTGGCGCCACTTACCCGGGCGTGGAGGTGCACGCTAACCTGATTTCCGGTTACCTGGACGGGAACGTGCTGGCCAAGCCCGATTACGCCATGGGCTACGAACTGACCGTGGTGTTGGTGTCGGGCGTGTTGCTGGCACTGCTGCTTCCCTGGCTGCCAGCTGTCAAAGCGATAGCGTTCAGTTTGGCGCTGGTGATGACTGTGTCCGGGTTGAACGTCTGGCTGTACCTGGCGCATGGATTGGTACTTCCCCTCGCGTCATCGCTCGCGATGATCGCGGCTGCCTTTGTGCTGAACATGGCCTATGGCTATTTTGCTGAAAGCCGGGCCAAACGCGAACTGGCCACCCTGTTTGGCACCTATGTGCCACCCGAGCTGGTCGATGAAATGGTGAAAAACCCCGAACGCTATTCCATGGAAGCCGAGGCACGGGAACTCACGGTTTTGTTTTGCGATATGAAGGGGTTCACCCAGTTGTCTGAAAGCCTCACACCCGAGCAGCTGCAGCACATGCTCAACCGGGTGTTCAGCCGCATGACCGAGGTCATACGGTCGCACCGTGGCACCATCGACAAGTACATGGGGGATTGCGTCATGGCGTTCTGGGGCGCGCCGGTGCGCAGCAGCGACCATGCAGAGCAGGCCGTCCTGGCCGCACAGGGGATGATCCGTGCGTTGGCGCAGGTCAACACAGAAAACGCCGCACAAGGCTTGCCCGCCATTGGCGTAGGCATTGGCATCAACACCGGCACCATGCTGGTCGGTGACATGGGGTCTGATATCCGGCGCAGCTACACGGTCATAGGCGATTCGGTCAACCTTGCCTCGCGCCTGGAGGCCTTGTCGCGTGTATACGGGGTGGACATCGTGGTGGGTGAAGCCACCCGCAAACAGGCTCCGGGCTTTGTCTGGCAGGAAATGGACCGGGTGGCGGTCAAGGGTAAAGACGAAGCTGTGACCCTCTACACGCTCGCTCACAACGACCCGCGACCAGACAGCGCCTATGCCCAGGAAGAGCTGTCCATCTGGGCGCGCTTCCTCAAGGCCTACAAGGTGCAGGACTGGGATGGGTGCGAACTCCAGCTCATCAACTTGCAGCGCCTGTACCCTGACAAGGGGCTGTACCGTTGCTTTGCCGAGCGCGTTGCCACGCTGCGCCAGTGCCCGCCACCCGCCCCATGGGACGGCGTGACGCGGTTTGGAAGCAAATGACACCAGACTGCACCTCTGAATCCGGCCCGGACGGGGCGAGCCTGCGCATTCGCGTGTTGGGTTGTGCCGGGGCCATCGCAAAAGGGCATCGCACCACGTCATTCCTTGTCAATGGCGCCGTGCTGGTGGATGCGGGTACCGGTGTGGGCGACCTCACACTGGATGAAATGGCTCGCATCGATCATGTGCTGCTGACGCACGCACACTTGGATCACATCGCTGCGTTGCCCCTCATGCTCGATGCCGCTGCCGCACGGCGGCAGGGCCCTGTGACCGTACATGCGCTGCCCGCCACTATTGCTGCGTTGCAGCAACATATTTTCAATGGGCTCATCTGGCCAGACTTCACGGTGTTGCCGAGCACCGAGCAACCGTTCATGGTGTTCAAACCCTTTGAGGTCGGGCAGCAATTCCCGCTAGCGGGTTTGCATGCCGAGGTGCTGCCAGCGGCTCACACGGTGCCCGCGGTGGGGTTTGCCTTGGCACCACAGGGCAGCGGTGCATTGCATTGGGTGTTTTCCGGCGACACGGGTTACCACCCTGCCTTCTGGCACCGCATCAACCAGTTGCCAGTGGGCATGCTGTTCATTGAAACCGCTTTCAGTGACCGCGAAGCATCGTTGGCAGCAGCCAGTCAACACCTGTGTCCGCAAAGTCTGGCGCGGTGTCTGGCACTCATGGCCCCCCATGCGGCCTACCCTGTGTACATCACCCACGCCAAACCGGCCGAAGCCACGCACGTCATGACCGAAATACGGCAACTCAACGTTTTCCGTCATGCTTCGGGCTTGGCGCCGTTGGCCATTGATGGCCTGTTTGCAGGGCAAGTGCTGAAATTTTGACGATGATTCACGCTGAATTGACCCCCGAAGCCGCATTTTTCAGGCAACTGCAGCAGGTTACCACCCGCATTCACGACACCGACAACCTGGACCAAATCATGCTGGACACCAGCCCGGCCATTTGCCAGTTGCTGGGTGCTGACCGGTTCACGTTGTACGTGGTGAGCGACGACCGGACAGCCATCGTGTCGCGGGTGAAAACCGGGTTGAACACCGCCAAGGAGCTCAAACTGCCCATCGGTGCGCAAAGCATTGCCGGTTTCGTGGCCCAGACGCAGCGCACGCTGAACATTGCCGACGTGTACGACGACGCCGAGTTGCAGCGCATAGACGACCGGCTGACCTTTTTGCAGGAAGTAGACCGCCGCTCTGGCTACCGCACGCGCCAGATGCTGGTTGCCCCCATCGTGCGGGCTGGCGTGTTGCAAGGCGTGTTCCAGGTGGTCAATCGGGATGCCCCAGGGGCGTTCGGTGCATTGGCGCAAGAAGGCGTGCAGCGGCTGTGCGAAACCCTGTCGTCGGCTATCAGGCAGCGCCTGGCTCCGCCATCGCGCACAACTGTGCCGTCTTCACGCTATCACGGGTTGGTGGCAGATGGCGTGGTCACGGTTGACGAATTGACACGTTGCATGCAAGCGGCGCGAGCGCAATCCGTGCCGGTGGAACAGGCGCTGGTCTCTGAATTGCGTGTCACACTGGCCCAGCTGGGGGCATCGATGGCGCGCTTCTTCCAGACCGGTTATGTGCCATTCAATGCCAAACGCCTGCGCAGCGATGCCTTGCAAGGCAAACTCAAACGCGAGTTTGTGCAGTCACACCACTGGATTCCGCTGGAAGACACCCCCGATGGTCTGTTGGTCATGACACGGGACCCTGAGGACGTGCGCAACTCACGCATCGTGTCGCAGGTGTTTCCACAGTTTGCCAAGTACGTGTATGCCGTGACCACGGCGGTCGAGTTCGAGCAGACCGTCGAACAATTCTGGGGTGACCACACCAAGGAAGACAGCGTTGAAGACCTGCTGGCCGACTTGGCCCCCGCTGATACCGAAGCTGATGGCAATGAAAACGCGCTGGCGTCGGCTGCTCAAGACAACGATCTGGTGAAGTTCGTCAACAAAGTCATCATCGACGGTTACCGGCAAGGTGCATCCGACATTCACTTCGAGCCCCTGCCCGGCAAGGCCAAGGCTGGCATACGCTTTCGCATCGACGGCTCTCTGCAGCCCTATGCCGAAGTGCCTGCTTCATACCGCGATGCCATTGTGGCGCGCCTGAAAATCATGTGCGACCTGGACATCTCTGAAAAGCGACGGCCCCAGGACGGCAAGATCAAGTTCAAAAAATACGGGCCACTGGACATCGAGCTGCGCGTCGCCACGCTCCCTTCTGCAGGTGGTGTGGAAGACGTGGTCATGCGCATACTGTCAGCGGGCGAGCCCATTGCGCTGGACAAGCTGGGCCTCACGCCACACAACCGCGAACGCTTGGTGGTCACCATCAGCAAGCCTTATGGCCTGTTTTACGTGTGCGGCCCCACAGGGTCCGGCAAAACCACCACGCTGCACTCCATACTGAAGCACCTGAATACGCCAGAAACCAAAATCTGGACGGCGGAAGACCCGGTCGAAATCACCCAAAAAGGCTTGCGCCAGGTGCAGGTCAACAAAAAAGCTGGCATCGACTTCGCGCTGGTCATGCGCGCCTTTCTGCGTGCCGACCCCGACATCATCATGGTGGGCGAAAGCCGCGACAAAGAAACCGTCAGCATGGGTGTGGAAGCCTCGCTCACCGGGCACCTGGTGTTTTCAACGCTGCACACCAACTCAGCGCCTGAGTCCGTTACCCGGTTGCTCGACATGGGCATGGACCCTTTCAACTTTGCCGATGCCCTGCTGGGCATACTGGCACAACGGCTGGCCAAACGGTTGTGTGAGTGCAAAGAGGATTATGTGCCGGCACCCGCCGAACTGCAGGCCTTTGTCACTGAATATGCACAGGAGCTGTTGCACACGCCTGCCTGGCAGGCTAACCCGGCAGAAGCCGCGCAAGCACTGCTTCATCAATGGACGCAAGCCCATGGTGTGGAAGGCCGCTTGCACCTGTACCGGGCCAAGGGATGTGAAAAATGCCGAGACACCGGCTACAAAGGCCGCGTGGGCCTGCATGAGCTGCTGGTGGCCGACGACACCAGCCGCAAACTCATTCAAGAACGCGCTCGCGTGGCAGACCTTTTCACCGCATGCATCACGGCAGGCATGCACACGCTGAAGATGGATGGCATGGAAAAGGTGCTGATGGGGTTGACCGACGTGAAGCAGGTGCGGGCGGTTTGCGTCAAATAATCCGTATCTTTCACAGGAAAGCAGTCAATTTTGGCAAATCTAGACGAACGCTATCTTGATGTGAACGCACATGGCGTACTGCGTATGCCTTTGGAGCTTTGGCTGGCCATGTTCTTCTTGTGTCGGCATTGGGTCGTGGCCCTGTTGGTCACGGTCTCGGCCCGCAAAGTAAATGACACCACGCTGCTGCTGGGGCGCGACTTCACGTGGCAGGTGCTTGCCATGGAGGTGCCTGCTTTGCTGCTGCTGGCCTTGTGTGCCCAACGTCGCCCCGAGGCCGGGCGTTTTGTGCGTACCCTGTGGCCCTTTGCAAAATGGCTGGCAGTGCTGACCATTGGCGGCCACATTGCCTATACCGTGTGGTACTTGAGCGTATCGAATTATTGGTTGCCCTGGCCAGAGTTGTTTCTGGGCAGTTGTGCACTGATCGACATCAGTATCGGACTCGCCCTCATGAGGCCAGGTTACCTGTCTCAAGTACTTTCCGAATTTCCAGCGACCAAACCCCAAAAGGTGGACACATGATTCGAATTTTCATTGGCTTTGATCCCAGAGAAACAGTGGCTTGGCATGTGCTGACGCACAGCATTCTGGCTCGCAGTTCTCAGCCCGTCAGCTTCATTCCATTGGCGCTCAACAACTTGGGACCATTGATGTGGCGAGAGCGCAATCCCCTGCAAAGCACTGACTTTTCTTTCTCCAGGTTTCTGACGCCATATCTGAGTGGCTATGAAGGTTGGTCATTGTTCATGGACTGCGACATGCTGGTTCTGGATGACATCGCCAAGTTGTGGGCCTTGCGGGACGACCGGTTTGCGGTGATGTGCACGCAACACGATCATCAGCCCCGCGAAACGATCAAATTTCTCGGGGCCCCCCAAACGCCCTATGGCAAAAAGAATTGGAGCAGTGTCATGCTGTTCAACAACGCGCGCTGCCAGGCGCTGACCCCTGAACGTGTCAACACCGCCAGCGGGCTCGAATTGCACCAGTTCAAGTGGCTTGCCAGCGACGACGAAATTGGTGCATTGCCGCTTGAGTGGAATCACCTGGTGGGATACAACCCTCCGCGCCCTGATGCAGCCAATGCGCACTTCACACTTGGCGGCCCATATTTCAATGACACGGTTGACTGCGAATATGCCCAGCCTTGGCAGGACGAGAAGCAACGCATGCTGCGTGCGGATCAACGGGTAAGTGGGTCGTAATAAGTTGTTCGGCAATGGTTTAAGCAAAATCCTCTTTGCATGGGTATTGCTGCCGAAAAACTTGCCGATGAGCACTTATAAGTAGAGTATCAGACACGAAAAATAAGCTGTGCGGAATACCGAGCGATTCAATGCGGAGAATATTTACTTTTTGCCGATATATACAAATTTATGTTTAATTATCAAAAAATTGATTCATGTCGTGTCGGTGGTGGCAAAAATCTCTTGCCAGTTCTGAATTTGGGTGTTCAGGAATTGACGGGTGTCTTTCCACGCAATGTCAGCGAACAGGTAACGAGCGGGCCACTAGAGCTTGTGTGGTGTCCAGACAGCGGTTTGCTGCAACTCGGACACACTTATAACTCAGAAGAGATGTATGGCGATAATTACGGCTATCGCTCGGGACTCAATCAATCAATGGTAGTTCATCTTTCCTCCAAGGTGGCAACCCTTGAGGCTTTGCAGTCTTTAAACGCTGGTGATATCGTGTTGGATATTGGCAGCAATGACGGCACCACATTGAATGCTTATCAGACGCCAGGCGTCCGTCGTATCGGTATCGATCCAACAGGGCATAAGTTTGCGAGTTTTTACCCTTCCGATGCTGTGTTGATAAACGATTTTTTCTCAGCCAAGGCATACCATGCTATTGAGCCTGGAAAGGCAAAAATCGTAACATCAATAGCGATGTTCTATGACCTTGAATCACCAATTGAATTTGCTAGACAAGTTGAGTCAATATTGACAGCAGACGGAATCTGGCATATTGAGCAAAGTTACTTGCCATCAATGTTGAAGGCCAATTCATACGACACTATTTGCCATGAACACTTGGAATACTACTCATTGCATGTGATGAAGCATATTCTTGAAGAATCAGGTTTGAGAATTTTGGACGTGACGTTGAATGCAGTCAATGGCGGTAGTTTTGCGGTGACAGCGACCAAGGTGACTGACACAACGCATGCTGCAAATCAAGCCTTGATTGAGCAGATGTTACTCCAAGAGGATGCAATGGGGCTGAATACTTTGCATCCATACAAGGAGTTTGAGGAAAGGGTTTTTCGTCACAGAGATGATCTCGTTCAACTGATTCGATCATTGAATCAAAATGGTAAGAGAGTTCTTGGTTATGGTGCATCAACCAAAGGCAATGTGTTGCTGCAGTTTTGTGGATTCTCCGCAAATGATATTTTGGCCATTGCAGAAGTGAATCCTGAGAAATATGGGCACGTTACGCCAGGCACACATATCCCCATTGTTTCTGAGGATGATGCTAAAGCCATGAATCCAGATTATTTTTTGATACTTCCCTGGCATTTTAAGGATGGAATAATTTCACGTGAGAGTGAGTATATTTCCCGTGGTGGAAAATTCATCATCCCGTTCCCTGATATTGAAATAGTATAAAGTGCCTGATATTTGCGTTATTTTTGGTGGCGGTGGACAAGATGGTCACTATCTCGGTGAGCATCTTTTTCAAAGAGGTATGGAGGTGCTAAAAATATCCCGTACAACGGGTGATGTGTTGGGGGATGTCTCAAATTACTCTTTTGTGGCGAATATAATTGAGCGCTATAAGCCTAAGTATATTTTTCATCTTGCGGCTAATTCCACAACTCGTCATGATGCTATTTTTGATAATTATCGATCGATAGTTCTTGGGGCTTGTAATATTCTTGAGGCTGTCAAGTGTTTTTCGGTTAATTCTAGAGTGTTGATTGCTGGCAGTGGCTTGCAATTTAAAAATGTTGGTCGGCCTATTTCTGAGTTTGATGCTTTTTGTTCAAATAATTCGTACGCCTTGGCAAGGAATAGTGCGGTAGAGTGTGCGAGATATTATCGTGGCTTGGGCATCGCTGTTTATATTGGGTACTTATTTCATCATGAAAGTCCACTGCGACGACCGAATCATGTGAGCAAAATGATCGCTCTTTCGGCTCGTAAAATTGCCAATGGGAGTATGGAAAAATTGGAGCTGGGTAGTATTGCGGTCAAGAAAGAATGGGCTTTTGCGGGTGATGTTGCGGAGGGGATGATTTTGTTGATATCTCAAGATCGCGTATTTGAAGCAACGGTTGGAACAGGCTTGGGATATACAATTGAGGATTGGTTGGGTGCGTGTTTTTCTGCTGTTGATTTGGACTGGCGGTTGCATGTGATTTTGAAGTCTGATTATGTGCCGGAGTATGGCAGTCTTGTTTCAAATCCAAACACAATTTTGAGATTGGGGTGGAGGCCATCCACATCATTTGAGGCATTGGCAGATATGATGATGCGACCATTAGATTTGTAAATTTAATATCTTCAGTGTGCAGGTGAGCGCGCATCGGATGGAGATGTTGGTCATTTGCAGGAATTTTGTTTTAATTGTGTGGTTCTTTTTTGATTCAACTCGTTAATGATGACAAAAACTAGAAAAGTGGCAGTTATCACGGGGATTACTGGCCAAGATGGTTCATATCTGGCGGAGCTGCTGCTCGGTAAAGGCTATGAAGTTCATGGCATTAGACGCCGAGCTTCGCTTTTCAACTCGGATCGGATTGATCATCTCTATCAGGATATTCATCTTCCGAATACTCGGTTATTTCTGCACTACGGAGATATGACCGATTCATCCAGTCTCACCCGGATAATTCAACAAGTCCAGCCCACCGAGATCTATAACCTCGCTGCGCAGAGCCATGTCGCTGTCAGCTTTGAAGAGCCAGAATACACTGCTAACGCCGACGCACTCGGCGCTTTACGCCTCTTGGAGGCCATTCGCCTGCTGGGATTTGAAAAGACAACTCGTTTTTATCAGGCAAGTACAAGCGAGCTTTACGGGCTTGTCCGGGAAAGTCCACAGCGAGAGAGCACACCTTTCTACCCGCGTAGTCCCTATGCAGTAGCCAAGCTTTACGCACATTGGATTACCGTTAATTACCGCGAGGCTTATGGTATTTATGCCTGCAACGGCATACTGTTTAACCATGAATCGCCGGTGCGCGGCGAAATATTTGTCACACGCAAAATTACACGAGCTTTGACTCGCATCAAGCTTGGGCTACAAGATCGTCTGTATCTGGGTAACCTATCGTCGCTACGCGACTGGGGGCACGCGAAGGACTATGTAGCAATGCAATGGCTCATGCTTCAGCAAAATACACCAGAAGATTTTGTGATTGCGACGGGTGTGCAACACAGCGTCCGCGACTTTGTGAATGCCGCCGCCATTGAGTTGGGCATGATGATTCGGTGGGAAGGCGAAGGCATCGAAGAAAAAGGGTACGACGCACTTGGTAAGTGTGTCGTGGCTGTCGATCAACGATACTTTCGACCAACTGAAGTCGATACGCTGCTAGGCGATGCGACGAAAGCCAGAGAAAAATTAGGATGGGTACCCCGCGTTTCATTTAAAGAACTGGTCGCAGAAATGGTGCGTGAAGACTTTAAGTCCGCCGAGCGTGACGAGTTGGTGAAGCGGCATGGCTACAAACCGATGGACTATCACGAATAATTGATTTACTGTGAATTCCGATGATTTGTTAAAATCGATG
>JAVBXK010000046.1 GCA_030824555.1 bacterium
GCTGGTGGCATCGGCATCGAAGCTGATGTCCAGCTTGCCCGTGGCGCTGGTGTAGGTCCAGGTGGCAAACTGGGTGCCGCCCGGGCTGGTCAGCAGGGTGCCGTTGGCATTGCTGCCTTGGGTGATGGCGCTGCCGGTAGCTGTGAAGCTGCCGCCGGATGTGAAGCTGAATACATCGTGCACGCTGCCGTCGGCTATGCCACCGGTTTTGATGCGCTGCACGCTCAACGTGCTGCCATTCCAACCGGCCGCATCGTTCTCGGTGTCGCTCACCACGGCGGTGCCAGCAGCCAAGCCGTTGGCTGCGCTGGCCAGCGTCACGGTGTTGCCTGTGCCGACCGTCCCCGTTCCATTCAAGTCAACCACGGACGCTGCGTTGGTCGCAGACGTGATCGTGCTGCTGTTGGCCGCATCCAGGCTGCTTGACGAGGCTCTCAGTGCAATGGACTCCGAAGCCCCCGCATTTGTGTACTGCAGCGCCAATCCGGTGAAGGTGGCCACGCCACTGGTGGGTGTCAGCGTGACGGTGGTGCCTGCGCCATCGGTGTCGCCGGTGCCCGTCAGGCTGTTGACGGTGCCATCCACCGTGCCGTCGTTGGGGTCGGTCACGCCCAACACCACAGCAGTGGTGTAGTCAGCGTCAACCAGGTTGTCAGCATCCACGGCGTTGACCACCGGCACCGTGGTGAACGTGGTGGATTGAGCGCTGCCAATGGACGTGGGGGCGGGTTGCGTGCCAAAAATCAGCTTCGTTGCCACCACATCGGGGTTCAGGTTGCTGACGGTTGCATCGGTCAGCGAACCGCTGGCGGCTGTCAGCGTGAAGTTGGCGTCGGCATCCGTTGCTGACGTGTACTTCAGCCCGCTGAACGTGGCCACGCCTGCCGTTGCCGCCACGGTGGCCGTGCCACCCAAGGTGCCGCTGCCGTTTTCTGTCAATGCCACGTTGCCGGTGTAGCCTGTGTCCACGTTGCCACGGGCATCCACAGCCTGCACCACGGGCTGCGTGCCGAATGCCACACCGCTGGTCACCGTGCCGGATGGCCCTTGCGAATAGACCAGTTGGGTGGCCGTCACGTCAATGGCTGTCCCGGCCCCGTTGGTTACTGCGGCCTGGCTGGCGGCCAAAGTGGAGCTGCCCGCTCCCGTGGTGAAGTTGGTGTCACCATCCACACTCAAGATCAGCGTGTGGCCTTCTGCCAGGTCGTTGGTGCTGGTGTTGTCGTTGTAATAAGCGCTGACGGTGTAGGTTTCGTTGCCGCCGTCAGCCACCGAAATGCTCAGGCCAGAGAAGGTGACTTTGCCAGTGCCCGAGTCGTAGGTGCCTTGCACGTTGGTGGCGTCTAGGCCGTTCAGCAAGAACACCATGCTGCCGCGTTCGGCATGGGTGGTGGTGCCCGATACATCCACCGTGAAGCTGGTGACAGTGGTGGCCACGCCGTCAGCATTGCCAGCATCGGTCAGGGTGAAGTCCAGCAGCCCCACTGCTGAGCCTGTGGCCACGGCTGTGGTGGCAAAGGTGCTGGGCTCGGCCAGCGTGGCGCTGGCCGTCACGGTGCCGGCGGCGTCCTGACTTGCCGCAATGGAAATGGTGGACGTGGCGCTGACCGTAGCATCATCATTTACTGTGACTGTCACCGTGCGGTCACCCGTAGTAGGTGTCGCGTCTACATTTTTGTATTGGACGTTGCGCAAAACTGCTTCAAATGCAGCCAGGGTTTCACCACCTGTCAAGGTCAAACTGGCGGTGCCATTGCCCGCAATGCCGATGCCAGACTGGTGTGCCGCCAGAAGATGGGCATCGGACAGGAAAAGGGTTTCATCCGCACCAGAGGAGCCATCCACCTGACCACTCAAAACTGCCGTCACCTTCCACAGACGTGTTTCGCCGTCGGACTGCGTGAGGGAGGCTGCGGCATCTGCAATCGCCACGCCGGTGGTAAAGCCTGTGGTGGCTGGGCTGGTGTAGTTGTTGCCAATGGTTGCGCCATTCAAATCAACGGTAGCTACCGTTCCTGAGGCGTACTGTGATTCGTAGGCCCCGATATCAACGGCATCTTGGCGCGTACGCTCCAGACCACGGGCATCTGTTGTCCCCGTGACGTAATGGGCATCCCCTGTGTTGATGGCATTGCTGGCATTGCTGTCCAGCCGAACATCACTGCCTGAGTTGACAAAATTAACCGCGTCGTCCACCAAGTTACTGGTGGCATTGGTTAAGGTCACACCGGAAGTATTCGTTGTATTTCCAGAAACGATTGAGTTGCGAGCAGTGAGACTCAGTGTTCCATCCAATTGCGTCTGACCACCAATCCCCACTGTGTTTCCAACGATCGACATACCTGAAAGCGAAATGGTGACTGAGGCATTTCCCCCTCCAAGGCCATAGATAGCATTCATGTCTGTGGACGTATTGGAGTATATGGACGAATTGTTAAAAGATGCATTCGTCACACTGACCGCCCCACTGCCACCGCCTACGGCACCAAGATAAAACACACCATAATTGATATCAGTGAATGAAAGCGAGTTGTTGTAGAGCTGGCTGTTGTTAACCTGCAAATAGCTATGCTCACTGCTTCCGCCTCCGGTCTGTCCGCCAACCTGAATCAAACTGGCTGAACCATAACCTGCCGAATTTCCATAAAACGCGGAGTTGTAGATGTAAAGCCATTTGTCACCGCCATACATGCCAATTGCGGATGCCCCCATATTGTCTTGACCGTTATCGTTAAAATTGGTCATCGAGATATTTTGAATGCCCAGCGTTAGTCCAGCATCCTCAGAGAATAAGCCGCCAAAACCACCGCCGTTGATTGTGAACTTCTGTCCATCAAGTAAGAGGTTTTCGCTAATCTTTGAGGCAACCGTTGCCAACTCTGCTGAAAGCGTTACATTTGTCTCCAGCTTAATCGTGTCGGTTCCAGAGTTTGTATTCGCCCAATGCAATGCTTCACGCAGGCTCAAACCCCCGCCATCGGTCTGGTCCGTCGTCAGATCTACCCCGGCACTTGCGTCATCACCGGTGTCAACCCCCGAGGTCACCACCAATGCCGCATTGCTGCCCAGCACGGTCACCGTGGCCACCCGATTAACCGTGGCGCTGACATTGCTGCTGCCGCTGTCGCCCACGGTGGTTAAAGTGATGGTGCGAGTCCCAGCAGTGGCGATGGCATCACCATTGAAATACTGGATGCCGTCAATCAAACCACCCATTTGCTCATTGCTGGCGGACAACCCCGTCAGGGCAACCGTTGCGGTGCCGGAGGCAACGGACACGCTGTAACTTCCCACGCCTGCAATGCTGCCGGTGGTGCCGTGCAGCAACGCAACGTTGGTGCCAGCAATGTTCAGGAACTCGGCGGTGTCGGATACGTTGGCCACTGTCAAGGTTGCATTGCTGAAGGTCTGACCACTGTCGTTGGTGGCAGCGGTGACGCCGCAGAACACGTCAACCCCTCCGGCCAGACCCTCGATGAAATGTTGCGTGAGGCCGGTGGCGGTCAGGGTGGGGGCGGTATTTACAGATGGAAAGAAATTATTGATCGTCAGATCCGTGTAAATCACGCCAGGGAGGAAAAAGTTATACCAGTCTACGTTGTTGCCAACCACATTGACGAATGTTCCATCAGTTCCGGTCGTTGCGGTTGTGGATGCATCACCGGCGGTCTCTTTGGCCGGTGTGACGATAACTACATTGCTTATTGTCGATGGCCTTTTTGTACCACTGTCGCTCGATATAAATGTTGACTGCGCTTCAAATGTAACGGTCGCTGGATCAAAACTGGCAATGACAGCAGTAAAGTCAAATCGATCAGTGGCTGCCTGAAAGTTTGTGATGATATTGTGGGTATGGATTTCATCCTCAATACCAACTGCATTGTTGGCAGCCACCCCCCACGAGTATTCATATTGGTTGTCATTGGCGATGGAAATGGAAAAAATATCGCTCCCAGATGTTCCATCCCAAGTAAGTGGTGATGCGCTGGTGCCATGGGAAATGAGATCAACGGTATCCAACAATTGGTTGTAAGCCGGTATGAAAATGTAGGGCGTTGAAACTTCACTATTCAACGCCAAGACACTTTCCAGAATCCAATCTCCGTCTAGCCACCCAGCCCCCGTCAAGTCATCCGAAGCCCCCACATCCGCCCCGGTGGCCTGCGCCAGTTGGCTGACGAACTCCACCCCCACTTGTCCTTTTGCCACGTTGCAGCCGTACACCAGAAAGTCGCCCTCTGCGGTCAGCGCGCTGCCAATTCGGGCCAGCGTGTCGCTGTGCTGTTGCAGGTTGTCGCTGCTCAGCGTCAGCGCTCCCAAATTGATGGCCCCACTGTTGCCGTGGCCCAGCAAATGAATGGCATCCACACTGCCGGGTGCTTTCTGCGCCAGCCAGTCGGCCATTTGCGCCAGCCCATCCCCCCGGCTGTCCAGCACCACCACCTCCACGCCTGGGCGCACACCTGCAGCCAGGGTTTGCCAGTCGGCCACGTTGTCCAGCACAAAGGCCACTTCGTTGCGGCTGCCATTGGCCTGTGGGGCTGTGGCGGTAAACACGGTGGCGGTGTGAACCTCGGCGGTGGGTGCTTGGGTGGTGGTCATGGTCGTTTTCCTCGAACGGGGGTGATTTCAATGCGGGTTTCAGGACCTGGTTAGGCCCTAAAATAATGAATAAAAATGGCTTCTATCGCTTTTGTATATTGATATTTCAGCTATATAAATTGAAATATCAGCCGATGGGTGGCACCACACGCGCCGGTGGCCCGTTGTCAGGTGCGGCATGGGTGCAGGTCTGCATCCAATCCCGGGCGTAGCAATAGGTGGCCAGTTGCGCAAACGCCTGCACAGAGACCTTGTGCAGCGCGGCGGCTTCAGCAATCAGCGCGAAGTCGTGGGGGTGAACGTTGAAGCCCTGAATGAACGGGTGCTCAAGCGTTGCCGGTTGGCCGGTGTGCAGCGGCAGCGGTGGCGGTGCAGGGCGGCTCATGGGGGCACTCCGGCAAAGCGGCTTCAAATGCCAATGATCTTCAGGGCCATGGCCCTGGCGATCATTTGGGAGCGGTTGTCTGCCTGCAGCTTCTGGCGCGCGTTGCCCAGGTGAAACAGCACGGTGCGTGGCGCAATGCCCAGCATGTCGGCTATCTCGCTGTCGCGCAGGCCCTGTGCGGCCAGGCTCAGGCAGGCCTGCTCCCGCTCGGTGATGCTGTGCGCCTCGGGCGATTCGTACAGGTTCAGCAGCCGCGTGACGGCCTGGTGAACAAAGGTGGCCAGCAACTGCCCGTGGGGCATGGAGACCTGAATGTCAGGCAGAGATGCTTCTATTTCCTGGTTGCGTGCATAGCCAAAACCGGCAATGGTGATGCTGGGTGGGGTCACTGGAAACGTGGCCCCCGAGCAAACGCCGTACTTGCGCGCCGTTTGGTACATGGGCTCCGCACGGGTGCCAGTGAAGCTGTGGCGCCCCCAGTGAATGGGGTACTGGTGCTGCCGGATGTGGATGGCCGCAGGGTCAAACCGGTAGCAGTGATGGTCCTGGTAGTGTTTGACAAAAGCCGGGTCGTAGCTGCTGAGGATGAAGGTGTCAGGGTTGGTGCCAGGTTCGCACTTGCCCAGCACCGTCAGGTACAAAAAACCATCAAACCCAAGTTGTTTGACGATGACTTGAACGCGGTCGCGCAGTTCATCGAAGTGGGTGCTGCTCAGCAGCGCCTGGTAGCTTTGGTGGGAAATGGCGTTCATCAACAGAATGGCTGTATGGGCATGCTTTGCCCGTGACCCGTTGCATTCTGCGAACGAATGGCGTGGCTGGTAACTGTCAAAACCTGCAGGTTTGTGCGTTATCGCGACGCAACGGCCGGGCAAATGTCAGAACGTTATGAAGATATAAACATTTGCCCGTTTGCATAACTACGGATTTCCGTGGGTAGCCCACTCAATCCAGCTTGATGCCGAGTTGTTTGATCAACTTGCCCCACTTGGCGTTTTCTTTGGCAATCAGGTCGGCAAACTCTTGTTGCCCCGAGCCAATGGGGCGGGTCATGCCTGCCAGCAGCTTGTCTGATATGGCTGGGGTTTTGAGGGCATGCAGGGCCGCGCCATGCACCTTCGTGACGATGGTGTCTGGTGTGCCTTTGGGCAGCACAAAGCCAAACCAGGAAGAAAACTCGTAGCCCCCGACACCGCTTTCAGCCACGGTGGGCACATCGGGCAGCGCGGCCGCGCGTTGGGGGCCGGTCACGGCCAGCGCCTTGAGCCTGCCGGCTTTGATGTGCTGCATGGCCGCCAGCGGGAACGCCACCACCAGCTGGATTTCCCCGCTCAGGGCAGACATGATGGCCGGGCCGCCTCCCCGGAAGGGGATGTGGGTCAGGAACACATTGGCCATGGACTTGAGCAGTTCACCGGCCATGTGGTTGGCGCTGCCATTGCCCGCCGTGCCGTAGTTGAAGCTGCCGGGGGCCTTGCGCGCCAGCGCCAGCATTTCCTGCAGGTTGTTGGCTTTGACCGACGGGTGCGCACAAATCACCAGATCCACCGACGCCAGGTGCGACACCGGTACGAACTGGTCCACGCTGAAGCCTGTGCTGGCGTAGAGGTAGGGGTTGATGGCCATCGTGCCCTGGTTGACAAAGGTCACGGTGTAGCCATCGGCTGCAGCCCGCGCGCCCAGCGCGGTGCCGATGTTGCCGGCCGCGCCGCCCCGGTTGTCTACCACCACGGGCTGCCCCAAAAACGCTTGCATTTTGGGTTGCAGGGAGCGGCAGAACGCGTCGGCATCACCGCCTGCGGGCTGGGGCACCAGCAACGTCACGGGTTTGTTTGGGTATGCCTCCTGCGCCAGCAGGGCGCTGGTTGCGGTGGCCAGCGGGGCCGCTGCCATGGCTTTGAGCACATCTCGTCGAAAAAGCGTCATGAGGTCTTCCTGGTTGACTGTATCGGTTGTAAATGTTTTATGTGATCATATAATCCATTAAAACGCATTGCAATACCCATCAAAAACATTTTGGACGCTCTCTTATGCAAACAGAAACAGAAGTGCTCAGTGGTCACAATGTGCAAATGACGCCGGTTCGCTCCATGGTGGAGGCGCGCTATCCGGGTGCGTTCAGAACGCTGTCGTTCACTGCCCGGGTGCTGGCGGAGAACATCGCCCGCCGTTGCGTGGGCGACACGCTGGAAGCGGCGCTGGCCCAGGTGGTGCAGGGTCGCTCGGATGCCGATTTCCCGTTCTACCCCGCGCGAGTGGTGCTGCAAGACCTGCTGGGCACACCCGCCTTGGTGGACTTGGCTGGCTTGCGCGATGCGGTGGCCGATGCCGGTGGCAACCCCGCTTTGGTCAACCCGGTGGTGCCCACCCAGCTGGTGGTGGACCACTCGCTGAACGTGGATGTGGGTGGCATGACAAGCGATGCCATGGTCCAGAACATGGCCATCGAGCAGCGCAAGAACGTTGAGCGTTTCGAATTTTTGGCCTGGGCCAAACAGGCGTTCAAAAACCTGGACATCGTGATGCCAGGCAACGGCATCCTTCACCAGATCAACCTGGAGCGCATGTCGCCCGTGGTGCAGGTGCAAGAGGTGGCCGGGCAGCGGCTGGCTTTCATCGACACCTTGGTGGGGACCGACAGCCACACCACCATGATCGACGCGCTGGGCGTGCTGGGCTGGGGCGTGGGCGGTATCGAGGCTGAGTCCGTCATGCTGGGCCGCCCCATCTGGATGCGCATGCCCGACGTGGTGGCGGTGGAGCTGTCTGGCCAGCGCCAGCCAGGGGTGCAGGCCACCGACCTGGTGCTGGCCCTGACCGAGTTTTTGCGCGCGCAAAAAGTGGTGGGGGCCATCCTGGAGTTTCGTGGCGAAGGGGCAGATGGCCTGCCCCTGGCCGACCGCGCCACCATTGCCAACATGGCCCCCGAATTTGGTGCCACCGCCGCCATGTTTGCCATCGACAACCACACGCTGGACTTTCTGCGCCTGACCGGGCGTTTGCCCTCGCAGGTGGCGCTGGTCGAGGCTTACGCCAAAGCCCAGGGGCTGTGGGCCGACGATTTGCGCGAGGCCCGATACGGCCGCACGCTGCGCTTTGACCTGAGCACCGTGGGCCGTGCCATTGCCGGGCCGGCCAACCCGCATCAGCGCATCCCGCTGCACCAGTTGGTGTCCAGGGGCATTGCCCAAGCCAAGGGCCAGCGTGACGAACCGGTGGCCAGCGGCATGCACTACCCGCAATTGCCCGAAGGGGCGGTGGTCATTGCCGCCATCACCAGTTGCACCAACACCTCCAACCCCCGCAACCTCATTGCTGCTGGCTTGGCCGCGCGCAAGGCTGTGGCTTTGGGACTGGCCCGCAAGCCTTGGGTCAAAACCTCGTTTGCCCCCGGCTCCAAGGCTGTGGAAAGTTATTTGCAATCGGCAAACTTGCTGGCGCCCCTGAGCCAGCTGGGCTTTGGCATCGTGGGGTTTGGGTGCACGTCGTGCAACGGCATGTCGGGCCCGCTGCCCGAGGCGGTTGAGCAGGCAATTCTGGCGCGCAAGCTGCACACCACCGCCGTGCTGTCGGGCAACCGCAACTTCAACGGCCGCGTCCACCCACGCGTGACAGAGGCCTTTTTGGCTTCGCCCGCCCTGGTGGTGGCCTATGCCATCGCGGGCAGCATCCGCATCGACATCGAGAACGAAGCACTGGCGCAAGATGCGGCAGGGCGCGACGTGTTCCTGCGCGACCTGTGGCCCAGCGACGAAGACATCGACGCCACACTGGCCGCGCACGTTCGCGGCGAACAGTTCAGCGCGGTTTACGACACCATGTTCGGCACCGCCGCCGGGGCATCCGGCGCAGCCCCGGTGCCCGCACGCTTTGCCTGGCGCGAACACAGCACTTACATCCGCCGCCCACCGTATTGGGATAAAAAAATGGCCTTACCGCTTATGGGTAAAGGCATGCGTGCTATCGCTGTGCTGGGCGACAACATCACCACAGACGACCTGTCGCCATCAGGTGCCATCCTGCCCGAGAGTGCCTCGGGCCAGTACCTGATGCAGCACGGCGTGCAACCGGCCGACTTCAACTCGTATGGCACCCGCCGGGGCGACCACGTGGTGGCCGTGCGCGCCACCTTTGCCAACAACCGGTTGGTCAACGAAATGGTGCCGGGTGTGGAGGGCTCTTTCACCCGACTGGAGCCAGAGGGGCAGGTCATGCCCCTGTTCGATGCCGCTCAAACCTACCTCGCCCGCGGCCAGGAGCTGGTGGTGGTGGCAGGCAAAAACTACGGCTGCGGTTCCTCGCGCGACTGGGCTGCCAAGGGCGTGCGGCTGTTGGGTGTGCGTGCGGTCATTGCCGAAGGCTTCGAGCGCATTCACCGCACCAACCTGGTGGGCCTGGGGGTGCTGCCGCTTGAGTTTGAGGCGGGCACCACCCGCCACACCCTGGGGCTGGACGGTTCCGAAACCTACACGCTGGAAGGCGTGGCACACGCCCCCGCGCCACGCAGTACCCTGACACTGGTGGTGGCGCGCCGCGACGGCTCGCACCAGCGCGTGGCGCTGAACGTGCGCATCGATACCGACGAAGAGCGCCAGGTGTTCGAGGCTGGCGGGCTGCTTCAGCGCATCGGTGCCGAGCTGATGCAGGCCATCTGACGCCCACACCGGCAGCCGGGCTTGACTGGCTGCCTGACCGTTCTTCCCAACCCAATACACCATCCTCCACATGAAACAAGCCAAGATTCCCGCCGTCTACATGCGCGGTGGTACCAGCAAGGGCGTGTTCTTTCTGGCCACCGATCTGCCAACCGACCCTGTGCAGCGTGACCTGGTGCTGCTTCGCGTGGTGGGCAGCCCAGACCGCTATGGCAAACACATCGATGGCATGGGCGGTGCCACCTCCAGCACCAGCAAGGTGGTGATCCTGTCCAAATCCACCCGACCCGACAGTGACGTGGACTACCTGTTTGGTGCCGTGTCGGTCGAAAAACCGGTCATCGACTGGAGCGGCAACTGCGGCAACCTGAGCGCAGCGGTGGGCCCGTTTGCCATCCATGCGGGTTTGGTCGATGCACCGCCAAACGGCTGGGCCACGGTGCGCATCTGGCAAGCCAACATCGCCAAACGCATCGTTGCCAAAGTGCCCATGCAAGACGGCGCGGTACAAGAGTTGGGCGACTTTGAGTTGGACGGCGTGTCCTTCCCCGCTGCCGAGGTGGCATTGGCCTTTCTGGACCCCGCTGCAGATGAAGAAGGCGGGGAGGGGGGCGCCATGTTCCCGACGGGTCACAAAATAGACACGATGGACATTCCTGGCCTGGGCCCCATAGAAGCCACGCTGATCAATGCGGGCAACCCCACCATATTTGTGGATGCCGCTGCCATGGGTCTCGTCGGCACCGAACTGCAAGGCGACGTGAACGGCAATGAAGCCATGCTGCAACGGGCCGAAACCGTGCGTGCGCACGGCGCAGTGGCCATGGGCCTGGTGCGCACACCCGAAGAAGCCACTGCGCAACGCCCCCACACGCCCAAGTTGGCCTTTGTGGCCGCCCCAGCCCCTTACACCGCATCCGACGGCCGCCCGGTGAAAGCAGGCGACATGGATTTGCTGGCCCGCATCTTTTCCATGGGGCAGTTGCACCACGCCATGACGGGCACCGGCGCGGTGGCCATTGCTGCCGCCGCCGCCATTCCGGGCACCGTGGTCAGCCGCGTGGCGCCGGTGGGGTCCGATGGCCGGGTGCGGTTCGGCCACCCTTCGGGCACGCTGAGCGTGGGGGCAGAGGCCCAAGAGCGGGATGGTGACTGGGCCGTGACCCAGGTGCTGATGAGCCGCTCGGCCCGTCGCCTGATGGAAGGCACCGTGCTGGTACCCGAAATCCTGCTGGCGCAACCCTGATTGGCTTCGCCCCATCAACATGACAACGCTCACACCTTTGCAGCGCGCCTTCGCCCCCACGGGTCGCCTGCGTGCGTCCATCAACCTGGGTAACCCCATCCTGGCCAACCGCAATACTCAAACGGGTGAGGTATTCGGCGTGTCGGTCGATCTGGCACGCGAATTGGCCCAACGCCTGGCGCTGCCGCTGGACTTGGTGGTGTTCGACGCTGCAGGCAAATCGGTAGAAGCCGTCAGCGCGGGGCAGGCCGATGTCGGCTTCTTTGCCATCGACCCGCTGCGCGGCCAAGGCATTCATTTCACTGAGCCCTATGTGCTGATTGAGGGCAGCTACCTGGTGCGTCACCACTCGCCGCTGCAAAACAGTGAAGAGGTGGACCGGCCCGGCACCCGCGTGACTGTGGGCAAGGGCAGCGCCTACGACCTGTTCCTGACGCGCGAAATGAAGCAGGCCACCCTCGTCCGCGCTCCCACGTCACCCACGGTGGTGGATGTGTTCATCGAACAAGGGCTGGATGTGGCCGCAGGCGTGAAACAACAGCTTGAGGCCGACCGGCAACGCCTGGCAGTCCAGTGCCCCGGCTTGCGCCTGTTGCCGGGGCGCTTCATGCTGATTCAGCAGGCCATGGGCCTGCCCAAAAGCCGGGGCGATGCGGCTTTGGCCTGTTTGCGGGCGTTTGTCGAAGACATGAAAGCCACCGGTTTTGTGGCTGCAGCGCTGGCGCGTCATGGCATCCAGGGCGCGACGGCGGCACCGGCTGCGGGCACGGAGGGGGGCTGAGCCATGTTTGCACCTGTGTTTGCCTATGTGGGCTCACGCACCACCCGCGAGCGCCACGCGCGGGGCGACGGCATCACCGTGTTCCGTTTCGACCCTGGCAGCGGGCAACTGACACACGTGCAAACCGTGGGCGATTTGGTCAACCCCTCATTTTTGCTGCTCAACCGCACGGGCGACGTGCTTTACACCGTGCATGGCGACCAGGACGGCGTGAGTGCCTTCCGGGTGGACAAAGCCACCGGGCAATTGGCGTTTCTGAACCGCCAGGGCTGCGAAGGCAAAAACCCGGTCCACCTGGCGTTGGACCCTGCCGGGCGACACCTGGTGGTGTCCAACCACCTCACGGGCACGCTGGCGGTGCTGCCGGTGGCGGCAGACGGTGCGCTGGGCCCGGTGGTGCAACGGGTGGCGCTGGCAGGCAAGCCCGGCCCGCACCGGGTGGAGCAGCCCTTTGCCAAACCGCACTTCAACCCCTTCGATCCCACCGGCCGCTGGGTGCTGGTGCCTGACAAGGG
This sequence comes from bacterium, assembly GCA_030824555.1. Classification (GTDB taxonomy): domain Bacteria; phylum Pseudomonadota; class Gammaproteobacteria; order Burkholderiales; family Burkholderiaceae_C; genus UBA2334. The sequence continues at coordinate 12,185 of JAVBXK010000046.1, forward strand.
GCTGGACAAGGTGTTTGTGTTCCGCTTCGGGCAGGGCCAACTGACCCCCGCCCCGGTGCCGCATGTGGACAGCCGCGAGGGCGCAGGCCCGCGCCACCTGGCGTTTCACCCGCAGCAACCCTGGGTGTACGTGGTGAACGAACTGGACTCCACCGTCACGGCCTACCACTTCGATGGCAACACGGGGCGGCTGACCCCTTTCCAGGTGGTGTCGACCCTGGCCGACAGCTACACCGGCAACAGCCGCGCGTCTGAAATCGAGGTGGACGCGGCAGGCCGTGCGCTGTATGCCTCCAACCGGGGAGCCAACAGCATTGCGGTGTTCGGGATTGACCCCATCAGCGGTCGGCTGACCCTGCGGCAGACGGTCCCCACTGGGGGCAAGACCCCTCGTTTTTTTGCCACCGACCCCACTCAGCGTTGGCTATGGGTGCTGAATGAAGACAGCGACCAGATTCGCGTGTGCCCTCGCGATGCGGATGCGGGTACGGTGGGCGATGCGGTGCATACCCAGGCATGCGGCAGCCCGGTGTGCGTGGTGTTTGGATAACCTGCGGACGGTCAGTCGAACACGTTTTTGCCATGCACCTTGGCGCGTCGCGCGCCGTCCAGGTGGCTGCGCATCAACGCGGCTGCCGTCATGAAGTCTTGCCGGGCAATGGCTTCGAGAATGTGCAAGTGCTCTTGCGCTTGCGATTGGCGCGCCGCGCGGCGGGCGGCCTGTTTGTACTCCACCAGGCGGCGCAACTGGTTGACCCGTTTGACCGATTGAACAATGAACCGGTTGTTGGACCACCCGGCCACCTTCTCGTGGAACCGGGTGTTGGCTTCAAACAGTTCGATGGGCGTCATGTGTGCGAACCCGCCATCCACGATCAGTTTTTGCTCGTGCTGCAGCTGTCGCAACTCGTCAGCTTGCACATGGAATGAAGGACTGAGGATGCCGGTGGGTTCGATCGCCTGCCGAAACAGGTAGCTTTCTTCATAGGCCTCGGGCGACTCGATCATGGTCTGGAAGCACCAACCATGGCCCACCCGGGGCTCTGCCCAGCCCTCTTCGCTGATGCGGGCCAACACCTTGCGCAGGGTGCTGCGGGCCACGTCAAAGCGGCGCATCAGCTCCGCCTCGTTCACCTCGTCGGGCAATTGCCCGGTTTGGCGCGCCTCGGCAATGGCCAGGTACAACGGGTCATCGGGCTGGGTCGAAAACTGCTCGGCCACAGGCCCCCAGTCTTTCGCGTCCTGCGACAGAAAGTAACCCCGGTTCGGGTCTTGCTGCAGCACGCCCTGCGCCACCAGGTAACGCAAAGCCACCTGAACCGGCGAACGGGAGGTGCCAACTTGCTCGGCCAGCAGGCTTTCGGCCAAATGGTCGCCTGCTTTTTTGTCTTCTCTGCGGACAATGGCAACGATCTCCCGTGCGATGCGGGATTGCAGTGGGCTCAGGTGCTGGGTGGCGTGCAATGTCATGGCTCGCATTGTGGCGTCGTGCGGCCCCGTGCTCAGCGCAATGGGGTCACTATTCCTGTGCAACGTTTTCAACTGCGATTGGCCCAACTGGCGCGGCCAAGCATTCGAACCCGGGAAGGGGGCAGGTCGGGCGCTTGATGCCGGTCAATGGTCAGAGGATGTCGATCCCATAAAATCCATACGATTTTCAAGCAAATAATGGTATGTGGCGCTTTATTTGTATCAAAGTTTGCTATTGAAATAATACTTTATGGTTGTCGATGTTTTTGTTTCGAGCGTTTGATGAACATCGCAGGGCATTACGAATTGATTCACGAACGGTTTTCTGCCGCGCTGACGCGGGAGGACGCGTTCACTGCCGCCAATGTCTGCGCCGGGCAGCTGGGCTTTCCGTATTTGATTTACGCGCCTGTGCGCAATCACCCTGACGCCAGCAGAAACTGGAGTGCCACCACTTACCCTGAGAGCTGGCAGCAGATTTACATCCAGAAGAACTACCTGGCGCGCAACCCGACGCGTCACAAGGCACTTGTGGCGCAAAACCCGTTCACATGGTCTGAGCTGGAACATTCGTTGCCACGCCTCGACACGGCGGTTTTTCACGATTGCAGGGCTGCAGGCATGCGAGATGGTTTGGTGGTGCCTGTTCACGGGCCGTTGGGGCTGACGGTGGCCATTGGGTTTGCGTGTGAGCAGGCAGATGCCATCAACCCGAATACCACGCCCATGCTCCAACTCATTGCCTGGCGGTTGCACCATGCGTTTGATGAGCCCGCGTCAGCGGGTTGCGTTCGGTTGACCCCGCGCGAAATTGAATTGCTGCTGCTGATGGCCGATGGGCTGGGCAATGACCAAATTGCCACAAAGCTCACCATCTCTGACAACTCGGTCGAGTGGCACCTGAAAAACATATTCCGGAAGCTGGAAGTGAGCAACCGCACCGGTGCTGTGGTGAAGGCACTTAAGCAGGGTTTGCTCCCTTTCTGAGAGTCAACCATGCACATTCAAAAAATCGCTTGCCTGACCGCGAAATCAGGTCAGGCACAACAACTTCGCGATGCCCTGCTGGCATTGGAGGCACTGACCCGGGATGAGCCCGGGTGCAAGGCGTTCACTTTCTACCAGGCGATCAGCAACCCTGCCGCGTTCACGCTGCTGGAGTGGTTTGTTGACCAGGCCGCATTCGACTTGCACTTGGCTCAGCCCTACACGCAAGCGTTTTTCGCCCGGCAACTGGTGGCAGGGGTGCAGGCGTTTGATGCCAGCCCGGGTTTGTTTGCCTCGACCTGAACAAGACGGCCCTTTCACCAGCCAGACGATGTCCACTCGCCTTGCTGGTAGTAGTGCGACTGGTCTTGCCACAGCAGCGCACGGTCGCGGCTGATGTCGCGCTCGCCAGCCACGGCTGCGGGCACCGGGGTGGTGGCGGTCAGGGTCTTGTTGCCCAGATTGACTTCGACGCGGTGCATCTCCGTGCGGCTGAAGGGTGCCCATTGGCTGGGTGCGGCGGGGCGGCTGCCGGACAGCACGCCGTCGTGCAGGCTGACCGGCAGGCCGATGCGCACTGCGGCCTGGGCACCTTGTCCGCGCCATTGAAGGGCGATGCCGTGGTGGTCGTGCAGCACCGTCGCGCTGGTGCCGCGTTGGCCAATGATCTGGCGGCCCACCTCTGAAGGGCGGGTGGGGTCTGACACATCTATCAGCGAGAGCTTGACGCCCTGGTACCAGGCAAAACGGCCATCGCCAGCGCTGCCGTCGGCCACAGCGTCTTTGCCCACACCCAGCAACAGCGATTCGGTCAGGGGGAACAGGTAGTCGGAATAGCCGCTGACCTCCAGCTCACCCGCAATGGCGGGGTCGATCGGGTTTGACAGGTCCAGCACGTAGAGCGGATCAATCAGCCGGTAGGTGACCAGGTAACCACGCCCGCCCAGGAAGCGGGAGGCATATAAATTCTCTCCGGGCTTGCCCAGCGATGCCGGTCGCCTGGCATTCGGCAGGCTGCCCACCAAGGCCAGTTCGCCGCCTTGCTCGCGCAGGATGCTCAGGCGGCCAGGGGAGTCGATGTCGGTGTCGGTTGACAAAGCGGTACTGCGGGTTGTCGTGGCAGCTGTGGTTGCAGTGGCTGGCGTGACAGCCACGTCCATGGTTGTGGCCCACAGGCCAAACGTGGGCTCCGTCTGGGTGAGGACGCGCAGGTGCCCGTTGTGCTCGCCCATGCGGAATGACTTGCGGTTCTGGTCAAACCCGAGGTGCCCCATCACGTTACCCGAGCCTTTGTAGCTGATTTGCAGGCCGTCCAGCCCGAACTGATGGATGTCGGTGCTGGTGCGCGGTGCGTAGCGCGGCATGCCGCTGGCATAGGTGTAGTCGTAACGGGTGGTGGCCAGGTACAGGTTGCGCTCGGACATGTAAAACGCTTCTGTGCCGCCCACGAAGCACCGGGCCTGGGTCAGCGGCTGGGTGGTGGTTCCCGTGGTGCCCGTGCCCAAATCCACAGCGACCAGCGTGATGAGGGTGGCGCTGGGCATGGCGTTGTCGGTCTGGGCCAGGCACTGGTCAGCCCGCACCAGGGGTTGCTTGGCACCACCGTCCACACTGAATGTGGGCTGCCAGGTGGTTGATGCCTGTGTGATGTCTGCGGGCAGTTGTGTCTGGCTGCGCATGACCAGGTACAGGGTGCTGCCCAGGCGGCGCGACCCGATCAGTTGCCCCTGCATGCGCAAGCTGCGCCGCACCGCCATGCGTTCTGGGTTGGCCACGTCGATCCACTTCACTTCAGTCGCCCCGTTGGCCCAGGCGTAAGGGGCAAACCACAGGGTGTACATGCCACCGCCCAGGGTGGATTCGCCCACGGCCACCACCTGTTGCCGGTCGGCATCCAGGTAGAGCCCGGTGCCGGTCACGTCGGCAGACCAAGTCAGGGCCAGGCTGTCGGCTTCTTGCAGGGCGGCAGGTGTGGTGGCATTCAAACGGTGGCGGCGCAGCACGTTGCCAAAGCGGTTGGCATCCGGTGTGGAAAGTTCGCGGTTGACGGTTTGTGCCGCAACGGCCGGAGCGAAGCTGTAAACGGTTTGCCCGTCGGATTTGATCAGATCGGCTTCGTCCACACCGGCTTCCTGCAGGGTGGTGCCCGATACCGGTGCTGCAGGTGCAGGGGCCACAGCCGTGGGGGCGGTGGCAATGTCACCCACCGTCACCGTGCCTGTGTAGACCGATGTCCAACCCTGGTCACGCGTCTGACCCAGGTGCAACAAGTCGATCAACTGGGGTTCGGTCACGGGTTCGAGCACCCACGGTGCCAACCCTTTGCCCACGGTGTGCACTTGCTCGTACCGGCGTTGGGTCACCATCTCCGCAAAGGCATTGCCACCGCTGTTCAGGCCATAGCCCAGGTAAATGCGGGTGCCACCCAACCCCGTGGTGTTGTCCTGGTGGGCCAGGGTGACCGTGAGTGGCTCTGCACCCGCTGTGCCAGTCAATGCTGCAGGCACGGTGCTGGCATCTCTCACCGCCACCCATGTGCCCGCCGCGTTGCGTGCAAACACGGCATTGCCCAGGCTGGGGACCACGGCCACCACATAGGCTTCGAAGGCACGGCCAGCGTGAAGCGTGGCTGGCGTGAGCTGCGCGGTCAGGGTCAGTTGATCGGCCGTGCCGCTGCTGCGGGCTTGGGACATCTGAGCCAGTGCCCCTGGCGACGCGGCATCGGCAGCGACTGCCCAATGGGCCCAAACGCCACACAACAACACGGCCACGCAGCCCAAACGACCCCTGCAAACCGCTGATGGGCGGCTCATGAAACGACGAATGGGCATGGCTTTTCTCCTTCGGGGCAGCGTAAACGGCCAGTATGCATCTGCAGCCATGCGGCAGAAGGTGATGGCCATCACGGGGACACGTCAGATTGAATGGTGTGCAGACCGGTGTCTGCCCACCCACAGGGCAGTCAGGTGCGTCTGGCTGACACCACAATGCCGCCCACGATCAGCGCGAACGCCACCCCGTGGTACACCTTGGGCAATTCGCCCAGCACGGCTGCGGACAGCACGGCGGCAAACAGCGGGGTCAGGTTGACAAAAAAACCGGCGGCCTGCGGGCCAGCGGCTGCCACGCCCGTGCCCCAGCAGTAGTACGCCACCAACGAAGGGCCAATGGCCACATAGGCCAGTGCCGCCAGCAGCGGCCAGCCCCATTGAATCTGCAGGTCAGGGGCCACAGCCCATTCCACGCCTGTGAACAAGCCGGACCACACCAGCCCGGGTACCACTTGAGCCATCAGCCAGGCGGCCCAGTCGTTGCGCAACGCGGGCGGGTCGGGTTGGTTGGCGGGTGGTTTGATCAGCAACCAGCTGTACCAGCTCCAGGCGGCGGTGGCCAGCAGCATCAGCACGTCGCCGGGCACCAGGCGCAGGGCCAGCAGCTGGTTCACGTCTCCACGGGTCAGCACCGTCAGCACGCCGGTGGTGGACAGCAGCACCCCCCACTTTTGCTGGCGGCTGATGTGGGCACCGAAAAACAGCCGCCCCAGGCCCAGCATGAAAATGGGCATGCTGGCCCCCACCAGGGTGACGTTCAGGGGCGTGGATGTTTTCAGCGCCATGTATTGCAGCGCGTTGTAGCAGCCCATGCCCAGCAACCCCAACAGTGCCATGCGCCGCCAGTGCGGCCACAGGGGGCTGCTGGGCTTGAGCACCCATGCGGCCAGCGGCAGCAGCAGCAACAGCGCCACCAGCCAGCGCACCAGGTTGAACGTGATGGGGGGGATGGCCCCAACCATCAGCCTGCCCACCACGGCATTGCCCGCCCACAGCAGAGGCGGGATGGTCAGCAGCAGGGCGGTGCGCGGTGTCAGGTGAACGGTCATGTGCAGGGGCTTGGTGGGGGGCGTTGCACTGTACGTCAATCGTGTGTCGGGCGCTGTCACCCGGTTATCCCTTCTGGCACAAGGTGCGCTGTCAGCTGGGGCATACTGATTTCCATGAAACGCGCTCACCCATTTTTCACCCCCCGTGTGGCCATGGCCATGTTGTGCACCTTGGTTCCACTGGCAGTTGTGCATGCCCAAGGCCTGTTGTTGCCACCGGGCGTGGAGCCTGCTGCTGCCACGGCGAACGTCGAAACGCCTGTGGGTGACGGCAAAGACCGCTGGGTGCTGGGGGCCACGCTCAGCTCCACGCCCAGCTACACCGGTGGCACCGAGCGGTCCTTGGGTCTGCGGCCTGTGCTGGCCGGGCGGGTGGGGCGCTGGACCGTTTCTTCGTCGTCGGCCCGTGGGCTGGCCGGGGTCGAACTGGCGGGTGGCGTGAGCACCACAGTGGCCCAGACCGAGCGCTGGAGCCTGGGTGTGGCTGCGCGCCTGACCCATGGCCGAAGCAGCTCGGACGATGCCATGCTCAGTGGCCTGCCCGACATCAAGTCGTCCATCGGCATCCGTGCATCGGCACGTTACACCCTGGCACCGGGCTGGCGGCTGACGGGCAGCCTGCAGCAAGACCTGTTGCACGCCCAAGGCTTGCGCGGGGTGTTGGGCCTGGGTTGGACGCAACCAGTGGGCGGCGGCTGGGTGCTGGATGTGAACGGTGGCATCAACCTGGCCAACGCACGGGCCATGAACACGTTTTTCGGGGTGGCCGAATCGGGCGCTCGCCCAGGGCGTCCGGTCTGGCAGGCCGGTGGCGGGCTGGAATCGTGGTTTTGGGGCGTGGGCGTGGTGCGTGCACTGTCTCCACACTGGCGCGTCGCGGGCAGCATCGGGCGTGGCACGTTGTTGGGTGACGCGGCGCGCAGCCCGCTCACCGTGCACCGCAGCGGCAACGTGGCCCAGGTCAGTCTGGCCTACGTGGGCTGGTGAAGCCGGATTTTCATTTTTTCCAACCACATAAAGAGGACGACAACATGAGCAACACCCTTTCCAAAGCCATACAGATCAGCCAACCCGGCGGGCCCGAGGCCATGGCCCTGGTGGATGTGCCCGTGGGTGACCCTGGTCCGGGCCAGGTTCGCATCGAACACAAAGCCATTGGCCTGAACTACATCGACGTGTACCAGCGCACAGGTCTGTACCCGCTGCCGTTGCCTTTGACACTGGGCATGGAGGGGGCGGGCGTGGTCGAGGCGGTGGGCGAGGGCGTGACCCACCTGGCCGTGGGCGACCGCGTGGCCTACGCCGCCAACCCACCCGGCAGCTACAGCCAGCGCCGCGTCATGCCCGCCATGAACGTGTGCAAACTGCCCGATGCCATCGGTTTCGAGACCGGCGCGGCCATGATGCTCAAGGGCCTGACGGCGCAATACCTGCTCAAACGCTGCAAGCCGGTCGAGGGGCTGGAGGCGGGCGACTTCGTGCTGTTCCATGCCGCTGCCGGGGGTGTGGGCCTGATCGCCTGCCAATGGGCCAAGGCATTGGGCTTGCGGCTCATTGCCACAGCAGGTTCAGATGAAAAATGCCGCCTGGCGCTTGAAAATGGTGCGGAGTTTGCTATTAATTACAGTGCAGATAACTTCGCAACCCGCGTGAAAGACATCACCGCAGGGCAGGGTGTGAAAGTGGTTTACGACAGCGTGGGCAAGGACACCTGGGACGGCTCGCTCGACTGCCTGCGCCCGTTTGGCCTGATGGTCAGCTTTGGCAACGCCAGTGGCCCCGTGCCGCCGTTTGCGCCCGGCTTGCTGGGCCCCAAGGGCTCGTTGTACCTCACACGGCAGACGCTGTTTTCCCACATCACCAGCCGCGAACGCACGCAGGCCATGGCCGACGAGCTGTTTGCCGTGGTGCAAAGCGGCGCGGTCCACATCCGCATCGACCAGCGCTTTGCACTGGCCGATGTGCAAGCCGCACACCGCAGCCTGGAGGCGCGCCAGACCACGGGTTGCACCATCTTGTTGCCGTGATCGGCTGAAGCGGCACGGCTTGGCCCAGTCAGGGCAATGGACTATATTGGCGCTTGACATGAGCACGCCGTCACCCCTTTCCACCGACCCCACGCCAATCGATGCAGACAGTGTGTCGACCGTGTCGCCACCTGGGCCGCCCGATGTGGTTCACATGCCCATGCAGGGGACACTGCGGCGGCGGCTGATTGGGTACATCGTGTTCGTGTTCGTCTCGGTGGGGGTGCTGGTGCTGGCCCTCAGCTACTTTGTGCTGAACCGGTCCTTTGACACCTTTGAGCGCGCTGCCGCCGCCGAAGCCATTACCAGGGTGCAAACCGTTTTGCGCCGTGACAGCCAGACGCTGGGCGAAATAGCGGTTGATTACGCCTACTGGGACGACATCTACGCCTTCATGGTTGATCAGGACGGCACGTTCATGGATGACAACTTCACGTTGGCATCCATGCGCAACCTGCGCGTGCAGACTGCTCTGGTGCTGGACCTGAAGGGCGAGCCCGTGGCCATTCGGCACGTGCAAGACGGCACCCTGCAAACCGCATTGCCCGCCAGTTGGTTGGCTGCGTTGGCCGGCCCGGCTGTGGCCCGAGCCTGTGAGGCAGCCGGGCAGGGCCTGATCTGGGCTGGAAACGACGCCATGACCGTTGGCCATGCCCCCATACGCAACACCGCGACCGACCGGCCAGCCAGGGGGTGTTTTGTGCTGGTGCGCCACTTGGATGATGCCTATCATGCGTCGGTTGCCGAGCTGGTCGGCTCCGGTTTCAAGTTGGGGCGCGAGCCTGAGGTGCGCACCTCGCAGGTGCTGTTGTCCAACGGACGTTGGTTTGCCGAAACGTCTCTCAAACCGTGGCCTGCGTCGCTCTCCATCGAAAACGAACCCAGCCTGGTCGAGGAGCGGGGCTGGATCATGGGCATGATGTCCAGCGGTCAGGTGGTGCTGTCGCTGTCAGCCATTGCCATGCTGTATGCGTTGCTGCACGTGATGGTGGTGAGGCGGTTGGTGGGGTTTTCCAGGCTGGCCGATGAATACCGGGAAACGCGCGATTGGTCCATCACCTGGCCCGCCAAAGGCCGGGACGAGATCGACAACCTGGGCCACTCGCTCAACGAACTGGTCAAGCAACTGCATTGGCAGGTGGAGCACAACGCGACGCACGATGGCCTGACCGGCCTGCTCAACCGCCAGGGCCTGGAGCGGGTGTTGTCCGAGCTGCCGTTTCACTCGTTCGAGCACCGCAGCCGCACCAGTTGCCTGTTGCTGATCGATCTGGACAATTTCAAAGTCGTGAACGATGGCTTCGGTCATGACGTGGGGGACGCATTGCTCTGCCACGTGGCCATGCAGCTTGGCGGCTCTGTGCGGCAGGGCGACATCGTGGCCCGCGTGGGTGGGGACGCGTTTGCCGTGCTGTTGCAGTCGGTGCAGCGCGAATCGGTGGACGAGTTTTCTCAGCGCATCCTGGCCAACATGCGGGTGCCGCTCACGCACGGTGAACTGCAAGTGGCCACCACCGGCTCGGTGGGGTTGGCGTTTTGTGACGGGGTGTCGGGCCCCGCTGAACTGCTGCGCAACGCCGACCTGGCCATGTCACAAGCCAAGCAGCTGGGGCGCGACGTGTGTGCACAGTTCAACGACGCGCTCAGGGTCGAAGCGCAGCGGCGCAACAAACTTGAGCAGGCCCTGCGCCTGGCGGTGCGGGACGACGCCATTCAGGTGGTGTTTCAGCCGGTGGTGGACGTGAGCAGCAACCGGGTGGTGGGCATGGAGGCCTTGGCCCGGTGGTCGTTGGACGGCGAAGCGGTGCCCCCAGCCGAGTTCATCCCGGTTGCAGAGGAAACGGGGCTGATCGGCAAACTGGGCATGCAAGTGCTGGACCGCAGCTGTGCCATGGTGGCGCGTCTGCGTGACCTGGGGCATGACCTGCCGTGCAGCGTCAACCTGTCACTGCGCCAGTTTGTGGACTACAACCTGGTGGAAGACGTGCCACGCGTGGTGTTCGCACATGGGCTCCCAGCTTCGAGCATTCGGCTGGAAATCACGGAAAGCCTGGTGGCACATTCCGAAGCCTCTCTGGTGCTGGCCATGTCGGAGCTGCACAAATTGGGGTTCGAGTTCCAACTCGACGACTTCGGTACCGGGCAGTCGTCTTTGTATCGTTTGCAAGCGCTGCCGTTCCAAACGATCAAGATCGACCGCAGCTTCGTGGTGCCGCTGGAGCGTGGTGACGAAGTCATGGTGCGCACCGTCAAGGAGCTCGCCCGTGAGCTGAACCTGCACGTGGTGGCCGAAGGGGTGGAGACGCAAACCCAGCTCGACACGCTGCGTACCTTGGGGGTGCACCGCATCCAGGGCTTCATCATCGCGCGGCCCATGTCCGATGCCGCCTTGTTGCACTGGCTGGCCACCACGTCATACAAAAGCCGTGGCGATTGACGGGCTGTTTCAGCCCTGCTTGCCTCAGCCAAGGGCGTGTGGATGTGCTGACAGCTTCGCGATACCGATTGCGTCAATATCTGAGCAGCGTACATCTGTTACACCTGTCTCAGGAGCCCGGATGCCCAGACCGGGTCAGTTTTCAACCCAGGAGAGTTTATGTTTCCAGAATACCGCGACCTCATCACCCAACTCAAAAGCCAAGACGCTCACTTCACCCGCCTGTTCGACAAGCACAACGAGCTGGATCAGAAAATCAGGAACATGGAGGCACACATTGAGCCGGGTTCACCGGTTGAAATTGAAGTGCTGAAGAAAGAAAAACTGGTGCTCAAAGACCAGCTGTACACGGTCCTGAAAAAGGCTGAAGCCACCAAGTAACGTGTGGTTCAGCCCCCAAGACCTCGCCCGTTGGCGCGATGCGGTCCACCAGCCGCCACGCGCACCGCGTGTGCCGCTGTGGTTGGGGGCACACCAGGTGGGCTCTGTCGAGCCCGCCACTTGGGCACACCTGTTACCTGCTCTGGCGCGGGCGGGGCATGTGCCCGATCAGGTCATTCAATATACAGAGCAAACAAATCAATGTATATATGCGGTAAGGCCTGATTTTTCTTCTAATTTTGGCCTCATCTCGACTGCGTTGGCGCAAGCCGGTGCAGCAGGCCCATGGCGCAACGAGCTGATGCCGGTGCGCGCGGCCGATGGCACCGTGTGTGCCACCGTTGAGCGGGGGGCCGTGCGCGTGTTGGGCATTGCCACCCAGGCCGTTCACCTGGTGGGCTGGCGCAGCGACGGCTGCCTGTGGCTGCAGCAACGCGCCTTCACCAAGCCCAACGATCCTGGCCTGTGGGACACCCTGATGGGTGGCACGGTGTCAGCCGGCGAAACCGTGCAACAGACGCTGGTGCGCGAAACCTGGGAAGAGGCCGGGCTGCACCTGGCCGACCTGACCGGTTTGCGTTGGGGTGGCCAGTTCACCGCCAGCCGCCACGTCCCCGATGGGGGCGGGGCAGGCTACCTGCTGGAAGACACACACTGGTACACCGTGCAGGTGCCTGATGGCCTGTTGCCGTGCAACCAGGATGGCGAGGTGGACCACTTCGAGGCCTGGACACCACAGGCCGTGGCCGATGCCATGCAGGCGGGTCTGTTCACGCCCGAGGCCTGCTGGGTGCTGTCGCAGGTGCTGATGCAAGGCTCGGGTCAGCGAGGGTGACAAAAAAAGCCGCCCGGTGTTCCGGACGGCAAACCCCTTGAAGACTCTGTTTGTTGTTCAGCCAAGCACTGGCTTCATCAGAATCGGTGCCTGATGCCGGCCAGGTACGTCAGCCCGGTTTCCTTCTTGCTGGCGGTATCCGATTGGACCTTGCCGAACTCGGCAAACAACATCGTGCGCTTGCTCAGGCTGTATTCGGTGCCCAGGGCCAGTGCCGATGTGCCTGGGCCATTTTTGAACTTCTGGTTTTCGTATCCGAACTTGACGCTCAACACGCTGCTCAGTGGCACGCGCACCGCAAGGCTCCAGCGGTCGGATTCTGCGGTGGTGCCATAGGCATCGACGTTGGAGTAAGTCAACCCTGCTTTGGCCACGCCGAAATCGTACGCACCACCCAAGGTGAGCACGTTTTTCCCTTTGATGTTGTCCTTGGCCGAGGCACCAGTACCTGCATTCTTGGTCAAGCCCAAGCCCAACACCAGGGGCCCGCTCTGGTAACGCAAGGCCACTTCAGTGGTGCTGACCTTGTTGCTCGTCATGGATGCCTTGGGAACTGTCGCAATGCCGGCCTTGAAACCGCTCATTTCCGGCGACTCGTACATCAGAATACCGTTGTAGCGGGTGGATGCGTCAAGTGGACCACCATAGACCGTGGTGCCCAGACCCAACGGTGTGTAGATGTCGAGCACTGGGCGCAGCAACCAGTCAACCGGCGCCCAGAAGCGGCCTGCAGACACTTCGCCGAAAGAACCAGACAGGCTCAACTTGGAGTTGGCATAGTGGTCATGGCCAGCGCCTGTGGAGCCATCGGCGGGGTTGAAGCGGTAGTTGAGCAAAGCGCTGGCCTTGAGACCTCCGCCGAGGTCCTCGACCGAGCGCATGGTCAAGTTGTTGCCGGCTGCGTCAAGGCCCTCGACCGTGTTTTTGGATGCCGTGCCGTTGGCTTTCGCTGAAGCGTGTTTCAGTCCAATGACCACGCCACCCGACATCGTGACGTTGGACTGAGCCAATGCGGAACAAGATGCCAGAAAAGCGAGCGCTGCTACCGTGCTATTTTTCATATGAAGTCTCCTGATGAGTAGATGAGGCTGTGCAATAGGGGGCAAGAATCCCCAGGTGTCCTGTGATGTACTGTGTTCTGCGCACCTTCCTTCCACATGGGTGCAGTCAGCCTGTTGGCGCACGGCAGCAGACTTTCGGCACCGACTTGAAACCATGCCTGCCATGGCGACTACTTGCCCACAAACTTTGGTTTGCGTTTGGCCTGAAAGGCCTGTTGACCCTCTGCAAAGTCTTGGCTGAGAGCGGTTGCGGTTTCGCGTGCCCGCATGGCTTCCAGGTTGGTGCACCCGGCAGCGATCTCGATCAGTGACTGCTTGGTGGCTTGAACCGCAAGTGGTGCCAACTCGGCAATGTCGCGAACCAGGTGGTTGACGGTGGCATCAAACTCATCCTGACCCACCAGGGCCTCCAGGCACTCCATGCGCCACAGCATGTCGGCGGTAAATGGCCGGGCTGACAAAAAGGCCCGTTTGGCCCCTGACAAGCCCAACCGGGCCACATAGCGCTGCAACCCGCCTGGGTAGTAGTGCAGTCCCAGCGCGGTGGCGGGCATGCGGAATTCGATGCCCGTCAAGCCCACGCTCAGGTCGCAGGCCAGCATCAAGTCGGTGGCGCCACCGTACACACTGCCGTTGAGTGCGCACACGGTGATGGGTCGCAAGGCGGCCAAAGCATTGGCCACGTGTTCGAACAGCTTGGGGTCACTGTTGTGATCGCTGAAACTGCCCAGGTGATAACCCGCGCAAAACACCGGCCTGGGTTGGCCCTGGGTGTTGGCGGTGAACGTGAGCACCCGGATGTCCGGGTTGGCATTGATCTGCTCAAACTGGTCCAACAAGGTGTGCAGATCGCCGCCATCTAGGCGGTTGCGCTGTTCTGGCCGGTTCAGCGTGAGCGTGGCCACGTGGTCGCAAATGGACAAAACGGGTGGGCTGGGGGCGCGGGTCGGGGTATTGAGCATGGCGGTCTCTGGTGTCATTCGGTCAGCCACCCTCAATGCCAGCCATAGACTGACAGGGTCGTTTCGCCTGCCTCCAGGCGGCGCAGGATGGCGGCCTCTTCTGCCTCACGCCGTTCGCCCGAGCTGACCACCTCGGCCACTCGGGCCTGTGGAATGGCCACCACGCCATCGGTATCGCCCACGATCAGATCGCCGGCATGCACCACCACATTGCCCATGGTGACCGGGTGGTTGATCCAGCCGATGGCACCAAAGTCTTTGCCAGTGCCCTGGATGCACAGCCCGCGTGAAAACACGGGAAAGCCGATGTCGCTGAGCAGCACGCCATCGCGCACACAGCCATCGATCACCAGTCCAGCCAGCCCTTTCACCTTGGCCATCGTGGTCATGATTTCGCCCCAATAGCCGTGTTCGTGTGCGCCGTTCGCAAACACCACCATCACGTCGCCGGGCATGGCCACGTCAAGGGCCCGGTGCAGCCACAGGTTGTCGCCACCGGGCGAGTGCACGGTGAGCGCCGAGCCCGCACAGCGGAAATGGGGGGCCACAGGTTTGATGGCAGATGGCAGCGCACCAATCTTCTTTGCGGCTTCGTGCAGCGTGGCAGTGGGCAATTTGGCGGCTGCGGCAACCAGCGATGGATTCAGGCGCTGGATATCCAGGCGTGTGGTCAACGCAGGATCATGTTTGTTCATGTGGCCTCGCGGGTTTGAAGTTGGTGGTACTTGAATTGCTTGCGCGCCTCGTCCAGGCGCAAACCGTTGCGGGCGGCTTCACGGATGTGGTTTTCAGCGGCTTCGATTTCTTCGGCCACTTCCAGTACGCGGTCTTCGTGCTCTTTGGGTATCACCACCACGCCGTCTGTGTCACCTTTGAGGATGTCCCCCGGTGCAACGCGAGCACCGCCAACGTTGACCGGGACACCGGTGGCTTCGACCTGAACGCGGTCTTTGCCTGTGCGCATCCAGTTGTCGATGGAAAACACCGGGTAACCGAGCGACAGACACAGGTGGGTGTCACGGTTGATGCCGTTGATGACCGTGCCAGCGATGCCGCGACGGTGTGCAATTTCGGTCAGGATGTCGCCCCAGACGGTGGCATCGTCCCGGCCATTGTTGTCAAGCACCACCACGCTGCCCGGGGGCACGTCGTCGATGTAGTCACCCACCGTGCCGCAGGGCTTGGCTGCAGGGCCATATTTGAGCGTCCACGCGCGCCCAGCCATGCGAAAGTTGACATCGCGCGGTTTGATCTTGTGGCACTGGCCCACGATGCCCAGCTTGTCCAGTGCGTCGGACAGGGTTGGGGTGTCAAGTCTGGCGGCACGTGCCACGTTGCGGTCTTCTGGCGGATTCATCTTGGCGTTCCTTTCTGAAGGGCACCACAGGGGTGCACAGTGTTTTCAACAGGGAATGGCTCACCACCCCGCTCACTGGTGAGCGGGCAAAGTGAAGGTGGAAGCGAGTCGAAGCGAAGGCGACTCAGCTGTTCAGCATGTGTTCGTAGTTGCCGCCCATGACCTGGCTGATGGGTGTGCCTGCCAGGATCGCCTTGGCCATGGCGGCCTCTTTGGCCACGATCATTTCGGCTGTTTCCAACACGAGAGCAATGTCAGCCGCCGCGATGAAAACGGTGGCACTGCGGTCGGCCAGCACATAGTCACCGGGATGCACGGTGGTTTCGCCACCCGCAGTGGCACCGATGGTGACGGGCACCTGCACGCCCAGCTCCACCACGCGGCCCCGCGCAGTGCGTGAAGTCAAGCTGCGGCTGAACACCGGGAACCCATAGGCCATGGCTTCGTCCACGTCGCGCAGCGGGCCGTCCGCCACGACGCCTGCCACACCACGTACCTTGGCCCCCAGCGTGAGCAAGCCACCCCAGCAGCCGGCTTCCAGGCCAGACCGCTGTTCGACCACGATGATGCTGTCTGCATCGGCCTGTTCAATGGCCGTGCAACCAAGGTGTTTGGCTGGGCCGGGAGGCGGTTGTCCAGGGCCCACTTTCATGGTCACGGCACGCCCTGCAATGCGACCGTCGCCGCTTCGCTGGGTGAGCCCGGTGACCACGCCGGACAGCTTCAGTTTGTCAAGGGCATCGGACACGGCACAGGTGTCGAGACGGCGCAGGCGTTGAACGTTTTGGGCGGTGTCGCTCATGGGTAAGCTTTCGATGGGGGCGGATACAACAGAGGAGCTGCGTTCAGGCCAGCGTTTTCCAGGCGGCAAAGGCCAAACCGGTGCCCGTCAATGCCGGACTGCGGTAGCCGGGCACGTATTCGGTCCATTCCAGGTCCAGATCGCGGGCCATCTCGCCCACCACCAGCCAATTGCGGATTTCGGAACTGCCCGCTTGCAGCAGTTTGGGGTCCAGCGCAGCCATGGCGGCGCTGTCTTTGTGGCGAATGGCGTTGAGGACTTGCTGGTCCAACGCCTCATCGACCACAAAGTGGCTCAGCCCACCGGAGGCGATGACACCCACGCGCAAGTCCTGTGGCCAGGCGGCGATCAGTTCCCGCAAGGCCGCACCCAGGGCCACGCAACGCCGGGGCGTGGGCTGGTTGGGCGGATCGAAGGTGTTCAAAATGACCGGGATAACCGGCAAGGTCAGTTCACCCAGCAGACGGCGGTGAATGAACTGAAAGGCATGCCCTTCAAACTGGCCCCGCTCAAGCCCGTCCATCGCGGTGATGTCGAAGTCACGGTCACACAACTGGCGGATCAGCCACTGCGCCATGTCTGATTTCACCGGGTACTCACGGTCCTCTTCGGGTTCGTGACGCCACATCCGTGCTGACTTCACCCAGCTGTCACTGGTCGAGGCGGGTTCACGCGCCGTGTTGCGAATGGTGTCGCCAAAATAGATCGCAATGGCCGGGTTGTTGGTGGTGCGGAACAACTCGGTCTGGTCATCGCCCACGATCAGCAACACGTCCAGGTGGGCATTGCGGATGCGCTCGCTCAACTGGTCCATGGCGGCCTGCGCCGCGTCGTAGCGCTCGCTCATTTTTGCCGGTGTCACGGTGGACTCGGTTCCCGCAGGGGCCACAGCCAGCAGGGCTTCGTAATCGGTTTTGTTACCCAGCTTGTCGAAGTAGTGGACATTTTTCGTGTCAATCACACGGAATTCATGCTGCCAGTCTTCACGCTGTGAGACCAGCATGATGCTGTGGGACGAGCCAAAGGCGGCTACAAGTTGTGCCATGTGAATACCCTCAGATTGGAATCAAACAACAAACCGGGCGCGTAGCTGCTCGATCTGTGCGGTTTCGTAGCCCAGTTCGCTCAAGATCGCATTGGTCTGGTCGCCTTGGTGCGGTGCAGGCTTCAGTGGGCCGTCATCGCGCGGGTAGCGCGAAAAGTGCATGGGCAGGCCCACCACTTCGATATCGCCCAGCTCAGGGTGGTGCATGGTCCGCGCGATGCCCAGGTGCTTGACCTGTGGGTCGGCGAACACGTGGTCCACTGTGTGAATGGGGCCGCAGGGCACCCCAGCCTTCAACAGCTGTTCGGTCCATTTGGCAGTGGTGCGGGTCTTGAAGGCGGCACCGATGGCCGCATTCACGCGGGCACGGTTTTGCACCCGTTCAGGATCGGAGCCAAAACCGGGTTCATGAACCAGATGAGCGACATCCAAGGCTTCACACAGCCGTTTCCACATCGTCTGACCGATGGCAGCAAGGTTCAGGTAGCCATCACGGGTTTCGAACACGCCCGTGGGTACCGTCAGCGGGTGCTCGTTGCCAGTGGATTTGGGTACTTTGCGGTCTATCAGCCACTGTGCTGCCTGGAAATCGAGCATGGCAATTTGCGATTCCAGCAGCGAGGTTTGCACCCATTGACCTTCGCCTGACATGTCGCGCTCCAGCAGCGCGGCCATGATGGCTTGTGCACAAAAATGCCCCGAGCACAGGTCGGCAATGGGAATGCCCACGCGCATCGGGCCATCTTCAGGTTTGCCGGTGATGCTCATCAATCCGCCCATGCCCTGTGCAATGGAGTCGAAGCCGGGCCATTTGGCGTACGGCCCATCCTGACCAAAACCGGAAATGCTGGCGTAAACCAGCCTTGGGTTGATGGCCCGCAGGGCATCGGGGCCAATGCCCAGGCGGTATTTCACGTCGGGCCGGTAGTTTTCTATGAATACATCGGCTGTTTTGACCAAGGCGTGAAGAATCGCGAGCCCCTCTGGCTCCTTCATGTTGAGCGTCAGGCTTTCTTTGTTGCGATGCAAGTTTTCGTAGTCGGCCCGGTTGTGGTCCCGCCCGCCAATCATGTCGTCCCCACCGGGCGCACCCGGCGGAATTTCCAACTTGATGACGCGCGCCCCCAGATCGGCAAACGTGCGGATGGCCGTGGGGCCAGCCCGCACCCGCGTGGCATCGAGGATGGTGAAACGGGACAGCGGACCCTTGCGTGGCGGGGTTGTTTCAGGTGTTGTCATGGCGGGTTGCCTCAGGCAGGTGTGAACATGGGCACAGCATGTCCACCTTCACTGGGCTTGAAAATCACGCGAACGGCTTGTCCCATTTGGACAAGGGTCGGGTCGCAATCGACAAGGTTGGTCATCAGCGTGATGCCTTCGGCCAGCGTGACATAGGCCAATGTGTAGGCGGCATCTCCCTTGCCCATGGTGCTGAATGAATACACGGCGCCGGTGCCCGCCGCCTCTAGCCACTCGGTGTTGGCGCTGAGGCAGTGGGGGCATATGTCACGCGGGTAGTGGTGCACTTTTCCACAGGCGTTGCATCGCTTGATCAGCAAACGACCTTCGTCAGCCGCGATCCAATAGGGCAGGGATTCGGGCAGCACGCGTGGAGCGGGAATCTTGCATGGCCCAGTGGATGGCACGGGAGGACGAACGGGTTGGTCACGCATCGTTTCAGGGTTGTTCATGGTGCTCATGTCCTTTCCAGAATCAAGGTTCCGGCTGTGTGACGCGAGGCCAGCGCACCACCGATGCCGCTGACCAACGCCAGATTGCAGTTGGCTACTTGCACAGCCGGGTGGGCTTCGCCACGCAGTTGGCGTACCGCTTCGATGATCTTGGTGATGCCGCCACGGTTGGCGGGATGGTTGTTGCACAATCCTCCGCCGTCGGTGTTGAACGGCAGCCTGCCTACCCCGGCAATGAGGTTGCCGTCGGCCACGAATCGGCCACCTTCGCCTTTTTTGCAGAAACCCAGGTCTTCCAGTTGCATCAGCACAGTGATGGTGAAGCTGTCGTACAGCGAGGCGTACTGAATGTCTGCAGGCGTGACACCGGCCTCGGCAAAAGCCTGGGGACCCGACCAGGCTGCAGCCGAATAGGTCAGGTCGATCTGACCGCCCATGCTGTGTTTGGGTGCTTCCCCAGTGCCGCGCACCATCACCATCGGGCGCTTGTGCTTGCGCGCCAGTTCGCGCGCAATTTCTGGCCGGGCAACGATGACTGCCCCTCCTCCATCGCTCATCACGCAGCAGTCCAGTCGGTGCAGCGGGTCGCTCACCAGGGGGGAGTTCACCACGTCTTCCACCGTGACCACATCGCGCAGCATCGCGTTCACGTTGTGCTGGGCATGGTGCGATGCGGCCACTTTGATCCAGGCCAACTGCTCGCTGGTGGTGCCGAACTCGAACATGTGGCGCTTGGCAACAGCCGCGTACAGATTTTGGGTCGCGGGGCCATAGGGCAGCTCAAATGCCAGCTCCGGGGCATCGGGGTCCGGTGGTTTCAGGGCCAGAGGCGATTTGCCGCCGCGGCCCTCTTTGGCTGCGGCCTGGGCAGCCGCCATCTGCGCCCGCGGGCGGCCTGCCAAGGTGATGAGTGCCACGTTGCAGCGGCCTGCCGCAATGGCCGCAGCGGCATGCGCGACGTGCAAGATGGGCGCTGAGCCACCGCATTCGGTGGAGTCCACATGACACAGTTGGAGGCCCAGGTATTCGGCCACTGTGGTAGTGCCCAAACCGGGTGCATCGCCCGCACAGAAGTAGCCGTCAATGTCGTGTTTGGACAAGCCGGCATCCTCCAGCGCGCCTTTGGCAACGTCAGCGTGCAGGCGCACAACGGAAAGGCTGTCCGCTTTGCGGGTAGGGTGTTCATACGCGCCCACGATGTAGGCGGATCCGTTCAAGCTCATGGTGTTGGTGTGGTGGTTGACGGGTCACTGTGCAGGGGTAAACCCAGTGGCTTTGATGACCGGTCCCCAATAGGCCAGTTCTTTGCGCAACAACACGTCCATTTCGTCGGCAGAGTGGAAATCAGGGGTCAACGTGGCTTTGTTGATGAGTGAGTCGCGTACTTCGGGCAGTGCCAGCGCGTACTTCAAGGCGTTTTGCACTTGTGCCAACTTGTCTTTGGGTGTGTTGGCGGGTGCCCACATGCCGGTCCATGCGTCCCCTGTGTCGATGTTGATGCCTTGTTCCTTGAAGGTCGGCACATCGGGCAGCACCGTTGAACGCTTGGCGCCGAACACCCCCAGCACGCGCACCCTTTCGCTCTTCTGGTGCGGCAATATGTCGCCCGCTGTCATGACGCCTGCGGGCACCTGCCCACCCAGCAAATCGGTCACCAGTGGGCCATTGCCTCGGTAGGGAATGACTTGCAAGTCCATGCCAATGGCCTTGCCCAGTTGAATACCGCTGAAGTGGGTGTGGCCACCTGCACCTGCTGTGCCAAAGCTGGCGTTCTTGGGATTTGCCTTGACCCAGGCCACGTACTCTTTGGCTGTTTTGACCCCGGACTGGACACCGACTGCCAACGCAAGCGGGTATGACACGATGACACCGACAGGCGTGAAATCGGTGAGCATGTCGTATTTCAGTACGTCTTGCGGATACAGCAGAGTCTGAAATACGGGCGTGGCGTTGGGGGCAATCATGAACGTCAGGCCATCGGGTGGACTGGCCTTGAGCGCCTGTGCCGCCAACCGGCCACCTGCACCGGCCTTGTTGTCGATGATGATGGTCTGCTTGAGCACCACTGACATTTTTTCTGCCAGCAAGCGTGCCACGGTATCGGTTGATCCCCCCGGAGGGAACCCAACCAGGAACCGGATGGGTTGGCTCGTTTGCGCTTGTGCGGAAAGTGAAAATCCACACAGTGCCGTGAGCACCCATGAAATGAATGTCTTGCGATTCAGCATCGTTGTCTCCTTGTATTCAATTGACGATGACGGGAAGGCCCCGTCGCATTCATTTGCCGCAACACTCACACCCGTTTGAGGTGCCAGCTGGCATCACCAAAAAGTTGCCCGATGACCATCAGACGCTTGGCGTAGTGACCGACGCGACATTCATCTGTCATGCCCATGGCCCCGTGCAGCTGGATGGCTGAGAAGCCAAGCCTGCGTCCCTGTTGATTCACGAAGGCTTTGGCTGCGGACACCAGACGTTTGCGTTGGACTGCCTCTCCAGCCTCAACGGCCATGGCTGCGGCGCACGCCATGGACTTGAGCTGTTCCAACGCAATGGACATGTCGGCCAGGGTGTGCTGCATCACCTGGAATTTCGCCAGTGGCATGCCAAATTGCTTGCGGGTGCGGAGGTGTTCGGCGGTGTGAACAATCAGTGCATCGACGATGCCCACTGCCTCTGCACACAGCGCAGCGATGGTGGCGTCCAGCGAAGCTTCCACCGCATCTGCCGCCTCACCCACGATCCCCAGCACGTGCTCGGCTGCCACCGGTACATCGGTCAGCGTGACGGTAGCGGCGCGGCGACCGTCCAATGTGTCGTGACCCCGAACGTGCACGCCAGGCGTGTTGGCGGCTACCGCAAAAACAGTCAGACCACCGCGCGCAGGTGCCTTGCCCGTCGTGCGCGCCACGACCAACAGCAAGTCCGCGCTGTCACCCTGCAGCACACAGGTTTTGTGACCATTGAGCAAGTACCCACCCTGGGTGGCATGGGCCTGCGTCTGCAGGCGTTGCCAGTCGTAGCGAATGCCGTCTTCGTACAAGGCCACACTGGCTTGCAGCGTGCCGCTGGCCATTCCTGGCAGCCATTGCATGTGCTGTGCGTTCGAGCCCAGACGCGTCAGCAACTGACCGGCCATGACCGTGCTTGCAACGAATGCCCCGCCACCCAATACCCGGCCCAGTTCTTGGGCGACCAGCAACACTTCAACCGGTCCCTGCTCGCTGCCTCCCGCTTCGGCTGAAAAGGGCAATCCCAGCAGCCCCAGTTGTGCCATGCCTGTCCAGCGGGTAACTGCTTGTTCTCGCGTCTCAGGGTTGCCCCGGTGCGCTGCCGGGTACTCTCCCTCGCAAAAGCGCTGCACTGCTTCGCGCAGCGCCAGATGATCGTCGTTCAAAGAAAAATCCATGGCGTGTCCTTGTGCTTTGGGCGGTGACCGGTGCTCAGAAGGCATCGAGCGTGGCCCGGCCGATCAGGTTGCGCTGCACCTCGCTGGTGCCGCCGTAAATCGTGAGCTTTCTGGCATCCAGGCAGTTGGCCGCCAACGCCGCCAACGAACCGTCCACCACTGCCTCATCCAGATGCCCGAGGTCAAGTGCGTCGGCTGAAAACGGCACGGCATCAGGGCCGGCAATGTCGACCAGCATTTCAAAGATGGCCTGGCGCAGCTCTGTCCCGCGCACCTTGAGCATGGAGGCCTCCACCCCAGGCGTGCGGCTTTGCTGGTGTGCACTCAACAGGCGCAAAGCCGTGAACTCCAGTGCCATGAGCTCTACGTCGAACTGCGCCAACCGTGTTTGCAGGTCGGGGTCTTCACTCAGACCTTGTTGTGCGGCCAACTGGCGGGCACGGGCCAGTTGCTGCTTGCACGAGCCAATGCCTGCAATGCCCGTGCGCTCGTGGCCCAACAGATATTTGCCGTACGACCAGCCCTTGTTCAATTCGCCGACCAGGTTTTCCACCGGCACACGCACGTTGTCGAGGAAGCACTCGTTGAGATCGGCGCCACCTTCCAGCATGCGGATCGGGCGCACCAGAAGTCCAGGGGACGCCATGTCAATCAGCAAGAACGAAATGCCCTCTTGCGGCTTGGCAGCGTTGGGGTCGGTGCGCACCAGCGCGAACATCATCGAGCACCATTGCGCGTAAGAGGTCCAGACCTTGTGGCCATTCACCACAAAGTGCTTGCCGTCGGGTTCCAGCACGGCGGACGTTCGCACAGCGGCCAGATCCGAGCCCGCCCCCGGTTCCGAAAAACCCTGCGCCCACCACGTGTTGCTTTGGCGAATGTCAGGCAGATACTTCTGCTTTTGCTCTTCAGTGCCGAATGCATGCAGCACTGGCCCCAGCATCTGTATGCCGCTGGCGATGATGCGTGGCGCACCCGCCAGCTGCGTTTCCTCATCAAAGATGTACCGCTGCACGTGATTCCAACCGGGACCACCGTACTCAACCGGCCAGCTCGGGGTGAGCCACCCGCGTGCCTCCAGGATTCGGAACCAGGTGACATAGTCGGCGTGCGTCAGGCGCAGACCCATTTCAACTTTGCGCTGTATGGCTTGCGGCAGTTTGTTTTTGACGAATTCGCGCACCTCAAGCCGAAATGCTTCGTCGGCAGCGGAGAACTGGAGTTTCATGGCCGTGCTTTCAGACAGGGGTGGCCACCACCAACGCATCCAGCGCCAGCACTGGCTGCGTGGAACCTGCCGGGTAGGCCACCAGTGGGTTGACATCGATTTCCGTGATGCGCGGGTTGGCACGCATCTGCGCACCGACCAGGGCAACCACCTGGGCAATGGCAGGCAGGTCCACGCCCGAAGCACCCCGGATGCCGTTCAGAACAGCGGCTGCTTTCAACCTGCCCAGTTCCACCACGATGTCTGCCTGCGCCATGTTTGCCGGGACCAGGCGAACGTCTTTGAGTGCTTCGATCCAAATGCCCCCCAAACCCACCAGCACCACGGGCCCCCACTCCGGGTCGCGCTTGGCTCCCACCACCAATTCAAGTCCACGTGGACCCATGCGCTCCACCAGTGCGCCGTCCAGCGTCAACTCGGGTCGATGACGGGCCACGTTGGTGTGCAAGTGCTGCCAGCCTGCGCGCAAGGCGGCCTCGTCCGCCAACCCCACCAGCACGCCACCCACATCGCTTTTGTGTGGCAGTTCACTGGCCTGGGCCTTGAGCACCACGGGGTAACCGATCTCGGTGGCTATCCGCACCGCGTGGTCTGCATCGGTTGCCAGTGCCCCCTGGGGCACCGCCACGCCTGCGCCGGCGAGCCAGGCTTTTCCCATGTATTCGGCAAAAATGCCATTGGGTGGTACCGCCCCTGGCAGTGGCAAGGTGGCGGCCTGGCTGCAGTCGGCGCGGGATGCGCGCTGCAATGCCTCGCCGTAAGTTGCCACCTGGCGCAACGCACGCATCGCTCGGTCTGCTGACCGAAACAGCGGCACACCGCTGGTCGCAATGGCTGCAGTGAAGAACGGCTCCACCGGACTGCCGTCGCCAGTCAGCACCAGCACAGCGGGTTTGGTTGCACGGCCAATGGCTGGCACGATGTGTTCGGCCTTGTCGCGCTGCGCCATCTCTGGCCCCACCGGTATGGCCAACAAGATGTTGCCCACCCGCTCGTCGTCCAGCATGGTCAGCAGCAAATCGCCAATCAGACCAGGCTGGCGCACGCCAATGGTGGTGTAGTCCAGTGGGTTTTCCGGCACGGCATAGGCAGGGAGCAACGCTGTGAGCTTGCTCACTGTCGGGGTTGTGAGTTCGGGCAGTGCCAGTCCAAGGTCCTCTGCAAAGTCAAGTGCAATGTTT
Source organism: bacterium (assembly GCA_030824555.1). Classification (GTDB taxonomy): domain Bacteria; phylum Pseudomonadota; class Gammaproteobacteria; order Burkholderiales; family Burkholderiaceae_C; genus UBA2334. Next base: position 36,938 of record JAVBXK010000046.1, read on the forward strand.
TTCATCGCCCCGGACCCGGTCATGAAGGCCGTGCCACCAGCAGGCGGCTGCGGGTAGCGAAGCAAGATGGTGCTGGTGTCCAACAACTCGTCCAAAGACTCCACCATCACCACGGCCTCGCTCTTGAGCAGCGCGGTGGCCGTGGCATGGTCTCCCGCGAGTGCGCCTGTATGCGACTGCGCTGCCTCGCGTGCCCGCGCACTGCGGCCCGGCATCAGCAGAACCAGTGGTTTGCCCGCTGCGCGGGCTTGTGCGGCCAACTGCAAGAATGTTTGCGGGCGGCGAATTTGCTCCGCATACACCGTGATGACGCGGGTTTGCGCATCGGCGATGTAGTGCGCCAACACATCTTCGACCGCCACAGACACTTCGTTGCCGGTTGAAAACACGGCGGTCACGGGCACATCGCGGCTCAAAAAGGCGTCACGCAGGTTGGCGGCCATGAACCCGCTCTGTGCGACCACGCCCACACCGGGGCGCTGTTCACGTGCGCGCAAGGTCAACGGCTCGAAGGTGACGGGGACGCCTGCCGCCAGGTTGGTAAAGCCCATGCAATTGGGGCCCACCAACAGGATGCCCAGGGACTTGGCCACTTCAGCCAAGGCCAGTTGTTTGGCCTGACCTTCTTCGCCAGCTTCGGCATAACCCGAAGCAAACAGCACCGCAGCGTGACATTGGCGTGCCGCCAGTGCCTTCACGGCTTCGAGCACGCCCGCCTCGGGGATGGCCAGCACAGCCAGATCAATGCCCGTTGGCAATGCGTCCACTGACTTCACGCATGGACGGCCATGGATTTCCTCGCTGCTGCGGCTCACCAGATGAAGCGTGCCGTCATATCCAAAGCGGTCGAGGTTGCCCTGGACAAAACCACCAAATGACCGGGGGTCGGACGATGCACCCACGATGGCGATGGAGCGAGGGCACAGGATCCGATCGACCGGCAAAACGGCAGATGACGACGCTGAAGCAATCACAGACATGCAAAAACACCTTTCTGGTATGTCCTTCAATGCAAATAAGTGCACTGTTGAACTGAAGTTGTGTGAATTCTGGCATACAAAACATCAATATAAATACACCAGAAGTGTATTTTCTGGATTTTTAGGGTTTGTACTGATCTGATGCTTGTGTTGGCTTAGGCGGTCTTTGTCGGTTGTTGATGAGTAAAAATGGCCAAATTTACCCGTAACCATGCTGTTTTTTGAGTTGAGCGCCCGCAATGGATAGGATGGTATTTGCCAGTCTGAAGTCAACTTCGTGGCATTTTTTATAAATCTTCTTGCATGCCACAAACAATTGGAGGTATATTTGCCATGTCTATGGATCACATTGCTTCTCTGGAACCCCTGAACGACCTCGAAACTGCGGTGTCGTGCGAAGACGCGCGTCCACGCGGTGGGCGTTCCGTCGAAATCCGTCACGCTCTTCAAGAGGAAATAGAAAGCGGCAAGTTGCCCCCTGGCAGTCCGCTGGACGAACGGGCATTGGCGGCCCGCTTTCAGGTGTCAAGAACACCTGTGCGTGAAGCGCTGCAGCAACTGGCGGCGCGCAATTTGGTTCGCATCGCCCCTCGTCAGGGCATGAGCGTGGCGCGCCTGTCCATCAGTCAAGTGCGGGCCATCATGGAAACCATTGGCGAGCTTGAAGGCATGTGCGCAAAGCTGGCTGCACGCCGGGTTGGTGACGAGTTGCGTGCCCAGTTGGATGTGGCCTTGCAGCATTGCCAGGATGCCGCCATTCAGGGGGGCACAGAGGAATACGCGTTGGCCAACGCCAAGTTCCATGAAGTGATTTATGCAGGCAGCCTCAACCCCTACCTGGCTGACCTGATTCGCAACGCAAGGCGCCAGATCTACCGCTACCGCTTGCGTGACTTCGTGACCAAAGCGCAGATCAACAAGTCGATGCAAGACCACCTGAAAGTGGCACGCGCCATTCAGGATGGTGACGAGATGGCCGCAACCCATCAAATGATGTTGCACGTGCCGTCGGGGTCGACCGGATTTTCAGAGTTCCTGGCGCGAATGCCCATGAACCTGTTTGAAACAGAACCGGGTGAGTCCTGACGCGCCCGGTTCAACCACTTTGACCAACCATGCCACGCTCCATCGACATTCCGGGTGCCTCGCACAACGCGCCCATCCCCGCTGCCGCCCGTGTGGGCAACCTGCTCTGCACGTCGGCGGTATCAGGAAAAGACCCCGCAACCGGGCAATTGCCTGCCGATGCTGCCAGCCAGGTCCATCACGCATTTGCCAACCTGAGGGCGATATTGCAAGCAGGCGGTGCGTCGCTGGATGACGTGGTGAAGTTCAGCGTGACGATCAAAGACAACGCGGTGCGTGAGCACCTCAACGCCGCGTGGCAGGCCTGCTTCCCGGACGCACACGACCGCCCGGCTCGCCACATCGTGGTGCAAGACCTGCAGCACGGTATGTGGCTGCAAATCGAGGTCATGGCATTCGTTCAGTAACCCCCCCACCCATCACTTACTCAGGAGATGCCACTTCATGATCATCGATTCCCACGCCCACATCATCATGCCGCCGGAGAGCTTTCGCTTCATGGCGGAACTTGTCGGGGGTCGTGCCAACCCCAACACCCTGCCCAAGATTCCAGATGCCGCCGTACGCAAGGTGGCAGAGGAGTTGCTCAAGGGCATGGACAGCGTGGGCACCGATGTTCAGTTCATCTCTCCGCGTCCGTACTTGCAGATGCACTCTGTCAAGCCCGGTCGTGTGACCGAGTTGTGGACCACCCATTGCAATGATCTGATTGCCCGTTACGTTGCCATGTTCCCAGACCGTTTCCGGGGCGTGGCTGGCTTGCCGCAGTACATGGATGAGGCGCTGGCGTTGCGAGTGATCCCCGAACTCAAGCGATGCGTCAACGAACTCGGTTTCATCGGCTGCCTGCTCAACCCTGACCCGACCGAGGGCCTGGGCGATCCGCCCGGGCTGGGCGATCCGTTCTGGCACCCGCTGTACCAGGCCATGACCGAACTTGATGTACCTGCCCTGATTCATTCGGCAGGCAGTTGCAGCGCACGCGAGTCATACACGCTCAAGTTCATCAACGAAGAGAGCATTGCGGTGATTTCGTTGCTGCACGCCCAAACGTTCGAGAAGTTTCCCAACCTGAAGATCGTGGTGGCCCACGGCGGGGGGGCCATTCCCTACCAGATGGGGCGGTTCCGCTCGTGGAGCGTGCGCAAAGGCGACAAAGAGACGTTCGATGAGCAGCTCAAGAAGCTGTATTTCGACACCTGCAACTACAGCCAGGATGCCATCGATCTGCTGTTGCGCGTAGCGGGCACCGACAACGTCCTGTTTGGCACCGAAAAGCCCGGCACGGGCAGCTCACGCGACCCGATCAGCGGACGCGACTACGACGACATGAAGCCAGTTATCGAGAGCATCGAATGGCTGACAGACGAGCAAAAGCGCAACATTTTCGAGTGCAACTGCAAGCGCGTCTACTCGCGCGCTTTTCGCAAAGACGATGACTGTTAATCCTGGAGACAAACCATGCCATTGAGTAAAGAAGACAACGATTTGTTGACCCGCGTCGAAAACGGCGCACCCATGGGCGAGATGCTTCGCCAGCATTACTGGCTACCGGCGGTGCCCTCGTTCAAGCTGGAGGCCGATGGCGCACCGGTTCGGGTGCGCCTGCTGGGCAAGAACTATGTGGCGTTTCGTGCCACCAATGGCGATGTTGGCGTGATCGATGAGCAATGCCCGCACCGCAAAGCCTCGCTGGCCTTGGGTCGCAACGAAGACAACGGCATCCGCTGCATCTACCACGGCTGGAAATTCAACGTCAAAGGCGAGGCGGTGGAGGCTCCCAATCACGTTGGAAACCAAGAGCAGTTTTGCAAGCACGTGAAGGTCAACCGCTACACGACGGTGGATCGCGGTGGCCTTGTCTGGGTGTGGCTGGGCACAGGCGAAACGCCTCCACCGTTCCCCGATCTGCCTTTCATGGATCTGCCTGTGGATCAGCGCTCGGTCACCACCGTTGAGGTGCCAACCAATTGGGTTCAAGGCGTGGAAGCGTCCATGGATTCTTCGCACGTCGGTGTGCTGCACGAATCCACCACCCAGCTCACAGCCGGTGGCGGCAACGAGCGCATGCTGATGACCAAGTCGCTGGCACCCAAACTTGAGTTTGAAGAGCGCCCCTACGGGTATCGCTATGCAGCCCTTCGCGCGCTGCCCGACGGCCAGGTTTATGCACGGGTCAACAACTTCGTCATGCCTTGGTACGGCATCATCTGCCCACCGGATGCCCACGGTCCGACCACGGTCTTTTTCTCTACCCCGGTCGATGATGTCACGCACCGTGCCTGGTTTGTGCACTTCAATCCGCACCGTCCCCTCGGCATGACCATCATGTCAGCGACGCCAGACGTGTGGAACTTTCCGCCCCTGCCACCTGGCGATCCAAAGGACAACTGGGGCCAGAACCGCGACATCATGAAGCGTGGCCACAAAACCGGTTTCCCCCAGCATTTGGGTACGGAAGACTTCGCCATGTTTCTGAGCCAAGGCCCCATTGCTGACCGTACCGATGAACAGCTGTGTTCAGCGGACGGGGCCATCATCCGGGTGCGCCAGATGTTGCTCAAAGCCGCCCGCGAGTTCATGGACGGCAAGGCACCTACCATGGCCCATCACCCCGATTTGAATTACCGAAAAATTCAATCTGTGGGTGGCGTGCTGCCAGCGAATGAAGACTGGCGCACTCTGGCCGGCATCTAGATTCCCTTCGACGGGTCCGTCAAGGTGCGTCAGACACTTCGGACCCCGTCGGATCGCCCGATCCGTTCATTTTCACAGCCACGAGACAACATGAATATCCACCGCCGCCACATGGTGCTGTCCAGCGGTGCGCTGCTGGCGTTGCCACGCGCAAGTTGGGCACAGAGCAAACCCGCCATCCGCATCCTGGTTGGTTTTCCGGCCGGGGGGGCCACCGATGCCATCGCACGTGCGGTTGCCGACCGCTTGCCCAACCTCCTGGGGCAACCCGTCATCATTGACAACAAACCTGGTGCCGGGGGACGAATGGCCGCAGATACCGTGCTGGCGGCACCCGCCGATGGCCTGACCTTCATGGTGGCACCCAATGCCACCCCCACGTTCCAGACGCTGGTGTTCGGTCACCAGATCCGTTGGAATATCCTGAAAGACTTCATATCGGTGGCCGGGTTTGCCTCGTACCCACTTGGCATGGGCGTGGCCCTGAACACCGGTGCCACCAACGCCCAGGAGTTTGTTGAATGGGTCAGAAAGAACCCCGGCAAAGGCAGCTTCGGTACGCCTGGCCTGGGTGGTCAAAACGCCTTCCTGGGGGTGCAGCTGGCCAAAACCACCGGCATAGACCTGCCCGTGACTCCCTACAAAGGCTCACCTCCTATGGTGAACGACCTGTTGGGTGGCCACGTGCCGTCGGCCATCAGCCTCTTGGACGGCATGATGGCCCACCACCGTGCAGGCAAGATCCGTGTGATTGGCATTTTTACCAAGGCACGCTCTCCCCTGATGCCTGATATCCCCACGTTTGCCGAGCAGGGCATTGACGTGACATCGGGCGAAGGCTGGACCGGCATGTGGGCACGTGCAGGCACGCCAGCTGCCGACATCGAACGCATGCAAAGAGCCGTTCAACAGGTGCTGGCATTGCCCGAGGTCAAGGAGCAAATGAGCCAGCGCCTGTGGGTACATCCCCACTTTCGCACGGGGCCCGAGGTGGACATCCTGCTGCGGGCCGAGCTGGCCCACTGGGAACCCATCATCAAAGCCTCTGGTTTCAAGCCAGATTGATCCCGAAAGACCGCGCCGTGACCAGCACGCCCACCCTCCAGGTCCGACTCCGGGCCATCACCTTCGAAGCCGACACCATCATTCACCTTGAGTTTGTGAACATGGCATCGGGTCAACCTCTGCCTGCCTTCTCGGCCGGTGCCCACATCGACCTGCACCTGCCCACCCCCAATGGTCTTCTGGTGCGCAGCTATTCACTGCTCAACGACCCGCGCGAAACGCACCGCTACTGCATTGGTGTCAACCGCGATGCCCAATCCCGTGGCGGCTCGCGCCATGTGCACGACGTGCTGCGTGTTGGCCAAGTGCTCGCCATCAGCCCGCCACGCAACCACTTCCCGCTGGACGAGAACGCACCGTTCAACGTCTTCATTGCCGGGGGCATCGGTATCACCCCCATGCTGGCCATGATTGCCCGTTCGCAAGCGTTGGGCATCCCTTGGCGCTTGCATTACGCGGCCCGCACCCACCAGCATGCTGGTTTTCTGACCACGCTGGCCGCCTACCACGGCCAGCCGGGTGCCGACGTGGCGCTGTACTTTGACCACGAGCCCTGCGGGCAAATGCTGGACCTTGAGCGTGTGGTGGGCAGCTTGCCCGATGGGGCACATGTGTATTGCTGTGGCCCGCTGCCCATGTTGCAAGCCTATGAGCGAGCCACCACCGCTTTGCCCACGGCGCGCGTGCACCGCGAATACTTTGCAGCCAAAGACGCCGCTGCCACCGAAGGCGGTTTCACTGTGGAGCTTGCGCGCAGCCGCAAGACCTTGGTCGTGCCCCCAGGCAAAACCATTTTGGACTGCCTGATCGACATCCAGGTTGAACCGCCGTTTTCGTGCCGCGAGGGTGTTTGCGGTACCTGCGAAGTGCGCGTGCTTGAAGGCACGCCCGACCACCGTGATTTGGTCCTGTCCGACGCCGAACACGCCATCAACGACCGCATGATGGTCTGCTGCTCTGGCGCCAAGAGCCCCAAGCTCGTCCTGGATATCTGAACGCCGTTTCAGACCCGAATTCAACCCGAAAGCTTTCCAACCCATGAGCAACGCTCTCATCACCTACGAACTCGACGGCAACATTGCGTTGATCGGACTGAACCGCCCGGACAAGCGCAATGCCATCAATGACCCGCTGATCGATGAATTGCGCACTGCCGTGCTGCGTGCGCACGAAGAAGCGGATGTGGCCGTGCTGTTTGGTCACGGCAGCAACTTCTGCGCGGGCCTGGACTTGGCCGAAGCGTTGTCACGCGCAACCGGCCAGATCAAACCCCCGCGCAAGCGGCGGCGCCACAACTGGCACGAGGTGTTCGACCTCATTGCCCGCGGTCCCATTCCTGTTGTGGCCGCGTTACACGGTGCCGTTGTGGGCGGTGGACTTGAATTGGCCACGGCGGCACACGTGCGCGTGTGTGACGACACCGCTCTGTTCGGGTTGCCCGAAGGCCAACGGGGGATATTTGTCGGCGGCGGTGGCACGGTGCGCATTCAGCGTGTGGTGGGCACCAGTGTGATGATGGACATGATGCTGACGGGGCGCTTGCTCACCCCGGCAGAAGGCCTGCAGGAGCATGTGGTGCGCTATGTCACGCCAGCGGGCGAGGCGCTCACCAAAGCCAAAGAACTGGCGGTCCGCATCGCCAAAAACAGCATTGACACCAACTGGATGATTGTCAACGTGCTGCCACGCATCCACGACATGTCGCACGACGATGGCCTCTTCGTCGAACAACTGAACTCCGCCCGTGCCCGCCCACCCGAAGCCGAAGCCCGCTTGCGCGAGTTCGTGGACGGCAAGGCCAAAAAGCTGCAAGACAACCAGACCTGAGACACCCACATGAGCGCCTTCGACTTTTTTCACGTCAGCGACGAAGAACGTGCACGCGCCTTGGCGCATGCCCAGCTGGCTGCGGCCCAAGCAGCCAGCATTCCCGATATCCCCAGCAGCACGCCATTGCGTCGGGTGCAACGGGTGGCCGTCATCGGTGCGGGCACCATGGGCGGGGGCATTGCCATGTCGCTGGCCAATATCGGTATCCCCGTCACCCTGATCGACAGCAACCAGCAAGGACTGGAGCGCGGCATGGCACGGGTGCAAGACAACTACGCCACCACCGTCAAACGCGCCAAACTCAGCCCCGCTGACATGGCACAACGCATGGCCCTCATCACTGGTTCGCTGCAAATCGCCGATGCAATAGATGCTGACATGGTCATCGAAGCGGTGTTTGAAGACATGGAGTTGAAGCAGGGCATCTTTCGTCAGCTTGATGCCTGTTGCAAACCCGGTGCCATTCTGGCCACTAACACGTCGGGGCTTGACGTGGATGCCATCGCCGCCGTCACTTCTCGCCCGCAAGATGTGGTGGGCGCGCACTTTTTCAGCCCCGCACACGTCATGAAATTGCTCGAAGTGGTGCGGGGTGCGCACACGGCACCCGACGTGATTGCCACCCTGATGAACCTGGGGCAGCGCATGGGCAAGATCGCCGTGCTGGCTCGAATTTACCCTGGCTTCATTGGCAATGCCTTGTTTCGCAACTACACCCGTGAGGCCCACTTTTTGGTGGAAGACGGTGCGCTTCCCAACGAAGTTGACGCGGCACTGAGAAAGTTCGGCTATGCCATGGGCATTTTTGCCGTGCACGACATGGCTGGCAACGACGTGGGTTACCAAACGCGCAAGGCTCAAATGGCCACCCGTCCAACCGACCGCCGCTGGAATGACCTGATCCTCAAGCTGTGCGACTTGGGACGTTTGGGGCAAAAAAGCGGCAAAGGCTGGTACCGCTACGATGCGGGCGACCGCACGCCACACCGTGACCCTGAGCTGGAACGGTTCATTGTCGAAGAGTCGGCACGCATGGGCATTCAGCGCCAGCCCATGGACGAAGCAGACATCATCAAGCGCTGCCTCTACGGCATGATGAACGAAGGTGCCAAGCTGCTGGAGCAAGGCATTGCCCTGCGCCCCAGCGACATCGACATCACCTACCTGACCGGCTATGGCTTTCCTGCCCATCACGGTGGCCCCATGTTTCTGGCAGACCGCATCGGTCTGGCGAACGTGCTTGCCGACATCCGGCAGCTCCATGCCCAATATGGATACTGGTGGCAACCCGCCCCACTGCTGGAGCGGTTGGTGCGCGAAGGCAAGTGCTTTGCCGACCTTCAGCAAGGGCGCTGACCACCCATTGACGACCCACGTCGCACCAACCTACCGGGAATACGCATGGATCTGGGCATTCAACGGCGCAAAGCGCTGGTATGTGCATCGTCGCAAGGGCTGGGCTATGCCTGCGCCCTTGCCTTGGCGCAAGAGGGCTGCGAGGTGTTCATCAACGGGCGGGATCTGCACAGGCTCCGCCTGGCTGCCGATACCCTGCAGCGCGATACCGGTGCGCAGGTGACCCCTGTTCAGGCCGACATTGCCACCGATGCAGGGCGCTTGGCCCTGCTGCGCGCGTGCCCCGAGCCCGATATTCTGGTGAACAACAACGCCGGGCCTCCACCGGGAAAGCTGGCCGACTGGGACCACGCCGCATGGATGGGTGCACTTGAAAGCAATCTGCTCGCGGCAGTCTTTCTGATTCAAGCTGTTTTGCCCGGGATGCGAGAGCGCCGGTTTGGCCGGATAGTCAACATCACCTCCGCCATGGTCAAGTCGCCCCACCCGGCCATGGGCTTGTCCACCGCTGCCCGTGCAGGGCTGACGGCAGTGTCCAAAGCCCTGTCAAGGGAGGCCATTGTCGACAACGTGACCCTCAACAACCTGTTACCTGAGCGTTTTGACACGCCACGGCAGGCATTCATGGTGCAACGGCTCATGGCCGAGCAAGGCATATCCCATGACGAGGCCCGTCGCCAGATTGCGGACACCCTGCCTGCCAAGCGGTTTGGTGACCCAGCCGAATTCGGCGCAGCTTGCGCCTACCTTTGCGGTGCCCAGTCCGGCTTCATGACCGGGCAAAACCTGCAGCTGGACGGCGGGGCATATGGGGGGCTGGTGTAAGCGCGCTTGGCGTCGCAACGCAGCGCGCGCTTCAAGGGTTGGCACACCTTGCCAAGTTGCTGGCTCGCGCTAGCCTGACGCTTCCCAGGTTTGGTGTTTTCGCTACCGGGTTGCGCGTTGCCGTGGCCTGCCCGCACGGTGACCACGCACCGGGCACCGGGTGAGGTGTGCCTGCCAGGTCCATCTGGGCGGTCAGGGTGTCCCAGTTCAGCAGGCCGTTTTTGTCGAGCGTCAGACGCAGCAGCCAGCCGGTTTGGCCGCCGGGCACGTTTTCGAAGCTGTCGAACACGAAGTTGCCCAGGCTGTAGACGATGAGCTTGCCTTTGTAGGTGTCCACGCCCTGTGTGACGTGCGGGTGGCCGCCCACCACCAGGTCGGCACCGGCATCGATCATCAGGCGGGCCAGCTGGCGTTGCCTGTCGGTGGGCTGGCGCTCGCGCTCCCAACCCCAGTGCATGAACGGGATGATCACGTCGGCCCCGGCGCGCCGGGCAGCTTGGATGTCGGCCACCACGCGGTCGTCTTCGCTCCAGGCCACGCCTGGCCAGTCGGGGCCTGCCTCGAACGAGCGCGGTTTGAACTCGTTGTAGGCCAGTACGGCAATGGCCAGGCCGTTTTGCCTGATCCACAGCGGTTTGTGGGCTTCGGTCAGGTTGCGTCCACCCCCCACCTGCGCAATGCCTGCGGTGGACAGGTGCTGCAGGGTTTCCAGGAAGGCTTCCTGGCCATAGTCACCCGAATGGTTGTTGGCCACCGACAGGGCATTGAACCGGCCCTTCAACACCCGCATGACCTGCGGGTCGGCCCTGAAGCTGAATATTTTGCTTTCCAGCGGCTTGCCCACGGTGGCCACAGGCAGCTCCAGATTGCCCAAGGTGTGGTCGCCGCTGTGCAGTGCGGCGTCGAACAGGGCCAGTGGGTCACCGCCGTTGGCAATGGTCTGGCCCGGCCCGTCGGCCAGCATCACATCGCCCACCATCACCAGGCGCACAACGCCGGGCTGTGCGGGTTGGCTGGCCGTGTCGCGGTAGGCCGACGTGGCCTTGGGCAACCGGTCGTCAGGGGTTTCGCGGGTTACCCGGGGCGCAATGGGGGCAGAAATGGGGGCGGCGGTTGGGGCTGCGGTTGAGGCGGCACCTTGGGCACGTGTGCGCTGACCGGCGCTGGTGCGTTCACACCAGTAGGTCAGCTCGCCGTCGCGCAAGGGTTCGTACACGCGCTGCACGCCGGTGAAGCCGCCGTGCCCGGTGCCTTGTCGCACTTGCCGTGGGCTGTGACTGGCTGCATGAATGGGGGCTGGCCCGCTCTCGTGGCTGGCGTACACGTACACCTTGAACGCAGGTTGCTGCGTTGCGGACAGGGTGTTGACCAGCCGCAGCAAAAAGTAAGAGCCCACCTCGACGCTGGCGGTGGCCAGCGGTGTGGTGGTGGGGGAGGCCCACAACACGCGGTCTTCGCCGCCATAGTTCACATGGCATTGCACTGTTTTCGCCTGGGCGGGCAGCGTGGCCAGTCCCAGGCAGGCCAAGGCGCCAGCAGCGATGCGAGCGGGCCAATGAGCGGTGTGAGGTGTGTCCATGGCCCGGTCTCCGGAAAAAAGGTCAGCGCCCTTTGCGCACTCGCAGAATCTCGTCCAATATCAGACACGCGGCTCCAAGCGTGATGGCGGCGTCGGCCACGTTGAATGCAGGGAAGTGCCCGCCCCTGAACAGGGGGCTGAGCCAGTTCCAGTGGAAGTCCAGGAAGTCGACCACATAGCCGTGCATCAGCCGGTCGGCCACGTTGCCCACCGCCCCGCCCAACAGGCTGCTGACGGCAAAGGCAAACAGCTTCTGGCCGGGATGGCTTTTCAGCATCCACAACATGAAACCCACCGCCACCACGCCGATGCCGGTGAAGAACCAGCGCTGCCAGCCCCCGGCGTCGGCCAGGAACGAAAACGCGGCCCCCAGGTTGTGTACCCGCACCACGTTGAAAAACGACGTGATCGGCGTGCTGTCACCCAGCTGGTAGTAACCCAGGATCAGCGTTTTGGTGAACTGGTCCAGCACCAGCACGATGGCCGCCCACGCCAGCCACGGCAGGAGACTGGGGTTGCCACCTGACAGGACTGCGCCGCCAACCGGTTTGCCGCCACCGGGCGCTTTGCCTTTGCGCGTGGCCATGCTCAGGCCGCCGCGCGCTGTTCACCCGCACCGTGCAGGTTGCTGGTGCAGCGCCCGCACAGGCCAGGGTGGGCGGCGTCGTGGCCCACGTCGTCACGGTAGTGCCAGCAGCGTTCACATTTTTGGCTTTTTGAGGCTTCCACGCTTATCTGTATTGAGTTTCCAGCTATCAATTCAATGGCTGATGTGATGGTGACGAATTTCAGGTCATCCCCCAAGCTGGCCAGCAGTGCGTGGTCTTCGCTGGGCACAGTCAGCGTCACGTTGGCCTGCAGCGACGAGCCCACCGCGCCCGTGGTGCGCACGGCCTCGATTTCCTTGTTCACCAGATCGCGGATCTCGCGGATGCGTTGCCACTTGGTCAGCAGCGCCACCGATGCGGCGTTGGGCGCGCCATCGGCATTCACCACGCTGGCGGGCCAGGCGGTGTAGGTTTCCATGAAGATGGATTCGCTGTGCGGTTGCTCAGGCTGCCCCATGAAGCCCCAGGCCTCTTCGGCGGTGAAGCTCAGGAACGGGGCCATCCAGCGCACAAATGCCTGGGTGATCTGGTACAGCGCAGTCTGCGCACTGCGGCGCGCGATGGATTTGGGCGCTGTGGTGTACAGCCGGTCCTTCAGCACGTCGAGGTAGAAGCCACCCAGGTCTTCGCTGCAATACAGCTGCAGCTTGGCCACCACGGGGTGGAACTCGTACTGTTCGTAGTGCGCCAGCACCTCGGCCTGGAACTGGGCGGCACGCGCCAGCGCGTAGCGGTCGATTTCCAGCAGGTCGGCATCGGCCACGGTGTCGGTGGCGGGGTTGAAGTCGGAAATGTTGGCCAGCAAAAAGCGCAGCGTGTTGCGGATGCGGCGGTAGGCGTCCACCACGCGGGCCAGGATCTTGTCGTCGATGCCCAAGTCGCCCGAGTAGTCGGTGGAGGCGCACCACAGGCGGATGATTTCCGCGCCCATCTTGCTGCTGATGGTTTGCGGGGCCACCACGTTGCCCAGGCTTTTGCTCATTTTCAGGCCCTTGCCGTCCACGGTGAAGCCGTGGGTCAGCAGGCCCTTGTAAGGAGCACGTCCATACATGGCGCAGGCGGTCAGCAGCGAGCTGTGGAACCAGCCGCGGTGCTGGTCGTGGCCCTCCAGGTACAGGTCGGCCTCGCAGCCATCGCTGTGGGCGTGCAGCAGGTGGCCGTCGGCATCGCGCTGGCCGTGGCTGCCTTTCAGCACCGTGGTGTGGGTGGTGCCCGAGTCGAACCACACCTCCAGGATGTCGGTGCTTTTTGTATAGCTGGCGGGGTCTGCCCCATCAGCGATGCGGGTCAAAATGTCTGCAACAGACAGCTTGCTCCACGCTTCGATCCCGCCCTGTTCCACCACGCTGGCGGCCAGGTCGACGATTTCGGGCGTGCGCGGGTGCGGCTCGGCCGTGTCCACGTGCAGCAAAAAGGGCAGGGGCACACCCCAGCTGCGCTGGCGGCTGATGCACCAGTCGGGCCGGTTGGCGATCATGTCGCGCAGGCGGCCTTTGCCGTTTTCAGGGAAAAAGCCCGTGTCTTCGATGGCGGACAGCGCGATCTGGCGCAGGGTTTGCGGCGCCTTGTCGGTGGTGAATATGCCGTCGCCTTCGTCCATGCGCACAAACCACTGGGCGGCAGCGCGGTAGATGACAGGGGTTTTGTGCCGCCAGCAGTGCGGGTAACTGTGGGTAATGATCTCGGTAGCCATCAGGCGTCCGTTGTCGCGCAGCGTGTCGATGATGACGGGGCAGGCTTTCCAGATGTTCATGCCACCGAACAGCGGCAGTTCTGCCTCGTACTGGCCGTTGCCTTGCACGGGGTTCAGGATGTCGTCGTAGGCAAAACCGTTGGCCACGCAGCTGTTGAAGTCGTCCACACCGTAGGCGGGCGACGAATGCACGATACCGGTGCCGTCGTCAGCGGTGGCGTAGTCTGCCAGGAACACGGGTGACAGGCGGTTGAAGCCTTCGTGCACATGCGCCAGCGGGTGGCGGAAGTTGATTTTCTCCAGCTTGGCACCCTTGGCATGGGCAACGATGGTGCCTGCCAGCGCCTGGCCGTCTTCGCCAAATCGTGCCAGGCACTTTTCCACCAGCGTTTCAGCCAGGATCAGCAGTCCCTTGGGCGTGTCCACCAGCGCGTAGATCAGCTCGGGGTTCAGGTTGAGCGCCTGGTTGGCGGGAATGGTCCAGGCAGTGGTGGTCCAGATGACCACAAAGGCTTCTTTGGTCAAGCCGTGCAGGCCGAAGGCGGCGGCCAGCTTGTCGGGCTCGGCGCAGGGGAAAGCCACGTCGAGCGTCTGGCTCTTTTTGTCCTGGTATTCGATTTCGAATTCGGCGAGCGATGACCCACAGTCAAAACACCAGTACACAGGCTTCAGGCCCCGGTACACAAAGCCGCGCTCCATCACGCGCTTGAAGGCGCGGATTTCGTTGGCCTCGGTGGCGAAATCCATGGTGCGGTAGGGGCGGTCCCACTGGCCCAGCACGCCCAGGCGTTTGAAGTCGGCCATTTGTTGCGCAATCTGCTCGGTGGCAAAGGCGCGGGCCTTGGCCTGCATGTCGTCACGGCTCAGGTTGCGGCCGTGCAGTTTTTCAATGGCGTTTTCAATCGGCAGACCGTGGCAGTCCCAGCCGGGGATGTACTGTGCGTCCATGCCCTTGAGTTGGCGGGCCTTGACGATCATGTCTTTCAGCACCTTGTTCACCGCATGGCCAATGTGGATCTGGCCATTGGCGTAGGGCGGGCCGTCGTGCAGGATGAACTTGGGTGCACCCTTGCGCGCTTCGCGCAGCTTGGCATACAGGCCGTTGTCTTCCCAGGCCTTCACCCAGCCCGGTTCGCGTTTGGGCAGGTCGCCACGCATGGGGAAGGGTGTGTCAGGCAGGTTCAGCGTGGCACGGTAGTCGGCTTTGGCAGCGGTTTGGGTGGATTCGGACATGGTGTGGAAGTGGAACGCAGCGTTGACGGGCTCGGCCCGGCCAGATGGCGCGGGTGTGAAATGGGGTGGCGGTGGGGGTGGGGCCGTTGGCACCGAACCGGGCCGAAACGGCGCGCGGTACGGGGCGTGCGGCAGGGGCAGTTGCCCCAACATGCCAGCTCTAAATTCGGTCGCGCGTGGTCTGGCGACGGGTTTGGGTGTGGGTTTGCGTGGAGGCGAACGCGCCCGATGCAAAGTAGGCACGCGCGTCTGCGCAGTCCTTGGCGATGCCCGTTGTCAGGGCGTCGAGACTGGCGTACTTCAGTTCGTCATGCAGTTTGTGCAGCAGTTCCACGCGGATGATTTTACCGTAGGCCTCCCGGTGGCCGTTGACCAGGGGCAGGCTGGCCGTCACCTCGGCGGGCCAGTCGAGGCAATGCGTCTCCAGCAGCACCCGTCCGCCGTTCGCGTCGCCAGGGTCAAGCGAGGGCCGCACCCCCAGGTTGGCCACGCCTGACAGCGCCGGTGCCTGCGGGTCAGGGTGCAGGCCATGCACTTTCACGGCAAAAATACCGCTGGCAGCGGGCTTCCAGTGGGCAAACCGCAGGTTCAGGGTTCTGAACCCGTCACCCACACCCGGTGCGCTGGCACCCAGCTCGCGGCCCAGCTTGCGCCCGTGCACCACGTGGCCGGAGATGCTGTAGGGCCTGCCCAGCAGCGCCGCCACGTCGGCCATGCGGCTGTCTGCCAGCGCTTCGCGCACCGCCGAGCTGGACACGCGCAGGCCATGCACCTCGTAAGACTGCATGCGCGCCACATCGAAACCTTGTGCCTCGCCAGCGGCATCGAGCATGGCGTAGTCGCCCAGTCGGCCTTTGCCAAAGCGGAAGTCGTCGCCCACCAGCACGTAGCGCGCCTCCAGTCCGGCCAGCAGGGTGTCGGCAATGAAGGCCTCGGCTGGCTGGCTGGCCAGGTGTGCGTTGAAGGGCAGCACCACGCATTCGTCTACGCCACAGCGTTCCAACTCTTTGAGCTTGTCGCGCAGCGTGGCAATGCGGGCCGGGGCCAGCTCGGGTTTGTGGTGCACGGCGGCAAAATAGTCGCGCGGGTGCGGCTCGAACGTCATGACGCAACTGGGCACGCCACGGTGACGGGCTTCGTTGTTCAGCAACGCCAGCATGGCCTGGTGGCCACGGTGCACGCCGTCAAAATTGCCGATGGTGAGTGCGCGACCGCCGGGGGGCAGGCGGTGCAAGCCTCTGTAGATTTTCATGTGAACACGGGTGATGGGGCGGGCTGCGGATGCGTGACCTCTCGTCACTCTATATTGACACACTGGCTCGGCCGGGCAGCAGGGGTTTGCACCTGTCCGGATGTGCTGCAACCGTCGACACGGCGAACACCCGCCTGCACAGGAAAACTCCCTGGGCCCAGCCTGGGTTGCCAGGCATCGCCGAAAGCTTGTGTGGTGCAAAATGGAAAGCAACGGAGCTGGCGACTGACAGCCTGCCCCCAGCCCGACGATCAGCCTGTTTTTGCGATGTTTCATGACCGATGACACCCCGTTGCCCCACCCTGTGAGCAGCCTGTTGCCCCGTGAGGCACGGGCTGCGGGTGATGTGCGCGGGGACGACACCCCCTTGCATGAGCTGTTTCGCACGGTGGCCAGCGAAAGCCGCAACGTCATCCTGGTGAAGGACTGGCATGGCCGGTTCATTTTTGCCAACAAAGTGCTGGCCAACCTGTATGGCACCACGCCTGAAGCCATGATCGGCAAGGACGACGGGGCCTTCAACCCGAATGCCGACCAGGTGGCGTTTTACTTGCGCAACATTCAGGACATCATGTTGCGGTTCGAGCCCGAAGTGGTGTTCGAGGACTCGACAGACGTGGCCACCGGCCAAACCCGGCACTACCAGTCGTTCAAGAAGCCCCTGCGCGACGCACACGGCAATTTGCAGATACTGGTCATTGCCAACGACATCACCGACGTTCGAAATGCACAGGAGCGTGCGGAAGCCAGTGAGCGGCAATTGAAGGACCTGCAAAACGTCATCGGTGAAGGCGTGTGGGACTGGACCATTGCCACGGGCGTCTTGCGCCACAACGCCCGCTGGGCCGACATGCTCGGACTGGACCCCGCTGTCCGTCAGCGCAACCTGGACGACCTGACGGCGCTCATTCATCCCGACGACACGGAAGCCTTCCTGGCCGCCCTGGACGTGTGCGTGGCGTTGGGGCGGCCCTTCAACCACGAATACCGGGTGACCCGCCCCGATGGCAGCCTGATCTGGTTGCACGACCGAGGTGACGTGGTCGAACGCGATGAGCAGGGCGTGGCGGTGTGCATGGTGGGCAGCTTTGCCGACATCACCACACGAAAACACGCCGAGCAGCAGCTGATCGACGAGCGCAAGCGGGTGGAGCTGTTGAATGAGGAAATGGCGCAAACGCTGCAGATGGTGCGCACCATGGCCCGCGATGCGACAGAGGCCAACCGTGCCAAAAGTGATTTCCTGGCCAACATGAGCCACGAAATTCGCACCCCCATGAACGGCATCCTGGGCATGTCGCACCTGTTGCTTGAAACCGAACTCACGCCCGAGCAGCGCGAGTTCGCCACGGCCATCCGTGCCAGCGGTGAGGGCCTGCTGGCCATCATCAATGACATCCTGGATTTCTCGAAAATCGAAGCGGGCATGCTCGAACTGGAGTACGTGGACTTCAACCTCGACGAGCTGCTGGCTGATGTGACCAGCCTGGTCAATGTGCGGGTGCGTGAAAAAGGCCTTGCGTTTTACCGCTACGTCGATGGCGTGGTACCACCCCGGCTCAACGGGGCCATGGTCAGGCTGCGGCAGGTGCTGCTGAACCTGGTGGCCAACGCGGTGAAGTTCACCAGCAGGGGGTCGGTCAGCATCACGGTCAGCAAGGTGGCCGACTACCCCAGCGGCCTGTGCCTGCGCTTCGAGGTGCAGGACACGGGCATCGGCATTGCCGCGGCCGATGTGGCCGACCTGTTCCAGCCGTTCAAGCAGGTGGATGCCTCCACCAGCCGCAAATACGGCGGCACGGGGCTGGGCTTGTCCATCAGCAAGCGGTTGGTCACGCTCATGTCGGGGCAGATCGGGGTGACGAGCGCGCCCAACCAGGGCTCCACGTTCTGGTTCGAGGTGCCGTTGCAAGTGGTCGAAGGTGCCGCTGCAGTTCACGCGTTGGCCGGAGCGGCTGTGTCGGCGGTGGCTGACGCGTCGGCAGGCATGCCGCTGCAGGGGCGCCAAAGCGCAGCTGAGTCGACCGGGTCTGTGGCAACGGCGTCAGCAACCGCCGCAGGCGAGGCTGAGCGGCAAGCCGGACAGCTTGAGTTGCTGCTGGTGGAAGACAACGCCATCAACATGGCGTTGGCCAAGGCGTTGCTGGGGCGCATGGGCCACCGAGTCAGCACCGCCAACAACGGCCAGGAAGCGGTGGACCTGCTGACCCGGCAGCGCTTCGATGCCGTGTTGATGGACTGCCAGATGCCCGTGCTGGACGGTTTCGAGGCCACGCGCCGCATCCGTTCTGCTGACGCGGGCGTGTTGCAACCCAACATCCGCATCATTGCCATGACGGCCAATGCGATGGTGGGTGACAAAGAGCGGTGCGAGGCCGCTGGCATGGACGACTACGTGGCCAAGCCCATCAACGTGGGCCTGCTCAAAGCCGCCCTGGCCCGCATTCCCCTGAATTGAGTCCCGCCCCAGCATGCACGCTGGGGCGCTTGGGGGTGATCATGAGCCAGCGCCGGGCCGTCCCAAGCTGGCGAAGGCCCCCTCGGGGGGCAGCGACTGAAAGGAGTGAGGGGGCTTGGGTCATCCAGCGCCGGGCCGTCCCAAGCTGGCGAAGGCCCCCTCGGGGGGCAGCGACTGAAAGGAGTGTGGGGGCTTGGGTCATCCAGCGCCGGGCCGTCCCAAGCTGGCGAAGGCCCCCTCGGGGGCAGCGACTGAAAGGAGTGTGGGGGCTTGGGTCGCTCACGCGAAGACGCCCGCCGTTTCCTGCATGCCTTCGCTGACCTTGCCCAGGTGGTGCAAGGTGTCGCCAAAGGTCATTTCCATTTGCGTGAGCGTCTTGAAGCAATGGCTGCCGATGTACTCGTCGGTCACGCCGATGCCACCGTGCAGCTGCACCGACTGCTGGCCCACGAAGCGCATGGACTGCCCCAGTTGCACCTTGGCGCGCGAGACGGCCATGCTGCGTTCCGCATCTGGCGCATTGAGCTTGAGCGTGGCGTAGTAACTCATGCTGCGGGCCAGCTCGACCTGCATCTTCACATCGGCCAGGCGGTGGCGCAGCGCTTGAAAACTGGCAATGGCCACGCCGAACTGCTTGCGGGTGTTCAGGTACTCGGCCGTCAGGGCCAGGGTTTTGTCCATCACACCCACGGCTTGGGCGCACAGGGCTGCGGTGCCCACGTCGTTCGCCTGCTGCAGGGCACGCAGACCATCTCGCGTCAGCAGCGTGGCGGGCGTGTTGGCCAAGGTGACGTTGGCGGCACGGCTGCCGTCCTGACACAGGTGCCCAGTGGTGGTGGCACTGGCTGCACCGCGCGCCACCAGGAACAGCGCCATTTCGGGGCCGCTCTCGCCGTCCAGCATGGCGGGCACGATCCAGGCATCGGCCTGGTCACCTGCGGGAACCATGTTTTTGATAGCTGTTACCACATATGAATCATGCGCTGAAGCCGATTTTGATGTGCATTTTTCAAATGCGTAGCGTGCGCCACGTTCCTGTTGGGCCAGCACCACCAGTACATCGCCCGATGCGATGCGAGGCAGCCACTGTGCCTGCACGTCTGCGGGGGCGTGGGTCAGTGCCACGGTGGCCATCAGGCTTTGAGCCAGCGGCTCCAGCACCAGGCCACGGCCCAGCTCTTCCATGGCCACCATGGCATCCACAAAGCCCAGGCCCATGCCGTCGTGCGCTTCGGGCACCAGCAGTGCAGTCAGGCCCAGCTCGGCCAGTTCACTATAGGCGGTGCGGTCGAAGCCACCGGCTGCGGTGATGGCGCGGCGGCGCTCGAAGGTGTAGCCCTTGTCCACCCAGCGGGTGACGGCATCGCGCAGCTGTTGCTGGTCGTCGGAAAAATCAAAGTCCATGTGATGTACTCCTGTGGTCGGCTTGCTTTGGCATCTTGATGCCGTTCATGTCCAACGAAGTTCTGAGTGGAACCCCCGCTTGGAGGGGGCATGGGGGAGCAGTCGGGTCGCGCTTGGCGCGGACCCTGTGGGGTGTCAGCCCAACAGGGTCTGAGCCACGATGTTGCGTTGCACCTCATTGCTACCGCCGTAGATGGTGGTTTTGCGCATGTTGAAGTAGGTGCTGGCCAGCGGGGCGTTGTCCACGTTGCCGCCGGGGAACTCGGTCAGGCCCAGGGCACCACCTTCCACTTGATCGCCTTGCCAGCCGGCTTCCATGGCATCAAAGATGTAGGGCAGGCTGTAGGGGCCAGCGGCCAGCATCATCAGCTCGGCATAGCGTTGCTGGATTTCGCTGCCGCGAATCTTCAGCAGACCCGCCAGGTCGAGTGACGGTTTGCCGCTTTTCTCGGCGCTCAGCACGCGCAGCACCAGCATTTCAAGTGCGACCACGTCCACTTCCAGCAGCGCAATCTGGTCACGGAAGCGCATGTCTTCCCACACGCCTTCGGCTTTGGCAATGCGCTTCAGGCGTTCCAGCTCGCGCTTGGCGCGGTTCACGTCGGCAATGTTGGTGCGCTCGTGGGCCAGCAGGTATTTGGCGTAGTTCCAGCCCTTGTTCTCTTCGCCAATCAGGTTCTCGGCGGGCACTTCGACGTTGTCGAACCACACCTCGTTGACCTCGCACTCACCGTCCAGCAATTTGATGGGGCGCACGGTCACGCCGGGGCTTTTCATGTCGATCAGCAGGAAGCTGATGCCCGCCTGGGGCTTGCACTGCGTGTCGGTGCGCACCAGACAAAAGATCCATTCGCCGTACTGGCCGAGCGTGGTCCAGGTTTTCTGGCCGTTGACGATGTACTTGTCGCCCACTTTTTCTGCGCGGGTTTTGACCGATGCCAGGTCAGAGCCTGAACCGGGCTCGCTGTAACCCTGGCTCCACCACACTTCGCCGCTTGCGATGCCGGGTAGGAAGCGCTGGTGCTGTTCGGCGTTGCCGAACGCCATGATGACGGGGGCCACCATCACCGGGCCGAAGGGCACGATGCGTGGCGCACCCGCCAGCGCGCATTCTTCTTCGAACAGGTGTTTTTCAATGGCTGTCCAGCCAGGGCCGCCGAACTGCTTGGGCCAGCCGAAGCCCAGCCAGCCTTTGCTGCCCAGTATCTTGGCCCAGCGTTGCAAGTCGTCGCGGCTCAGGCGCAGCGCGTTATGTACCTTGTGGGCGATGTCAGCGGGCAGGTTGGCGCGGACCCAGGCGCGCACCTCCTCGCGAAACCGTTGTTCTTCGGGCGTGAAAGCCAGATCCATGCGTCGTCTCCTGCTGTGATGTGAACGTCAGCCTTGGTAGGGGCAGCGCAGGTTTTAGCACGGTCGTTCGATTTTGCGTTGTCCAGCACGGGACAGATTCGGGTTTCCACGGGTGTGGCCATGGTTCCCGCTACCGGTGGTGTCGGCGCGGGCCTGGCCAACGGGCTGTGCCCGTTGGCCAGGTGCTGGCTGTTGCCGTTGCCGACGTCGCCGTGTTGGCTGACGGCATCCGACCCCGTGTCGTCAGCTGCCGTCGGGTGACACGCCCAATTGCGCACACAGGTTGGCCACGGTTTGCTGCAGTGCGGCCACCTCGGTCTCCAGCATGACCACGCGGCGGGTGAGGGCAATCACGTCTTCTTCCGTCGCGCCCGATGCACCTGCGCCGCCAGCGGCTTGGCTCATGTCCACCTCGCCACACATCAGGTGCGCCCAGCGCTGTTCGCGGGCACCGGGTGCACGCGGCAGCTTCACCACCAGCGGGCCGCCTTTTTCTTCTGAGCGGTCTTGCAGCTCTTCCAGAAACGCATCGACCGACGAAATGTCGGCAAAGCGGTACCAGCGCTCGCTGTTGATGCGCAACTCGCCCGCCGTCTGTGGACCGCGCAGCATCAGCAGGCCCAGCAGCACGGCAGACTGTTCGGGTACACCCACGCCGCGCATGAAGTTGTGGCTGTAGCGGGGCACGCGCGCACCGCTGTTCTCCACCACCAAGGCCAGGCCTTTCAGTTCGTCAATGGCCTCGGCCACCTGACCTTCGGTCAGGTTCATCACCGGGTCGCGGGTGGTTTTCTGGTTGCAGCCAGTCAGCAAGGCTTGCATCGACAGTGGGTAACTGTCGGGCACGGTGCGTGCCTTTTCCATCAGCGTGCCCAGCACGCGGGCTTCAATGGGGGTGAGGGGGCGTAGGTGCATGGGATGGGTCTGGTTCATGACGTGGATCGGGGAGCGCGTGGGCGGGATTGTCCTCTTGGTCGCACAGTCCGTGTGGCGGCTACCGAATTGAATCTCAAACCCCGTTTCGACCACATGGCGGTATAAACCGCAGAACAATTCGGGTGTTCAGGGAGAACAGTTCATGCGTACATGTTTGTGCCGTTTTGCGGTCGCTGTGGGTTGGGTGTTGGTCGCCTGGCTGGTGCCTGGGGCGTTGACGTGGGCGGCCAGCGAATCGGCCCCGGTGTTTCCACTGCTGGTCAAGCAGGTGGCGACCGGCCGCACCTTGTCTGCGGCCGTGACCACCGACGGCCGGTTGTGGATGTGGCGGCATCTGGATCAAACGATGCCAGAAAAGGAGACCTTGCCGGTGGAGCAAGGCACCGGGTTTGCCAGCGTCAGCGTGAATTTTGACCATGCGCTGGCGATTCGCACCGACGGCAGCCTGTGGGCCTGGGGGCAGAACATCTCGGGGCAGTTGGGCAACGGCAGCACGGCCGAGTGGGTGGACCGACCGGTGCTGGTGGGTCAGGGTTTCGTCAAAGCCAGTGCCGGTGGTGGGCACAGTCTGGCCCTCAAGAACGACGGCAGCCTGTGGGCGTGGGGGCGCAATGAGGCCGGGCCGGTGGGCAACGGCACCACCGTTCAGGCGCTACTGCCAGTGCAAATCGGGCAGGATTTTGTCGAGGTGTTTGCCGATGACGTGATCAGCATGGCCACACAAGCCGACGGCAGTTTGTGGCGCTGGGGGGAACGCTACATTGATAGGCAACGGGTGCAACACACGGTGCCGCAACGGTTGATTGCCAATTTCGGGGCCGTGCGCCGCATGACTAAAAACTTGCTTCTGAAAGCAGATGGCAGTCTCTGGACCCTGAACTTGCCAGGGACCTACTATGAAACGCCCTCTCTTTCTTTGGTCACCCAGGTCGGGACGGGTGTCAGCGATGCAGATGGCACGTCAGGCGGTGGTTTGCTCACTCGGCAGGACGGCAGCCTGTGGGCGTGGGGGAGCGCGTATTACCAGTTTCGAGATTCACCCAAACCGATTTCGGCACCGGTGCAGGTGGGAAACGGCTTCACGGGCGTGAACGTACGTAAGAGCGGCTCACTTGCCCAGGCTTTCGTGACCAAAGCAGACGGAACAATGTGGAGATGGGGAACAGGCAACGCAATCTCTAATGGGCGCTTGATCGCGAGTCCATTCGAGGTGGCGCGTGATGTGAAACAGGTGTCCACTGGTTTCTGGTCTGCTTTGGGTTTGACAACCGATGGCCGTCTGCTTCAGTGGGGACCGAAGTCGGCTTGCCGAATCGGCACGCCGCAACCAGCCAACTATGTGGAGTATTCAGATGGCCTGTGCCAGAGCGATGGACCATCCGACTTTGTGCAATTGGCTGCGGGCAGCCATCACCTGCTGGGTTTGAAAGCTGATGGCAGTCTGTGGGCCATGGGGTGGAGTCCAAGGGGGGAGCTGGGAATCGGCCCACAACCGAGCAGCCTGGGGATGTTCACCCTGGTGGGCACCGATTTCATCAAGGTGGTCGCCAACGGCCAGCAAAGTGCGGGCATCAAAGCCGATGGCAGCCTCTGGGTCTGGGGGGCTGTGGCATGGACATGGGAGGACCTCAGTCTGTACGAGCGTTTCCCTGAGCAGCAGTGGTATGCCAACGCGCAGTGGTTTGACGGTGTTTCTTTTCCAACTGGTGCCTGTGCGGGCTGCTTTCCGCCCCGGCCCACGATGTCCATTGCAGGGTATGCCGACCGTCCTATGCCTTTGGGCTCTGGTTTTCATGACATCAGCCTGGGTCTTTACCACGGGCTTGCCCTGAAGAAAGATGGGACTTTGTGGGCGTGGGGAAACAACCGCTTTGGCATTCTGGGAGACGGCACCACGGAAGATGCCCGTCTGCCTGTGCAGGTGGGTGCCGGATTCACAGCCATTGCGGCAGCGGTTGACCACAACCTTGCGCTGAAGGTTGACGGCTCGTTGTGGGCGTGGGGCTACAACGGTTTCGGGCAATTGGGCACGGGACATCAAGACGATGTGCAGTTGCCCTCACCCACGGGCTATAAATTTGCGCGAATCAACGCTGGCCGCGGATACAGCCTTGGGGAGAAAGCCGATGGCAGTTTGTGGGCATGGGGAAGAAATGTGATGAATCGGATGACTGCCTTTGGTGGCTCAGCGGATACCCTGTTGCCGATGCACATCGGGGAGGGCTTTGTCAGTGTCAGTGCAGCTGATCAGGGTGTTGCCGCCATCAAGACAGACGGCCGGATGATGATTTGGGGCGTTTTGGTTGAGAGCGGTATGCTGCCGGTTCCACGCGTGGTTCGTCCACCCCAACCCGTCTGGTGGGAAGACGCTCGGGCACCCGGACAACTGGATGGCATGGGGCAGCTGGATGCGTTGACTTTGCAGGCCATCATGCAGCCGCTCCCGGCCCATGCAGGCCAAGCGGGCCACAAGTTCTTGCTGGCCGTGTTGCCAGACCAATCTGTATGGGGTTACACCCCCGGCGGGTGGCGGCCATTTGATGCCCTCAACCCACCCGTTTGGGGCGAAAGCGCCGAGTTGCACTTCACCACCTTGCTCAATGGCGGTGATGCCCGCGCCCTGCGCGGCACCATTTTCCACATGGGCTACGGGCTGGGCCAGACACCGCAGGCGAGCTTTGCCGAGATGATGGCCAGCCGACGCTACAAAAGGGCGTATCAAATCGATTAGGCTTCTCAGCCCATGAAAAACATCGTGATCCTGATCTCTGGCGGCGGCTCCAACATGGCCGCCATCGTCAAACAAGCCGAAAAGGCGGACTGGGCGCACCGCCTGGGTGCTCGCGTGGCTGCCGTGGTCAGCAACAAGGCCGATGCGCAGGGCCTGGTGTTTGCGCGTGAACACCGCCTGGCCACCGCCGTGCTGGACCACAAGGCCTACCCCAGCCGCGACGCGTTCGATGCCGCGCTGATGGCCGAAATCGACCGCCTGGGTGGCGCTGGCAGCATGGCCGGTCAGCCTGCACTGGTGGTGCTGGCTGGGTTCATGCGCATCCTCACGCCGGGTTTCGTGGCGCACTATGCCGGGCGGTTGGTCAACATCCATCCCAGTTTGTTGCCTGCTTTTGCGGGCCTGAACACGCATCAGCGCGCCATCGACGAAGGCTGCAAATTTGCCGGGGCCACCGTGCACCGCGTGACGACCGAGCTGGACCACGGTCAAATATTGGACCAGGCCGTGGTGCCCGTGCTGCCCGGTGACACCGCTGCCACGCTGGCGGCGCGCGTGCTGACGCAAGAGCACATCATTTACCCGCGTGCGGTGGAGCGTTTGCTGAGTGGTGGTTGAAAGACAACCAAGTTCGCACGTGACTGATGAGTTGATTCAACCAATTGCTGTCAACGATGTGACATGAGACAGCGTTGCCGTGGCGATTCGCGTGCTGTTTCCTCAGCGCCATGGGACCGTCGTTCAGGCCTGTTCAAGCAGAGTCTGTCGAAGTGTCGGGCCCGTGACGGATAGGATAATCAGCGACATGACTATTCTTTTTCGGTTTTTGCAACGACTTCCCGGGCAGCTCCTGTGTGCCATGTTGTGTGTCGTGGCATTGCCGGTTCAAGCCAAGCGGTTGGCCTTGGTCATCGGCAACGACAACTATCAACATGTCGGCAAACTGCAAAAGGCTGGCAATGATGCGGTGGCCATGGCCACCGAGTTGCGTGCAGCAGGCTTCGAAGTCAGTCTTCACCGTGATCTGGATTACCGCAGCATGGTCAAAGCGACGGAGGCCCTGTACAACAGGATTCAGGGTGGCGATGAAGTGGTGGTGTTCTTTGCCGGACATGGTGTTCAGATCAAGAGTGGGAACTTCCTGCTGCCCACCGACATTGAGGCCACCAGTGAATCGGCTGTCGAAAAGACCTCCTACTCGTTGCACGATCTGACCGAGCGGCTGGAAGTCGCCAGAGCGGCGTTCAGTTTGATCATGGTCGATGCTTGTCGCGACAACCCACTGAAGACCAAAGGCCGTTCTGTCGGCGGCGACCGCGGTTTGAGTCCGCCCGACCCACCGATCGGGCAAATGGTCGTCTATTCGGCCAGCCGTGGCGAGCAGGCGCTGGACCGACTGAACGACAACGACACCGACCCCAACAGCGTGTTCACCCGTGAATTCATTGCCCGCATGCGCAGACCTGGTGCGAAAGTGGAAGACTTGGTGCGTGAGATCCAGGTATCGGTCGAACGCCTTGCCGCCAGTGTGGGCCACAAACAACGCCCGGCTTTGTACAACGAAGTGCGCGGCAATTTCTACTTTTTTGGCCCGACCACTTTGGTTGCGCCAGCAGCCGCACCGGCGACCAGCACCATGCTGAGCGATGCACAGCGTGAGGACCGATTCTGGGAGGACACCAAGGCAGCGGGCAATCGCGATGGGTTTGAGGCCTATCTGGAGCAATATCCCCGCGGTCGCTATGCCAGCCTGGCCCGGGCAAACATCAATCGGTTGTCAGGCCCCGCAGCAAGTTCAACTGCCAGAACAAACCAGTCGGCTGCGGTGCCCAATGAGCCCAGTTTCAATGCCAAACCCGGTGTAGCGGCAAACCTGGCGGTGCCCACCCCGGCACCTGCGCTCGACAAGGCAGCCACCGCGACCAAAACCAGAACCGCCATCACCCTGCCCAACGGTGACCGCTACGAGGGTGATCTGGTAGGCATCGTCCGCAGTGGCGTGGGAACCTACGCGTTTGTCAACGGTGATCGCTACGAAGGCGATTTCGTCGACAATATTTTTCATGGCAAGGGCACCCAAACCTTCGCCAGTGGAGATGTTTACAAAGGTGACTTTGATCGGGGGATCAAGACGGGGCGGGGTGTTTACCAGTTTGCAAACGGCGACCGCTACGAGGGTAATTTCGTCGACAACAAGTTTCAAGGGGCAGGTACGTTCACCTATCGGTCTGGCGACCGCTACGAAGGTGAATTTGCCCAAGGTATCAAGCATGGCAAAGGCACATTCCGCTTTGCCAGTGGCGACCGTTTCGAAGGTAACTTTGTAGACAATGTCTTCAGCGGCAAGGGCGTGATGGTGTTTGCCAATGGTGACCGCTACGAGGGAGACGTGCTCAATGGTGAAAAGCACGGCCAAGGGGTGCACCACTTTTCGAACAAAGACCGCTATGAAGGCGGGTTTGTTGCGGGCGCCCAGTCGGGCGCTGGTACACACCACTACGCGAACGGTGACCGTTACGAAGGTGGCTTCGCCAATGGGCTGCGTCACGGCAAAGGTGTCTACCGGTTTGCCAGTGGCCAGACCACCGCAATGGAGTTTGACAACGGCGTTGCCAAACCCTAGCGCTCAGCCAGGCAGACTGAAGGCATGCGGCCTCCACGGCTGCATGGGTCATGCACCAAGGCATGCGCAACCCTGTTCGCACCGTTTCTGATATGTCGCTGGTGCACCTCAGCAGGAGCCGGGGCTCAATCAGCGCTGCGCCTGTTCAGGACGATGCGGTCCAAGACTTGGCTGCCATTGGGGTCGACCTTGAGTACCAGGGTGGCATCGTAGGCCTTGGTTTTCTTGAGGTCTGCGCGGTACATCATGTCGGCCAAAGTCTTCCTTGCGCTCCAGAGGGTTGCGATGGCACTCACCACGAGCAAGGGGCTCTTGGCGGTGATGCCACCCGCCTGGGTCACGGGTGCCGACTGCACCTGCACTTTGCCACCTTCGTTTTCAACTGCCGTCAGCCAGTTTTGCAAGCGTTCTGGCAGTCGACTGATCGTCATTTGGTCGTAGAACGTGATTGAAACGGCAGCCACATCCTGCGACAGCTGGCCGGCCAGTCGTTGGTCGAAACTGGGCAAATCCACGAAAGTCAATTCATCGGCACGCCCGGTTGCGGATGCATCGGGTGCTGTGCGCTGCGCCGCGTCGGCCGATCCCGGCACGGGGGAGCTGGGCACAGACGCACAGCCAGCTGCCAAGCAAAGTGGCATCAGTGCCGCCAAGGCGCGAGTGATGGTGATAGGCATGGTTTTTCAGTCGATGTGCAAGCGCAAGTCGCGTTCGGCCAGGCGGTTGCGCTCGTCGGTCACTTGCAACAGCAAGCGGTGCTTGCCTTTGGGGATGTCGGCCTGGTTCACCAGAAAGCCCTCTGAGGTCACCTTGGTCAGGTTCATCAGGCGGCTGGTGACATCGAATTTCAGCGCGCCGTAGTAGGCGCGAAAGGTCTCTGGGCGGATCCGGGAGTCATTCAAGGAAATGAATTTCACCTGGATGGCAAACGGCCCGTGAAGGGGTTGACCCTCGACCAGTTCCGGCTTGATCACCTCGATGACAGGCTGTGCGTTGCGCACACCCAGCGGGGGCGGCAGCGCAAACCCTGCTTCACCCTGATAGGCATGGGCCTCCTGTTCCGTGACCAGCCAGATCGGTTCGGCATTGCTGGCCGCCAGCACCGGGGTGACCATCATTGCCGTTGCAGACAGGGCCAGCTCGCTCAGACGCAAGCGGGCCAACCGCGTGAATGAAGGTGGAAAAAGTCTCATCGCTTGCCTATTCTTCAATGACATCCATCATGAACGAGCCAAAACCAGTTTTGCACAAGGTGTTGGCATGGCAGCTTGCTGGCCGCTCAAGCAATGCCTTTGCCAGCTGAACGCGGGCCTGAGGGTCGTTGCGCACAAACAGGGGTGTACCCTTGGCCTTGCCTCCGAACACCGACAAGTCGATGGGTGCCTGCGTCACCACCACCCAAATTTTATTGGTCCCTGCGGGGCCCGCAGCCGTCATTCGCCAGTGGCTGCGCGGCACTTGCATGGATTCACCGACCGCAATCCGGTTGGACTGGTCCCTGGCATTCGGAAACAGCAGATCCAGTGTCTCGTTGTCAGACCCGCCCCCAAACACATACACCCATCCGTTGGCGGGCGACTGGATGCTGAACGACAAAGCGTCTTTGCCAATGCGCAGGCGTTGTGACGCGGGCATGACCGAGGGATCGAGCTTGGCTGTCCGTTGCGCGTGCAGTTCCTCCAAGGCTTGTTTGGCGGTGAAAGACACCTGAGGGCGAGCGCCGTCACCGGGCCTGCTGAACCAGACGGGGACAAACCCACCGTTTCCCTGGAGAACCAAATGGTGCGGTTTGAACTGCTCGTGTCCTTCGAGTCGCTTGGCGATTTTGGCCTGGGCACAGTGTTGAATCTCGGTGATGTCGATGGTCCGTGAACTGTCCTGATCGACTGCTTCGCCAAGCAGGCAGTCGCGCACCGCTTGCGTCGCCAGTCCCCCTTTGGTTTCGTCATCGAAGCTGATTTCATCGGGTCGGGCAGCAGCCAGGTAAACCAGGTCCTGGGGCAAAGCACCTTGACGGGTCTGCTCCACCATCAGGTTGCGTGTCTTGACGTTGGTTGGAATGGCGCACCGGTCATCCGTACTGGCAAACTTTGCGCGCAAGCCGTCAATGGCCGCTGCATCAGACAATTGCCGGGTCCGGGACGGCATGCTCCGGGTCAAGCCGCCAGAATGGCAGGCGTCGTACATGACGAACAGCTTGTCGGTCGCCTGTGCAATGGGTGTCAGCAGGTTGGCCAAGGTCGTGTGGGTGAATTTCACCTGATTCTGCGTGTCGTAGGCCATGAAGCCTTCCACACAACCGGCAGCCTGCGCATCCCAGCCCCGTGTGCCGTGGCCGGAAAAATGGATGTAGACCCGGTCTCCGGGCGATGTCCGTTGGCGAAGCTGCTCCAGCGCGTCCGTGATCGCCTGCTCGGTTGCAGATTGGTCGGTCAGGATCACGATGTTGTCAGGCTGGATGCCCATCGCCTCGGCCATCTTCAGGGCAGAGATTCGGTCATGTCGCGTGCCGGGCAAGGGCGTCAGGTCTTTCCTGAGGTAGGTGCCCACCGTCACAATCAAGGCATGACGCCCCGGCTCGGCAACCTGATTCAGCGCCTGAGCATCGGCCCGGTGCCCGGACAGCATGGTCCAACTCAGTGCCACCGCCAGCATACCAAGTGGCCATCGAGGCTTTGAACCCACAGCACAGAGGTGAGTTGGGCTCAAGGCAACCTCCGCACGACCACGCGCCTGTGCTGTGCCGAATGCGGATGCACGCCAGGCAACAACTTGGAAAACCCGAAACCCAATGCTTGAAGACGGCGTGCCTCTACCCCAGATCGAACCAAGTGATGAACGACTTCCTCTGCTCTGCGCTGACTCAGGCGCAGGTTGCTGGCAGCCGGGCCACTGGCGTCCGAATGACCTTCGACTTGGAACGTGAGGCCCTTGAGCTCGGCAGACTGCAAGGCGTTTGCCAGTATGTCGAGCTGCCGCACACCCTCGGGAAGAACCAGGTGAGAGTTGACTTGGAATTGAATCACGAGAGAAACCGAATCGCGGTCGACCGCCGGTTTCTCTGGTGCGCCGGGTGCCGGTGCAGCTGGTGTGATCAAACTGGAGCCG
Source organism: bacterium (assembly GCA_030824555.1). GTDB lineage: Bacteria > Pseudomonadota > Gammaproteobacteria > Burkholderiales > Burkholderiaceae_C > UBA2334. The sequence continues at coordinate 67,752 of JAVBXK010000046.1, forward strand.
CCCTGGTGGGCGTGCGGTGGATCGACGCTGACCGAAGCTGACGGTGCAGCGGCACCGACAGGTGCAACTGGCGCAGGTGGCGCGTCCTGAATGACGAGGTTGCGGGTGATTCCCCGTGGTCTGAGCTGTTGGATGATGTCTTGCTCGGATACCGTGTCAGCCGCGAAAACAGATTGTGCCTGGCTGAGTGACAGCACCACAGCCACCCACAATGAGCACACCACTGTGGACCATGTGTGAACTGCCCAAGCAGTCTTGCCGATGGGTGTCATGTGGGCAACGCAGGAAATGGCGCGATGACTGGGAGAATGCGATCTGGTCCCCGCGCCTGTTTGCCGGACTGACTGATGTTTCGCAACGCCATAGACAAGTTGGTAGACCAGCAAGGAAGCTCCCCCAGTTGTTGTCAAGACTTCAGGCACGGGCCACAGAAATCAGCTTTGAGTTTAAGTTACCACGTTTCAATTGTCGCCCTGCTTACAAGCACCCAATGGCGTTTTCAATGATCGAGTCCACTTGCAACACGCTTGACCACGGGTCGTGCGCGTGATGGCGCAGGAGCGCATCATCTACCCGTGTGAGGTGGGTCGTTTGCTGGCTGGGATTGGCTTGACAGGCGCGTGGTCACTGCCGTCAGCGGCCACCACCTGCCATCATGCACAGCCACAGCTGACCACCGACGAGCAAGAAAAAGTTGCTATGTATTTGGATGATTTTTTTTTAGTCAATAATTAATTCTACCGCTTTATTGGCGGCAATGTTTGCTACAGGAAAATGCCATGAAATTGCTCCGTTACGGGCCTGTTGGCCAGGAAAAACCAGGTTTGCTCGATGTGGATGGCCGCGTGCGCGACCTTTCTGGGGTGGTGCCCGATGTCGCTGGCCACGTGTTGCTGCCCGCGCAACTGGCCGCGCTGCGCGCGCTGGATTCCATCAGCCTGCCGCTGGTGCCCGGCACACCGCAACAAGATCTGCGGCTGGGACCGTGTGTGGGGCAGGTGGGCAAGTTCATCTGTATCGGCCTCAACTACGCCGACCACGCGGCCGAAGCGGGCATGGCCGTGCCGCCCGAGCCGGTGGTGTTTGGCAAATGGACCAGCGCCATCTGCGGCCCTGACGACGCGGTGCAGATCCCGCGCGGCTCGGTCAAAACCGACTGGGAGGTGGAGCTGGGCGTGGTCATCGGCCAGGGTGGTCGCTACATCGCCGAAGCCGATGCCATGGCACACGTGGCGGGCTACTGCGTGGTCAACGACGTGTCAGAACGCGAATACCAGCTGGAGTGTGCCGGCACCTGGGACAAGGGCAAGGGCTGCGACACCTTTGGCCCCATCGGCCCTTGGCTGGTCACGGCAGACGAGGTGCCCAACCCCCAGGCACTGAAGCTGTGGATGGAACTGGACGGCCACCGCTACCAGAACGGCAGCACCGCCACCATGGTGTACGGCGTGGCGTTTCTGGTCAGCTACCTCAGCCGCTTCATGAGCCTGCAGCCGGGCGACATCATCAGCACCGGCACGCCACCCGGTGTGGGCATGGGCCAGAAACCCCCGGTGTTTTTGCGTGCCGGGCAAACCATGCGCCTGGGTGTCGAAGGCTTGGGGGTGCAGACACAGGCAGTGGTGGCCGCAGCTTGAGTCAGGTGTTGTTGCCCGCACCCGTTGCGCTATTCGGCCTTGGGTGCATCGTCCACCAGGTAGCGGCGGACCAGGTCGAAAAAGCTGTCGTAGAACTTGTCGGACGAAATGGTTTCGCTGCCCACCTTTACCAGGGCATCGCTGCTCGATGAAAACGGCAGCGACACCGATCCGATGCCACCCAGCCCCACGCTGGCCGAGGTGTTGGACTTTTTCAAGGCATAGCTGTCCTGAATGGCCGTGACGAACACCAGGCTCAACTGGTCTGCCGGTGTCTCGGGCAGGCACACCACGCGGATCATCATTTCCAGCTGTGATTCGGGCGCGGGTTGGAAACTTTTTTTCGCGTCAATCAGGTCGGGCGTGGTGGTGACCAGGATGTAACCCTGGCTGAGCAGGGCACGCCTGGCCGCTTCGCAGCTTTGTGCGGGTGGGGCAGCCATCAGGCGGGAGAAGGTTTCGTCAGAGCCGAACTTTTCTTGCAGTGCGGGGCGTACGGGCGTTTGCGTGGCGCAACCACTCGTCAGCATGGTCAGGCACAGGGCGGCAGCGAGGATGGGCCAGCGCAATCGGGGGCAAATCAAAATGGGCACTCCAGTGCAATCCGAACGGGTGTTGAGACACTTCAATTCTCACTCGGTTCCGTGACCCAACCCGCGAAACCCTGTTCACCAAGTACTTGCCCGCTGCAAAAAAGGGGCCTGGGGTGACACCGCAGGTACTCAACGATCTCAATGATCCGCCGTGGCCAGCTTGCCCGCCATTGCCCCGAAGGCTGCCGCGAAACCCCGGCGCAAACCGGCCTGGATGGACGGTGAACCCACCACGGTTTGCCGGAATGCGTGGGCCAGCAGGCCGTAGCTCACGAACACAGCGAACGTCATGGCCATGAACACCCCGCTGAGCACACCAAACGCCAGCATGGGGGCGTGGCCTGCCGGGTCCATGAACTGGGGCAGGAATGCCAGAAAAAACAGCGTGAGCTTGGGGTTGAGCGTGTTGAGCAACACGGCCTTGGCCACCAGCTTCCAGGGGTTCAATGTCACGGCGTGTTCGGACACGGCAAAGGCCGCCCGGTCGCGCCAGGTGGCCACGGCCAGGTACAGCAGGTACAACACCCCGGCCACTTTCAGCACTTGAAACGCCAGTGCGCCAGCGTGCATCACCGCTGCCAACCCCAGCGCGGTGGCCAGCATGTGCGGCACGATGCCCAGCGTGCAACCCATCGCTGCGTACACACTGGCCACCCGCCCTTGCGACAGACCGGTGGACACGGTGAACAGCACGCCGGTGCCGGGGGTGACGACAACGACCAGCGAGGTCATCAGGAATTCAAGGGTGATCAAGGCAATGCTCCTGGAATGGAAGGGGGCAAGCCAGCCGATGGGCTGGTTTGTGTGCCATCTTCCGCGCCGGACACGGCGTTGTCTTGAACGCTATTGCGCGTGGGATCAGTCCGGCAAACGGGACGAATGCGGTAAGTGGGGCAAGTGCGCGCGCCGCCAGGTGCCGGGGGTGAAGCCCAGGTAGCGCATGAACGCGCGGGTGAGGTGGCTCTGGTCGGCAAAGCCGCTGTCCAGCGCGGCATCCGACAGCGGTGCGCCCCCGGCAATCAGCGCCTGGGCGCGGCGCACCCGGTGTTGCAGCAACCATGCAAAGGGGGGTAAGCCGTGTGCACGGGCAAACTGGCGCACCAGCTGAAAGCGCGACAGCCCTGCCAGCTCGGCCAGCGCTGCAAGTGTGGGCGGGGTTTGCATCTGGTCGAGCAGGCATTCGCACACCGTTTCCAGTGGCCGGGGGCGTTCGTTGACGGGCTTACGGTTGCCGTGGCGCTGCACCAGCAGCCCACAAGTGTGGGCCAGTTGTTCTTCCTGCAGGGCGTGCGCTGTGGGCGTTGGCGGTGTGTTCAGGTGGATGAACAACCGGGCCATGGCGGTGCGCAGCAATTGGTCGTCCAGCACCGGTCGGGTGAGTTCCATGCCCGGCATGCCGGTGGGCCCCAGCAGGTCCGCCAGCGCCTGCGGGGCCAGATAGACCATGCGCCAGCGGCGTGCCTGGTGTTGCAGGGGCACGCCGTCGTGCACCTCGCCAGGGTTGGTGGTGATGATCTGGCCTGCCAGGGCCAATACCTGCCCGCGCCCGCTGGCCGATACCTGGCCACCTTCGTCCATCAGGCCGAAACCGAAGCTGTCGTGCCAGTGTTTGCCAAAGGCGCGGGCGCTGTGCATCTGTACGGCATGGGCACCAGACATCGGGCCGACGTGAACCGTGCAGGTGTGCAGGGGGGTGGCAGTGCTGGACATGGGGCGAATGTTCGCACGCTCAGCCGCATTCGTCAGGTCCCACTTGGGTCGGCCATCCAACAAAAAGTCCCCGCCTGCGGTGACAGTGCGGGGACCATTTTTTGCCACTTGCAGACCCGGTAAAACCTGCGTGTGTCGGCTTGAGCGGGTGGCCCTGCCGGGGGATGTGCTGCGATCAACAGATGAAAAGCAGTGTAGGCCGAAGGGTTGGGCAGAAGATTGCGAAATTGCGGCTCAATCGACTGAATTTGGCAGAATCTGCCAAAGACCATTGAATTTGGGGTGAATCATGGAAATTGACCGGTTTGACAGGCAAATTTTGGACATTCTGCAGCCCGAAGGGCGCATCCCGAACCAAGAGTTGGCGGATCGCATCGGCCTGTCGCCCTCGCCCTGCCTGCGCCGCGTGCGGGCGCTGGAAGAGTCGGGCCTGATCCGGGGCTACCGTGCGGTGCTGGACGCCCGAAAACTGGGCCTGACGCTCATGGCGCTGATCCACATCTCCATGGACCAGCACACGCCCGAGCGGTTTGCCAACTTCGAGGCCACGCTGAGCGTGCTGCCCGAGGTGCTGGAGTGCCTGCTCATCACCGGTCAGGATGCCGACTACCAGGTGAAGGTGGCCGTGCGCGACATGGACCACTACCAGGACCTGCTGCTGAACAAGATCACCCGCATCGAGGGGGTCACCGGCGTGCACTCCAGCTTCGTGCTGCGCCGGGTGGTGGACAAGACGGCCTTGCCGGTGTGAGCACCGAGGTCATGTGGCTTCGGCAGCCGCGCTGGGTGCCACCTGAACGTTCGGGTTTCAGTACACCGCATCGTGATCGCCCACGTTGATGGGAATGATCTGCTGGTCTTGGATCAGCAGCTCCAGCGTGATGCGGTAAGACAGGTTGATGGACACCGACTGGAGCCCCTGCAAACGGCCAGACAGAGCATGAAGCCGCAATGATGGGTGGTGCGGGTTGGCTTCGAGCAGCGCCAGGGTTTTGGCGTACTGCAGTTTCAGTTCAGGGTGTCGCCGCAGAAACCGCAGTGCCCGACGGTTGTACGCATCGGTGAATACCAGTTGGTAGGGCATGTTGACCGTAACCGCTCACGGCGCGTCTTGAGCAAGCATGCCTTCCAGCCGGGTCATGTGCGCAGCCGCTGACTCCCGCACCACGCGCCCCGCTGCCATGTCGGCGCGGCTGTGGACCAGGGCCGCTTCCAGTTCACATTCCCGCAGGTAGTGGTAATGCGCCATGTCCATGACCACAAAGCGGTCCTTGCCCCGCACCGATATGGTGGCTTCAGGCTGGGTGGTCAGTATGGATTCGATGGCGGCCACGCCGCGCACCTTCAGGTCGTTGGCGGTAAGTTGGTTCATCGGGCAAGTCCTGTCAATGGGGTGAAGCGTGCGATTGTGAGTGTGGTTAATCGTGCAGTCAATCGTGTTTGAACTGACTCTGGTCAGGGTACGCCTGGCCCGGGCGGTGACCCGACTGTTCAACAGTCATGTCTGTGTGCTTGCTGCACCAGGAATGGGCAGGCTGGGAATGACCATCACCCGATCATGGCAGGCGCAGCGTCTCATTGGGCTGGTGGTGGGTTCAGTGGGCTGGACAGGTGTTGGCTCAAATCCAGTGTCAGCGTTCGGAGTTGCTCGGTGTTCAAAACCAACTGTAGAACTTTGTATGGCTTCTGCTTCCTGGCAAAGCGGTTGTCCAATCCGGACCCGTCCTGCTTTATCCAAGGCGAGTGGGTGAATTTGACTGCCTGAATTTCCCGCGGTTGGCTTGGTGAGTCTGTCCAGTCTTCGGAATAGCCAGTGGCGGGATTCGGGGTGTCATTCTGGTCGCAAGGGTGGCTCAAGGCGTGTCGCAAGCTTTCGAGCATGTTCTTGCGTCGCAGCGGGCTTTTCTGTTGATCTGATCGTTCGACAGTGCCTAACGTCCACTCCTGATTCAGCCAAATCTCGAAGGCTGGCGATTTTGTCGAGTTCTGACGTTCGAGGCATTGGGTCAACAGCGTCTGCAGCAGAGAGAGGCACAGCGTTACTTCGTATGGGCCCTTGTATTGCTTCAAGATGATTTCGATCCGCTTGGCGACGCTCGCGTGAATCTGCTTATCGTGTGTTTTTTCGTGTTCCATAGGCGTTGCCTCACATCGCCTTGTGAAACACCAACCCCGCGTGCTCGCGCATGGCGTGGAACTTGATCTTGGGCCAGTTGGCTTCCACCGCGCGCAGGGTGGCGCTGTGATCCACCAGCAGGGTGGGCGCATCGACCGCGTCCAGCGCCACGCGGTGGGCATTGGCGTCGATGAAGCGTTTCAGCTCCTGTTCGCCACCGTCTTCGGGTGCGCAGGTCACCCAGCGGGCCACCTGGTAGTTGCTGTGGGTGATGCGGGCTTTCACGCCGTATTCGGCTTCCAGCCGGTGCGCCACCACTTCGAACTGCAGTTGCCCCACGGCACCCAGCATCAGCACGCTGCCTGCCACGGGGCGGAAGACCTGAATGGCGCCTTCTTCGCCCAGCTGCGTCAGGCCCGCTTTCAGTTGCTTGCCGCGCAGCGGGTCGGCCACTTCCACGCTGCGGATGATTTCGGGTGCGAAGAAGGGCAGGCCGGTGAACTGGAGTTGTTCGCCCTCGGTCAGCGTGTCGCCCAGTTGCAGCACGCCATGGTTGGGGATGCCGATGATGTCGCCGGCAAAAGCCTCGTCCAGCAGTTCGCGGCGCTGGCTCATGAACGTGACCACCGTGTTAGGTTTGATGACCTTGCCGCTGCGCACCACCTTCAGGGGCATGCCGCGTTCGAACTTGCCGCTGGCCACGCGCACAAAGGCAATGCGGTCGCGGTGCGCGGGGTCCATGTTGGCCTGGATTTTGAACACCACGCCAGTGAACTTGGGCTCGGTGGGTTGCACCACGCGCTGGATGGATGGCTTGGGGCCGGGCGGCGGCGCCAGGTCCACCAGCGCATCCAGCACCTCGCGCACGCCGAAGTTGTTGATGGCCGAGCCGAACAGCATGGGCGTTTGCCGCCCTGCCAGAAATTCAGCCTCGTCGAACGCGGGTGACGCGCCTTCCACCAGTTCCATCTCGTCTTTGGCCTGTTGCCATTCCATGCCGAAGCGTTTGGCAGCCTCGGCATTGTCCAGGCCTGACAGCACCTCTTCTTCGCCGCCCGCGCGGTCTTCACCGGCGGCGAACACGCGCATCTGGTCGGTGCGGCGGTCGTACACGCCGTGGAACTGCTTGCCCATGCCCACGGGCCAGGTGAAGGGCACGACGGTCATGCCCAGCTCGCGCTCGATCTCGTCCATCACGTCCAGCGGGGCCTGCACCTCGCGGTCCATCTTGTTCACGAAGGTCAGGATGGGCGTGTTGCGGGCGCGGCAGACCTGCAGCAGGCGGCGGGTTTGCGGTTCCACGCCGTTGGCCGCGTCGATCACCATCAGCGCGGCGTCCACGGCGGTCAGCACGCGGTAGGTGTCTTCCGAAAAGTCCTGGTGGCCAGGGGTGTCGAGCAAGTTGATGACGCAGTCGCGGTATTCCATCTGCATCACGCTGGACGCCACGGAAATGCCGCGCTGCTTTTCAATCTCCATCCAGTCGGATGTGGCGTGGCGCGCGGCCTTGCGGGCCTTGACCGATCCGGCGATGTTGATGGCCCCCGAGAACAGCAGCAGCTTCTCGGTCAGGGTGGTTTTACCGGCGTCGGGGTGGGAGATGATGGCAAAGGTGCGGCGACGGCGCACCTGATCTTGAATGTCAGACATGGGGCGGGATTATCCCGCAGGGGGCGGTTGCCTTGGCTTGTGGTCAGGTCCACATGGGACAATCGACCCCATGCACCCAAAAGCCCTGTTAGAAGCCTGTACCGATCTGGTGCGGCTCGTCGTCAAATTTGATCACCCGGCCGATGCCGTGGTGTCCCGTTTCTTTCGCGAAAACCGATCCCTGGGGCCGCGCGAGCGCAACACACTGGCCGAAACCGCCTACAACGTGCTGCGCCAGAAGCTGTTGTTCGAGTACCTGGCCCGCTCCGGCCCCGGTGCGCGCGAGCGCAAGCTGGCGGTGTTGGGTTTTCATGGTGACCGCAACTACATCAAAAGTGCACTGACCGATGCCGAAAACGCCTGGCTCGATGCCACCGCTACCGTGCCCGCTGGCGACTTGCAGCCCCACCACCGCCACAACCTGCCCGACTGGCTGGTGCAGCCGTTGAAAGACCAGGTGGGTGACGAGTTCCAGGCGCTGGCCACCAGCCTGAACACACCCGCACCGCTCGACCTGCGTGTGAACGATTTGAAGCAAAAAAGGCCTGCAGCGCTTGCCCAGCTTAAGAAAGATGCTATCGACGGTGTGGCCACACCTTTTTCACCTTGGGGCATCCGCATTCAGGGCAAACCGGCCATCAACAAGCTGCCTGCGTTCGTGAAGGGTGAGCTGGAGGTGCAGGACGAGGGCTCGCAACTGCTGGCCTGGCTGCTGGAGGCCAAACGCGGCGAAATGGTCACCGACTTCTGCGCGGGCGCAGGCGGCAAAACATTGGCCATCGGCGCCATGATGCGCAGCACTGGGCGGCTGTATGCGTTCGACGTGTCAGCCCATCGGCTCGATGCGCTCAAACCCCGCCTGGCACGCAGCGGCCTGTCCAACGTGCACCCCGTGGCCATTGCGCACGAGCGCGACGAGCGCATCAAACGCCTGGCCGGGAAGATGGACCGCGTGCTGGTCGATGCCCCGTGCTCAGGCCTGGGCACGCTGCGCCGCAACCCCGATCTGAAGTGGCGGCAAACCCCCGAGGGCGTGCTGGAGTTGCAGGCCAAGCAAACGGCCATCCTGGCCAGTGCACAGCGCCTGGTGAAGGCAGGCGGGCGGCTGGTGTACGCCACCTGCAGCATCCTGCCCGAAGAAAACGAGGCGGTGGCTGAGGCGTTTTCTGCCGCCCACCCCGATTTCGTGCAGGTGCCTGTGGCCGATGTACTGGGCAGGCTGATGACCACCGTCGATGGTGCAGACCCCGCCAAAGTGAATGCCGCTGCGCTGTGCTCGGGCCCCTACCTGCGCCTGTGGCCGCACCGGCACCAAACCGATGGCTTCTTTGCTGCTGTGTGGGAGCGCAAGCTCTGACGGGTACGCTTCAGTAGTTGGCCCGGTCAGTGGGCTGCACCTAAAATCGCCGGGTTTGGGCCACTGTCGAAGGCCCGCCAGAAAGTAGAACAAGATGACATTGTTGGATGCGTTGGTGCAATGGTTGGCCCATGGGCTGGTTGAACTCACCTGGTGGCAAGTGGTGATCGTCACGCTGGTGTTCACACACATCACCATTGCCAGTGTCACGATTTTTCTGCACCGCCACCAGGCGCACCGGGCACTGGAGCTGCATGCCATACCGTCGCATTTTTTCCGCTTCTGGCTGTGGCTGACCACCGGTCAGGTCACCAAGGAATGGGCTGCAGTGCACCGCAAGCACCACGCCAAATGCGAGCAGGTGGGTGACCCGCACAGCCCGGTGGTGTTTGGCATCAAGACCGTGCTGACGCAAGGTGCCGAGCTGTACCGCGCCGAATGCAAAAACGCCGAAACCCTGGCCCGTTATGGCCACGGCACGCCAGATGACTGGATCGAGCGCAATCTCTACACCCGCTTTTCCTGGCAAGGCGTGGGCCTGATGCTGATTGTCAACGTGGCGCTGTTTGGCGTCATCGGTGTCACGGTCTGGGCGGTGCAAATGGCTTGGATTCCCATCACTGCGGCGGGCATCATCAATGGCCTGGGCCACTACTGGGGTTACCGCAACTTTGAAGCGCCCGATGCCAGCACCAACGTGTCGCCGTGGGGCATCATCATCGGTGGCGAAGAGTTGCACAACAACCACCACACGTACCCCACGTCGGCCAAGCTGTCGGTCAAGCCTTACGAGTTCGACATTGGGTGGCTCTACATCCGCACGCTCGAAACACTGGGTCTGGCCAAAGTGCGCAAAACCACGCCACACATGGTGCTGGGTGACGTGAAGCCCGTGGCCGATGAACTCACGCTGGAAGCCATCATTGCCAACCGTTACGAGGTGATGGCCACTTACGCACGCGAAATGCGCCGCGCCTGCAAGGCCGAGATCGCAGCGGCCAAGGCCCGCCATGCAGACGTGTCAGTGCTGGAAGCAGCCAGGCGCTGGATGCACCGTGACGACGAAAAGGTGCCTGCCGAGGTGCGCCCGAAGCTGGCCCAGTTCCGTGCCGAACACCCCGCACTCAACACGATGTACGCCATGCGCGAGGAACTGCGCCAGCTGTGGTCAAGCCGCACGCACACCCGCGAACAACTGGCCAAAGACCTGCAAGCCTGGTGCCGGCGCGCCGAAGACAGCGGCGTGGCTGCATTGAAGGAGTTTTCGTACACCCTGAGGGCCGTGCGGGCTTGACGTACTGCGCCTGCGCAAGGGGGCACAGACGCAGGGGTGCAGTGCAATGGCCGCCAACAGAGTGGCCTTCTTTTTGCCTGAAGCCAAGAGCGCAGGTTGAAACCAGGCTGAAACAGCCAATAAAAAAGCCGCTGGGACACAGCGGCTTTTTTTATCAGCTGAAGTGAATCACTTCAGCTTGATTTCCTTGTACTCGACGTGTTTGCGAGCCTTGGGGTCGAACTTCATGAAAGCCAGCTTTTGGGGCGTGGTTTTCTTGTTCTTGTTGGTGGTGTAGAAGTGGCCGGTACCCGCAGTGGATTCCAGCTTGATCTTTTCGCGTCCGCCTTTGGTTGCCATGATCGGTTCCTTTCAGTATCAGGCTTGGCCGCGTGCGCGCAGGTCTGCGAGCACGGCGTCAATGCCGTTTTTGTCGATCAGGCGCAAAGCAGCGCTGGAGACGCGCAAACGCACCCAACGGTTTTCGCTTTCCACCCAGAAACGGCGGTATTGCAGGTTGGGAAGGAACCGGCGCTTGGTTTTGTTGTTTGCGTGGGAAACATTGTTTCCCACCATGGGCTTTTTGCCCGTTACGTCGCAGACGCGTGCCATGAGGACACTCCGATAAACACGGTTGCCGTGGCCTGACGGCCAGGATGACAACCTCACCTCGCCATGAAAAAGGGTGGCGGTAACCCTGGGAAACCCAGCATTATAGATCAGACGCCGCCTTGCTCCAGGAAGCGCTGGGCATCCAGTGCTGCCATGCAGCCTGTGCCCGCACTGGTGATGGCCTGGCGGTAGATGTTGTCCTGCACGTCGCCAGCGGCAAACACGCCGGGTACGCTGGTCATGGTGGCCAAACCGTTGGACCCTGAACGCGGCACGATGTAGCCGTCTTTCATTTCCAGCTGGCCCTTGAAAATGTCGGTGTTGGGGTGGTGGCCGATGGCAATGAAGCAGCCTTGCACGCTCAGGTCTTCGGTGGCACCGGTTTGCACACTTTTCAGGCGTACGCCGTTCACGCCTTTGGCATCGCCCAGCACTTCGTCGAGCACGCAATGGGTTTTGAGTTCGATCTTGCCTGCGGCCACTTTTTCCATCAGGTGGTCGATCATGATGGCTTCGGCCTTGAACTTGTCACGGCGGTGAATCAACGTGACCTTGCTGGCAATGTTCGACAGGTACAGCGCCTCTTCGACGGCCGTGTTGCCGCCGCCCACCACGGCAACGGGTTGCCCACGGTAGAAAAAGCCGTCGCAGGTGGCACAGCCGCTCACACCTTTGCCCATGAAGGCTTCTTCAGACGGCAGGCCCAGGTATTTGGCCGATGCACCGGTGGCAATGATCAGCGCGTCGCAGCTGTACTGGCCGCTGTCGCCGGTGAGCACGAAGGGGCGCTTGCTCAGGTCGACCGCGTTGATGTGGTCGAACACCATTTCGGTTTTGAAGCGTTCGGCGTGTTGCTGAAAACGCTGCATCAGGTCAGGGCCTTGCACACCGTTCACGTCGGCGGGCCAGTTGTCCACTTCGGTTGTCGTCATCAGCTGGCCGCCCTGGGCAATGCCCGTGATCAGCGTGGGCGCCAGGTTGGCGCGGGCGGCATAAATGGCAGCGGTGTAACCGGCAGGGCCGGAGCCCAGAATGAGAACTTTAGAATGCTTCATGATGTGTGGTGCACGGCAACGTGTGCTGTCTTCGGATGAGGGCTGGCGCAAGCCCGCTGTTTGAACGGGCCAGCCGGGTGTATCTGGCATTGTCATTGTATGAATGTGCCCGGCGTTGACCTGAAGCCCACCTTAATTCGTGTACAGGTCTGCATGGCTGTTGCCACCCCGTTCGCAAAGGAACAACCAATGTCGATTTTGTCCAATCTGGAGTTGATCCGCCGGGTGCCGTTGTTTTCTACCCTCACGCAGCCACAGGCCGAAGCGGTGTCGCAGGCGGTGGCCAAGCAACGCTTCAAACGCGGTGAGGTGATCGTGACGCAGGGCGAAAAGTCCAATTGCCTGGCCATTTTGCTGACCGGCCGCGCCCGTGTGCTGACCACCGATGAGCGCGGGCGTGAAGTCATTCTGGCCACGCTCAGCCCTGGCGACTACCTGGGTGAGATGAGCCTGATCGACAACCAACCGCATTCCGCCACCGTGCGTGCCGACATCCAGACCGATGTGCTGTTGCTCGGGCGCAGCGAATTTGCACGCTGCCTGGGCGAAAACTCGGCCATGGCCTATGCCGTGATGAAAGGCCTGGTGCAGCGCCTGCGCCAGGCCGACCGCAAGATCGAGTCGCTGGCGCTGATGGATGTGTATGGCCGTGTGGCACGCGTGCTGACCGAATCGGCTACCGAAGAGTCCCCCGGACGCTGGGTGATCAGGGGCAAGGTATCGCGCCAGGACGTGGCCAAAATGATCGGCGCTTCGCGCGAAATGGTCAGCCGGGTCATCAAGGATCTGGAAGACAGGGGGTTCATCCAGACCCTGGCAGACGGCAACACCCTCATACAGGACAGGCTCATTCGCCCATGACGTATTCGCTGAACACGCTCAACGCAGACCGGGCGGCCGCACCGCCCATGGGCATCAACCGGTTTGCGCAGGAACTCGGGTTACTGGGCGGACTGGCTGCGCTGCTGTTTGCCTTCATTTCATTGGCCAGCTATTCGCGGGGGGACGCAGCCTGGTCCACCACGGGCGCAGGCCTGCCGTTGCACAACTGGGGTGGGCGTGCCGGGGCGTATCTGGCGGACGGTTCCTTCTTCCTGCTGGGTTTGTCGACCTGGTGGTTGTTTCTGGTGGGCTTGCGGTTGTGGCTGGCCTCGTTGGCCGCATGGTTACGTGCAGAGCCTGCACAGAAAAACGGCGATTGGGCCGAGGGCCGGTGGGCCTGGTTGCAGGCCGCTCCGATGCGTCGCCTGGGTTTCTGGACCTTGCTGTTGCTGCTGGTGGCCGCCAGTGCGGTGCTGGAATGGAGCCGCTTGTATCGGTTCGAGCCGCTGTTGCCTGGGCATTCCGGTGGTGCATTGGGCTACTGGTTGGGGCAGTTGGCCATGCGTTGGCTGGGCTTCAATGGCTCGGCATTGGTGTCGATTGCCTTGCTGGTGGTGGCATCGGCAGGCGTGTTCAGGTTTTCGTGGGGGCAGTGGGCTGAAAGCATGGGCCGTCAGGTTGACGCGTGGTGGCAGTCTCACAGGGAACGCCGCGAGGCCGACCACGATCTGCTCATTGGCAAGCAGGCTGCGCGCGAGCGCGTGGAAGACGAGGCTGCCACGTCGCCGCCGTGGGAGGCTTCGGTCGAGTCGACCGAAGGGGGGCGTGCCGACGGACCACGTGCCGTCGAGCGCACGGAACCTACCTTGCACGAAGCCATCTTGGCACCGTCGGCCGCACCGCACCGGGCCGAGCCTGTGCGCATCATCGAGCCAGCCCTGCCCGATGCCGTGATGAGCGACCGTGTGGCCAAGGAGCGCCAGAAACCGCTGTTCAGGGACATGCCCGATTCGCACTTGCCGCAGGTTGATTTGCTGGACGGCGCCCCGGTGCGCCAGGAATCGGTGTCGGCCGACACACTTGAAATGACCAGCCGCCTGATCGAGAAAAAGCTGAAAGACTTTGGCGTGGAGGTGCATGTGGTGGCTGCGGCCCCCGGCCCGGTCATCACGCGCTATGAAATCGAGCCTGCCACGGGCGTGAAGGGCTCGCAGGTGGTGAACCTGGCGCGCGACCTGGCCCGGTCGTTGAGTTTGGTGTCCATCCGCGTGATCGAGACCATTCCGGGCAAAAACTACATGGCGCTGGAGCTGCCCAATGCCAAGCGTCAAACCATCAAGCTGAGCGAAATTCTGGGCTCGCAGGTCTACCACGAGGCCAAGAGCCTGCTGACCATGGGTCTGGGCAAGGACATCGTGGGCAACCCGGTGGTGGCCGACCTGGCCAAAATGCCTCACTGCTTGGTGGCGGGCACCACAGGTTCAGGCAAATCGGTGGGCATCAACGCGATGATTTTGAGCCTGCTGTACAAGGCCGATGCACGCGACGTGCGCCTCATGCTCATCGACCCCAAGATGCTCGAAATGAGCGTGTACGAGGGCATCCCGCACCTGCTGTGCCCCGTGGTCACCGACATGAAGCAGGCCGCCAACGGCCTGAACTGGTGCGTGGCCGAGATGGAAAAGCGCTACAAGCTGCTCAGCAAAATGGGCGTGCGCAACCTGGCGGGTTTCAACACCAAGCTTGACGATGCCAAGGCTCGCGGCGAGTTCATTGGCAACCCGTTCAGCCTGACACCCGAGCAGCCCGAACCGCTGGAGCGGCTGCCGCACATCGTGGTGGTGATCGACGAGCTGGCCGACCTGATGATGGTGGTGGGCAAGAAGATCGAAGAGCTGATTGCCCGCCTGGCACAAAAGGCCCGTGCCGCCGGCATTCACCTGATATTGGCCACGCAGCGCCCCAGCGTGGACGTGATCACCGGCCTGATCAAGGCCAACATTCCCACGCGCATTTCTTTCCAGGTGAGCAGTAAGATCGACAGCCGCACCATCCTGGACCAGATGGGCGCCGAGGCCCTGCTGGGCATGGGCGACATGCTTTACATGCCCAGCGGCACCGGCTATCCGCAACGGGTGCACGGGGCGTTCGTCAGTGACGAAGAGGTGCACCGTGTGGTGGCCTACCTCAAAGAGCAGGGTGGCGAGCCCAACTACATCGACGGCGTGCTGGAAGCCAACCTGGGCGAAGGCGAGGGCGGTTTTGACGGTGACACCGGCGGTGAAGCGGGCGGTGAAAAAGACCCCATGTACGACCAGGCGGTGGAAATTGTCCTCAAGGACCGAAAGGCCAGCATTTCGTATGTGCAGCGCAAACTGAAAATTGGCTACAACCGCTCGGCCCGGTTGCTTGAAGACATGGAAAAGGCCGGTCTGGTCAGCTCGCTGACCAGCAGCGGCCAGCGCGACATCCTGGTGCCAGCCCGGGGGGGCGACTGATGGTTGCACACCCCACATTGCGCGCACCGCTGCAGCAGGGCCTGGGGCATGCCGAACGGGCAGGCACCCGGCAACTTTTGTCTGGCGGAGGCAGTCCAACGGCTATGCGCAATCTTTATTTATCTGTTTTCATAGCTGTAACTCCTTTTTTGACAAGCGCTGGCGGTCTGAATGATCTTGAAAAATTCTTGTCCGATGCCAAAGCGGGTTCTGCCACTTTCGTGCAAACCGTGACAGCGCCTACCCGTGCCGGTGAGACATCTGGCCGCGCCAAGACTTCGCGCGGCAGTTTTGCCTTCATGCGGCCCGACCGATTCCGCTTCGATTACGTCAAGCCGTTCGAGCAGACCATCGTGGCCGATGGCAAGACCCTGTGGCTGCACGACCAGGACCTGAACCAGGTGACCAGCCGCTCGCAGGCGCAGGCCCTGGGTTCGACACCTGCTGCCTTGGTGGCCTCGTCTGCCAGCATCGCCAAGCTGTCAGAGGTGTTCGAGCTGGCCGATGAGCCCGATGGCCAAGGCATGAGCTGGGTGCGTGCCACGCCCCGCCAGCGCGACGGCCAACTGAAAAGCGTGCGCGTGGGCTTTGCGCAGGGCGAGTTGGCTGTGCTCGACATGGAGGACGGTTTTGGCCAGCGGTCCACCATCCGTTTCGAAGGCTTCAAGACCCACTCGACGCTGCCCGCCAGTCAATTTCAGTTCAAGCCGCCAGCGGGTGCGGACGTGCTGAAGCAGTGACGGCAGGTTTGCCCGGTGTCGTTGCCAACCCTCACTGACCTGTTGCTGCTGGCCGGGTGCGCCGGATCGGCTTTGCTGGCTTTGGGCTATTGGCGGCTGCGTGTCAAGCAGCGGCGCGCAGCGTTTGTGCAGGACTACAACTGGCCCCCCGGGTTGTTGAAAAAGCTGCGAACGCTGCGCCCCGAACTGTCGGGCAGAGACGCCGAACTGGTGGCCCAAGGCCTTCGCCAGTTTTTCATGGCCTACCTGAGCAGCGGCCAACAACCGGTTGCCATGCCGTCGCAACTGGCCGACGACCTGTGGCACGAGTTCATCCTGTACACCAAGGCGTACGAGGCGTTCTGCCGCCGGGCATTCGGCCGTTTTTTCCACCACACACCGGCAGCGGTATTGGGCACGCAGCAGGACACCAATGCTGGTTTGCGCCGTTGCTGGTGGTGGGTGTGCAAGGCCGAGCACATCAACCCGGCCAAACCATCGCGTTTGCCCCTGCTGTTCGCGCTGGACGCCAAGTTTGCCATTGCCGACGGTTTTCGCTACGTGCCCGATTGCGGTGGCGTGCGCCGCGCTGACCAGACTGGCGGCGCCTACTGTGCGGGCGACTTCTCGGAAGCGTCGGTAGACGGCAGCACAGATGGCTTCGGTTCTGATGGCCACAGTGCCAGCGGTGCTTCAGACAGCAGCAGCGACAGCAGTGGTTGCAGCGGCAGTGGCTGTGGTGGCGGGGACTGAGCTCCTTTTTGGCTGAACGCACGTGACACATCCGACATCCTCTTCTCACACACCGCTGGCAGAACGCCTGCGCCCACGCACCTTGGGCGAGGTCATTGGTCAGCAGCATCTGCTGGGGCCGGGCATGCCGCTGCGCCTGGCCTTCGAGTCGGGCCAGCCGCACAGCTGCTTGCTCTGGGGGCCGCCTGGCGTGGGCAAAACCACCATCGCGCGGCTGATGGCGACGGCGTTTGACGCGCAGTTCATCACCATCAGTGCGGTGCTGGGCGGGGTGAAAGACATTCGCGAGGCGGTCGAGCAGGCGCAAGCCGCCCAGACCGGCCTGGTGCCCGTGCGCACGCTGGTGTTCGTGGACGAGGTGCACCGCTTCAACAAAAGCCAGCAGGACGCATTCCTGCCGCACGTGGAGAGTGGCTTGTTCACCTTCATCGGCGCGACCACCGAAAACCCGTCTTTCGAGGTGAATGCTGCGTTGCTGTCGCGGGCGGCCGTCTATGTGCTGCGGGCACTGGATGCCGAAGATTTGAAGCAAATATTGGCCCGTGCGCAGGAAAATAAAGCGTTTCCAGCTATGGAAAACGATGCATCCGAGTTGATCGTGGCCTATGCCGATGGCGATGCCCGCCGCCTGCTCAACACGCTAGAAACGCTGGCCGTGGCGGCCCGCAGCGAGCAGGTGGACTGTGTCACGGTGGCATGGTTGCAACGCGTGCTGGGTGAACGGCTGCGCCGTTTTGACAAAGGCGGCGATGCGTTTTACGACACCATTTCGGCGCTGCACAAATCGGTGCGAGGCTCGGACCCCGATGCCGCGCTGTATTGGCTGGTGCGCATGCTCGATGCCGGGGCTGACCCACGCTACATGGCCCGCCGGTTGGTGCGCATGGCCAGCGAAGACATCGGCTTGGCCGACCCCCGCGCGCTGCGTCTGGCACTGGATGCCGCCGAGGTGTATGAGCGACTGGGCTCACCCGAAGGCGAACTGGCCCTGGCGCAGTGCGTGGTGTACCTGGCGGTGGCTCCCAAGTCGAACGCCGTTTACACCGCCTTCAAACAGGCGCAGGCCTATGTAAAGCGCGATGGCAGCCGCCCCGTGCCCATGCATTTGCGCAACGCACCCACCCAGCTCATGAAAGACCTGGATCACGGCAAGGGTTACCGCTACGCGCATGATGAGCCCGGCGGGTTTGCGGCCGGTGAGCGTTATTTGCCAGACGGCATGGCCGATCCGGGCTTTTACCAGCCTGTGGAGCGCGGGCTTGAAATCCGCATAGCTGATAAGTTGCGAGAACTGAAGCGGCTGAGTCATCAGCAAAACTGATGGGCTTGCTGTCCGCCTGATGGAGGTCAATCTGTATGCAATTTGCATTTGAAGCCAAGGGAAAACCCCGGCATTGAGCGGTGTGTCGGGGCAGTTTGCGGGTACGGCAGTGGCTACAATCCGCGTCCAACCCGCAGGCCGTTTCCCAACAGGAAGCAACCTGGCGGGTTTTTTGCTAGCTTGTGCCAACCCTGGGCTGTGCTAGCTGAGTGCCCAACAACGGAGAAACACAATATGGATATCTTGCTTCAGCAGATCATCAACGGTCTGGTGCTGGGCAGCATGTATGCGCTGGTGGCCCTTGGCTACACCATGGTGTACGGCATCATCGGCCTCATCAACTTCGCCCACGGCGATGTCCTGATGGTGGGCGCACTGACCAGCTGGTCCATCATCATCACCATGCAAGAGAGCATGCCTGGCACACCCGGGTGGATATTGCTGAGTTTGGCCATCGTCATTGCCATGGTGGTGTGCTCGGTGCTCAACTTCACCATCGAAAAGCTGGCTTACCGACCGCTTCGCAATTCGCCTCGGTTGGCTCCCTTGATCACGGCCATTGGCATGTCGCTGCTGTTGCAGACGTTCGCCATGATCATCTGGAAACCCAACCCCAAGTCCTACCCATCCGTGTTGTCAGCCGAGCCGTTTGAAATTGCCGGTGCGGTCATTTCGGTGACGCAGGTGTTCATCCTGGCGGCCACGGCTGTGACGCTGGCGGGGCTGATGTACCTGGTCAACCGCACCAAGCTGGGGCGCGCCATGCGTGCTACGGCTGAAAACCCCCGCGTGGCGGGTCTGATGGGCATCAAGCCCGACGTGGTCATTTCGGCCACCTTCGTCATCGGGGCCATGCTGGCTGCGCTGGCCGGCGTGATGTGGGCAGCCAACTACGGTACGGTGCAGCACTCCATGGGTTTCATGCCTGGCCTGAAGGCCTTCACGGCTGCGGTGTTCGGTGGCATCGGCAACCTCGGCGGTGCCGTGGTGGGTGGCATTGCGCTGGGGCTCATTGAGGGCATCGGCGCCGGTTACCTGGGCGACCTGACGGGTGGTGTGCTGGGCAGCCAGTACTCAGACATCTTTGCCTTCATCGTGCTCATCCTCGTGCTCACGGTCCGTCCGTCGGGCCTGCTGGGTGAACGTGTGGCCGACCGCGCCTGACGCACAGGAGAACACACATGTTTGAATCCAAACAAGGCAAGTTGATTGCGTTCGTGCTGTGCGGCGTGGCCCTGCTGGTGCTGCCCCTGTTGCTGCAGCCTTTTGGCAATGCGTGGATGCGCATCGTCGACATGGCGTTGCTGTACGTCATGCTGGCGCTGGGCCTGAACATCATCGTGGGCTTTGCGGGCCTGCTGGACATGGGCTATGTGGCCTTCTTTGCCGTCGGGGCCTACCTGATGGGCCTGCTGGGCTCGCCCCATTTGGCCGAGGCGTTCCCGGCCATCAAGGCAGCGTTTCCCAACGGCTTGCACCTCAGCATCTGGGTGGTGTTAATCCTGGCAGGTGTGCTGGCTGGCGTGGTGGGCATGCTGCTGGGTGCCCCCACGCTGAAATTGCGGGGTGACTACCTGGCCATCGTGACGCTGGGTTTCGGCGAAATCGTGCGCATTTTCATGCTCAACCTCGACCGTCCCATCAACATCACCAACGGACCCAAAGGCCTGATGCAGATTGACCCGGTTTCCGTCTTCGGTGTCAGCCTGGGGCAAAAGCAGGAGCTGTTCGGTATCGTGTTCCAGTCGGTTTCGCTGTATTACTACATGTTCCTGTTCCTGGTGATGGTGATCATCGTCGTGTCGACCCGGCTGGAGCATTCCCGCATCGGCCGCGCATGGATGGCCATCCGTGAAGATGAAATCGCCGCCAAAGCCATGGGCCTGAACACCCGCAACCTGAAGCTCATGGCGTTTGGCATGGGGGCCTCGTTCGGTGGCGTGTCCGGTGTCATGTTTGCCAGCTTCCAGGGTTTTGTGTCACCCGAATCGTTCAGCCTGATGGAGTCGGTCATGATCATCGCCATGATCACCTTGGGTGGCCTGGGCCACATCCCGGGCGTCATTCTGGGTGCGTTGCTGCTGGCTGCCCTGCCCGAACTGCTGCGCCACCTGGCGGGTCCGCTCACTGCGCTGACCGATGGCCGCCTGGCCCCTGAAATCCTTCGCCAGCTGCTGATTGCGCTGGCCATGATCGTTGTCATGTTGTTGCGCCCACGGGGGCTGTGGCCGTCGCCTGAGCATGGCAAATCGCTGACCAAGGGAGACGCAGCATGAACGCCGTCACCAAAGATACCGTGCTGAACGTGTCGGGCGTGTCCAAACGCTTCGGCGGTTTGCAAGCGCTCAGCGACGTGGCCGTGACCATTCAGCGTGGTCAGGTGTACGGGCTGATCGGGCCCAACGGCGCCGGCAAAACGACGTTCTTCAACGTGCTGACCGGCCTGTACACGCCTGACAGCGGCGTGTTCGAGCTGGCAGGCAAGCCCTATACCCCCAGTGCGGTGCACGAAGTGGCCAAGGCGGGCATTGCCCGCACGTTCCAGAACATCCGCCTGTTTGCCGAAATGACTGCACTCGAAAACGTGATGGTGGGGCGGCACATCCGCACCAAATCGGGCTTGATTGGGGCCATTTTTCGCACACCGGGTTTCAAAGCCGAGGAAAAAGCCATTGCCCAGCGTGCCCAGGAGTTGCTGGACTACGTGGGCATTGGCAAGTACGCCGACTTCAAGGCGCGCACCCTGAGCTACGGCGACCAGCGTCGGCTGGAAATTGCCCGCGCCCTGGCCACCGACCCGCAGCTGATTGCGCTGGACGAACCCGCAGCGGGCATGAACGCCACCGAAAAGGTGCAACTGCGCGAATTGATTGACCGCATCCGCAACGACAACCGCACCATTTTGCTCATCGAACACGACGTGAAACTGGTCATGGGCCTGTGCGACCGCGTCACCGTGCTGGACTATGGCAAACCGCTGGTCAGCGGCACGCCGGCCGAGGTGCAGAGGAACGAAAAAGTCATCGAGGCCTATCTGGGCACCGGTGGCCACTGATTCACCCTGACACCAAGCAAGAGAGAACAGCACATGGCAAACACACTGCTCAAAGTCAAGGGCCTGAAGGTCAATTACGGTGGCATCAAAGCCGTCAAGGGAGCCGATCTGGAGGTGCACGAGGGTGAACTGGTCACCCTCATCGGCTCCAACGGCGCGGGCAAAACCACCACCATGAAAGCCATTACCGGCACCCAGCCGTTTGTGGAGGGTGACATCGAATACCTGGGCCAAAGCATCAAAGGCAAGGGTGCCTGGGACTTGGTGAAAGAAGGTCTGGCCATGGTGCCGGAAGGCCGTGGGGTGTTCACCCGCATGACCATCACCGAAAACCTGCAGATCGGTGCGTTCACGCGCAACGACAACGGCGGCATTGCCGCCGACATCGAAAAAATGTTCGGCATCTTCCCCCGTCTGCGCGAACGCAAGGACCAGCTGGCCGGCACCATGTCCGGTGGTGAGCAACAGATGCTGGCCATGGCCCGCGCGCTGATGAGCCGTCCCAAGGTGCTCCTGCTCGACGAGCCCTCGATGGGTCTGTCGCCGATCATGGTGGACAAGATTTTCGAGGTGGTGCGCGACGTGTACGCACAAGGTGTCACCATTTTGCTGGTGGAGCAAAACGCCAGCCGTGCACTCAAAATTGCCGACCGCGGCTACGTGATGGACTCAGGCCTGATCACCATGAGTGGTGACGCCAAGCTGATGCTGGATGACCCGAAAGTGCGCGCTGCCTACCTGGGCGAATAGGGCGTACGCAGTCAAACTTAAAATACTGGGTTGCGCCTAAAAAGCGCAGCCCTTTTTTCCTTTGGGAGAGGGGTAACCTCTTCCCAATTCGCTCCACAAGGAGCGTGGATTGAAACCAGGCCATGACTTCACAAACCACTCCTGCAAACGCTGCAACCCCTCACCATTCCGATGCCTTTGACGACAACCAGCTGATTGCCGAGCGTCGCGAAAAGCTCAAGGCCATCCGTGAGAAGGCGAAGCAGGACGGCAGTGTGGCCTTCCCCAACGATTTCAAGCCCGCCGACCGGGCGGCGGACCTGTTCGAGAAGTACGACATTTTCCCGAAAGAGACGCTGGAGCCCATGGCCGTGACCGCCAGTGTGGCGGGTCGCATGATGCTCAAGCGAGTGATGGGCAAAGCCAGCTTTGCCACGCTGCAGGATGCCTCATTCGGCCCCAGCGCGGGCCGGATCCAGATCTACCTGAACAACGAAAGCGTGGGCGAAGAGGTGCACGCCGCGTTCAAGCATTGGGACCTGGGCGACATCATCGCCGCCGAGGGCGTTGTGTTCAAAACCCGTACCGGTGAGCTGTCCATCCACGCCACGCGCATCCGTTTGCTGACCAAGAGCCTGCGCCCGCTGCCCGACAAGTTCCACGGCGTGCACGACCAGGAAATCAAGTACCGCCAACGCTACGTTGACCTGATGACCGACGAGTCTGCCCGCAAGCGTTTCATGGCGCGCAGCAAGGCAGTCAGCGGCATCCGTGAGTTCATGGTGCAACACAATTTCCTGGAAGTGGAAACGCCCATGCTGCACCCCATTCCCGGTGGGGCCAATGCCAAGCCGTTTGAAACGCATCACAACGCGCTGGACCAGCAGATGTATTTGCGCATCGCGCCCGAGCTGTACCTGAAGCGCCTGCTGGTGGGCGGCTTCGAGCGCGTGTTCGAGATCAACCGCAACTTCCGCAACGAAGGCATCAGCGTCCGCCACAACCCCGAGTTCACCATGATGGAGTTCTACGCGGCGTACTGGAATTACCAGGACCTGATGAACTTCACCGAAGAGCTGGTGCGCGATGCTGCCCTGAAAGCAGTCGGCACGCTTCAATTGACTTATGCCGGTGAACCGGTCGATCTGGCCAAACCGTTCGAGCGCCTGACCATTCGCGAGGCCATTTGCAAGTACACCGGTGCCGGTGGTGAGTTGGGCCAGGGTGGTGTGCCCGCCGTGGACGACGTGCAATGGCTCATTGCTGCGCTGAAAAAACTGGGTTTGTCGGAAGCGAAAAACAAGCTCTCAACCCGCAGCCTGGCCAGCCTGCAGGTCATGTATTTCGAAGAAACCGTCGAAGAAAAGCTCTGGAATCCCACGTTCATTTGCGAACACCCGGTTGAAATTTCCCCGCTGGCCCGTGCCTCGGACACCCGCCCCGATGTGACCGAGCGCTTCGAGCTGTACATCACCGGGCGCGAATTCGGCAACGGTTTTTCGGAGTTGAACGACGCAGAAGACCAGGCAGCGCGTTTTCATTCGCAAGTGGCGGCCAAAGACAGTGGCGACGACGAAGCCATGTTCTTCGACCACGATTTCGTGCGTGCCCTCGAGTACGGCATGCCCCCTGCCGGTGGCTGCGGCATTGGCATGGACCGCCTGATGATGTTGCTGACCGACAGCCCCAGCATCCGCGACATCATCCTGTTCCCCGCACTGCGCCGCGAATCCTGACCCACCTGCCCCCACGCATGCACCGGTTTTTGGGGCGTCCGACGCCGGGGCGGGCGTGGCGCTTTGTCGGTGTGATGGTGTTGCTGGCATGTGTGGCCACCTTTGCCGACCACCAGGGGCGGTGGCACACCGCAGGGCATGCCGGGCGTTACGGCATCAAGCTCTGGCTTTACTGGGCGACCTGGTTGGTTGCCCCTGCCGTCTGGTGCGCCCTGGTTCTGACGTTGCGGCAGCGCATCGCCGTCCGAAACCGCGTGGCAACGGTGCTTGCAAGCACTTTGTTGGCCATGGTGTCGATTGGTTTGTGGGCTGGCCTGGTGGAGCCCAACACGTTGCGCGTGCGGGAAACGACCTTGCACCAGTTGCCCAAAGGTGCTCAGCCATTGCGACTGGCCTTGGTGGCAGACATTCATTGGGGCCTGTTTTTTCGCGACCACCAGGTTCAACGCTTAGTGGACCGGTTGAATACGTTGAACGTGGACGCCGTGGTGGTTGCCGGGGACTGGACGTATGAGCCCAGCCTCGACCTGGCGCGGGGTTTTGCCCCGTTCAAATCTCTCCGTGTGCCCGTGTTTGGCGTGCTGGGCAACCATGACGTGGAATCGCCAGGCCCGGCCCTGTCAGCGGCATTGAGGGAGGCGCTGCGTGTGAACGGCGTGCAACTGATCGAAGGGAAGCGCGTGGCCTTCAACGGTTGGGAACTGGTGGGCCTGGATGACCTGTGGGGTGGTCGGCCCAGGGCGCAGATTCGCCAGCTCTGGCCAGGTGGTGCAATGCCAAGCTTGCCAACGAGCTTGCCACGATTGGTGGTGGCGCATCAACCCGACACAGCGGCCTTGCTACCCAAAAACGCTGCGTTCCTGATCATGTCGGGCCATACCCACGGCGGACAGATCTGGCTGCCCGGTGTCACGCCGTCGTTGCTGCGCCGCACGGTACGGTGGCCTTGGTGGGATGGTGTGTACCCGTTGCCAGCAGGGCATTTGCTGGTGACGCCGGGCGTGGGCACCATCGGGTTGCCAGCGCGCTTGGCCGTGCCCCCCACCATTGACGTGATCGATATTCGGCACTGACTGTTTTTTCCTGCAGTCTTTTGGGGTGGACGCTGGCTTGCCCCTGCATCCAACGCCCAAAGTGTGTGCCTTGGTCAAGTGACTGATAAATTCAAAATATGTAGCTGACTATTTAATATAGTAAGGCGATAGATGGCAAAAAATCCTGATTAGGTACATACCTCAGAGGAACATTCAGTCAGCAGCAGAGTCAGAAGAAGCAAGACGCGATGATCAACTTGCGGAGCCAGGAGGTGTGCGATGTCACAAAATGCCATCCAATT
>JAVBXK010000044.1 GCA_030824555.1 bacterium
GGTGGCCGCTGCGGGGTGGGCGGCAGCCGGGGTCGGGGCGCAGAACTTTCCGGTGACACCACAGCAACAGGCCACAGCCCAGAAAGTGGCCCAGGCCGGTGTGGCGTTGAGCGAGGTGGCGCCCGATGCGCCTGCGAGCCACACGGTCAAGCGGGGCGATACGTTGTGGGCCATTTCCGGCCTGTTCCTGCGCAGCCCCTGGCGCTGGCCCGAGCTGTGGGGCATGAACCTGGCCGATATCCGCAACCCACACCGCATTTACCCAGGTCAGGTGCTGGTGCTTGACACCTCGTCGGGCCGCGCGGTGCTGCGCGTGCAAGGTGACCGTGGCGAATTGCCGACTGTGCGCGTGTCGCCACGCACGCGGTACGAGTCACTGGCCGAAGCGGCCATTCCCATGATCCCGTTGCGCGCCATCGAGCCGTTTCTGGCGGAAGCCCAGATTGTCGATGAGCCCACGTTTGCGCTGGCCCCTCGCATCGTCGCGGCACAGGAAGGCCGTGTGCTGCTGAGCAAAGGGGACAGGGCGTATGCGCGGTCTATACAAGGCGCGAGCGACGGTGGCCTGTCGATGGCGCCCGGTGAGCCCCGCAAGTTCAGGGTGTTGCGCAGCGCCACGCCGTTGAAAGACCCCACCACCGGCGAGGTGCTTGGCTACGAAGCGCAATTCGTTGGCAAGGCTCGTTTGGCACGTGGCGAGGCCATGCGCGAGGTGATGATGAAAGATGGCCAGACCGGTCTGGAAATCGAACCGGCCACCATCGACATCGTGAGCACCAAAGAAGAAATCCGTCTGGGGGACCGCATGTTGGTCGATGTGGCCATGGATAACGTTGCCTTCGCACCCCGTGCCCCTGCCGAGGCGCAGGCGGGGCAGATCGTGTCTGTGTACGGCAATGCGGTGCACTTTGCTGGGCAAAACCAGGTCGTGGTCATCAACCGGGGGCAGTCGCAAGGGCTGGAAGTG
The DNA here is from genome assembly GCA_030824555.1 of bacterium. Classification (GTDB taxonomy): domain Bacteria; phylum Pseudomonadota; class Gammaproteobacteria; order Burkholderiales; family Burkholderiaceae_C; genus UBA2334. The sequence continues at coordinate 968 of JAVBXK010000044.1, forward strand.
GGGCATGTGCTGGCCATCCTGAAAGACGGGCAGCGCTTCGTTGACCGCACCGATGCGAATCTGGCGACCATCCGTTTGCCCGACGAGCGCAATGGGCTGATGATCGTGTTCCGCACGTTCGAGAAGCTGTCATATGCGCTTGTGCTGGATATCACCGATGGGGTGAAGGTGGGTGACCGTTTCACCCACCCCTGACGCACCATGGCTGGGGAACATGAACTGGACGCTTGGCTGCGTCTGAGCCTCACGCCAGGCGTGGGCGATGTGTCGGCCCGACGCTTGCTGACGGCGTTTGGCTTGCCTGAACAGGTGTTTGCTCAGCCCGAGGCGGTGTTGCGCCAGGTGGTGAGCCCGGCGCAAACCCAGGCCCTGCTGGTGCCGCCGCCCGATTGGGCGCCAACCTGCGAGGCCACCCACGCATGGCTGGCCGCCGGTGCAAACCGTCATGTGCTGACGCTGGCCGATGCGGCCTACCCGGCCGAATTGCTTGAAATTGCCGACCCGCCCCTGCTGCTGTATGCACAGGGCGATCTGGCATTGCTGTCCCACCCCATGCGCCTGGCGGTGGTCGGCAGCCGCAACCCCACTGCACAAGGTGCATTGACGGCGCGTGACATGTGCCGTGCGCTGGCTGCGGCGGGTGTGTGCATCGTGTCCGGGCTGGCGCTGGGTATCGACGGCGCAGCGCACGAAGGGGCGCTGGATGCAGAGGGTGGCACCATCGCGGTCGTCGGCACAGGGTTGGACCGTGTGTACCCCCGCCGCCACTTGGACCTGGCACACCGCATGGCGGCACATGCCTTGTTGATCAGCGAGTTCCCGCTCGGCACATCGCCTTCGCCGTCCAATTTCCCCAAGCGCAACCGGATCATCGCGGGCCTGTCGCAGGGCACACTGGTGGTCGAGGCGGCGCTGGCATCGGGCTCGCTCATCACGGCGCGTTGCGCTGCGGACATGGGCCGCGATGTGTTCGCCATTCCCGGCTCCATCCATTCGACCCAGGCCAAGGGCTGCCACGCGCTCATCCGCCAGGGGGCCAAACTGGTCGAAACGGCGCAGGATGTGCTGGAGGAGCTCCGGTTCACAGGGGGGAAAGCACAGAAACCGAAGAACGACCCAGCGGATCCGTTTGCTGACGAAGCCGTGTCCGACGATGAGGCCGACCCTGCTGACGACGGTTCGTCAGCAACGCACCGCACGGCTCAATCGGGTGATGGGGTGCTGGACTGCATGGGCCATGCGCCCATCGGTTTGGATGCGATACAGGCTCGCACCGGACTGGCTACCGCCACGTTGCAGGTGCATTTGCTGGACCTGGAGCTTGACGGCCACTTGGTGCGCATGCCGGGTGGGCTGTTCCAGCGGATTGTTCGCACCTGAACGTGTTGGCCCTTTGGGGGGCTCATGTCAGCAGGCGTTCTGGGTTGGCATCCAGTTTTTCCAGTGCGGCGCGCGTTGCCCGCACGGTCAGGGATTCTTCTTCCACCGGTACCAGCAGGCCCGCTTGCAGGTAGGAGGCCACCCGCGCGGTCTGTATGAGGTAGCACTGCTGTTGTGCCGTGGCAAACAGGTACAGCTGGCCACGGTCACTGCGCCAGGCGAACTGCACCTGGCAAGGGCTGTTGTTGTGGTCCAGTCTGAACCATGTGCCCAGTTGTAGCTCAAGGGCCCAGGCGCGCATGGCTGGGTTAGCGGGTTCGCCACCTTGGGCAATGACCACGATGTGCGACGCATCTGCGCCGGTGATCATCTCGATGCTGTCCTGATCAAGGTCGAGATCGCCCACGCCGTCCTGCGGCAGAAAGTCCTCCAGGCTCGACAGGTTGCGGGTGACCTCGGCCAGTTGATCGGCGGGAATGGTTTCGGTGCGCGACATGAATGCATCGGCCAGGATGTCGCTGATGCGCTTGATCTGCTGATCTTGCGATGCCGTGTCCATGCCCAGCATTCCCATGCCCTTGCGCAACCGGGCCAGCAGGTTGGGAAGCTGTGCGATCACCTGCGCCCGCTCGGCTCGGGTGGGTTTTGCGCTGGCTGCCCACAGCAGGTCGGATGCGGTGGATTTGAGCAGGGTCATGATCTCGTGCTTGGCCTCGAACTTGATGCTGGCCACTGCGAGCACCTCAGCCCAGATCTTGAACAGGAAATCGCGGATCTCATCGCGCACCGGCATGTCGTTGAGCTGTTTGCGCAGCTCGATGGTGTATTGCACCGTCAGGGTTTCTTTTTGTTCGACCTGCTGCGCGATGCTGACAAGTTTGCCCGTCGAACCCTGCGACTGCAGGTGCTTGGCCAGGAACGACTGGAACTCGTCGTACACCAGCTGGAACACGCGCCTGCCGGTTTCCGGGTACTGCTCGATGACCTGTACCACCCGCCTGATTTCGATTTCAAGGGCCTGCGCACTGACTTCGGACATGTTGGCATCGAACCCCAGTGCACACGAGCCCATGCGGTCGATCAGACGGCGGGCGGGGTGCTGCAGTGTGCTGAAAAAGTCCGGCTCGGCCAGCGCGACGCGCAGCACGGGTATTTGCAACCGTGCAAACCAGACGCGCAAAGACGCCTGGATGCGGTCTTCAGCCAGGATGCTCTGGAACATCAGCGCCACGATTTCAATGATGGCCTTTTCGCTGGGCGAGTCGGTCGCCTGTTTCAGTTCGGCGCTCCGCTGCCGTACCAGCTGGATGTAGTCATCCATCTGCGCATGCGTGACTTCGACTTGGGGGCCCTGTCCCGCCCCCTCCACTTGAGAGAACCCTTGCAGCTTGCCTTCCTGCAGCATCGCGTTCAGTCGGGGGCTGGGTGCGATGTGAGTCGGTTCCCCGCCTGCATTGGGCAGGGCCGAGCCCGTCTGATCAGAAAACAGCCTTTTGATGCGACCCATCACCTCTTGCGTCTGTGTCTTGGCTTTGCTCCACCACTCGCCTCCGGTGCTGCCGGATGGGCCCCCTTGTGGGCCGAAGCGCGCAGTGGGTGCAAACGCAGTTTCGCGTTGCCCTGGGTAACCTGCGCCGGAGCCAGAGCCAGAGCCAGAGTAGGGCATGGTCTGTGTCTCAGCATGGGAGCTGGCATGGGCTGCACCGCCGGGTGCCCCCGCTGACCCAGGGGTCGATGGCGCTTTGCGCACGGCGTTCTTGAGGTTGATCTCCGGCATCACCCCGTTGGTCACCAAAAAACGGTTGGCCTCGCGGTAAGCGTCGACCACTTTGGTCGCCACACTGGCGCAAAGCCCTCCACTCAGCTGTTTCCAGGTGTCACGGCTCAGACCCGCGTGCACCCACTCGTCCAGCAGGATGCGAGCAATGGTTTCAGGCTTCACCACATCGGTGGGCGCAAGTTCAACGCGGCCTTCGGCAAACAGCAGGCGGAGGCGCAGGTCGGACAGCTCCTGTGAGGATGCATCCTGGATGCGTCCCGCCAGCCGTGATGTCAGCAACTGGTCTTCCACCGCTTCGTCGGCCAGCAGTTCCAGGCGACCGGGCACCGTGTGCCCCCCACGGGTGGAGTGGCTGTCGCGTTCGTGCAAGCGCTGCTGGAGTGACGCGCGTATGCCGTCTATCCAACTGCGGTCCGAGCGTTCGAACTCGACCAGCGCGTCACGCGCTGTTTGCATGTCCCGCACGGCACGTGCCGTGTCCAGGCTCTGGTTCAGGTGATCTCGCAGATCCTGAGCCACTTTCGGCAGGATCAATCCCAGCTGGGCGCAAAAACGCTGCCGGGTGACGGCAGCCAATGCGATCAGGGGTTCAGAGTGGGTCACGTTGGGTGAGGGCGCGCGTTGACAGGTGTGAATGAAGGGGGCCCGAGAACGCGTGACAAGCCGTCAGGCCGACGCGCCGTGATTGGGGTCATCCGGGTTGGTGTCGCGCTTGTCGGCACGGATCAGGTCTTCCCGCTTGATGCCCAGCCACATCGCCACGGCCGCTGCCACAAAGATCGATGAATAGATGCCGAACAGAATACCAATGGTCAGCGCCAACGCAAAGTAGTGCAGCGTAGGGCCGCCGAACAGCAACATCGACAACACCATCATCTGTGTGCTGCCGTGGGTGATGATGGTGCGGCTGATGGTTGACGTGATGGCGTGGTCAATGACCTGAACCGGGGTCATCTTGCGCTGTTTGCGGAAAGTTTCACGGATACGGTCAAACACCACCACCGATTCGTTCACCGAGTAGCCCAGCACCGCCAGCACGGCAGCCAGCACGGGCAGCGAGAACTCCCACTGGAAAAACGCGAAAAACCCCAGGATGATGATCACGTCATGCAAGTTGGCAATGATGGCCGACACCGCGTATTTCCACTCGAAGCGGAAGGCCAAGTAAATCATGATGCCGGCCACCACCAGTGACAGTGCAGTCAGACCGTCCTGCGCCAGCTCCTTGCCCACCTGCGGGCCCACAAATTCGGTGCGACGCAGCGTCACGCCAGCGTTGTCTGCTTTCAGCGCGGCCATCACTGTCTCGCTTTGCTGACCGGATGTTTGCCCGGCCTGCGGGGGCAATCGCATCATCACGTCGCGTGATGTGCCGAAGTTTTGCACCGTGATGTCGTGGTACCCCAGGCCACTGACGGCGGTGCGAACCCGGTTCAGGTCTACCGGTTGCTCGTAGGCCACTTCAATGACCGTACCGCCGGTGAATTCAACCGACAGGTTCAACCCCTTGTGGAAAAGGAAGAACACAGCGGCCAGAAAAGTGAGGAATGAAAACGCGTTGAGCACCAACGCGTGTTTCATGAGGGGGATGTCCTTGCGGATCTTGAAGAGTTCCATGGTGTTTGTTTGCCTTCAGTCGGCCTGTTTGGTCACGGCAGTGGAGGGGGCGTCGGGCCGCCAGACGGTCCCGATGGACACGCTTTTGAGTTTCTTCTGGCGCCCATACCAAAGGTTGACCAGCGCGCGCGAGAACATCACGGCAGAGAACATGGATGTCAGGATGCCGATGCAGTGCACCACCGCGAAACCGCGCACCGGCCCCGAGCCGAACAGCAACAACGCCACACCCGCAATCAGTGTGGTGACGTTGGAGTCCAGGATGGTGCCCCAGGCGCGGTCGTAGCCCGCGTGGATGGCCGCTTGCGGGGACGAACCGTTGCGCAATTCTTCGCGCACGCGTTCGTTGATGAGCACGTTGGCGTCAATGGCCATGCCCAGCGCCAGCGCCATGGCGGCCATGCCGGGCAGTGTCAGCGTGGCTTGCAGCATCGATAGCACTGCCACCAGCAGCACCAGGTTGAATGCCAGTGCGATGCTCGAGAACACGCCGAACATCATGTAGTACACGCACATGAACACCGTGATGGCCAGGAAGCCCCACAACACGCTGTTGAAGCCCTTGGCGATGTTTTCGGCTCCCAGGCTGGGACCGATGGTGCGCTCTTCGATGATGTCCATGGGAGCGGCCAGCGAGCCAGCGCGCAGCAGCAAAGCGGTGTCGCTGGCTTCGGCGGTGGTCATACGGCCCGAAATCTGCACGCGGCCACCACCGATTTCGGATCGGATAACGGGCGCGGTCACGACCTCGCCCTTGCCCTTTTCGAACAGCAGAATGGCCATGCGCTTGCCCACGTTGTCGCGGGTCACGTCGCGGAAGATGCGGGCGCCCTTGGCGTCCAGCGTGAGGTGAACGGCGGCTTCTTGCGTCTGGCCGTCGAACCCGGCCTGTGCATCGGTCAGGTTCTCGCCCGTCAGGACCACTTGGCGTTTGGTGATGACGGCTTGGCCATTGCGGTCAGGGTGGCGCTCTGAGCCAAACGGTACCGGGCCGGTGTTGGTTTCGGCTGCGCGGCCCTCGGTACTTTCATCGACCATGCGCACTTCAAGCGTTGCGGTGCGGCCCAGGATGTCCTTGGCTTTTGCGGTGTCCTGCACACCGGGCAGCTGCACCACGATGCGGTCCAGCCCCTGCTGTTGAATGACCGGCTCGGCCACGCCCAGTTCGTTGATCCGGTTGTGCAGGGTGGTGATGTTCTGCTTCAGGGCCTGTTCCTGCACCTTGCGAGCCGATTCAGGCTTGATGGTCAGCGTCAGTTTGGTGTCGATGCCCTCGGTGGTGGTGACCACGGCCAGGTCGGCAAACTGATCTTGAAGCAGGTTCTGCGCCGTCTGCAGCATGGCTGCATCACGCAGTTTCAACTCAAGCGTCTGACCGCTGCGGTTGATGCCGCCGTGGCGCACGTTCTTTTCGCGCAGCGCAGTGCGCAGGTCTCCCGCCAGGGCCTCGGCCTTTTTGGTGAGGGCACCCTGCATGTCGACTTGCAGCATGAAGTGAACGCCACCTCGCAGGTCAAGGCCCAGGTACATCGGCGATGCGTGCATGGCCTGCAACCACGCGGGGGTGCGGGGCAGCAGGTTCAGCGCGACCACGTGGCTGGGCTCGGCCGGGTTCGGGTTAAGGGCTTTTTCCAGTGCGTCGCGCGCCTTGAGCTGGTCGTCGGTATCGTTGAAGCGGGCCTTGATGGAGCCGCCTTCCAGCTGCACCATGTTGGCCGCCAGGCCATCGGCGGCCAATGCCTGCTCCACACGCTTCAGGGTGGAGGTGTCCACCTTGACGCTGGCTTTGCCGGGCGATACCTGCACCGCCGGGGCTTCACCAAACAGGTTGGGCAGGCTGTAGATGCTGCCCAGGGCCAACATGATCGCGATGATCACGTACTTCCAGATGGGGTATCGGTTCATGGGGAGGTGTGCAGATAAAACGTCAAAGGCGGCCGCAGCCCGGTTTCATGCCGTGTGGCCTGAACCGGGTTGCGCGCCGCCCCATGTGGGTGGGCCAAAAACCTTACTTGATGGTGCCTTTGGGCAGCACCTGGATGACTGCCGAGCGCTGAATTTGTACCTCGACACCGGATGCGATGTCCACGCTCAGGTAGGTGTCGCCCAGCTTGGTGATCTTGCCCAGCATGCCACTGGCCATCACGACTTCGTCACCTTTGGCCAGCGCTTCCACCATGGATTTGTGGTCCTTGGCCTTCTTCATCTGGGGGCGGATCATCACGAAATACATCACCACGAACATCAGCACCAGTGGAAGCATGCCCATCAGGGTGCTTTGGGTGTCGCCAGCGGCGGCTGTTTGGGCGTAAGCAGAAGAAATGAACACAAAAGACTCCAGAGGTACCAGCAACCGGTGCGTCCCGGCTGCCCAAAGTTTTCCATTGTAGTTGGCGGCGCTCGGAAGGCGCACTGTCCAGACAGCGGCTGTGCAGTGTATCGCGCAGAGAGATTCATTATACGTAGCTGTAAACCTTTACACATAAAGCGTTAGAGGCCAAAAACGTCATGATTTTTGCCATTGCTCTCGCAGCAAAGCCCAGCGTACCGACGTGGCTTGCACGTTGCGGGCTTTCACATGGCCGAAGCCCTTGATGCTGTCAGGCTGCCGGGCCAACTCCACCGCCAGGGCGTGGTTGTTTGCATTCAGGCGGGCAATCACGTCACTCAGCGTGGCCTGGTAGTCGGCAACCAGCTTGCGTTCCATGCGACGTTCTTCTGTGCGGCCGAACACGTCCCAGGCCGTGCCGCGCAGCACCTTCAGCGGGGCCAGCCAGCGCATGGCCGTGCGCACGGCGGGGCCATACACCTGCTTGACCAGCTCGCCACGCGCATTCGTTTTGGCCAGCAGGGGCGGCGCCAGGTGGTGCTTCACGGTGAAGCTGCCTTCGAACATGCCAGCCAGCTTGCCTTCGAACGCCGCGTCGGTGTGCAGGCGGGCCACTTCATACTCGTCTTTGTAGGCCATCAGCTTGAACAGGTTGCGTGCCACCGCGTCGGTCAGGCGCGTGTGGCCCAGCGGCGCTTCTGCCGCACGAACCTTGTCCACCCATTGCCGATATTGGGCGGCATAGGCGCCGTTCTGGTAGGCCGTGAGGAATTCCACCCGGCGTGCCACCACCTGGTCCAGCGACTCGCGCTTGTGCAGCGTGATGGTCTGGGCGGGCACCAGCAAACGTTGGACCGACGGCCAGTCGTGCGCGGCCTGGCGACCCCAGTTGAAGGCGGCTTTATTGGCGTCCACGGCCACGGCATTGAGTTCGATGGCACGCATCAACGCGGCCTTCCCCAGTGGGATCCAGCCCTTTTGCCAAGCGTAGCCCAGCAGCATGGGGTTGATGTACAGCGTGTCGCCCATCAAGGTGCTGGCCATGGCGTCGGCATTGAACAGGCCAAGGTCTGCTGGGGCCACCGACTGCGAAATGCTTGCCACGCAGGCCTCTGACGGGTTTTGCCAGTCGCCATTGGTCACGAATGCTGCCGTGGGGGTGCTGCTGCTGTTCAGTGCCACTTTGGTGCGGCCGGGCAGCATGCGCAGCAGTGTGTCTTTGCTGGCGGCCACGAGGGGGTCGCAACCCAGCACCACATCAGCCGCAGCCATGCCCACCCGCGTGGTGCAGATGCTGGCTTGGGTAGGGCCAATCAGCACATGGCTCCAGGTGCCGCCACCTTTCTGGGCCAGCCCTGCTGCATCCTGGGTGATGATGCCTTTGCCTTCGATGTGCGCCGCCACGCCCAGCAACTGGCCAATGGTGATGACACCTGTGCCCCCCACGCCAGCCACCACCATGCCGCACACGTCGGTCAGCGGTTGCTGAACAGGGTCGGGCAGGTCGGCCATGGGTTGCGGTGCTTGGGCATTGGCCGTGCCCTTTTTCTTCAGCGTGCCTTCCACGGTGACGAAGCTGGGGCAAAAACCTTTCACGCAGCTCAGGTCCTTGTTGCAGCTGCTCTGGTTGATGGTGCGTTTGCGGCCGAACTCGGTTTCCAGCGGCTCGATGCTCAGGCAGTTGCTCTGCACGCCGCAGTCGCCACAGCCCTCGCACACCGCTTCGTTGATGACCACGGTGGCCGTGGATGCTGCCAGCGTGCCGCGTTTGCGGCGACGGCGTTTCTCGGTGGCGCAGGTCTGGTCGTAAATGATGACCGTGGTGCCCTTGATTTCTCGGAACTCGCGCTGAACAGCGTCCAGCTCGTCCCGGTGGTGGATGGCAATGCCTTCGGGCAGGCCACGCACGGTGGCATATTTGTCAGGCTCGTCGGTGACGATCGTGATTTTCTGTGCACCTTCGGCCCGCATGCTCTGCGCGATCTGCACCACGCTGTGGCCTTCGGGGCGCTCACCCACCTGCTGGCCACCGGTCATGGCCACGGCATCGTTGTACAGGATTTTGTAGGTGATGTTCACCCCCGCCGCAATGCTCTGGCGCACCGCCAGCAGGCCGCTGTGGAAGTAGGTGCCGTCGCCCAGGTTGGCAAAAATGTGCTGCTCGCTGGTGAACGGGGCCTGGCCCACCCAGGGCACGCCCTCGCCACCCATCTGGGTGAAGCCCACGGTGGAGCGGTCCATCCAGATGGTCATGAAATGGCAGCCGATGCCCGCCATGGCGCGTGACCCTTCTGGCACACGGGTACTGGTGTTGTGCGGGCAGCCCGAACAGAACCAGGGCTGGCGGTCGGCGCCTGTGGCCAGGTTCAGGGTTTGCATGGCGCGCTCCTTGCCGTCCAAAACGGCCAGGTGGGCATCCATGCGTGCGGCCACGTCGTCGGGCACGCCCAGTTTTTTCAGGCGCTGTGCGATGGCGCGGGCAATCAGCGCGGGAGACAGGTCTGCGTTGGCGCGCAGCAACGTGTTGGCGCTGGGGTTGGGCATGCTCCATTCGCCGCCGGTGAAGTCGCCGTCCACCTCGTTGAACTTGCCCAGCACGGTAGGGCGCACGTCGCCGCGCCAGTTGTACAGCTCTTCTTTCAGCTGGTATTCGATGACCTGGCGTTTTTCTTCGACCACCAGGATTTCGCGCAGGCCCGTGGCAAATTCACGCGTGGTTTGCGCTTCCAGCGGCCACACCACGGCCACCTTGTGCAGGCGCAGGCCGATGCGTTGGCACGTGGCAGTGTCCAGCCCCAGGTCTTGCAGCGCCTGGCGCGTGTCGTTGTAGGCCTTGCCACTGGAAATGATGCCAAAACGGTCTGCCGATCCCTCAATGACGTTGTGGTTCAGCCGGTTGGCCCGAATGTAGGCCAGTGCCGCGTACCACTTGTGGTCCATCAGCCGGGCTTCCTGTTCCAGCGCGGTGTCGGGCCAGCGGATGTGCAGGCCACCGGGGGGCAGCGGGAAGTCGGGCAGGGCAATTTGCACCCGCTCGGGGTCGATTTCGGCAGTGGCGCTGGATTCAACGATTTCCTGAATCGTCTTCATGCCCGCCCACACGCCAGAAAACCGGCTCATCGCAAAAGCGTGCAAACCCAGGTCCAGGATTTCCTGCACGCTGGCCGGGAAAAACACCGGCAGCCCGCAGGCTTTGAAGATGTGGTCGCTCTGGTGCGCGGCGGTCGAACTTTTGGCAATGTGGTCGTCACCGGCCACCGCAATCACGCCGCCCCACGGGGTGGTGCCTGCCATGTTGGCGTGCTTGAACACGTCGGAACAGCGGTCCACGCCAGGACCTTTGCCGTACCAGATGCCGAACACGCCGTCGAACTGCTGTGTGCCCGGTGGTGCAAACCCCAGTTGCTGCGTGCCCCAGAGTGCGGTGGCGGCCAGCTCTTCGTTCACACCGGGCTGGAACACGATGTGCTGGGCCTTCAGGTGCGGTGCCGCCTTTTGCAACGCCTGGTCGTACCCGCCCAAAGGTGAACCCCGGTACCCACTGATGAAGCCGGCTGTGCGCTTGCCCATCAGGGCGTCCCGCTGGCGTTGCAGCATGGGCAGTTTCACCAGCGCCTGCACGCCACTCATGAAGGCGCGTCCATGGTCCAGGCTGTATTTGTCGTCAAGCGTGACGGCTTGCAGTGCCTGGCGGATGTGCTCGGGCATTTCGCGCGAAAAAGGGGCGTTCATGGGTTGTCTCCGTTCATGGGGTCGAAAAGCCGGCGGTGGCCGGTGCCGGTGTGCGTGCGGCTGACCCAAGGGATCGCCTGGGCGGGTCGCTGCTGTGTCACACAGGAGCGAAAGTGTAGGGTGTCGGCGCCGACAGGTGTTTGCTTTTCATGCCCATAATTCAGCACCTATTGAAAGAATCTTGCCGTGAATGGCTGTTTATGGGAACACTTGATAAGTTTGATCTGGCCATCCTGCATGCCCTGCAAAGCGATGGTCGCCTGACCAACGCCGAACTGTCCAGTCGCGTGGGGTTGTCGGCCGCGCCGTGCTGGCGGCGGGTGCGTGCACTGGAAGAAGGGGGTTACATATTGGGCTACCGGGCCGAACTGGACCGCCGCAAAATTGGCCTGGGTGTACTGGCGTTCGTGAGGGTCGATGCCGAGCGCAACACCGGCGATGCCACGCGGCAGCTGGAGGCCGCCATTGCCCAGTTGCCCGAAGTCATTTCGTGTCACTACATCAGTGGCAACGGCACGTTCGAACTGCAGGTGGTGGCCCAGGACCTGGACAGTTTTTCGCGTTTTGCGCTGCAAAGCCTCATCAACCTGCCCAACGTCAAAGATTTGCACACCAGTTTCTCGCTGGGTGAAGTCAAGGCGGCCGGTCCGCTGCCGCTGGGGCATCTGGGCAGTGGTGAATCTGCCACGGGACGCTGAAATCGGCTGTGGTGCGCACCGGGCATCGCGTTACAGTTGGTGGACACATGATCAGGGCGCCCCTTTTTATCCACCCATTTGTTGGCGAGCTGCCGCCGTGGCCATGAACGCCATGCGCGCATCTGTTCTCATTGTCTTGGTGGCCCTGGCGTATGCAGCCACGGGCTGGCTGTCGTTGCACATCACCATTCCGCCGTACTACGTGTCGCTGCTGTTCATCCCGGCAGGGGTTGCGTTGGGTGCCGTGCTGGTGTGGGGGCCACGTGTGCTGCCTGGCGTCATGTTGGGGTCATTCGTGGTCAATTGGCTGGCTTTGACGCAGGCCGGATTGCCGGGTTGGGGTTGGAACCAACTGGTGTCGCCGCTCGGTGCGGCCATCCAGGCTTTCGCAACAGCCTGGATGGCCCGGCGTTGGGCGGGTTTTCCCGGTGAGCTGGACGGGCCACGCCCCATCATGCTTTTGCTGCTGGTGTGCGTGCCGTTGGGGCACCTCATCAATGCCAGTTTGTCGGTGCCGTTGCTGGTTTGGGGTGGTGCCGTACCTGCTGCCGATGCGATGTTCACCTGGTGGACGTGGTGGCATGGCGACGCCATGGGGGCCGTGCTGTTCACGCCCCTGATGCTGGTTGCCTTTGGACACCCGGCGGGGGTCTGGCGGCCCCGGCTGCGCACGGTTGCGTTGCCCATGCTGGTTGCACTGGGGGTGGTGTCCGTTGCCTTCATTCAAATTCAGGCAGCCGACAACAGGGCGTTGAGCCAACGCTTTGACCAGGAGTCCGACGCACTGACCGAGCGGTTGCAGCGCCGATTGCATGCGCAGACCGATGCGGTGATGGCCGTCACGCGTCTGAAGGAGCTGGCCCGTGACGACGACATGGGTGACTTCGTGCGCGCCACCAACCTGTGGCTGGACCGCTACGCGGGCACCCAAAACTTCGGCTGGAGTCCGCTGGTTCAGGATGCCGACCGGGCCGATTTCGAACGGCGTGCCAACCATTTGCACGGCGTCACGTTGCCGCAACCCTATGTCATCCGGGGGCGCGACAGCGACGGTCGCCTGTTCCCGGCCAACCAGGCCCCCTCCTACCTGCCCATTCTGTTCGTCGAACCGCTGGCCACCAACCTGACCGTGTTGGGCCTGGATGTGCAAGTGCTGCCCGCCACCGCCCGTGCCGTGAAAGCCGCCATGCAAACAGGGCTGGCACACGTGACGGAAGGCATTCGCCTGGTGCAGGAAACGGGCGAGCAACGTGGCGTGGTGATGTACCAGACGGCGTTCGACAATCGGGGCGGCACGGCATCGCCTGGCCGTGTGCGCGGGGTGGTCTCCGCCGTGTTCCGCATGGACGACGTGCTGCATGCCGCATTGGGTGAACTCGCCCCCGACTACCTCACTGTTTGCCTGCTGGACCCGGCAGCGCCTGTCTACAACCAGCGGTTGACAGGGCACGCGGGTTGCAGCAGCGAGTTGGCCACCAAGGTACGGTACTTCAGCTCTTCTTCGGTTCAGTTCGGGGAGCGGACGTGGCTGTTTCAGGTCGCGGCGGGTCCACGGTTCGAGAGCCATGAGCGTGGCTGGATCGCCTGGAGCACGCTCACCGTCAGCCTGTTGGCCGTGACCATGCTCGGTGTGTTCCTGATCATACAGACAGGGCATGCTCGCCGGACCGAACAACTGGTGGTCGAGCGCACACGCGAGCTGGCGCACAGCAACGCCGGTTTGCAAAAGCTGGCCATGTACGACCCACTCACCGGGCTGGCCAACCGGCTGCACTGGACCGAGGAGGTGCGCAAGGCACTGGACGCCTCCCGCCGCCATGGCGACAAGATGGCAGTGCTGTTCGTTGACCTGGACCACTTCAAGAACGTCAACGACAGCCTGGGGCACAGCGTGGGCGACTTGCTGCTCAAGGCCGTGGCCGAGCGCTTGCAGTCGTGCCTGCGTGCCCACGATGTCATGGCCCGCCAGGGGGGCGATGAATTCGTCGTCATGATGAGCCGCTTGCGACACAGAGGCGATGCCACCACTGTGGCTGGCAAGATGGTCGAGCAGCTGACCGAGCCTTTCGTGCTGAACGGGCACACCGTGCGGGCATCGGCCAGTGTGGGCGTGGTGCTGTACGAGGGCGGCGAGGAAGACGTTGAAACGCTGCTGCGCCATGCCGACCTGGCTATGTACCAGGCCAAATCGTCCGGGCGCAACGCATGGGCCTTTTTCGAGCCTGAGATGGATCACAGCATCGCGCAGCGCCTGCTGGTGGAAAGCGACCTGCGCCGTGCCATCCGCGACAACCAGCTGGTGCTGCATTACCAGCCGCAGGTCGATTGCCGCACCGGGGTGGTGACCGGGGTCGAGGCGCTGGTGCGCTGGCAACATCCGCAGCGCGGGTTGCTCATGCCCGACAGCTTTGTGCAGCAGGCCGAGTGCAGTGGTCTCATCGACGACCTGGGCAGTTGGGTCATGCGCGAGGCATTCAGGCAATGGCGCGTGTGGGAAGGCCGGGGCATTGACGGGTTGACAATGGCGGTCAACGTGTCGGCCATGGAGTTTGGGCGCGCGTCGTTCATCTCGCGGCTGCGCCGGGCGCTGGACGACACCGATGCCGATCCCGACTGGATCGAGCTGGAAATCACCGAATCCGCGCTGATGCAGTCATTGCCCGAGCTGATCGAGCGTCTGGGCGACATCGCCCGCATGGGCGTGCGGCTGGCCCTGGACGACTTCGGCACCGGTTACTCCAGCCTGGGCTACCTCAAGCGTTTGCCGCTGAACAGCCTGAAGATCGACAAGTCTTTCGTGCGCGACCTGCCTGGCGACAAGGAAGACGAAGCCATCGTCTGCGCCACCCTGTCCATGGCCAAGGCGCTGGAACTCAAGGTGGTGGCCGAAGGCGTCGAGGTGGTCGAGCAGCGCGCCTTCCTGGCCGATCTGGGGTGCGACGAGATACAGGGCTGGTTGATCGCCAAGCCCATGCCTGCCGATGCGTTCGAGGCCTGGTGGCACCACCGGCAGGCCAGCAGAACGGGTTGACCCGGCCGTGGGCTGATCAGCGCGCCTGGCGGGGCCACAGGGCCCACATTTTCAATGGCTGCTTGAGGCCACCCACCAATGCCAGGGCCGGTTCGCCCCAGCCGGCAAAGTAGTCGGCTCGCGCCGCACCTGTGATGGCGCCGCCGGTGTCCTGTGCCAGCACCAGCCGCTGCAACTGGGCCGCCGGGCCGCTGCTGGTCAGCCACACGGGGGTGCCATAGGGCACGCTGCCGGGGTCCACGGCAATCGAGCGTTCGGGTGTCAGCGGCACGCCCTGTGCACCACGGGGGCCAAATTGGGCATCCAGCGAACCCAGGGGCTCTTCCTTGAAAAACACAGTGCGCGGGTTGCTCCAGAGCATGTCGTTCACGCGGTCTGGGTTGCGCGTTGCCCAGGCCTTGATGCCCGGCCACGAGGGGTCTGAAATGGCCTTCTGGTCGAGCAGCCAGCGGCCCACGCTCTGGTAGGCGTGGCCGTTGTGGGCCGCAAAGGCCAGGCGCACGGTGCGCTCGCTCCCATCGGCCTCGCGCATCACCACGCGGCCCGAGCCTTGAATTTGCAAGATCAACGCGTCAATGGGGTCACTCACCCATGCAATTTCACGACCGGCCAGTTGAGCCTGTGCGTCAGCACGGGTGTCGATGTCACGCCTCGAAAACCACGGCTGCCTGTCTGCCAGCCGGGGTGGGGGGGCGTACAGCGGCACGCTGTGCGCGGGTGTGCGGACGCGGCTGGCCTGCAGCACGGGCTCGTAGTAGCCGGTCAGCAACCCGGCGGGCAGCGTGCCATCGGGGTTGGCCACCCGGTAGGGCTGCAGGTTGCGCACCATCCAGGCCAGTTGCGTGGCTGGCGTGCCCAGCAACTGGGGCCGCAGCTCGCGGCAGATGGTTTGCCAGACTGCTGGCGGGCGCTCGCAACTGCGGACCCAGGCGTGCCAGGCCTGGTGCCAGTCGTCGTCTTGCAGGCCCGGCAGCGTGGCCCAGTCCACGGGTTGCCACAGGCTGCGCGCGCGGACGATGGGGGCGGGCATGGGTTGCTCGCTGGCCCAGGCCAGTGCCTGCGCCACATCGGCATCCCACACGGCATGGTCAACCGGTGGGGCGGGTTGTGCGACAGGCGGTGCCGGGGTGGACACGGGTGCGCGTGGCGCGGACGAACACCCGCCCAGCACCACGGCCAGTGCCGTGCAGGCGGCAGCCCACCCCATGTGGCGTGGTTTTGAGTGTAAATAATTCAAATAAAAAGTGGCCTTACCGCTTTTGTGTATTGGTTTTATAGCTATCAAAATCTCACCTTGTTGGCCAATTCAACGGCAGATTTGACCCCCATTTTTTCGAAGATGCGGGCGCGGTGTACCTCTACGGTGCGCACACTGATGTCGAGCTCGTCGGCCACCAGCTTGTTGGGCAGGCCTGCGATCACGCGTTGCATCACGTCGCGTTCGCGATCGGTCAGCTGGGTCAGCAGCTGGGCAATGGCGCTTTCGTTGGCCATGCGCGTCACGTGCGCGGCCGACGCCTGCAGCGCCTGCTCCACCCGGTCGACCAGCGCGTTGTCGGAAAACGGTTTTTCGCAGAAGTCGAACGCCCCCCGCTTGACGGCATCCACTGCGGTGGCCACATCGGCGTGACCCGACAGGAACAGCACGGGGATGGCTGCCGCCCACGGCAAGGTCAACAGCCGCTCGAACAAGGCCAGTCCACTCATGCCGGGCATGCGGACGTCGAGCAGCAGGCAGCAGGGCTCCCTGGGCGGAGCCTGCCAGCACAGGTCGTGCAGGAAGGCCTCTGCGCTGGCGTAGGGTTCGGACAGCAACCGGCGGGTGCGCAGCAACCACGAGAGTGCGTCGCGCACACCGGCATCGTCCTCGACGATGTAGACCTTGTGATGGGCAGGGTGGGTGGCCATGGTGTCGCGGATTATGTGTGTGCTGCGGGCAGCGAGAAGCAAAACGCCGTGCCGCAGGGTTCGGCCGGGGCATGGGTGAGCGTGCCGCCGTGCTGTTCGACCACCGTGCGGCACAGGCTCAAGCCCAAGCCCATGCCCTCGGCCTTGGTGGTGAAGAACGGTGTGAACAGGTTGGCGGCCACGTCGTCTGGCAGCCCCGCGCCGTGGTCAGTCACGGCAAACAGCACCCGGTGCTTGCCGTCGGGCGTGCTCAGCGGGTGAGCCGACAGGGTCAGTGTGCGGTACCCCGAAGAGGTGGGGGGGTGCTCGGGGGGCATGGCTTGCATGCCGTTGCGGGCGAGGTTCAGCAGCACCTGTTCGACCATGGTGCGGTCACACAGCGCATCGGGGCAATCGGCGGGTGTGTCCAGCTCGATGCGGATGTGCTCGCGGCTCGCCTGCAGCGTCAGCAGCGGCCAGATGGCCTGAAAAAGGCTGCTGGGCGACACGCTTTCGCGCGCCAGTTCACCCGTGTGCTCGCGTCGGCGCACGAAATCACCCACGCTGCGGATGACCTTTGCCGCGCGGTCGGCCTGCGCCTGGATGCGGGTCATGGCATCGGCCACGTCGCCAAGTTGTGATGTTTGGTTTGCGTCGTGCGGTTCGGTCAGCAGGTTGAGCGCACCCGTGGCGTAGCTGGAAATGGCCGACAGCGGCTGGTTCAGCTCGTGGCTCAGCAGCGATGCCATTTCGCCCACACTGGCCAAACGTGCCGTGGCCTGCAGCCTGTCCTGGCTGGCACGGGACAGGGCTTCGATGCGGTTTTGCTCGGTCAGGTCCAGGATGGCACTCATCCAGCCCGTTTGCGTGCCTTCGGCGTTGATGAGCGGTGCTTCGATGATGAGCACCGGAAAGCACGTGCCGTCGGGCCGCATGAACACCGATTCGAACCCCTCCCTGGGCAGCACCTGACCGGCCAGCCGGATGGCCTGCCTGCGCTGGTATTCGTCGGCCATGTCGGGGGGCCAGTAGGGGGCGGGCAGGCCTTTGCCCAGCAACGCGTCGGCATCGAGTCCGACCATCTGGCAAAACGCCGGGTTGACGTAGGTGATGCTGCCGCTCATGTCCCGGGCGCGCAAGCCCGTGACCAGCGAATCTTCCATGGCTTTGCGAAAGGCCAGCGCCTCGGCCAGCGCAAGCTCGACGCGCTGGCGCAGCCGCATGTCCCACCCCAGCAGGCCCATCACACCCAGCAGCAAGGTCGACATGGCCCCCACCAGCCCGGTGGCGCCCCAGGGGCTGATATCGAACCGCTCGCGCGGGCTGTCCAGCCGTAGCTTCATGACGTTGCCAGGCAGTTCCAACAGCTGCTCGGTGACCACCACCCGGCCCAGTGGCCGTTGCCAGGTGATGGCCAGGCGCGTGCCGTCTGGCTCGGTCAGGGCCAGGCCCCGCCCTCGCACGGCCACGCGGTCGGGCAACTCGGTCAGGATGCCCTGCAGCGAATAGGTCACCACCAGGTAGCCGATCAGCTTGCCCTGCTGCAACGCAGGGATGCACATTTCCATCAGCTCCAGGCCCTGGCCGTCGCCGCTGGGGCGGAAGTAGCTGGGGGAGTACATGGCACCGCTGGCGCGCCGCGCGTTGGCGCAGACCGCTGCGATGTCCTGCAGGCGGTCGTCGGCAAGGTGGGGCTTCAGGCCATTGACCAGGTATGGGCTGGTACGCTCGGCCAGGGTGCCCAGCGCGGCGTTGTGCCAAGACAGCGCGGCGATTTCGCGTCGCTGTGTCAGCAAATCTGTGGCGGCCGAAACCCACCCTTCGTGGTCGCCAGTTGGGTCGCGCAGGGCTTGAAGGGTCTGGACGTTGCGGCGCAGCCCTGCCCGGATGTCGCTGACCAGGGTGGCGGTTTCCTGGTCGAGCTGCTCCTGGACGCGGATTTCCTGGAAGCGGCGCGCCAGCACCATGGCTGTGCCCACCAGCGCGCACAGCAACACCACCATGGCCACCCACAGCAACCATCGCCTGTGGTGGCCGGATGGTTTGATCGTTGAGGCCGTGGCGGGCGCTGTGGGCATGCCGGTCAGAACACCCGGTGTTGCAGGGCGGGCAAGTCGGTGCGCACACGCGCCAGTACGGCCGGGTCGAGGTCGGCCATCACCACACCGTCGCCCTCGGCCAGCTGTGCCAGCACCCGGCCCCAAGGGTCGATGACGATGCTCTGGCCCCATGTGCGGCGGCCATTGGGGTGCTGGCCACCCTGTGCGCTGGCCAGCACGTAAGCCTGGTTCTCGATGGCCCTTGCGCGCAGCAGCACTTCCCAGTGGGCCTGCCCCGTGGTGTGGGTGAAGGCGGCGGGCACCAGAATCAAGTCGGCTTGGAGCAGTCGGTACAGCTCGGGAAACCGCAAGTCATAGCACACGCTCAGGCCCACTGTCAGCGTGGGGCCGTCGCGGGGCGTGCAGGCAAAGGTCACGGGCAACTCGCCCGCCTTGAGCACCGCCGCTTCGTCATAGCGCTCGGTGCCGTTGTCGAAACGGAACAGGTGAATTTTGTCGTAGCGGGCCACGCATTCGCCTTGTGGATCGTAGGCCAGCACCGTGTTGGCCACGCGGTCAGGCAGTTCGGTGGCCATGGGCAGCGTGCCACCCACCACCCACAGCCCGAGGTCGCGCGCGGCGCCTTGAAGCATGGCCTGTATCGGGCCGTTGCCGGGTGTTTCGGCCCAGGTCAGTTTGTCGGTGTCGCGCCGACCCATCAGGCAGAAGTATTCGGGCAGCACGGCCAGTTCGGCCCCTTGGGCGGCGGCCTGTTCCAGCAATTGCCGGGCGGTGGCGAGGTTGGCGGGCACGTCCGTGCCGGACACCATCTGAATGGCTGCGATTTTCATGAAACGTCCTTCAGGGTTTCGATGTGGGGGCGCCGGTCCCTGCGGCAGCCGGTGGGGCGGTCTGATCGGGTGCGGCGGCGTCGTCGTCCGGTGCCGGTTTGACGCTGTCCACCTGTGGGTCCGACCAAGTGCCATGGATGTGAAACGCCTGGGTGGAGGCCCTGATCAGCGGTTGCCGCAGGAAGGCCTGGGCCAGGAAGGTCCCCAGGCCCACGGCGGGGTTGATGACGGTGGCGATCAGCGACGCGGTGCCCGCGTTCAGTTCGGGGATCACCAGTGCGCGGATGTCCTGCGTTTCTTTGCCGATGTCGGCCGTGCCTTCCATCAGCACCGCTGCAGTGGGGCCTTTCATCTGCAGGTTGTTGGTGGTGGCAACCCCGTGGTTGATGTGGGCATCGCCCCGCACGAAGTCAAATGCAAAACCTTGCGAGAACACGTCGCTGAAGTCCAGTGTCAACCGCCTGGGCAGCGACTGCAGGCTCAGCACACCCAGCAGCTTGGCGATACCGGGATCTGCCTTCAGGAACTGGCCTGCGGCCAGGTTCAGGTTGATCTGCCCCGACAGGCTGGGTGTGTGCATGGCATACGGTGCACCCAGCCACCCCAACTGACCCTTGAGTTGCCCTTTGCCTCCCTTGAACACGTTGGGCATGCCGAAGCGTGCGAGCAATGCCCCGGAATCGTGCACATCGAGTACAAAATTCAGCGCAGTGCGCCGCACTTGTGTCGCGTCGGCGCGCGCAGACGCGGTGGTGGGTGTCCAGTCGCCCGTGCCGCTCAGTTGCGCTTCGGGCACCTTCAGGTTCAGGCGGGTGAGGTGCCACTCGCGCACATCGCTCTCGTTGAGTTTGTGGGTCGCATGCAAGCTGAGTGCACCCAGGTCGCGGCCATCCAGTTCGAGCGCAGCCACCTCGACATCCAATGCAGGCATGTTTTGGGGTTGGCGGGCCGCGGCAGAGGCGGGTGCGCCTGCACCCGGTGGCTGGGCTGCCGTGGGCGCGTCACCGCTGGTTTGCCAGGTCACACGGCTCAGCCGTGCCTGCAGTTGTGCACCCTGTTTGTCGGTGGCTGGCTGGTAATCGAACTGACCGGCCATTTCCTGCGCCTGCACCTGGCCTTGCCAGCGGGTGCCTTTGCGGGCTGCGTTCAGGCGCACGTCGTGCAGAGAGCGCCCGCCACTGACCAGCACGGGCGTGACCACGTTCACGCGGTCAGGCATGTCAGCCATCAGGGTGCTGGCCAGATCGGGGCCGTTGCCCGCACCTACCGGTGGGCCTGCCAGCGCGGCTTCCCATTCGTCTGCGTGCACGACGGGCAGTTGAATGGCGGCACTGATACCGGTTGTCGGCATGGGCAGCGTGTCGCGGACGGCCCCGCCGACGGTGAGCCGTCCCCGCGTGGTGTGTGCGGGCGACACAGACGTGTCGCGCAGCAGGTTCAGGTGCAACAGCGGTGCCTGGCCGTCCGCCAGGTCCAGAACGAGTTCTTCGAGCTGTGGTGCCCCAGTGGCTGCTGTGGCCACAGGGCGGCTGGTGTAGCTGAGGGGCCAGGTGGCACCAGCCGCCTTGTTGATGGGAGCGGGCAAGTCCATTTGCAGGCCCTGCAGACCTGTCTGAACCTGGATCTCGGGCCCGGAGGCACCGAATTGCAGTTGCGTGCTGTACGCGGTGCTGCCCGTGGCTTTTTCGGCCAGCTGGGCCACCACTCCCAGGAAACTGGCCTGGCGCAAACCGTCGGCGGTGGCCGTGCCTTGACCTTTGAACCGGACGTTGCCCTCACCTGCACGCTGGCCCCCGGCAAACTGAAGCTCGCCACCGAGCAGGCGTGCCGTGGCACCGGGCACCTGAAAACCCTTGTCACTGAACTCGACCGTGCCCTTGGTGCGGCCCAGCAACGGCGTGCCGGGGGAAATCTGGATGTCATTGCCAGGCAGGGACACGCTGCCTTTGACCGTGGTGTGCGCGATGCGTTGCAGTGGGATGTTGAGCCCGAACTGAATGGCCGCCGTGCCACTGCCGCGTGCCTCTGACAGTGCACGTGCCGTCATGTCTGACAACGGGCTGCGCCGCACGACGGCCAGTGCGTCGTTGAGCGGCCCATCGATGTGGGCATCGACCTCGACCACCGCGTTGTGTGACAGGTCGGCAATGCGCGCCGTGGCGCGGCCGACCTTCAGGCCGGGGGCATCGGCCACCAGCCCTTTCGACACTTTGAGCGACATGCTGGCGCGGTCGAAAATCAGCTCGCCATCCAGTTGCCGCAGTGCGGGCCATTTCAGGGGGGAGGCCTCCATCAAGGACGGTGGCACGAACGCATAGTCCACCTTGCCAACCTTGGCCACGATGCGGAATTCACCGTCAGCTGTCTTGTCAAAGGGCATGTGCCAGAGGTCGCCATGGACGCGGAACTTCACGTCGCGGGCATCGCCGGCCAGGATGGCATCGCGCACATAGTGACGGGCATCGGCCGCAACCACCAAAGGCAGGTAGCGGTGCACGCGTTCACCTTTGCCTCGCGTCAACGTGCCGTCGAGTTTGAGCACACCGGGGAAACGCGAGCCCGACCCGCTGGTTGCCGCCTGTGCGGTGCGCCAGCTGCCACTGGCCTGACCCTGCAAATCTGCGTTGCTGAAGCGGACGTTGTTGAACTGGACCTGCATGTCGTCCTGCTTCTGCGTCCAGGTCACATCGGCAGCCAGGGTATCCATGGGAATGCGGGGTTCTTCGAACACACCGGGGAAGTGAAGGGCCCCTGTGCGCAGCCCCAGTGTGGCTTTGCCGCTGTTCTGGTCCAGCTCGAAAGCAACGGACGCACCCGAAAACCCCGGACGACCTGGGCGTGGTGCATGGTTTGCCGTGGGTGCGCCCGGTTCAGGCAATGCGTGCGGTGTTTCGGCCCGCAACGACAGGTTGTGAACCTGGCCCTTGGCCGAATAGGTGGACCACGCCTGGTCATTGCCCAGCCATTTGAGTGCCAAAGTCTCGATCACGCCCGTGGGTTGCAGTTCGCCCATCCAGTGCTGCATGCCCGCGGGCAGGGGCAGCGCGCTGGCCAGTTCCTGCAGCGCAGCCAGGTCAATGTGGCTGATGTCGAGTTCGCCAGGCGCCTGCTGCACCCCTTCGGTGGGCTGGTAAAGGGCGCGCAGGTTGCCTTGCGTCCAGCGCGTGCCCTGGGCGGTTTCGAATGACAGGCGTTCGGTCTGCACCTCCCAGCCGTTGGGTTTGTGTGCCAGCGACACCCGGCCGCTGAAGTGGTTCAGCTGCATGGGTTGGGCAGACTGGCGGAACCGGGCATTCACGTCGGTCAATGCGAGATCGGCGGTACTGCCGGTCAATTGGCCTGCGTTCATGTCCAGCCACAGCCGCAGGGCACCCCGCCCGTGCGAGACCTTCAAGCCCAGTTGGTCGGTCAGGTGCGTGGGGCTGGCCATTTTGGCCAGGTCCACTTCCGGCATGTTGACGTAGGCCGTGCCGCGCCAGTCGGACAGCTTGCCAGGATGCAGCGTCAGAAAGGGCGACCGGAACATCCCTTGCATGCTGATGCGACCTGCCAAACCCCCTTCCGGCGTGGCATCCAGGCGCAGCAGGTGCTGGCGACCTGGGTTGCGGACGACCAGGTCCACCTGTTCCAGCATGACGGGCAGCTGTTGCTTGAGGTCGTCCGTCCATCGGACCGTGCCGGAGCGGATGACGAACTCCGATTGCGAGAAAAACCAATCCATTGCCGCTGAAGGAGATTCGTCGGTCGGCGTGTCGGCAAACAGGTCCAGCCCGGCGACTTCGATGCGCCCGTCTGACCGCCGCCGCACGTCGAGCGATGGCTGGTCGATGTAGATTTGGTCGAACCCCAGTCGCCACAGCGATGGCACGGACACCGATGTCAGCACGCGGTTGAGCTGCAGTGCATCGCGCCCCTCTTTGTCGAGCAGCCTGACATCGGACAGCTCGAATGACGGGATCCAGCCAGTGGACTGCGCCCGGATGCTGCCGATGCGCACGGGAATCCCGACAGCCTGTGTGGCCAGCGTTTCCAGGTCGGGTCGCCATGTGCCGATTCGGGGCACAATGATTCCGTGAACCACACCCAGCGTTGCACCGAACAACACCCAGCCCGATACGGCCAGCCACAACATGGCTTTGAGGCAGCGGGCAGCCCACAAAAGGGGCCTGGAAGGGTGGCGGTGTGTCGGATCCATCAACCGCCAAATTATGACGGCCCAGCCCGCTCGCCGTGCTGGCGGTGCCAGCCCCCTTTCAAAGACTGACGGTCCCACTTGTCTACCATGTCCGAGCAGAACTTGCCCTGTGTCGAGCCAGACCACGCCCATGCGACGCTGGCCACCCCGCTGTCAGCACATTCGCGCATGTGCCAGCGCCTGCGGCGACGTTACGAACACACGCTGCCGGTATTGCCAGACGGGCCACCGACACAAGCCACCATGCAGGCCGCACTGGCCGATTTGCTGGCACAGGGCATGGCGTTGGGGGCATCCCTGCGCGTGGTCCGGCAGTTGGTCATGGAGCGCCTGGTTGTGCTGGATTGCGATCAGGGCACTGACCTGGAGGTGGTGACTCGCGCGGTGACCGAGTTGGCCGAGCTGGCGTTGGACCGTGCGCTGGCAGATGCCCGTGCCACGCTCGACGCGGCTCATGGGGCACCCATGGCGTCGTTGCCTGGCCAGCTGCCGCAAGTGGCACACCTGTGGGTGATGGGCATGGGCAAGCTGGGCGCGCGTGAGCTGAACGTGTCCAGCGACATTGACCTCATCTATGTGTATGACCACGATGGCGACACAGCGGGCAATGCCCAAGGGCGCGGCCGCATTTCCAACCACGAGTACTTTGCCAAGGTCGTGCGTCACATCTACCAGCTGGTGGGCGAAACGACCGAGCACGGCTTTGTGTTCCGGGTCGACCTCGCGTTGCGGCCCAATGGCAACTCGGGCCCCGCCACGGTGTCACTGGATGCGCTGGAAGAGTACTTTCAGGTTCAGGGGCGCGAGTGGGAGCGGTTTGCCTGGCTCAAGAGCCGGGTGGTGGCCCCGCTGTCCAGCGTGGGCGAGAAGGACGTGCAAGCCTTGCGGGCGGTGGTGATGCCGTTCGTGTTCCGCCGTTACCTGGATTACAACGTGTTCGAGTCGTTGCGCACCCTGCACCGGCAGATCCGCGACCATGCGGCCAAGCGTGCAGCGGGCCACCCGGAGCGGGCCAATGACGTGAAGCTGTCGCGTGGGGGCATTCGCGAGATCGAGTTCACGGTTCAGTTGCTCCAGGTGGTCAGAGGCGGGCAATTCCCCGAGCTGCGCACGCGGCCCACGCTCGACGCCCTGATCCGCCTGTGCCGGGCGGGCCTGATGCCCGCTGACACCGCCGATGCCCTGGCCCGCGCATACGTGTTCCTGCGCAAGGTGGAGCACCGCATCCAGTACCTGGATGACCAGCAAACCCACCTGCTGCCCACGCGCGATGACGACCTGCTCTGGATCGCGCACACCATGGGCCACGACAGCGTGTGTGCGTTCCTGCATGCGCTGGATGCGCACCGCGAAACCGTTGCCCAGGAGTTCGACATCCTGCTGGGTCAACCTGCGGGCGAGTGCCGGGGCAAGGGTTGCCAGGGCAAAGACGGCGCGGGTGAAACCGATCTGATGGCCCTGTTTCCCGGCTTGCCGCCAGCGTTTGCCCAGCGTGTGAGCGACTGGAGCAAACACCCCCGCGTGCTGGCGCTGCGCGACGATGCCCGTACGCGGCTGGTGAGGCTGGTGCAACGCACCGCCGCCTGGCTGGCAGAAGGGCGCGTGAACGAAACCGCTGCGTTGCGCATGGCCGACTGGATCGAGCCGCTGCTGCGGCGCGAAAGTTACCTGGCCCTGTTACAGGAGCGCCCTGCCGTGCACGAGCGGTTGCTGCACCTGCTGGGGGCCGCACGCTGGCCGGCCAAGTACCTGCTCGCACATCCCGGTGTGATCGACGAATTGGCCAGCCGCCAGCTGTTCCAGGAGCGCTTCGACGCCGTGCAGTTCGAAGCTGAACTGGAGGACCGGCTGGCTGCCTTGCGCGTCAACCACGAGGACGACGAGGAAAGCCTGCTGAACCTGCTGCGCCGTGCGCACCATGCAGAGGTGTTCCGCACCCTGGCGCGTGACGTGGAAGGCGTGCTCACGGTCGAGCAGGTGGCCGACGACCTCAGTGCCCTGGCCGACGCCGTGCTGCGGGTGACCGCACGTTGGTGCTGGCAGCGCCTGAAGCAGCGCCATCAGGCCGAACCGGCCGTGGCCATCATTGGCTACGGCAAACTGGGCGGCAAGGAGCTGGGTTACGGCAGCGACCTGGACATCGTGTTCGTGTACGAAGACGATCACCCTGACGCATCGGACATCTACACGGCCCTGATCCGCAAGATGATCAACTGGTTGACGGTGCGCACGGGCGAGGGCGATCTGTACGAGATCGACACCGCGCTGCGCCCCAACGGCAACTCAGGCTTGCTGGTCACGCGCTTCGAGGCGTATGCCAGTTATCAGCAAGGGCGTGGCAGCAACGCCGCGTGGACGTGGGAGCACCAGGCCATCACGCGCGCGCGCTTCGTGCTGGGGACGCCCGCGCTGGCTGAGAAGTTCGATGCGGTCAGGGCTGCGGTGATCACCGCGCCACGCAACGCGGCGGACCTGGCCCGCGAGATATGCGCCATGCGTGCCAAGGTGCGCCAGGCCCACCCGGTCAAGGCCGGGCACTTTGACGTGAAGCACAGCGAAGGCGGCATGGTCGATGTCGAGTTTGTGGTCCAGTTCCTCATCCTGATGCATTCTTCAAGCTTTTTTGCCTTGCAGCGCAATTTAGGTAACATTTCTTTGCTTCAAATGGCGGAGCAATTCGGTTTGCTGCCCGAGGGCAGCGGCGTGGCTGCGGCCGATGCCTACCGGCATTTGCGCCAGTACCAGCACACGGCGCGCCTGGACGAGGCACCGACGCAGGTTGACCCGGCGCTGGTGGAAAACGAAGCGGCCGCCATCCGGCGCGTTTGGGTCCATGTGCTGGGCCCTTACAGCGCAGTACCTGCGGTCGGTGGCTGAGCCACAGGTCGCCTCCAGCTGTCGTCAGGTCACCGTGCGCTCCAAACTGTGGCTCAGCCTGTGTGTGTTGCATGCGGTGGCCAGCATGCTTGTCTGGTGGATGGGGGCACGCCTCGCCGCATGGATGATCTGGCGCGTTGACGACTGGACCGATCGCCCCTGGTCACTGTGGACCAGTGCATGGGTCCACATGAACACCCAGCACCTCATCAGCAACCAGTTGGCGGTGGGTGCCCTGGCGGCCATGGCCTGGGTGCTCAGGCCTGGCCTGCGGGCCAGCCTGGCTTGGCTGTTGACGTGGCCACTCATCCCACTGGTGCTGCCGTACTGGCCGCACATCGGCTATTACGCCGGGTTGTCAGGCCTCATTCACGCGGCGGTCGCGGTGGTGGGGGTCTATTTGGTGGCGGGCCAGGCGAATGTGCCCATGGCGCGCCGCTGGGGGTTGATGTTGCTGGGTGGGCTGGTGGTCAAGCTCCTGATCGAGCGCGGCTGGCACTGGCCGGTGGTGTGGAGCGACAACCTGGGCATTTCCGTCGTGCAGTCATCCCATCTGGTGGGCGCGGTACTGGGTGTGGCGGCCATGCTTGCCGTGCATCACAAGGCCTTCAACCGCGCGGTCTGATGGTGGCAGGGGCCCGCTTCGGGCTGGCAGCTTGTCAGGTGTGTCCGCAAAAAAATCTTTGCAGTGCGGAACTTTTCCTGATGGCGCGCGCTCCATTACCGCATGTCCTTTGGTGACGCGTGTTGCCTGGGGCCACTGGTTTCAGTTGGGTTGCGCAGTCGGTCTGGCTTCAACAGGCAGGCTGCAATCTCCGGGCGGTACTCCTCCTCATCCCTCTCTCCCTTGTTCGCCCGGGGGCGCTGCGCAACCCTTTTTTCTATCGGCTTTGGCAGCGCAGCTCGCCAAAGCCATTCCTCGAATGACGGCTGACCGTCCGCTGCTGGCGGCGGTTGCCGGTTTCGAGATCAGGCCGGGGGCAGGCTGTCGACGAAGCTCTGGCGCTTGCCCAGTTTCTCGGCCAGTTTGGCCAGATTGGGGTGTGCGTTGCGCCAGTCCACTTGTGGGAACCGGAAGTCGAGGTAGCCCAGCGCACAGCCCACGGCCACGTCGGACAGGCTCAGGTGGATGCCGCTGCAGTAAGCCTTGTCGCCCAGCTCCTGGCTCATCGATTTCAGGCACTGGTCAATCTTGCCCATCTGCCGGTCCACCCAGGCTTGCGAGCGTTCGGCAGGTGCACGGCCAGGCCAGGTGTCTTCCAGTCGGGCCAGCACGGCAGCGTCCAGCACGCCATCGGCCAGCGCCTCCCAGGTTTTCACCTCGGCACGCTCGCGTCCGGTTGACGGGATCAGCTTGCCCACGGGAGACAGCGTGTCGAGGTATTCGACGATGACGCGAGAGTCGAACACCGCTTCACCACCCTCCATCAGCAGACAAGGGACTTTGCCCAGTGGGTTGTACTGCGCCATCTGGGTGTCAGGTGCCCACACGTTTTCTTCAACGAACTGGTAGTCCAGTTTTTTTTCAGACATCACGATGCGCACTTTGCGCACGTAGGGGCTGGAGGTGGAGCCGATCAGTTTCATGTGTGTGGTCAGGGGGATGGCACGGTTGCTCAGAGCGAGGCCGTCGAATTTCATTGTAGCTAGCGACAGGTTGCGTTGCAGGCGGTGGGCAGGTTGTTGGTCTGCGCGTGCCTACAATCCGGCACATGGCTACTCATAAATCTACCTCTTCATCCACGTTCGGGTCGTCGTTGTCCGCCGTGGCCGCACTGTCGCCCCTGGATGGGCGTTACGCCAACAAACTGTCTGGCCTGCGCCCGCTGATGAGCGAGCTGGGCTACATGCACCGCCGGGTGCAGGTGGAGGTGGCGTGGTTCATTGCCCTCAGCGATGCCGGGTTTGCCGAGTTCAAGCCGCTGTCGCCCGGTGCCCGCACCTATTTGCTGGGCTTGGTGAAGAATTTCTCCGAGGGCGATGCCAATGCCATCAAAGAAATCGAGAAAACCACCAACCACGATGTGAAGGCGGTGGAGTACTGGATCAAATCCAAGTTCGAGGCCCGGCCCGAGCTGGAGCACGCCAGTGAATTCGTTCACTTCGCCTGTACCAGCGAAGACATCAACAACACCAGCCATGCGCTGCAACTGCGCTCCGGGCGCGATGTGGTGCTGTTGCCTGCACTGGACCGCATCGTGCTGAAGCTGCGTGACATGGCGCACGCCTATGCCCACGTGCCCATGCTCAGCCGCACGCACGGTCAAACCGCCAGCCCCACCACGGTGGGCAAAGAAATGGCCAACGTGGTGGTGCGCCTGCAAGCCGGCATCGACCGCATTGCCAACGTCAAGATCCTGGGCAAGATGAACGGTGCTGTGGGCAACTACAACGCCCACCTGTCAGCCTGGCCCGATTTCGACTGGGAGGCCTTCAGCAAAAAAGTCATTGAAACACCCGAGCCGCTGGGCCTGGGCCTGACCTTCCAGCCCTACAGCATCCAGATCGAGCCACACGACTACATGGCCGAGGTGTTCGACGCCATCGCGCGCGTCAACACCATACTCATCGACTTCAGCCGCGACGTGTGGGGCTATGTGTCTTTGGGCTACTTCAAGCAGCGGCTGAAGGCTGGCGAGATCGGCTCGTCCACCATGCCGCACAAGGTCAACCCAATTGACTTTGAAAACGCCGAGGGCAATCTGGGCCTGGCCAACGCCATGCTGCGCCACCTGAGCGAAAAGCTGCCCATCAGTCGCTGGCAACGTGACCTGACCGACAGCACCGTGCTGCGCAACATGGGCGTGGCCATGGGCTACGCCGTGCTGGCCTACAACTCGTTGTCGGTGGGCATGGGCAAGCTGGAGCTGAACGAAGAGGCGCTGGCCGCTGACCTCGATGCTGCGTGGGAAGTGCTGGCCGAACCCATCCAGACCGTGATGCGCCGCTACGGCGTGCAGGGTGCCTACGAGAAGCTGAAAGAAGTGACCCGTGGCAAAACCGTGACTGCCGAGGCGCTGCACGACCTCATCAACGGGCTGGAGATCCCGCAGGCCGACAAAGACCGCCTGCTGGCCATGACACCCGCGAGCTACGTGGGCAAGGCGGCTGAGCTGGCGTTGCGTGTGTGAGTGACGTCCCAGAGGCTGGCCAGTCCGGCCAGCCGAGTGGGGTTATTTTCGATTCTGAATTTAAATAAAAATGGCCTCCAGCGCTTGACTGGTATGGATTTCAAGCTATTAAAATATGGCCACTAAGTCGACTGTTTTCAAGGTCCATCTGCAGATTGCAGACATTGACCACGGCTATTACGCCGACCACGCGCTCACGCTGGCGCGTCACCCGTCCGAAACCGACGAACGCATGATGGTGCGGCTGGTGGCGCTGGCGCTCAATGCCCACCAGCTGCAAACCGTGTGCAACGGCGATGGCACGCTGGCGTTCGGCGCCGGACTGTCGGACCCCGACGAGCCCGATGTGTGGCTGCGCGATTTCACTGGTCAGACCCGGCTGTGGATCGAGGTGGGTCAACCGGAGGACAAACCCATCCTGAAAGCCTGCGGCAAAGCCGATGCGGTGGTGGTGTACGCGTTCTCGTCCGCTGCCGACGTGTGGTGGAAGGGCATTCAGACCAAGCTCACACGTCCCCAGAACCTGGCCGTGTGGCGGCTGCCCACTGAGGCTGCTCCCCAGCTGGCCGCCTTGGCTGAACGCAGCATGCAGTTCCAGGCCACGCTGCTGGAAGGTGTGCTGACGCTGGGCAATGCCCAGGACACCGTGTCGCTGGAATGCGTGCGCTGGATGTGACTGTCCACCGGAGCAGGCACCATGGCGATTGAGTTGTTTAACCAAAACGGGCACGTGTGCCTGATGTTTTCACACCTGTCCGACGAGGGTGGTGAGGCGGTGCAGGCCAACCAGTTCCTCATCGTCCACAACGACCATGGCTGCGTCATCGACCCCGGTGGCAACATGGCGTTCAACGAGCTGCTGCTGACCATAGGTCGTTATTTTTCACCGCAAAAGCTCGACAAAATCCTGGCGTCCCATGCCGACCCCGACATCATTGCCTCGCTCGACCGGTGGATGACCAGCACGCAGGCCCAGCTGTACATCTCCAAATTGTGGGAGCGGTTTGTCCCCCACTTCTGCAAGCCGGGCAAGACGCAGGGGCGCATCGTTGGCATTCCCGATGCGGGTATGCGCATACCTGTGGGTGCCACCGAGCTTGTGGCGTTGCCTGCACATTTCATGCACTCAGAAGGCAACTTCCAGTTCTGGGATCCGGTCAGTCGCATCCTGTTCACCGGGGATCTGGGCGTGTCGCTCATGACATCGGCTAACGCGGGAAAGCGCGTCACGTCGCTGGTGGCACACATTCCGCGCATGGAGGCTTTTCACCGCCGCTACATGGTGTCAGGCAAGGTGCTGAAGTTGTGGGCCAACATGGTGCGCGACCTGCCCATTGACATGATCGTGCCGCAGCACGGGGCACCCCTTGCTGGTGCTGCGGTGTGGGAATTCATCGAGTGGGTCCAGACACTCAGTTGCGGTATCGACCACTTGGGTCAGGGCCACTACGCCGTGCCTGCCTGAGCCGCGTCGCTGCCGGCGGGTGGCGGCAACGCGCTGCTGTCGCTGCCTTCAAGGGCCCGTTCCGCATAGCGGTTGAAGCGCCACGCATCGGCATGCAGTGTGATGCGCTGCCAGGTGGCTCGCTTTTCGCCCGGCGTCATTTCGGGCCACTTCTGTACCTCTTCAAACGACCGGCCGCAGCCCTTGCACACCTCGTCGCCCTGCGAGGTCGAGCAGATGGCAATGCAGGGGGTGTCGGGCGTGGTGTGGTACCAGTCCAGCCAGGCCGCATAGGCTTTGCGGGGCATGGTGCGCTCATCGGCGGTGTCTTGCTGGTACCAGACCATCAGGGCATACACCTCGGCCAAGGCCCGTGTTTCGGGGCAGAGCGAAATGCCATCGGGTGAGGGCTTTTGCGCCCGCCAGTGGTTGATGGCGGCTTCTATGTCGGTGATGTGGATGGCAGGCATGGGGGGCAGAGCGTATCCGCAAACTCAACCCAGAGTGTCCGGGCAGAAAAATGCCAGCAATTCGTCCCGGCGCACGTTGGCATCGAACTCGCCCATGCTGATCAGGGCACGCACGAATGGCGGCTCGAACAGCAGGTAGCTGGCCAGCGCTGCTGCGCTGCCGACGGTGCCCCGGGTGGTGCTGAGTGCGCCCAGGCCGACCAGCATGTCGCGCGTGCTGGCGGGCAGGGTGCCCACGTGCCGCAGCGCCAGCTCATCCATGGACTCCGATGGCTGGATGGACAGCACCTCCACCGGCTGGTAGGGCAGCGCCTCGGTCAGGCGGGGGGGCAGGCTTTGCAGGGTGCGGCTGACGCGCTGGGCCTGTTCGACGTCGGTTTGCAGGGTGTCGTTGAACACGCTGGCCATGGCGTGACCGGCAATGGTGCCCGCAGTAGGCTCGTCCTCGCTCTGTCTGACCAGGCCTGCCCGTTGGGGTTGCCCGACGCCGATGGCCAGGATTTTGTGCGCGCCCAGGTGGATGGCGGGTGACAACGGTGACGATTGCCGCATGGAGCCGTCGCCAAAAAACTCCTTGCGCCCGTTCACCCAGAGTGGCACAGCCCGAAACAGAAAGGGGATGGCTGCAGAGGCCATCAGGTGCTCGATGGTGATGGGCTGCATGTCGGCCCTGCGGTCGGGTCGCCCCCAGGGCTCGCCTGGGTGGCTCGCGCCAGTCTGACAAAACGTCCAGTGCACACCTGTGCTGTAACTTGACGCGGTCACCGCCACGCCGTCCAGCACCCCTTTGTTCAGGTTGGTTTCGAGCTGCGTCAGGTCGATGGCGTTGTGCAGGGTGTTCACCAGGGGTGTGTTGTCCAGCAGTGCACGGTGTTGCTTGACCTGACGGCTCAGGGCCCAACCCGCAATCAGTTTGCTGGTCCGGGCCCATGTGGGGGTGTCGAGCTGGTACACGCGCTCGGAGCGCAAGGTCTGCCAGAACTCGGCAAGATTGGGCAGCGCGTCGACACCCTTGTCGGCCTGGCTGGCGAGGTAGGTCACGTTCAGTGCCCCAGCAGACGTGCCCACCATCAGCTGAAACGGGAATGCCTGTCTCTTGTCGGGTGCTGCCCTGCGCAACATGGCTGCCAGTGCCTTCAGCACGCCGGCCTGGTACGCCGTGCGCGCACCGCCCCCCATGAGCACCAGTGCGGTGGTTTCCCGGTGGGCAGTGGGTTTGGCCGGGGTCAGCAGGCTGCTGGTGATGAGGGTGTCAAGCGACATGCTGGCCTCGGGGCATGGTGCACACTGATTGCCCTTGCCATGCGGCAATGGTTTTGCTGTTTACGTCCATTTGCGCCTCTCAAGTCGTTCGCCGGGCCGTCCCAAGAACGACTGCACCCTCGGGGGGCTGGCACCGCCAGGGTTGGGGGCGCTCCAAAGGTGCCTGATTCATGACTTCTACTTCCTTGACGCCACGCCGGGAGCGGTGGCTGTTGCTGACCTTGGCCGGCATTCAGTTCACGCACATCCTTGATTTCATGATCATGATGCCACTGGGTCCGCAGTTCCGGCTGATTTTTTCCATTTCAGATGCCCAGTTCGGCCTCCTGGTGTCGGCCTACACGCTGTCAGCCGGTGCGTCCGGCTTGATGGCGTCCACGTACCTCGACCGCTTTGATCGCAAGCACCTGTTACTGACGCTGTATGCCCTGTTTGCGGTGGCCACCTTGGCCTGTGGCCTGGCGTCGAGCTACGAGTTCCTGATGGGCGCGCGCGTGGCCGCAGGTGTGTTCGGCGGGGTGCTGTCGGCGTTGTCACAGACCATCGTGGCAGACGTGGTGCCTTTCGAGCGGCGGGGGCGCGCCATGGCGGTGGTCATGTCGTCGTTTTCTTTGTCCACGGTGGCGGGTGTGCCACTGGGGTTGCTCGTGGCCAACGCGGTCGGGTGGCAGGCCACGTTCTGGGGCATTGCGGGCCTCAGTGGCATCCTGGCGGTGTCTGCTGCGTTCACCATGCCCTCGCTGGGTGCCCATGTGGCCCGTGGGCGCGGGCATTCCATGTGGTCGGGGGTGGCGGCGGTGCTCGCCGATGCGAACCACCGGTGGGCTTTCGTGTTCTCGCTGACGATGATGTCTGCCGGTTTCCTGGTCATTCCCTACATCACGCTTTACATGCAGTCCAACGGCGGTGTGCGTGCGGCCGACGTGCCCTACATCTACCTTTTCGGCGGGCTGGCCACGCTGGTGTCGGCCCGTTTCTTCGGGCGGTTGACCGACAAAAAGGGCAAGCAAGAGACGTTTGCACTGCTGGCAGCCGCATTGTGCGGACCATTGGTGGCCTTGACGCTGTTGCCCGCGTGGCCGCTGCCAGTGCTGATTGGTGTGAGCACTGTGCTGTTTGTGGTCATGAGCGGTCGCATGATCCCCGGGATGGCCTTGGTTTCTTCTGCCGCCGATCCTGCGTTGCGGGGCACGTTCATGGCGCTGAACGCGGCCGCCCAGTCCGCCGCGATGGGACTGGCGGCCATGGTGGGTGGACACCTCATTTCCCGTGATGCGAGCGGGCACATCGAAGGCTATTGGATGGCCGGTCTGGTGGGTGCGGCACTCAGCCTGCTGTCCATCGTGGTGTCGCGCAAGCTTGTGCTGCACACATCGACAGGGGTGCAGCGGCAAGCCTGATATAAACGCGTCAAATACCTGTCACATCTGCTTGCCAGCGGTGCAAATCGAGGGCATAGTGGGTTCAACGCGATTCACTGTTGTCTGTGTCTTCTGTCGATGCAGATGCTTTGTCAACCTGGAGAAATGGAGACTTTTTATGAACCTCACCATCAGCGGCCACCATCTCGAAGTGACACCCGCACTTCGCAGCTATGTGACATCCAAGCTGGATCGCATTTCCCGCCACTTCGATCAGGTGGTTGACGTCAAGGTGCTGTTGACAGTTGACAACCACAAGGAAAAGGAAGGTCGTCAGCGAGCGGAGTGCAACATTCATGTCAAAGGACGTGACCTGTTTGCGGAAAGCGCTCACGAGGATTTGTACGCCGCCGTGGATGAATTGGCTGACAAGCTGGACCGTCAGGTGATTCGCTACAAAGACAAGTCTCAGGACCATCATCACGACGCGGCCAAGCGCCTGATGTGATGCCTGGTGTTTCTGCGGCCATGTTGGCCCGGTAACGTTGTCAGTTCAAGCAGCCGCTGGAAGTTTTCAGCGGCTTTTTCATTGGCCCCTGGCGCAGCCCGATCGGATGCGGCA
Organism: bacterium; assembly: GCA_030824555.1. GTDB lineage: Bacteria > Pseudomonadota > Gammaproteobacteria > Burkholderiales > Burkholderiaceae_C > UBA2334. The sequence continues at coordinate 35,675 of JAVBXK010000044.1, forward strand.
GATATGGGCATAATCGCGCCTCTCAGGTTTGCATCACTCGGATTGCCATGAACCGTTTATCAGCCATCCTGCCTGCCGCACAGGTGCTCGTTCGCGTGGACGCCACGAGCAAAAAACGCGCGTTCGAGGAAGCGGGACTGCTGTTCGAGTCGCAGCATGGGCTCAACCGGGCGCTCATCACCGACAGTCTGTTTGCCCGTGAACGCCTGGGCTCAACCGGGTTGGGGCATGGCGTGGCCATTCCGCACGGGCGCATCAAGGGGCTCAAACAGCCGATGGCAGCCGTGTTTCAGCTGCTCAGCCCCATCGGGTTCGATGCACCTGACGAAAAGCCCGTCAACCTGATGATTTTTTTGCTGGTGCCGGAAGCCGCCACGCAAAAGCACCTCGAAATCCTGTCTGAAATTGCCGAGCTGCTGAGCGATGCTCCCCTGCGCGACCGCCTGCAGACTGCCCCCGAGGGCGAAGCGCTGCATCAGCTGATCGCTGGCTGGCAGTCGGCACACGTCAGCGCATGAAGCCCACGGTCATCAGTGCCGATGTTCTGTTCGAGGACCATCGAGAGACGCTGAGGTGGCAGTGGGTGGCCGGTTTGGGTGCATCGGAGCGTCGCTTCGATGACTTGGCCATCCGGGAAGCCCGTTCGGGAGCCGATCTGGTTGGGTACCTGAACTACATCCACCCGTACCGTGTGCAAGTGATTGGCGAGCGCGAGGTGGCCTACCTGGCCAGCGCCACCACTGAAGATTGCGCAAGGCGCGTCTCGCGCATCGTCACGCTGGAGCCACCGGTGCTGGTGGTGGCGGACAACCAGGTTGCCCCCGAAGCACTGGTTTCGCTGTGTGAACGTGCGCACATTCCCTTGTTTGCCACACACGAGTCGGCGGCCTTCGTCATCGATGTGCTGCGCGCCTACCTGTCCAAGCATTTTGCCGAGCGCCAGTCGATGCACGGGGTGTTCATGGACATCCTGGGCCTGGGCGTGATGATCACAGGCGAATCCGGGCTGGGCAAGAGTGAGTTGGGGCTGGAGCTGATTTCCCGCGGGCACGGTCTGGTGGCTGACGATGCCGTGGACGTGTACCGCATCAACCAGACCACCATCGAAGGACGCTGTCCCGAGTTGTTGCAAAACCTCATGGAGGTGCGCGGCATCGGTCTGCTCGACATCAAGGCTATTTTTGGCGAAACGGCTGTGCGCCGTCGCATGCGCATGAAGCTCATCGTCCATTTGGTGCGCAAAGAAACCATGGAGCGTGACTACGAGCGCATGCCTCATGAACCCCTGCGGCAGGATGTGCTGGGCATACCTCTGCGCAAAACCGTGATCCAAGTGGTGGCCGGTCGAAACATTGCTGTGCTGGTGGAGGCTGCCGTGCGCAACACCATTCTGCAGCTGCGGGGTGTGGACACTTACCAGGAATTTGTGCAGCGCCAGCGGCGGGCCATGGAAGACAACCGCTGAGAGTGGGGCAGGCCTCAGTGTGGGGTCAGGTGCCATCCGGGCGTTTGTGCCGATGGGGGCAGTCGGGCTTGATGCACGTGGCGTACAGCGACAGGGCGTGATCGTGAATCTGGAAGCCTTTCGCTGCGGCAATGGCCTGTTGCCTGCGTTCGATTTCTTCGTCGTAGAACTCTTCCACTCGACCGCAATCGATGCAGACCATGTGGTCGTGGTGCTGGCCCTCGTTCAGTTCGTAAACCGCCTTGCCTGACTCGAAGCTGCTGCGTGTCAGCAATCCGGCCTGTTCGAACTGCATCAGCACGCGGTAGACGGTAGCCAGTCCGATGTCCGAACGGTCTTCGAGCAGCACGCGAAACACATCTTCTGCCGTCATGTGGCGTTGCGTGGTGCGTTGAAACACCTCCAGTATCTTCAGCCTGGGGAGGGTGGCCTTCAGGCCGTTGCTTTTCAGTTCGTCGATGTTGGTCACTGTGATCGCTGTGATGTGAGGCCCGAAAACGGGTGGGGTGTGGGCAATACGACACCCGAAGTTACAATGATTTAATCACACATGTGGCTTGAAGGGGCTTGCCCGTTTAAGCTCTTACGGCCCATTTCGGCGCGTTCACCCATCCCCATCTACAAAATGCTTGATCTGTTCGTGAAGTCCGTGCGCAGGCCGTTGGCAGTGGCGGGCCTGCTGGGTATGTCGCTGGGCCTGGTGGCGTGTTCAGGGCTGAAGTCGGCCACCGAAACGCTGGGCAATGTCGGTGACATCGTCACCCCCTACCGCATCGACATCATTCAGGGCAACTTCGTGTCTCGCGAGCAAGCCGCTGCGGTCGCCCCAGGCATGCCCAAGACGCAAGTGCGCGATACCTTGGGCACGCCTTTGCTCATGAGTGTGTTCCACGCTGATCGCTGGGACTACGTGTTCACGTTCCGCCGCCCTGGCCAGCCGGTTCAGCAGCGTCGTCTGACGGCCTTCTTCAAAGGCGATTTGCTGGAGCGGGTTGAATCTGACGAGCTGCCGTCTGAAGCTGAGTTCGTTGCTTCGCTCGACACCCGCAAGCGGGCAGGCCGGACACCCGTGCTGGAGGCCAGTGAAGAATCACTGAAAGCCTTTGCCGAGCGGCGCAAAGCCGCTGATGCCGACAGCTTGTCCGCCCCCCCCGTGGCACCTATCTCCAACTACCCGCCATTGGAGCCACCGTCAGCCGCCAACGTGCGCTGATGCCTGGTTGTCCGCCTGACCCGAGGGTCGTGGCTGTTTTTCATTTGGTTTTTGAACATGACACACAAAATTTGCGTGGCAGGTGCCGGTGGCCGCATGGGGCGCATGCTGATCGAGGCCATACAGGCCGCTGACGATTGCACGCTGACGGGTGCGCTCGATGTGCCCGGCAGCCCGGTGTTGGGTACCGATGCAGCGGCTTTCCTGGGCAAGCCCAGTGGTGTGCTGATCACCGCTGACCTGCGTGAGGGCTTGAGCGGTGCAGATTGCCTGATCGACTTCACCCGGCCCGAGGGCACGCTGGCGCACTTGGCTGTGTGCCGGGAATTGGGTGTGAAAGCCGTGATCGGCACCACCGGCTTCACCGACGAGCAGAAAGCGGCCATTGCCGATACCGCGCGCGACATTGCAGTGGTGCTGGCGCCCAACATGAGCGTCGGGGTGAACGTCACGCTCAAGCTGTTGCAAATGGCCGCCAAAGCCATGGCCACAGGCTATGACATTGAAATCATCGAGGCACACCACCGCCACAAGGTCGATGCACCGTCTGGCACGGCACTCAAGATGGGTGAGGTCATCGCCGAAGCGCTGGGGCGCGACCTGAAGGACTGTGCCGTGTATGCCCGCGAAGGCGTGACGGGCGAGCGCGATCCGTCCAGCATCGGGTTTGCCACCATCCGGGGGGGTGACATCGTCGGTGATCACACCGTGCTGTTTGCCGGTACCGGCGAACGCATCGAGGTGACGCACAAATCGTCCAGCCGCGTGACCTATGCGCAGGGCAGTTTGCGTGCCGTGCGCTACCTGTCTGGCCAGCCTTCTGGCCTGTTCGACATGTTCGACGTGCTCGGCTTGCGCTGAACGCCACGCATCGCCCATGGCCATCTGGTCCCAATTGTTTCGGGGTGATGCCCTCAGCACGGCAGTGGTGCTGGTGTTGCTGGCCATGTCTGTGCTGAGCTGGGTGGTCATTCTCTGGAAGGCGTGGCTGCTGCGCCAGGCATCCGGTTCAGTCGGCACGGCCATTGGCGTGTTCTGGGCGGCACCCGACTGGGACACCGCTGCGACGCAGGTGGCCTACACCGATGCCACAGGGCTGGTGGCCCCCCTCGTGGCGGCTGCCGCATCGGGCCGTTCGGCGGGGTTGCCCAGCCTGGGCAACCAGGGCGGGCAGGCGCAGCGCCTGACGCGTCTGCTGCGTGACGCACTGGGCCAGGCACAACAACGCCTGCAGTGGGGCCAGGTGGTGTTGGCCAGCGTGGGTGCCACGGCACCGTTTGTCGGTTTGTTGGGCACGGTCTGGGGCATTTACCACGCGCTCATGGGCATGGCGGCAGAAGGGCAGGTGACCATCGACAAGGTGTCCGGCCCCGTGGGCGAGGCGCTCGTCATGACCGCTGCGGGCCTGGGTGTGGCCATTCCCGCCGTGTTGGCCTACAACGCGCTGGGCCGCTCGGCGGGCCGAGTCGAGGCGGTGCTGGATGCCTTCGCACACGACTTGCGCGAGTGGGTCTTGCAAGCACCGCCAACGGATGCGGCGGTCGACTGATCATGGCATTCCATGGTTTTGGCAGCACCCATGGGGCGGGCTCACGCCCCATGAGCGACATCAACGTCACACCGCTGGTGGATGTGATGCTGGTGCTGCTGGTGATTTTCATCATCACCGCGCCGTTGATGGCCAGCTCCATTCGGCTGGATTTGCCGCAGACGCCCGCAGCACGCCCTTCCGAGTCGGCAAGAGCCGTGACCCTGGTGGTGGACAAAACCGGAGTGGTGTTCATGGACGACATTGCCCTCGCGTCGCCAGCCCTGCTGAAGCGTCTGCAAGAGGTCGCCCGGTTGCATGCTGACACCGAGGTGCAATTGCGCGCCGACAGCGCGGTGCCGTATGGCCGCATGGTCGAAATCATCGGCCTGGCACAGCAGGCCGGGCTGAACCGGGTGGGTTTTGTGGCCGATGGCCCGCCCGCGCTTCCCGCTGCGGACCGCTGAGTCCGAGCGCCTAAAATCCCCTGTTCTGGCGCGCTCGCGTGCGTGCCACCCGCTCACCGCAACGGACGAGGCCGCCATTGGCCGTCGGCCTCGCACCAACAGACTTTCCTTCCATGCAAGACAAATACAGCCACCTCGACGTGGAGCGCGCCGCGCACAGCCATTGGATCGCCAACGATGCCTACCGCGTCACTGAGCACGCGGTGGATGCCCAGGGCCAGCCCAAGCCCAAGTTCTACGCCTGCTCCATGCTGCCCTACCCCAGCGGCAAGCTGCACATGGGCCACGTGCGCAACTACACCATCAACGACATGCTCACGCGCCAACTGCGTATGGCCGGTCACAACGTGCTCATGCCCATGGGTTGGGATGCCTTCGGTTTGCCTGCCGAAAACGCGGCGCTGAAAAACGGCGTGCCACCGGCCAAATGGACGTACGAAAACATCGCCTACATGAAGAAGCAGATGCAGGCGATGGGCCTGGCCGTCGACTGGAGCCGCGAAGTGGCCACCTGCGACCCCACTTATTACAAGTGGAACCAGTGGCTGTTTTTGAAGATGCTGGAGCGTGGCATTGCCTACCGCAAGACCCAGATCGTCAACTGGGATCCGGTGGACCAGACCGTGCTGGCCAACGAGCAGGTCATTGACGGCAAAGGCTGGCGCACCGGCGCGCCAGTGGAAAAGCGCGAAATTCCGGGCTACTACCTGAATATCACCGCTTACGCCCAGGAGCTGCTGGATCACGTGCAGATGGGCAACGACAAGGCCACGCTGAACGGCTGGCCCGACAAGGTGCGGCTGATGCAGGAGAACTGGATCGGCAAGAGCGAAGGTGTGCGTTTTGCCTTCACGCACAGCATTGCCGGGGCCGACGGCGCGCTGATTGGCGACGGCAAGATGTACGTCTTCACCACCCGTGCCGACACCATCATGGGCGTGACCTTTGCCGCTGTGGCCCCTGAGCACCCGATTGCATTGCACGCAGCCTCCAGCAACCCCACCTTGGCTGCGTTCATCGAAGAATGCAAGACTGGTGGCACCACCGAGGCCGAGTTGGCCACGCAAGAGAAAAAGGGCATGGCCACGTGCCTGTTTGTCACCCATCCGCTGACTGGGGCGCAGGTGGAGGTGTGGGTGGGCAACTATGTGCTCATGTCGTATGGCGATGGCGCGGTGATGGGGGTGCCTGCACACGACGAGCGCGACTTTGCGTTTGCGAAGAAGTATGGAATTCCAATTCTTCAAGTAATTGCTGATCGTCGATCCAGTGATCCGATGGGTCAGGGCTTCGGTGATGGTTCGGGTTTTGGTGGCGGCTCTGCCTCTGGCGCTGGTATGGGGGATGGTTCTGGTTCAGATACCGATTTCCCGAAGAGCCTGTTCTCTACAGATGCTTGGCAGGATTGGTATGCAACCAAAGAATTTGCTGTATGCGTCAACTCCGGTCCTTTGAGTGGACTGTCTCACAAAGCCGCTGTGTCCAAAGTGGCCGAGCTGCTGGCCGCCAAAGACCTGGGCGAAAAGAAAACCACCTGGCGCCTGCGCGACTGGGGTGTTTCACGCCAGCGCTACTGGGGCACGCCCATTCCCATCATCCATTGCGACGAGCATGGCGCCGTGCCCGTGCCCGAAAAAGACCTGCCCGTCGTGTTGCCGCAAGACTGCATCCCCGACGGCTCGGGCAACCCGTTGCACAAGCACGAAGGTTTCCATGCTGGCGTGACGTGCCCCGTGTGTGGCAAGCCCGCCCGCCGCGAAACCGACACCATGGACACCTTTGTGGACTCGTCCTGGTACTTCATGCGCTATTGCGACCCCACCAACACCGATGCGATGGTGGCCGGTGGCACCGACTACTGGATGCGTGACCAGAAGCTGGCCACCGGCGGCAGCGGCATGGACCAGTACATCGGCGGCATCGAGCACGCCATCCTGCACCTGCTGTACGCCCGTTTCTGGACCAAGGTCATGCGCGACTTGGGGCTGCTCAAGGTGGACGAACCCTTTACCAAGCTGCTCACGCAGGGCATGGTGCTCAACCACATCTACAGCCGCCGCACTGCCAAGGGCGGCAAAGAGTATTTCTGGCCCACTGACGTGGAGCATGTGTTCGACGACGGCGGCAAGATCATCGGTGCCAAGCTGCTGAAAGCCGTGGCCAGTGCCGATGGCGAGTTGCCTGTGGGCACCGCCATCGACTACGAGGGCGTGGGCACCATGTCCAAGTCCAAGAACAACGGGGTGGACCCGCAGGATCTGATCGAGCGCTACGGTGCCGACACCGCCCGTCTGTACACCATGTTCACCGCGCCGCCCGAGGCCACGCTGGAATGGAACGACTCGGCCGTGGAAGGCAGCTACCGCTTCCTGCGCCGGGTGTGGAATTTTGGTTTCAAACTGTCCAATATCGATTTCGCAGCTGCCAGTGCAACCGCATCAAGCGCTGGAGGCATAAAAGACGTTGAATTTGGCAAGGCCACCAAGGCGTTGCGCCTGGAACTGCACACGGTGCTCAAGCAGGTAGATTACGACTACCACAGGATGCAATACAACACCGTGGTGTCCGGCTGCATGAAGATGCTCAATGCGCTGGAAGACTTCAAGGCGCTGGACGATGCCGGTGCCGGTGTGGCGCTGATCGAAGGGTTTGGCATCCTGTTGCGCTGCCTGTACCCCGCCACGCCGCACATCACCCACACCCTCTGGCAAGAACTGGGCTATGCCCAAAGCCTGGGTGAATTGCTCGATGCCAAGTGGCCCACGGTCGATGAATCGGCACTGGTGCAGGACGAAATCGAGCTGATGCTGCAGGTCAACGGCAAGCTGCGTGGCAGCGTGCGCGTGCCCGCCGGGGCTGACAAGGCCACCATCGAAGCGGCTGCGCTGGCCAACGAGGGTTTCCTGAAAATCGCCAACGGTGCTGCCCCCAAAAAAGTGGTGGTGGTGCCGGGCCGCTTGGTCAACGTGGTGGTGTGAGCATGACCACGGTGCACGCCAGTCAACGAAGTGCGGGTGTGGCCGGGCAGGCCCGTCCGGGCTTGCCGGTTGTGCCAGCCCCGCGTGCCGCCGAATGGCAGCGGCGTGGTTTTTTGTTGGCTGCGGGCAGTTCACTGGCTGCAACCGTCGCAGGCTGTGGCTTCCAACTGCGGCAAGCGCCGAAGTTCGCTTTCCAGACCTTGGTGGCCCCGCTGCCCGACGCGTCGCCTTTGCGCCGCGAGTTGAAGGTGGCCTTGCTCAACGCGGGCATCACCGTGCTGGACACCCTGCCGGTGGTCAATGCCAATGTGCAACCGGGTGCTGCACCTGTGGTGCTGCCCGATGCCGTGCTGGAAGTGCTGACCGATCAGCGCGAAAAGTCGGTAGTCGGCTCCACCGCAGCGGGTCAGGTGCGCGAATTCCAGCTGCGCATCCGGTTTCGCTTCCGGCTCAGCACGCCCAGGGGCAAAGAGCTGATTGCCGACTCCGAAGTGCTGCTGCAACGCGACATCAGCTACAGCGAAACCATTGCCCTGTCCAAACTGGAAGAAGAAGCCGAGATGTACAAGGACATGCAGTCCGACATCGTGCAGCAGGTGCTCCGCAGGCTGGCATCGGTGCGCTCGCTCTGAGCGGTTGAGCCCGCATCACCCCCATGCAACTGGCGCCACCGCAACTTGCAAGCCACCTTCAGCGCGGACTGAAGTCGCTGTACACCTTGCACGGCGACGAGCCGCTGCTCATTCAGGAAGCGGCTGACACGCTGCGCGCCGCGGCCCGCCAGCAGGGCTACACCGAGCGCACCGTGTTCACCGTGGCCGGTGCGCATTTCGACTGGAGCGCCGTGCTGGCCAGTGGCGGCGAAATGAGCCTGTTTGGCGACCGCCAGATCGTCGAAGTCCGCATTCCTTCAGGCAAACCCGGCAAGGACGGCAGCGTGGCACTGCAGAAGCTGGCCGACATGGCCGCTGGCAACGACAGTGTGTTGACCCTGGTGTTGTGCCCCAAGCTGGACGGGGCCACCCTGAAAGGCGCGTGGTTCGGCGCGCTTGACAGCCACGGCATCACCATCAAAGTGGATGCCGTGGACCGCAAGGCCTTGCCGCAGTGGATTGCCCAGCGCTTGTCGCTGCAAAACCAGCGCGTGCCCTCGGGCGAGGCGGGGCAGCGCACCCTGCAGTTTTTTGCCGACCGGGTTGAAGGCAACCTGCTGGCCGCGCACCAGGAGGTGCAAAAGCTGGCGCTGCTGTACCCGGCAGGTGAACTGAGTTTCGAGCAGGTGGAATCCGCCGTGCTGAACGTGGCACGGTACGACAGCTTCAAGCTGGCCGAGGCCGTGCTGGCCGGGCAAACCGCCCGCGTGCAGCGCATGCTCGACGGTCTGCAGGCCGAGGGCGAGGCCCCCGTGCTGGTGCACTGGGCGCTGAGCGAGGACATCCGCACCCTGGCCCGCGTGCGCCAGGCGCTGGACGCAGGCCGCCCCATGCCCATGGCCCTGCGCGAGCACCGCGTGTGGGGCAACAAGGAAAAGCTCATGGAGCGTGTGCTGCCCAGTCTCAGCGCCGCCACCCTGGCCCAGTGGCTGCAAGACGCGCACGTGGTGGACGGCATTGCCAAGGGCCTGAAAGTGCCCACCTGGCCTGCCGACCCGTGGGACGCCCTGCACCGCCTGGCCACACAGGTCAGCGGGGCGTGTGGCGCGCGGGGCTGATTCAGCAGGCCTTGGTGGGCTGGGTAGCAAACGCCTGCCTGCCGCTCAAATGCATGCGTGCCGGGGCAACATTTTTGGTCAATCGAAAGTTTCAACTTCGATTGGCCATGACAGTGGCTCAGCCCAGTTGCCTGTCAGTGGTTCGTGACCAGCCCATCTGACACGGTTGCGGCCCCCGCACGCACCAGGTCGGTCAGCAAATCGGCCACCCACGCGTCGAAGTCTGCGCTGGCACCCGTGCTGGCGCGGTGCAAATCGCCCAGCGCGGGGGTAGAGCGGGCCCAGGCATGCAGGTTGGGCAGGGTGGTGGTCACCATTTCCAGCAGCTTGTATTTCACCAGCACCTTGGCCGCGTGACGCAGGTGGCGCTGCGGGGCTTGCTCGAAGCTGCTCAGGCGGGTGCGGGCACGGTCAAGGGCCGCCGACACATCGCCAAACACCCGGCCATGTCCGGGTATGACCACCGCAGGAGCCAGCGACTCAATCAAGTCCAGCGTGGCCCCCACTTCGCCAAACCCGCTGTGGCCGTCCAGCTCGGGGAACACCACGCCAAACCCGTTTTCCCACAAGGCGTCGCCGCTGATCAGGGTGCGCGTGTCGGGCTGGAACAGCAACACGGCGTGGGGGTCGTGCCCCGGTGCGGCATGTACCTGCCAGGGGCGACCCGCCAGCATCTCGGTGCTGCCGGGTTGCAGCATCCGGTCAAAACCAAAACGCACGATGCTTTGCCCGAAGCGGGCGTGGCCCAGCGCCGCTTCGTCCCAATCGGCCACGGCCTGTGCGCCGCCAGGGGGGATGGCGGTGGTGGCCTGCGGGTAGCGCGCCTGCAACGCACCGTTACCGCCGCAATGGTCGCTGTGCAGGTGGGTGTTCAGCACCTGGGTCAGCGGACGGCCGCCCAGCGCATGGGCCACCAGGGCCTGGGTTTGCTCGGCGTGGGTGCAGTAGCCGGTGTCAATCAGCACGGCGGTTTGGCCGTCGTCCAGCAGTACGTTGTTGCTGGACAGCCAGCCGCGCTCGAACACGGTCAAACCAGGGGGAAGAAACAGGGATGTGGAGGATTCGGTGTTCACCCTCCCAAGTGTGCCAGTGGTCGCCACGCAGCGCTGTCACCTGCAGGTTTGGGCTTGTCAAGCCAGCGGGTCAACATAGACAAGAAATGTCAAAAAATGGCCAAAAAGTGTGGTGGCCTCCCCCAATTGGGGGAGGGGCATGAGGGGCGCTGCGGGTAATGTGTCGGCTTCACATGAAGTTGACGGGGTTCTTTTGTGCAGCGGGGGGCAGATGGGCCAAAACGACATGGTTTGTCCAAGCCCCCATTTACATTGGGTTCATGGGGGCAGGTTGCTACCTGTTCCCGGTTTCCTTGCAAAGCCCGTGCTTCAGATTGCCATTTTTCTTCCATGACCGCCACCGCTGATCACGACCACCTGGCCAAACGCCTCACCATCATTTTGCGCAGACTCAATGAAGGCAAAAAGCTCTCGCCCCAAGCCTTGGCCGAAGAGTTTGGCGTTCACATCCGCACCATCCAGCGCGACCTGACCGAGCGGTTCGACTTTCTGTCCCTCAATAAGCAAGACGGCTGTTACCACCTGCCGCCTTCTTCTCTGGGCAAATTCCAGTTGGCCGATGTGGAACGGTTTGCCAGTCTGGCCGGGGTGAAAGGGCTGTTTCCGGCGCTGACCAGCGAGTTCTTGCGCGACTGGCTCCACACCCGCCTGGAAGACAGCGCACTGCTGGTGCAGGGCACCGAGTTCGAGGCCCTGGGGCACGACCGCCAACCCCTGTTTCGCCAGCTGGAGCAGGCCATCGTGCAGCGCCAGGCCATCAGCTTTGCGTACCAGAAAGACAGTGGCCCCAAAACCTACACCGAGCTGGAGCCCTACAAACTCATCAACCACCAAGGCGTGTGGTACCTGGCGGCGGTGGACGGCGGGCAAATGAAAGCGTTTACCTTCAGCAAGCTGCTGTGGCTGGACGTGCTGCCCCGCCAATTTGCACGTGAAATGCACCAAGAGCAAATGCTGCTGGACGAAGACAGCATCTGGCTCAACGCCCACAAAACCGAAGTGGTGCTCAAGGTTTCCAAACCCGCAGCGCACTACTTCGCGCGCCGCAAGCTGATAGCCGCGCAAACCATTGAAAAACACCTGGAAGACGGTGGACTGATCGTGTCGGGCAAGGTGGCCCACCCCAACCAGATCCTGCCCATCGTGCGCTACTGGCTGCCCCATGTGCGCATCATCAGCCCGGAGGGGCTGCAGGCAGAGATGGAGCGGGAGATGCGGGCGTATTTGAGCGGTGCGCCAGTGGCTGTGAATGGTTCAGTACTTTGAAAGCAGACAAACCCATGAAACAAAAAATCCAAACCCTGTTGGCCGAAATGAACACCGGGCTGATCGATCGTGAGCACGCCCTCAAAGCCGCTTTGCTGACGGTGCTGGCTGCCGAAAATCTGGTGCTCATCGGACCACCGGGTACGGCAAAAAGCATGGTGTCTCGCCGTGTGGCCCAGCACATTCAAACCACCAGCGGCTCTCAGCCGGCCGACGATGGCACGGGCAGCTATTTCGAGTACCTGCTGACCAAGTTTTCCACGCCAGAAGAAATTTTTGGCCCCCTGTCCATCACCGAACTCAAGGCCGACCGCTTTCGCCGCAACACAGCAGGCTATTTGCCCACGGCGCAGATTGCATTTCTGGACGAAATTTTCAAATCAAGCTCGTCCATCCTGAATTCCCTGCTCACCATTTTGAATGAGCGGATTTTTCACAACGGCAACCAGCCCCAGCAAGTCCCATTGCGCAGCCTCATTTCGGCCTCGAACGAGCTGCCCACCGGCCAGGAAGAACTCAGCGCCCTGTACGACCGTTTTTTGATGCGCACCTTCGTCGGCCCCGTGCGCGATGACCAGTTGCACCGGCTGTTTGATGCACCCGGCGCAGCCCACCAGCCCACGCTGCAACTCACAGCGCAAGATTTTCAGGCGGTGGATGCCGCCGCGCAGCAAGTACGCATGCCGCCAGAGGTGGGTGAAGCCATTCGCGCCATTTGGGCCGCGCACAAAGAGGCCTTCAAGGAGGACCGGCGCGAATACCTGTCAGACCGCCGTCTGGTGAAACTGCTCAAGCTGCTGCGCGTGTCAGCCGCCACGAACCACCGCACCGAAGTGGATTTGTCCGATGCCATGCTGTTGCAGCATTGCCTGTGGAACCACCCCGACAACATGGACAAGGTGCGCGAAATCGTCATCGCCACATTGCAACGCCACAGCCGTGCGGTGGCTGTGGACGACGACGCCAGCGCGACCACCACCGACGGCGTGTACGTGGTGGGCAGCGATGGTCGGCAGCTGGTGCAGCAAGCTCACAGCAGCTTGAGCCCGCCCCGCAGGACGGGCACTCAGCTGGCGGTGGCCGCTTCGCTTGCTCCAACCGCCGTCAGCAGTGCCTTCCAAGCCCCCCTTGCCCTGATGCCCACCCTCACCAAAACCAAAGGGTTTGCAGGCAGTGGTACCGTGCAAGACCCCATTCGCATCGGCAGTGCGGAAGACCTCATCAGCATGGACGACCCCGACATTGCCCTGGCGGGTTACCACTTTGTACAGACCGCTGACATCGACTGCGCTGGCATCAGCCGCTGGCCATCATTTGAGCTGAAGGGGCACTACAACGGCAATGGCAGGACCATTCGGAATATGCCTCCGGCCGAACAGCCAAAGCCATCGCAAAGGCAACAACGGCAACAACAGCAACAACAGCAACAACCCTCGACATGGCAACTGGAATGGCAACAGATTCGGACGAAAGCCGCAAATATGCGCAGCGTTTTTTCCTGTCTTCAAGCTACGTCAAGTGTCAGGCATCTCCAGTTGGAGGGGTGCGCATTGGCCACTGAGGTAACAGACAGCCGCATTGAGCACTGCCATTCCATAGGGTCTTTCTTGTTTGGCGGAACTGGCGACAAAACTCAACTGTTTGGTTGCCAAGTTTCTGGTGGCTTTTTGGTTGGATGGGTGATCCATAACACTCAGATCACCAATTGCCAAGTCACGGGTGGTGGGCTGGTGGGTGGGTGTGCTGATAGCTCGCATATCACCGGCTGCCAAGTGATAGACGGTCAGTCGCTGGTGTGGGGGCAAGCATTGAAAACCCATATCTCGGATTGCGCTGTCAGGGTCAAATGGAATCCTGTGAGTTCCAATCGGTATCAAGGTTTGATCGCCGCTACCGTCGAAGACTGCAGCGTAGTGGAGCGGTGCCTTGCCGCTGGAAATGTTTCTAAAAGTTATTCCGGCGGTATTGCAGGCAAATGCTTATCAAGCACCATCCGCCAATGCGCAGTGGATTCACTCGATGTGAATTTGAACCACGGCTCCCTGCGTAAGCGCATCGCATTTGAATGCTCGTGGGCCACTCTGCAAAACAACGCCTCCATCGACACCAATCCAGGCATCGACGAACCCAACGGGCCAGACGGCAAAACGGTAGCCGCAGCTCGCTTCAACCAGCGTTTTTTCGAAAGCAGCCTGGGCTGGGACTTTGATACCGTGTGGCAGTGGGACGCAGCCAACAACCGCCCGGCCTTGCGCTTTGGGGCCGATGCCCACCCACCGGCTTCTGCCGCCCCCCTGCAAGACCTGCTGACCCGCCAGGTGCAGGCCAACATCTGGCTGTGAGCCAACCGGCACAAGGCGTTCACCATAGTCACGGTACAAATTGAGTGGCCCGATGCCCCTTGTCAACCCAGTCCGTGCAGTGAAGTGGTTAAGCCAAAAACGTATTTACATTGACAATACATGATGCCAGAATGCAACCCATGGATGTGCACTTCCACCTTAACGGTACCGACTTTGTCTGGAACGCCCGCAAGGCCACTGCAAATCTTGCAAAACACGATGGGGTGACATTTGAGCAAGCCGCATCGGTGTTTTTTGACCCGCTCTTTCGACTGGTGGACGCGGGGCGAAACGATGAGGCACGCGATGCCATCATTGGTTTTGACGGGCAAGGCCGCTTGCTGTTTGTGGTGCATATCCAGTTTGAAGAGACGCACATCCGCATCATTTCCGCCCGAAAGGCTACCCCCCACGAAAGGCAAGATCATGAGCATTTCTGACACCCTCAAAACCCGGCTGTCCAAAGACCGGCCCATGACTTCGATCACGCTGCGCATTCCGGTGGACGTGGTCGAGTCCATGAAAGCCATTGCGCCCAAGCGCGGCTTTGCCGGTTACCAGACGCTGCTCAAAGCGTACCTGAGTGAGGGGCTGCGCCGCGATGAAGCGCAGTTCATGTTCGACCCCACCTCGCGGCTGATGGCTGCGCTGAAAAAGCATGGGGTTTCGCAGGATGTGCTCAACAAGGCCGCACAGGACTTGGAGGCTGTGTAACGCAGCTGATACGACACCCATATGCTTCCCCTGCTCGCTGCACTCCCCACTGCTTGGCCAACTGCCCGTTTTGCCGCCTCGCGCCTGCTGTTCAAGCCCTTCAGATACTTCATTGACTCCACATTCAGGGAGCCGGTCACGCCCATTCCCGGTAGCGTGCTGTACGCCGATTTGTGGCTGGCAGTGGAGCACTCAGGCATTTACGTGGGCAACGGCCAGATATCGAACATTGAAGTGGAAAGTTTTGCCGAAGGTGCGGTGCGCAAGTGTGGTCCGCCCAGCTTTGTGTCCAAAAGCAAACTGGGCAAAAAGATCTATGTATCGTGCAACGGACGGGGAGCTGTGGGGCACGGCGACGTGGCCGCAGGCGCTGACAGCCATGTGGGAGAACGCTCGTTCTATGGGCTGGTGATCAAAAACTGCCACCAGTTTTCAGAAAAATGCGTGAATTACGCTGAACGGGGCTACCACGGCGAGCCTTTTTCTCTGGGTGATTTTGTCGATGGGTTGGTGTCTGCCACGTGGGAACCGACCCTCGGCAGTCTGAAAAGCGCTGCCAAAAAACGGCTTGGGGCCACCAAATGGCGTTTGTGGAACTGGCAGGACGATCCCGAGCCAGACCCGGAGCCAGACTGGGACGGCATCCAACAGGCGTTTGAGGACATGCCCTTGAACGAGCAAACCATGGCCCATTTGCGTCAGGAGCTGGCAGAGGCGCAGGCATACGACGCTGAAATTGCCGACGAGAACATTCCCTCGGACGTGCGCAACCGCTTGGCCTCATTCCAGCAATTGCTGTCAGACATATCAAACACTTACGAGGAAGCCAAGGCGTTTTTGGCCCGTTGCCCTGGCGCGGATTTCTCGTATGCACAGCTCAAGGCCATGGGTGATGACTTTGCCGCGCTGGCTACAGAAATGGGGCAGAACCGTCAGGTGCATGAACTGGTGCGTCAACTCGGCCGGGACCACATCCGCGAAGAAGACAAGAAAAAGCAAACCCGCATTCCCCAGTGCAGCAAGACGGAGGTGCATGGCACGCATTTGAGCAACGACGTGATGCGCCTGCTGCCCAGTGAGCTCGTCAACCTGGAGGACGACACACTGGAGGCCCTGTTTTACGCCCGCCTGCTGGAGAGCAACCTGCAAACCTACGAGCTGGCCGGTACCACCCACATCACTCGCGAAGAAGTTGAAAAAACAGCCACCACTGCCCATGCTGGGCCGGTGGTGGCGTTGTTGGACACGTCGGGCAGCATGCAGGGCCAGCCTTTGCTGAAGGCGCGTGCGTTGTTGCTGGCCATTGCAGGCATCCTGCAAAAAGAACAGCGCAGCTTGCATGTGGTGTTGTTTGGCAGCGCTGGCGAGCTGCGCGAATTCGCGATGGAGGGTGCCAACCAGTCCGGCGCGCTCATAGCCTTTTTGAGTCAGGGTTTCGGTGGCGGGACCGATTTTGAAGCGCCACTCAACCGCGCTTTTGCCATCATCCGTGAGCAAAACACCTACCAGCGCGCCGATGTGTTGATGATTTCAGACGGTGATTGCAGCCTGTCAGAAACCTTTGCCGCAACCGTGCGGACCCAGAAAATCGCGCTGGATTGCCTGATTTACAGCGTGCTGTGCAACGGGCAGCGTGTGGGCGACAGCTTCAGCGACGAAGTCGTGGTGCTTTGACGTCCATCCATGCCATGCCCATTCGCCCAGCACCTTTCACCTGTACCTGCCCAAAATGCCGCTGGTCCCAAACCGTGGCCCCACGAGGCGATGCCCTTTTGCCGGGTGACGTGTCTTTGCATTGCCCGGCTTGCGGCCATGCGCCGCTGGAGGTCGCACCAGCCAGTGCCGTGTCGTCGGCACTGGCTGCCGGTGTGCAGGCGCTGGAGCGGTTGTGGCGGCGTTCAAACTGATCGGTGTGGTGTTGAGCACCTGAATCAGCGGGCAAGATGGCAATCAAATTTCAAGAAAAAAATGCCTCTACCGCTTTATCTGAAATCGTAAGCAGCTATGAAATGTGATGAGTTCGCTGGGCGGCCTGTTTGCGCCCAAGCCACACCACGCAGTCGCCCACGCAGCCCCGCAAGCCCCTCGCCTGAGAGACAATCCCCCACATGAACGCCGTGACCGACCTCTCTTCCGCCCAGCCCGCCGTGGCCGACCTCGTGCAAACCCTGGGTTTGCAAGCAAAACAGGCCTCTGCGCTTGTGGCAAAAGCATCAGCAGCTACCAAAAACAAAGCTTTGCTGGCGCTGGCCCGCTTGCTGCGAGAGCATATTGAGCCGCTGCAGCTTGACAACGCCAAAGACCTGGCCCGCGCCCGCGCCGCCGGGCTGGCCGAACCCATGGTGGACCGCCTGAAGCTCACCCCCAAAGTGCTGGAAACCTGCGCACTGGGTTGCGAGCAGCTGGCCGCCATGCCCGACATCATTGGCGAAATCATCGGCTTGAAGCAGGTGCCCAGCGGTATCCGCGTGGGGCAGATGCGCGTGCCCATCGGCGTGTTCGGCATGATTTACGAGAGCCGCCCCAACGTCACCATCGAGGCGGCCAGCCTGGCCATCAAAAGCGGCAATGCCTGCATTTTGCGTGGGGGCTCCGAAGCCATCGACTCCAACCGTGCCCTGGCCCAGCTGGTGCAGCGGGCACTGGCCGAGGCGGGCTTGCCCGAGACGGCGGTGCAACTGGTGCCCACCACCGACCGCGCGGCCGTGGGCCACCTCATCACCATGCCGCAGTTTGTGGATGTGATCATCCCGCGTGGCGGCAAGGGGCTGATCGAGCGCATCAGCGCCGAGGCCAAGGTGCCCGTCATCAAGCACCTGGACGGCAACTGCCACACCTATGTGGACGACCCGTGCGACCTGGCCCTGGCCGTGAAGGTGACCGACAACGCCAAAACCAACAAGTACAGCCCCTGCAACGCCACCGAAAGCCTGCTGGTGGCGCGTGGCGTGGCGGGTGACTTTCTGCCGCGCATCGGTGCGGTGCTGGCCGCCAAGGGCGTGGAAATGCGGGGCTGCCCCGAGTCGCTGCGTCTGCTGGGCACGGTGGCCCCGGCCGCCTTGCTGAAACCGGCTACCGAGGCCGACTGGTTCGAGGAGTACCTGGCCCCGGTCATCAGCGTGAAGGTGGTGGCCGGTGTGGACGAGGCCATTGCCCACATCAACCACTACTCCAGCCACCACACCGATGCCATCCTGACGACTGACCACCGCCATGCGCAGCAGTTTTTGCGCGAGGTGGACTCGGCCAGCGTCATGGTGAACACCAGCACCCGTTTTGCCGACGGTTTCGAGTACGGGCTGGGCGCCGAAATTGGCATTTCCACCGACAAGTTCCACGCCCGTGGCCCGGTGGGCATCGAAGGCCTGACCTCGCTCAAGTACGTGGTGCTGGGCGAAGGCGAAGTGCGGGGCTGATGGTTCCCGCTGACTGACAGTCTCAATAAGCCTGACGGAAGTAAGGGCATCATGTGATGCATGCTGCCCTTGAACTCCACTCTCCCGTCGCCCCCCCTTCCGCGTCATGCCCAAACGTTCGAGCAGGTGCTGCTCGACTTGCAAACGCATGACCAGGGGCTGAGCGCACAGCAGGCATTTGAGCGGCTGGCGCAGCACGGCCCCAACCGCCTGGCCGACATCCCACCACCCAGTGCCTGGGTTCGGCTGGCGCGACAGTTTCACAACCTGTTGCTGTATGTGCTGATGGGGGCGGCTGTGGTCACTGCCATGTTGGGGCATTGGGTGGATTCGGGCGTCATCGCTGCCGTGGTGTGCCTGAATGCCGTGATCGGGTTCATCCAAGAGGGCAAGGCCGAAGCAGCCCTGGCCGCCATCCGCCACATGCTCAGCCCCCATGCCCAGGTGCTGCGCGATGGTCGGTTGACCGATGTCGATGCCGCAGACCTGGTGCCTGGCGATGTGGTGCAACTCGCCTCGGGCGACCGCTTGCCCGCCGATGTGCGCCTGTTGATGGCCCGCAACTTCCATGTGGACGAAGCAGCGCTGACAGGTGAATCGGTGCCGGTCGCCAAATCAGTGGTGCCTGTGGTGGCAGATGCCACCATTGGGGACCGCACCTGCATGGCCTATGCGGGCACGCTGGTCACGCGGGGGCAGGCGCGTGCCGTGGTGGTGACCACCGGTAACCAGACCGAAATCGGCCGCATCGGTCGCATGCTGGCCGAGGTGGAGTCCACCACCACACCGCTGCTGCGGCAGATGGCCGTTGTGGGCCGCACGCTGACGCTGCTCATCCTGTGTGTGGCTGCGGTGCTGTTCGGTTTTGGCGTGTGGGTGCGCGGCATGCCCGCGGGGGACATGTTCATGGCGGCAGTGGGGCTGGCAGTGGCGGCCATTCCCGAGGGCTTGCCCGCCATCATGACCATTGGGCTGGCCATCGGTGTGCAGCGCATGGCCAGGCGCCATGCCGTCATCCGGCGGCTGCCCGCTGTGGAGGCGTTGGGGTCGGTCACGGTCATCTGCTCTGACAAAACCGGCACGCTGACCCGCAATGAAATGACGGTGCAACGCGTTTTGCTGGCCGGGCAGGCGCTGGCCGTGCAAGGTGCCGGTTATGCGCCGGTGGGGGCCATCGACAGCGCCGATCATGCGGCCCTGGCGCCACTGTTGCAGGCGGCGGCCTTGTGCAACGATGCGCATCTGGCATCAGTGGACGGTGCGTGGACGCTGACCGGCGACCCCACCGAGGGCGCGTTGCTCACCCTGGCCATGAAGGGCGGGTTGCAACCCGCGCCGCTGCGCCAGGCCAGCAGTCGGGTGGACGTGGTGCCGTTCGAGTCCGATTACCGCTACATGGCCACGCTGCATGCCAACCCATCGGGTACGGGCACCGTGGCGTGGGTGAAAGGCGCGCCCGAGCGCTTGCTGGCGCACTGCAGCCATGTGCTGCAGGCCGATGGGGCACAGGCCCCGCTGGACGCGGCGCAGTGGCACGACGCCGTCGAGGCCCAGGCCCGACAGGGCCGCCGCGTGTTGGCGCTGGCCTGCAAAACCCTGCCTGCCGACCAGGTCAGGCTGGACCATGCCGATGTGGCCCATGGCCTGGTGCTGCTGGGGCTGGTGGCCATCATCGACCCGCCCCGCGAAGAGGCCGTGCGCGCGGTGGCGCAATGCCAGCGGGCCGGTATCCGGGTGGTGATGATCACCGGCGACCACGGCGTGACCGCCAGTGCCATCGCAGGCCAACTGGGCATGGGTGTGCCGGGTGACACGCTGGCGGCCCTGACCGGCCCCGAGCTGGAGACCATGAGCGACGCCGAATTGCAACAGGCCGTTCGCAGCACCCGCGTGTTTGCACGTGCCAGCCCGGAGCACAAAATCCGCCTGGTACGTGCGCTGCAAGCCAATGGCGAGGTGGTGGCCATGACCGGTGACGGCGTGAACGATGCGCCCGCACTCAAACAGGCCGATGTGGGCGTCGCCATGGGCATGAAGGGCACCGAAGCCGCCAAGCAAGCCGGTGCCATCGTGCTGGCCGACGACAATTTCGCGTCCATTGCCCACGCGGTGGAAGAGGGCCGCACGGTTTACGACAACCTGAAAAAAACCATCACCTTCCTGTTGCCCATCAACGGCGGCGAGTCGCTCTCGCTGCTGCTGGCCATCCTGTTGGGTGTGGCTTTGCCCATTGCCCCGGCGCAAATTTTGTGGGTGAACATGGTCAGCTCCATTGCGCTGGCGCTGGTACTGGCGTTCGAGCCCACCGAGCGCGACGTGATGAGCCGCCCGCCCCGGCTGCCCGATGAACCCATGCTGTCCGCTTTCGTGATGTGGCGCATCTGTTTCGTTTCAGTGTTGTTCATGGCCGGCATTTTTGGCATGCACGGCTGGGCGCTGTCGTGGGGCGCTGACGAGGCGACGGCGCGCACGGTGGCTGTCAACACCCTGGTGTCCATGGAGGTGTTCTACCTGTTCAGCGTGCGCTACCTCAAGTCGCCCTCGTTCACCTGGCAGGGGGTGAAGGGCACGCCGCTGGTGCTGATGTCGATCGCAGCGGTCGTGTGTTTGCAACTGCTGTTCACGTACGCCCCGTTCATGCACGCGCTGTTCGAATCCCGGTCGCTGGCCTGGCACACCTTGATGGCCATCGTGGCCGCTGGTGCGGCGGTGCTGTTTGTTCTGGAGCTTGAGAAACTGGTATTGCGGCGCCTGGGGGTGGGGCAATCTGTGGGTGACGCCCGCGTGGGTCGTCGGCCATGACCATGTGGACGTTGATGGCAACATTGGCGGGCGGTGTCGGTCTGTTCCTGTTGGGCATGACCATGATGAGCGACGGGTTGCGCCTGGCGGCAGGCCCCTCCCTGGAGCGCATCCTGCGTGCAGCCACACGCACGCGCTGGCATGGCCTGGGTTCGGGGGTGCTGGTCACGTCTCTGGTGCAGTCGTCCAGTGCCGTCACGGTGGCCACCATCGGGTTCGTCAATGTCGGTCTGTTGTCGTTGGGCGGTGCCTTGTGGGTGCTGTTCGGTGCCAACGTGGGCACCACCATGACAGGGTGGATCGTGGCCCTGGTCGGTTTGAAGTTCAAAGTCGAGGCCCTGGCCATGCCGCTGGTGGGGTTGGGCGTGGCCTTGCAGCTCAGCGGTGCGGGCAAACGCCGGGGCGCGGTCGGGGGTGCGTTGGCAGGTTTCGGGCTGCTGTTCATGGGCATCGCACTGTTGCAACAGGCGTTTGGCGGCCTGGCTGCACAGGTTGAGCTGCCATCGGGCACGGGCATGCTGTCTGTGCTGACACAAATGCTGGTGGGTGTGCTCATGACGGTGTTGATGCAGTCCTCCAGTGCAGCCATGACGGTGGTGCTCACGGCAGCCCAAGGCGGCCTCCTGACGCCTGAAGGTGCTGCTGCGGTGGCCATCGGGGCCAATATCGGCACCACCACCACGGCTTTGCTGGCCACCCTGGGTGCCACCGCCAATGCCAAGCGTGCGGCCGTGGCGCATGTGATGTTCAACGTGGTCACGGCTGTGGTTGCGCTGGCGTTGTTGCCCTGGATGCTGGCCGCCACCCGCGCTGCGGGCGCGTGGCTGAACCTGCCACCCGACCCAGCCACCCAGTTGGCGTTGTTCCACACCTGCTTCAACCTGTTGGGCGTGGCCCTGATGTGGCCTGTCGTGGGCAAGCTCAGCGCCTGGCTGAACACCTTGTTCCAGGGGCGCGAGGGCGGTGCCGGTGTGCCGCAGTTCATTGACCACACCCTGGTCAGGGTGCCCGCACTGGCCACAGAAGCACTGGGCCGCGAACTCCAACGCCTGGGTCATCTGGCGGAAGATCTGTTGCGCCAGGCTGCTCACGGGGCCTCCGATGACGACATGCGACGGGGTCATGCCGTGTTCCTGGCACTGGATGCCGCCATCCAGCAGTTTGTTCAGTCGCTCAGTCGCGAGACGATGTCTGCCGCCAGCAGCGAGGCGCTGGCCCACCAGCTTCGGATCCGCTGGTATCACCAAACCAGTGCCGAGCTGGCGTTGGCCGCGCACGCCGCAGGCGGCACAGCCGAAACGGCCATCTTTTCCATGGGCAGTCAGACCCTGTGGGCCACTTTCATTCAAGCACTCGACGGGGTGCTGGACGCGAGTGACCCCTTGCACCACCAGGCCCCGTTGGACCCCAGTGGGGCCCTTGAATTGGGGCAGCTTGAGCAGGCACAAGATGCATTGGCTGCTGCACACAGCGTGCTGAAAGCGCATTGGTTGTCCGAGGCGGCGTCCGGTCTGTTGAGCTTGACGGCACTGGATGCCCACTTGCACCGGGTAGCTGCCCTGCGAGATGCCGCCATTCACATGACCAAGGCCAGCCGCTGGTCCTGGTTGCGCGAGGGCCCGCCTCGGTCAGAGGTTTAAACTGACCGGATGGTCTTGGCGGCACCGTCATGGCTTGTTCATCAACTTATTTGTAACGCCCATGGTCCCCCATCTTGTTACCGCGCTCAATGGTCCCATCAACGAGCTGGAGCAGCGCATCCTGGAGTCGACACCCGTCATCGAGCGCTGGTTCAGGTTGGAGTGGATGGAACACACGCCGCCGTTCTACAGCTCGGTGGACGTGCGCAACGCCGGCTTCAAGCTGGCCCCGGTGGACACCTGCCTGTTTCCAGGTGGCTGGAACAACCTGTCCCCCGAGATGCTGCCGCTGGCGGTGCAGGCGGCCATGGCGGCCATCGAAAAAATCTGCCCCGAGGCCAAAAACCTGCTGCTCGTGCCGTCGGCCCAGACGCACAACACGTTCTACCTGAGCAACCTGTCACGCTTGGCCCAGATATTCAACCTGGCCGGGTTGAACGTGCGGCTGGGGTCGCTCAGCGCCGATTTGAAAGAGCCTGTGCAACTGGAGGTGCCCGGTGGCGCACCGCTGACGCTGGAGCCGCTGCAACGTGGCAAGCGCCGCCTGGGGTTGAAGCACTTCGACCCGTGCACCATTTTGCTGAACAACGACCTGTCTGCCGGGGTGCCCGGCATCCTGGAAGACCTGCACGAGCAATACCTGTTGCCGCCGCTGCACGCAGGCTGGCCCACGCGCCGGCACAGCACGCATTTCCGTCTGTACGAAGAGCTGGCCAAGCGATTTGCCAAGGTGCTGGGCATGGACCACTGGCTCATCAACCCGGCCTGCGCACCTTGCGGCGAACTTGACCTGACCACGCCTGCGGGTCTGGCAGCCCTGCAGGCACAGGTCGATGTCGTGCTGACCAAAACCCGGCGCAAGTACAAAGAGTACGGCATCAACGAAAAGGCTTTCGCGGTCATCAAGCGCGATGACGGGCGTGCCGATGTCGGCCCTTGGGTGGTGCGCGACGCGAAAGACGTGCCCGCGCTCGTGGCGGCTGCGCAGCTTGCCGGTCAGGCGACGGGTGCAGCCGCACGCCAACCCCTGCAGGGGCCGTTTTTCGTGCAGGAAGGCGTGCTGAACAACGAGCGCATCAACGATGCCGTGGCCGAGCCTGTCGTCTACATGATGGACCGTTACGTGGTGGGCGGCTTCTACCGGGTGCACGCCGACCAGGCTGACCACCAGGGCATGAACGGCCCGGGGGCCAGCTTTTTGCCCCTGGCGTTTGACCAGAGCAACCACCTGCCCCAGCTGGGCGCGCGTCCCGGTGCAAGCGGTCCCAACCGCTTCTACATGTACGGCGTGATTGCCCGCCTGGGCATGTTGGCCGCCAGTTACGAGCTGGAAGCCACCGACCCCGACGCTGAAATTTACGACTGAGGCGGTGTGTCAAGCAGTGATTCATTGAAGTTGCTGCACCACAACAGGCCGCCGGGGTGACTTGTTCCCCCGTGACTTGGGTGCGCTCGGACAGGCGCACAATCGCAGGTTTTCGGCTTTGAAATCCCGGCCTGCTCAGGTTGGGTGACTCACTTGTCTGCATCCAAATCATCCCTGGCTACGTTGACCCTTGGCGCCATCGGCGTGGTCTATGGCGACATCGGCACCAGCGTGCTGTACGCCATCAAGGAAATTTTCGGTTCCGGCCATGTGCCGTTCACCACAGACAACGTGTTTGGCGTGTTGTCCATCGTGTTCTGGACGCTGACGGTCATCGTCTCGCTCAAATACGTGACGCTGGTGCTGCGCGCCGACAACCATGGCGAGGGTGGCCTGGTGGCCATGCTGGCGCTGGCATCGCAGTCGGTGAAGGACCGGCCACGGTTGCGCCGCTGGCTGCTGGTGGTGGGCATCTTCGGCACCTGTTTGTTTTATGGTGACGGTGTCATCACCCCGGCCATTTCGGTGCTGTCTGCCGTGGAGGGCCTGGAGGTCATTTCGCCTGCCTTCAAAAAGGGGGTGATCCCCATCACGCTGATCATCCTGTTTGGCCTGTTTGCGGTGCAAAAGCGCGGCACCACGGGCATTGGCAAGTTTTTTGGCCCCATCACGGTGGTGTGGTTTGCGGTGATTGCGGCGTTGGGTGTGTGGCACATCGCCAGCAACCCGGCCATTTTGTGGGCCATCAGCCCGCACTATGCGTTGATGTTCATGTTCAGCCAACCGGGCACCACCTTCATCATCCTGGGTGCGGTGGTGCTGTGCGTGACAGGCGGTGAGGCGCTGTATGCCGACATGGGGCACTTTGGCAAAAAACCCATTCGGGTGGCGTGGTTTGCCATCGTCATGCCTTCGCTGGCGCTGAATTACTTCGGTCAAGGCGCCTTGTTGCTGCAGAACCCTGAGGCCGTGAAAAACCCGTTCTACCTTATGGCCCCTGACTGGATGCTCATTCCTCTGGTGGGCCTGGCGACCATGGCCACGGTGATCGCGTCGCAGGCGCTCATTTCGGGGGCGTTCAGCGTCACCAAACAGGTGGTCCAGCTGGGTTACCTGCCACGCCTGCAGTTGCTGCACACCAGCGTGAAGGACACCGGGCAAATCTACATCCCCTTCGTCAACTGGGGCCTGTTCGTGACCATCGTGCTGGCCGTGGTCATGTTCAAGTCCAGCAGCAACCTGGCAGCGGCCTACGGCATTGCGGTGTGCACCGACATGCTCATCACCACGGTGCTGACGTTTTTTGTCATCCGCTACGGCTGGAAATACCCGCTGTGGCTGTGCCTGGGGGCCACGGGGTTTTTCTTTGTGGTGGACCTGGCGTTCTGGGCGTCCAACCTCATGAAGCTGTTTGACGGTGGCTGGTTCCCGCTGGCCATCGGTGGCGCGGTGTTTGCCCTCATGCTCACCTGGAAAGAAGGCCGCAAACTGTTGAGCGAAAAGCTGCGCGAGGACGCGCTGGACCTGCCCAGCTTCCTGGACGCCATCTTCGTCAGCCCACCCGCACGGGTCGAGGGCACGGCCGTGTTCCTGACCGCCGAACTGGGCACGGTGCCCAACGCCTTGTTGCACAACCTGAAGCACAACAAGGTGCTGCATGCGCAGAACCTGTTCGTGTCCGTCAAGCACCATGAAGTACCGTGGATTGCCATGGCCAAGCGTCTGGAAGTGGAAGACTTGGGGCACGACTGCTGGCAGGTGGTCATTCACTATGGTTTCAAGAACGACCCCAACGTGCCCAAAGCGCTGGCGCTGATGAAGCCGCACGGTTGCGAGCTGGAAGCCATGAGCACCAGCTACTTCCTGTCGCGCGACACCGTCATCCCCACGCTGGGTGGTGGCATGGCCCTGTGGCGCGAAAAAATATTTGCGCAGATGCACCGCAACGCCAGTGGCGCTGCCGACTTCCTCAATTTGCCCAGCAACGCGGTGGTGGAATTGGGGTCGAAGGTGGAAATTTAAAGCTTTTTAGGCCTCTGTCGCTTGTCCGTAAAGCGCAGACAGCTCCTGTATTTGATATGAATTTCTGGCGCGATCTTTCCCTGTCAGCTGCCACGGCGGGGTTCGTGGCGGTGTTGGTGGGGTTCACCAGTTCGGTGGCCATCGTGTTCCAGGCAGCACAGGCGTTCGGGGCCACCCCGGCGCAAATCACCTCGTGGATGTGGGCATTGGGCCTGGGCATGGGGCTGTGTTCCGCTGTGCCCTCGTTGTGGCTGAAGCAGCCTGTCATGGTGGCATGGTCCACGCCCGGTGCAGCGGTGCTGGCATCGGCGGGCGTGGCGGCTGCGGCCAGCGGGGCAGGTTTTGCCATGGCCGATGCCGTGGGCGCGTTCATGGTGTGTGCCGTGCTCATCACCCTGGCCGGGGTCACCGGGTTGTTCGAGCGGCTCATGAACCGCATACCCATGGCGCTGGCCTCGGCCCTGTTGGCTGGGGTGCTGGCGCGGTTTGGTTTGCAGGCGTTTGCCGCAGCCCAAACCGCCTTGCCCCTGGTGTTGTCGATGCTGGCCGCCTACGTGCTGGGCAAGCGCTGGGTGCCGCGTTACGCGGTACCCGCCACGCTGGCGGTGGGCGTGGCGTGTGCCGCCCTGCAAGGCGACCTGGCTTGGCACGCCGTGCAGTTTGAACTGGCCCTGCCCGTGTTCACCGCGCCCGCGTTCAGCTGGCAGGCGGCCATCAGCCTGGCGTTGCCGCTGTTTGTGGTCACCATGGCATCACAGAACCTGCCAGGTGTGGCCGTGATGCGTGCCACGGGGTACGACCTGCCGGTGTCCAAACTCATCACGCTCACCGGCGTGGTCACGCTGGTGCTGGCCCCGTTCGGGGCGTTTGCGCTCAACTTCAGCGCCATCACCGCCGCCATTTGCATGGGGCCTGAGGCACACGCGGACAAAGCTCGCCGTTACGTGGCTGCCGTGGTGTGCGGCGGCATTTATGTGCTGATCGGGCTGTTCGGTGCGGTGGTCACCGGGCTGCTGACGGCTTTCCCCAAAGAGCTGGTGGTGGCCATTGCCGGGCTGGCACTGTTGGGCAGCATCGGTGGTGGCCTGCACGCCGCGCTGGCCGACGAGCGCCACCGCGAGGCCGCGCTCATCACCTTCCTGGTCACGCTCAGCGGCGTGGTCGTTGGCGGTGTGGGCTCGGCCTTCTGGGGTGTGGTGGCCGGTGGGCTGGTGTTGTTTGTGCAACAGTATGGGCTCCGTCACAAGTCACATTGACACCTCCACACATGCAAGTCCTCATCGTTGCCGACCCCATCGAATCCTTCAAAACCCACAAGGACACCACCTACGTGATGATGCGCGAGGCGCAGCGGCGCGGGCACAGCGTGGCGGTGTGCTTGCCCGCCGACCTGGCCTGGCAAAGTGGGCAGCCCGTGACCGCTGCGGTGCGGCGCATCCGCCTGCTGGACATCACGCCGGCCTACGGGGCCACGCAAGCCACCCAGCCATGGTTCGAAGAAGCGGCTGCCGACACAGGCCGCACGGCGTTGAAGGACTTTGATGCCGTGCTGATGCGCAAAGACCCGCCGTTCGATGCCGAATTCATCTACGCCACCCACCTGCTGGAACAGGCCGAGCGCGAAGGCGCCAAGGTGTTCAACCAACCCGCTGCGTTGCGCGATCACCCTGAAAAGCTGGCGCTGATGCAGTTCCCGCAGTACGCGCCGCCCACGCTGGTCACGCGCAGCGCGGCCGACGTGAAAGCTTTCCATGCCGAGCACGGCGACATCATCCTGAAGCCTCTGGACGGCATGGGGGGCATGGGCATCTTCCGCGTGAAGGCCGATGGGCTCAACCTGGGCTCCATCATCGAGACGCTGAACCTGGACGGTGCCCAGACGCTGATGGTGCAGCGCTATCTGCCCGAGATTGTGGAAGGCGACAAACGCGTGCTGGTGATTGGCGGCAAGCCCGTGCCCTTCAGCCTGGCGCGCATCCCGCAGGGCAACGAGGTGCGCGGCAACCTGGCTGCTGGGGGCAAAGGCGTGGCCATGGCATTGACCGAACGCGAGCGCGAGATTGCCGAGGCCTTGGGCCCCACCCTGGCCGCACGCGGCCTGCTGCTGGTGGGCCTGGACGTGATCGGCGGCCGCCTGACCGAAGTCAATGTGACCAGCCCCACCTGTTTCCAGGAAATCACCCAGCAAATGGGTTTCGATGTGGCGGCGATGTTTGTGGATGCGCTGGAGGCAGCGTTGGCCGCCGCCAGCTGATGGGCCGCAGCGAGGCGCGTGGCCGCCCGCTTTTTGCCGCAGGCATCACCATGGCCCACGGCGTGCCACCGTGCTTGTCAGCTGGGCAAGCCGTCCACAAACACCTTCAGCTCGTTGGGCTCGAACGCTGTCCAGCATTCGTTTTCGGTGAGGGGTGTGGTGACAATCACCGCCGCGCGGTCACCGGGATGGTTCAGCTCGGCAAAGTCGACGGTCCAGTCCTGGTCTTTCAGGGTGGCGGTGGCAAACGGGTGCTGGCGCACCAGGTAGTGCAGCTTGGTGCTGCAATGTGCCCACAGCGCATCGCCGTTGCTCAGCAGGAAGTTGAACGTGCCAAACGCGCGCACCTTGGGTACCAGTTCACGCAGTGTGTGCGTCAGCTCTTCCACGGTGGGCAACCCGGCGTGTGATTTGGCCAGTTCTTGCATCAGCCAGCAGAATGCGCGCTCGCTGTCGGTGCTGCCCACGGGCTGGAAGTGGGTGTGCAGGCGGGGGGCATATGCCTTCAGGTCGCCGTTGTGGGCAAACACCCAGTGGCGGCCCCAGAGTTCGCGCACGAAAGGGTGTGCGTTCTCCAGAACGACAGATCCCACAGTGGCCTTGCGCACATGAGCAATGATGTTTGTGCTCTTTAAATGATAGTTCTTCAGGAACTCGGCCATGGGCGACTGCGCCGCACTTTGGTGGTCCACAAAATGGCGCAAACCCCGGCCCTCGAAAAAGGCAATGCCCCAGCCGTCGGCATGCTCGTCGGTCTGGCCGCCGCGCTGGCAAAAACCGGTGAAGCTGAAGGTGGCATCGGTGGGCGTGGCGCAGTTCAGGCCGAGGAGTTGGCACATGGTGTGGGGCGTCAGGTAGGAGGGGGCGGAGCGTCGTTCGGTGCTGCGTGGCTGGGTGCGGATCCACGGTACAGCCGCCAGAGCTTGACGGCCAGCACAGCCAGCGGGGTGGCGTGCATGAACAGGTCAAAAATATCCAACGGCCTCACCAGTGTGTGTTGCCAGAGCATGCGCAGTTTCTCGACCAGGTGGGGCTCGGGCAGCACAGGGGCCACGGCCAGCCAGGCGGCCAGCAAGGCCACCCAATGCAGGGGCAAGCGATCAAGCCAACGCAGGACGGCGTTCATGGGCGGGTCAGTGCGAGCTGGCGCAACGGGCGCAGATGCACGACTTGCCACGTGCCTGTTCGGGCACACGGGCCAACAGGTCGGCCCCGAACGTGGCCTGCGTGCACCAGCACGGCCCACACTCGGGCTGGCCTGTCAGGCGTGCCTGCTCCATGGCACACAGGTTGGGCTGGCCGCACAGGGGGCAGTGCCCGGCATCGACGTGGCTGGCACCACAACTGGGCGGATCGGTGGGGGTGGTGTTCATGGGCCTCTACTGTAGCCAATGCCACATGCGTTGGGCGATGCAGTGTGAGCCCTGCAGCGCTGCACGGGCGACCCGGCGGGCTTTTTCAGGCCCGGTGATGTGCTTCAATGCCACGCACCGCCCTGCGGGGTTGCCGACCGTCCGGCATGGCCCCCGCACCGGCTTGTTTCACACCCATCTCATGCGCACCCTGGCACAGTTTGCTGACACCCCCGCCGCACGCACTGCTGCGTGCTTGCCCTATGCCGCTTTGGCGGCCGAGGTGGCCGCGCTGTTGCGCGATGCATCGGTGCACGTGCCGCCACGGCTGGTGCAGGCGCTGCCGGGCGGTGGCAGCCTGTTCGTCATGCCCGCACACGACAGCCGCCTGGCCATGACCAAACTCATCACCTTCACCCCGGCCAATGCAGCCAGGGGCCTGCCGACCATCCAGGGCGATGTGCTGGTGTTTGACGTGACCACCGGGCAGCGTGTGGCCTGGCTGGACGGCCCCACTGTCACCGCGCGGCGCACCGCTGCCGTGTCGCTGCTGGCAGCCCAGTGCCTGGCCCCCGAACCCGCTGGCCCCTTGCTGGTGGTGGGCGCGGGGGTACAGGGCAAGGCCCATGTCGAGGCCTTTGCCCAGGGCCTGGGTGTGCGCGAGGTGTGGGTGGCCTCGCGCAGCGCGGCCAGCGCACAGGCACTGGTAGCCCACGCGCACAGCCTGGGTTTGGCCGCGCAGGTGGTTGCCGACGTGCCCGCCGCGCTGGCGCACTGCCCGTTGGTCGTTACCTGCACCCCCGCCAGCGCCGTGGTGCTGGATGGGCAGTTGTCTGCGCACCACTTTCTGGCCGCCGTGGGGGCGTTCACGCCTGCCATGGTCGAGCTGTCGGCCGTGCTGTGTCAGCATGCCGCCGCACACGGCACCGTGGTGGTGGATACAGCCGATGCCGTGCACGAGGCAGGCGACCTGCTGCAGGCCAGGCTGGATGTGAGCCGCTTCGACACGCTGGCACACGTGGTGCGTGGTTTGCCTGCCAAGCCCATTGCACGCTCTGTTGGACCGGTGCTGTTCAAAAGCTGCGGCTGGGCCGGGTGGGACCTGGCCGCCGCCAGGCTGGCGGCGACCGGCCCGAAAGAGCAAGCCAGCGCATGAGCGCCCCCGACCAGACCATGCGCGGCGTGGTGGCCATGCTGCTGGCCATGGGCTGCTTCTCGCTCATGGACGTGTCGCTCAAGGCGCTGAGTGCGCATTACCCGCCTTTGCAAGTGGCGGCGCTGCGCGGCCTCTCTGCCTGGCCGCTGGTGCTGGTGTACGTGCATTGGCAGGGGCGTTTGCGCGCGGTGTGGCGCATCCGCTGGCCCCTGCACCTGTTGCGCGGGGTGTTGTCGGTGCTGATGCTCAGCCTGTTTGCCTATGCCATGCAAACGCTGTCGCTGGCATCGGCCTATGTGCTGTTTTTCATTGCGCCGGTGCTGATCACGCTGCTGTCGGTGCCCGTGCTGGGCGAGCGCGTCGGGCCTGGCAGTGTGTGGGCCGTGGTGCTGGGCCTGGCGGGTGTGTGGGTGGCCATGCGGCCAGGGGCCGACCTGTGGCAGTCGGCCGCCTCGTGGGCGGTGCTGGCTGCTGCCACCTGTTATGCCGTGGCCGCTGTGGCAGGCCGCGTGCTGACGCGCACCGACGTGCCCGCCAGCCTGGTGTTTTGGACCACCACCTCGCTGGCAGTCGGGGCCACGGCGCTGGCCTGGCCCGCGTGGGTGGTGGTGGACTGGGGCCACGCACCCTGGCTGGCGCTGCTGGCCTTGACCGGGCTGGCCGGGCAGATTTTCATTGTCGAGGCATTTCAGCACGGGCGTGCGGCGGTGGTGGCCCCGTTCGAGTACTCGGCCCTGGCCTGGGGTGTGCTGTTCGACGCGCTGTGGTGGCACGTCTGGCCCGACGGTTGGACGTGGTTGGGCGCGTCGCTGGTGGTGGCCGGTGGGCTGGTGCTGTTGCGCAGTTTGCGCACTGGCAAAAGTGAAAGAATGTGACCCGCCAACCTGCACAAAAACCGCCAGCACCACCCCATGTCCCGACCACGCCTGCGCAGCACCACACGGTTTCACATTCCGCTGTTTGAAGCCTTGCGCACCTACCAGCGTGCGTGGCTGCGGCACGACGTGATCGCCGGGTTGACGGTGTGTGTGGTCATGATCCCATCAGTCATTGCCTATGCCGAGTTGGTGCACCTGCCGCCCATTGCCGGCCTGTACGCGGCGTTTGCGGGCGCCATCGGGTATGCGCTGTTTGCCAGTTCGCGCCACGTCATTGCCGGGCCCGATGCGGCCATCGGGCTGCTGGCGGGCATGGCCATCCTGCCGCTGTCGGGCGGCGACCTGGGGCGCACCGTGGTGTTGGCCGTCGAGTTGTCGCTGCTGTCAGGGCTGGTGCTGCTGATCGCGGCCCGGTTGAACCTGGGGGCCATTGCCGACTTGCTGTCGCGCCCGGTGCTCATTGGGTACCTCAACGGTGCATCGCTGGTGCTGGTGTCCACCCAGTTGGGCAAACTCGTGGGCATCAAGCTGGAAGGCGAAGATTTTTTCCTGCTCATCCACGCGCTGCTGTCCGACCTGGGGCGCGTTCACCTGCCTACGTTGGCGTTCGGTCTGGTGCTGATTGGTCTGCTGGTGTGGATGGGGCGGTACTTTCCGCGCGTGCCCGGCGCGCTGGCCGCATCGGCGGTGGCCATTGGCGTGGCTTGGGTGGCCGATGTGGGCAGCTGGGGCGTGGCGCTGGTCGGTCCGGTGCCTTCCGGTGTGCCGCTGCCCAGTTGGCCCACGGTGCAGCTGGCCGACATCACGGCACTGGCCCCGGCGGCGGTGGCCATTGCGTTCCTCACGTTTTCAGACGGCATCCTGCTGTCGCAAACCTTTGCCGACAAACACCGTTACGACATCGACCCCAACCAGGAGCTGGTGGCGCTGGGCGTGTCCAACGTGTGTGCCGGGCTGTTCCAGGGCTTTCCGGTGTCGGCCAGCCAGTCGCGCAGCGCCATCGTCGACGCGTCCGGGGGCAAAACGCAGGTGGCCCAGCTGGTGGCGGCCGGGGGCTTGCTGTTGTTCCTGGTGTTCTTTTCGGGCTTGATCGCGCTGCTGCCCAAGGTGGCGCTGGGGGCCATTCTGGTGGTGACGGCGCTGGGCATGCTGGAGGTGGCGTCGCTGCGGGCGCTGTACCGCATCGACCGGCGCGACTTCTGGCTGGCCGTGGGCGTGACGGTGTCCATCCTGGTGGCGGGCGTGGTGCCCGGCATCATTCTGGGCATGCTGTTGTCGCTGATCGGTGTGCTGGTCGAAATTTCGCGGCCACTGGATGCCGTGCTGCGCCGCTTGCCCGGCGACGGCAAGTTTCACGACATGGGGCAAACCTCTACCGAGGGCGAAACCGTGCCCGGTCTGCTGGTGTACCGGTTGTACGCACCGCTGATTTTTGCCAACGCCCGCCACGTGGTGGGGCGCATACGCGAGCTGACCGACACCGCCGACCCCCCGTTGAAGTGGCTGATCATCGACGCGCAGGCCATCACCGAGATCGACCTGACCGCCGCCGAGCGGCTGGCATCGCTGATCGACGAGCTGGCCCAAGCGGGCATTGCCATCAAGATTGCCGATGCGCCGCGCCCGTTCCGCGAAGAAATGAACCGCGTCGGCCTGACCGACCAGCTGGGGCAGCAGCAGTTTTACGTGTCGGTGAAAACAGCGGTGGAGGCGTACCGGCGGGAATTCCAGGTGGCTGCGGGTGCGGGTGTTGCCACGGGTGTGTCGGGGCGTGAAAATTGAGAATAAAAAATGGCTATGGCGCTTTTTTAGCAAGCATTGGTAGCTATTGAAAATGAGATCAATGTGCCGAAACGGCGATGGCGAGTTGGCCGCGTACGCGTGTCATCCTGTGTCAGCGGGCGGTTTCATCAAGGCCCTGTTTCGCCCGGTTGCTTTGGCCTGATAGAGCGCCTCGTCGGCAAGTTTGAGCAACGCGTCCGGCTCGGTTTCAGCGGAGGGGATGAGGGATGCCACGCCCACACTCACGGTGACGTGTGCGAACAATGATTCCGCGTGCGGCAAATCTTTTGCTGAAACGGCGCTGCATATTTTTCGAGCCATGGCCAGTGCACCGGCCCCATCGATACCGGGCGCAATGACCGCGAACTCCTCCCCGCCATATCGCGCAGCGAGATCGCCGGGGCGCCCGACGTTCGCCGCAAGTGTCTCGGCCACTGTGACAAGGCACGCATCACCCGCCTGATGCCCATAGTGATCGTTGTATTTCTTGAACCAGTCAATGTCGATCATGGCCAGGGCAAGGGGCTGCCCAAGGCGCTCCATGCGCTTCCATTCCTTCACCAAGACCTCATCGAAACGTCGGCGGTTGGCTATTTTGGTCAAGCTGTCGGTGATGCTCAGCGAACTCAGTCGGAGGTTGGCTTGCTCCAATTGCTCGGTGCGTTCAGCCACCCGCTGTTCAAGGACTTTTTCTGTTTCCTGAAGCGTCGCAACCAGCAGCGCGTGTTCATCGAGTGCAGCCTTCTGGGCTTTCTCCTTGTCAGCCCGAATGTGGTTGATGCGGGCAGCAAGGGCAAACGAGAGCAGCATCATCTCGACCAATGAGCCAATCTGAATGCCATGGACGGTGAAAAAATTGGTGGGCACCAGGCCATAGTTGCGCAGCGGGTACATCGTTGCAAACAACAGAAACAGAAACCATGACAGCAAATACAGGCGTCCGCCTGGAATTCTGTGCATCACACAGTAGACGCCCGACCCTGCAGACACCATCAGGGCGATGAACAAGGCAGCAGAGACCAGACGGCCGCCAGCGTAATACGATATGAAAAGGCCGATGACCGTGGGTACCGCCACCAGAGCGCCGGCCACGCGCAAAGAGCGATCAAGCCAGATGGATGTCGCCGCCGTGTTGAGAAAACTTCGGGCAAATCGTGTCAAGAAAATGCCCGCGAAGCCGAATGCCCAATACGAGTAATTCGCCAGCCACCCGCTGTCTGGCCAGAAAAACTCGGCAGCCATGCCGTTCGCCGCACCGATGCCCAGCCCGATGAACGCAACATACAGCACGTAGTCAATGTAGACACGCTCGCGCAAGCTGAACCACAGCAGGGCGTTGTAAACGACCATGGCCAGTAGCGCCCCGAAGTACGCGGCCTGACCCGCGTACGTCAGTTGACTGGATGCCGCGAATGCGTCCCGCGACCAAGCGGTCAGCGGTGCCATCAACGTGCCCTGACTTTGAACACGCAAGAACACAGTTTCTGCGCCTGGCGTTGCATGAGCCATCGGGAAAACGAAGTTCACGTGCCGCATCGGGCGCTCGCTGAACGGGTAGGTATCTCCGGCGCGGTGGGGGGTGTGTGCGCCAGGGCGATAGACCTCGACCAAATCCAAAGTCGGAAATGCCAACTCCAGCAGCCACGGCAAATCGGTCAATGGGTTCTCGATGGGCGCACGCACCTGAAATGCGAGCCACCATGCCGACCGGGTATAGCCTTTGTTGAAGCCCTTTGTCGGATCAACCGGGCTGAACCTGCCAGCAGCGAACATGAGCCGCGCTTCTTCGATGGTGAGTGTTCCGTTGGTGTCTTCAAGGGCGACGAGGTAGGGCGCGAGATCCTGCGCCTTCAGTTGCGCGTCGAGAACGAGGGACTCGGCGGTGTGCGTCCATGCCGAAAAAACCGCCAGCCACATCAAGAAAAGTATCCGAATGAGTTTCAGCATGGACTTGATCTGGTTGGACGCTTGCGACGCTGATGAAGCGTCATGGCGCTGTGCTGACGAGAGATTCCGCGCCCCTGACACTCGCAAGAACGCATCATAGGCTGACGTCTCAAGGCATCGACAGGCTCCCGTGTCTCACCCATTGCGCACAAGCCCCATATTGAATACCCCTGCCGTGCAACACATCAAACAACAAAAACGCGATAAAAAATGGCCAAGGCGCTTTATTTGTCTGCATTTGTAGCTATGAAATTGATGCGCATGTATCCATCTTGCTGGGGCTGATGGGCGTGCTTGGCTGGGTCCCTGGAAGGTCTCGGTCCAGCAAGCAGTCGATGAAGGCACTCAAAACCGCAGGTTGGTGTTGCCGGTTCGAGTAATACAGGAACAACCCCGGTCGTGTGATCGACCAGTCGGCGAGAACAGGCAACAGCCGTCCCTGGGCGAGGTGCTCATCGACGTGCTCACGGTCGAAGGCATAGGCAATGCCCAGCCCTTGCAGTGCCGCAGCGATGCCGGTGTCCGAGTGGTTGGTGACCAACGACCCAGACACCGCTACCTCGATCCGCTGGTCCGTTTTCTCGAACTCCCATTGGTAGGCTCGGCCGTCCGTCTGCAGCCGCCAGTTGATGCAGGCGTGACGGTGAAGGTCGGCGGGTGATTGCGGCTGACCGCGACGCGCCAGATAGTCTGGCGATGCCACTGCGACCATCTTCACGTCCGGTGTCAAGCGCACGGCGATCATGTCCTTCTCCAGCCGCCCGCCTGCTCGGATGCCCGCATCGAAACGGCCCGCGACGATGTCGCTCAGCCCGTCGTCGACCACGATGTCCAGTGTCACGTCCGGGTGTGCGCGATGAAACCGGCCCAGCCGCGGCGCAATGACCTGCCGGGCCGCCATCCCCAGCGTGTTGATGCGCAGCGTTCCGCTCATCTGCCCCGCCGCCGCGCTGGCTTCGGCAACGGCATCGGCCATCGCCCGGAACAGCGGTGCGATGCGGGCGAACAGCTGCTCACCCGTGGCGGTCGGTGCCACGCTGCGTGTGGTGCGGTTCAGCAGCCGTGCACCCAGGCGGGCTTCGAGCTGGCGGATGGTCTGGCTCAGCGCCGAAGGCGAAAGACCCAGATGCTCTGCGGCACGCACAAAGCTGCTCCGCTCGACCACCGCGGCAAAGGCTTTCAGTTCGGCATAGTCCGAGCCGCGCATTGTGTATCTTTTTCTGAATAATGAATTCAGATTCTAGGGGATTCACTGATCTTTCAAGCGGTTGCATCCTGATGCCTTCACCAACCAGGCGTTTTCACCATGACCGTTCTGAATCTTCCCGAACCCATCGCAGCTTACTTCTCGGCCAACCGGCAGGCCACCGATTCGCTGGTCCATTGCTTCATGGCGCAAGCCACCGTCAAGGACGAAGGCCAGACCCACGTCGGCCTGGATGCCATCCAGGCATGGAAGGCGGCCGCGTCGGCCCGGTTTGCTTACACGACCGAGCCTTTGACCCTCGATCAGGAAAGCGGGTATCACATCGTCACCAGCCGTGTGGTCGGCAATTTTCCCGGCAGCCCTGTCAACCTGCGGTACCGCTTTTGCCTTGAACGCGGCCTGATCGCATCACTGGAGATCACCGCATGAGCGCCGCGTGGCCGTTCCGAAGGTGCTCAGCCCAGCCGTGCGCAGTGCGGAGGGCAGTCCAGTGAGCTTCGATCTTCAACTTCAAGGCAAGCGCGCACTGGTCTCGGGCGGTACCAAGGGCGTGGGTGCTGCCGTTGTGCGTGGTCTGCACGTGGCGGGTGTGCAGGTAATGACCACGGCGCGCTCCCTGCCTGAGACACCCATCGAGGGCGTGATCTACATCGCCGCAGATCTCACCACGGCGCAGGGTGTCGGCGACGTGGCGCAGTCGGTTCTCAGGCGTTGGGGGGGTGTTGACATCCTTGTCAACGTGCTGGGGGGCTCCAGCGCGCCGGGGGGCGGCTTTGCGGCGCTCGACGATGCACATTGGTTCAATGAACTGAACCAGAACCTGATGCCGGCCGTGCGGCTCGACCGCGCGCTGTTGCCAGCCATGCTGGCCCAGCGTTCGGGGGTCATTGTTCACGTCAGCTCAATCCAGCGCTTGCTGCCGCTGCCGGATTCGACGACCGCCTATGCCGCAGCCAAGGCGGCCCTGTCCACCTACAGCAAGGCGTTGTCGAAAGAGGTGACCCCCAAGGGCGTTCGCGTGCTGAGCGTCTCGCCCGGCTGGATCGAGACGGCAGCCGCCGTGGCGCTGGCCGAGCGTCTGGCAAACCAGGCGGGGACGGACTACGAAGGCGGCAAGCGGATCATCATGCAGTCGCTGGGTGGGATCCCGCTCGGACGTCCGGCCAAGCCGGAAGAAGTTGCCGATCTGATCACCTTCCTGGTGTCACCGCGCGCAGGCTCTATTTCGGGCTCAGAGCACTTGATCGACGGTGGCACGGTTCCGACGGTCTAGCAGCCGCCCGCGCTCGATACGTCCGACAGGCTGCCAGGGGTTGCCAAAGGTCGTTCCGGAATCGGTGGTCGGGCAATGGCGGTTTGCTGCCACTTGTCTGCGTGACAGGGATGCGGTCAGTGGGGCGGTGCCAGTTGGGGCGCGGAAGCCCTTTGACTGCAGTTCCTCACACAGCCGTCATCCGGGCCCCTCACCCATCACGTACGAGCCTTCCGCTTGATCATGCCGTCGCGGTCAGGGTATCAGGTGAAAAATTGATACTAAAAATGGCTATAGCGCTTTTTGGGTAAGCGATAGATGCTACTGAAAATGGTGATGGGTGTGTGGCTGCTGGGCCGCCGTCAATGTACAGGTAGCACTCACTTTGTCTGAAGTGCCTGTATTGCCTTTACCAACTCATCCACATCCGTTGCCGGGTTGATGCTGGCCGAGGCTGCACAGTGCTTGCGCAGGCGCTGGGCATGGGTGAGCGCGTCAGCCAATGCGCCCTTCAACTGGCCATAAACCCCTTTTTGCCCTTTGCCGTACTTTGCAAAGCCCGGCTTGGTCTTTAAAGCCGTAACGACCTGGTCCCCGACCGATTTCTTGCCTGCAGCGTGAAACGGTTGATCGGAATAGCCAAAGTGCAGCAGCAACCAGACTTCAAAGCAAGGCGTGGACGTGACGGCCACAAACGGCTTCCCGGCGACACTCAGAGCCTGGGTGTGCTGTACGGCGGCATCGAAGGTGGTGTGCCTGTCCCGGTCAAACACGCAATACACCCTGTCAAAAGCATCACCAGCCACGGCATCTTCGTCATACAGCGCCAGTGCATGCGCCACGACGCAATCAGGAGAGTTGCCCTTATTGGGGGCCACACGAACCACTTGCGGGCTGATGTGCAGGTCATCCAGCAACTCCCGCAGGTAATGCGGCTCTGTCTTCGTTCCTTCGCAGACGATCAGGACACGCTTGTTGCGCGCACGTTCGCGTTTTTGCCTTTGCAGCTCCGCACCAGCACGCGCCTTGCGCTTGTGAAACAGATCATCAGACCCCATAGAAGTCCAGCTCTTTCAGGAAGGGAATGCCGCCGTAGCGCCCGTTCAGGTAGCCGCGCTCAATGGCTTCGTTGTCGCGCGGGCTGAAGTCGGACAGCGGGTACAGGTGGGTGGCACTTTTGTCGTCTTTCTCCATGAACCACACCTGGTCGCGGCGCAGCAGTTTCTGGCTGAGCAGCGTGGTGTCGTGTGTCGTGAAAATGAGCTGTGCCTGGGTGCCCGCATGGTGCAACCGTTTGACCAAGTGATGTACCAGCAAAGGATGCAGGCTGGTGTCCAGCTCATCCACCACCAGGACCCGCTCGTTTTCAATCACATCCAGCCACTGTCCCGCAAAGGCGAACAGTGCGCGGGTGCCGTCAGACTCCTCTGATTCATTAAATTCAACGGTTTCTGCTGTGTGGATGTCTTTGTGAACAAACCGTGGCTCCACCAGCTTACGACCGGCCATGTCTTTCAAAATCTCGTTTCGGATGGTTGCGGGAATGTCTTTGGGCAAGGTATCAGCCGAAAATGCGGTTTCCTTCAGCTGAATGTCTTCAATGGACAGGTCTGCCGAATTCATGAACTCAACCACCCGCTTGCGGTCTTCTTCGTTTAAGCAGCGCTGCACGGTGTATGCGTGATTGAAGCCCCGCTCAGAATCAAACACCCGCAAGCGTGACTTGAACCAGTCAAAAGCCGGCCTGAGCTGTTCGTTGTTCAGCTGAATGGCGGTGGAGAGAAACAGCGCATTCGGGCGGGTTTGTGCATCCCAGATCTGGCGCTGCCGCCCACCCAGAAACGATGTGCTGAACTTGTAGGCATCTTTGCCTGCTTCGGCATCAAACACCCGGTGAAACCATTTTTGGGCGCGGCCCAGCGGGTAGGCAATCAGCCACTCTTCGGTGAAGCGCTCGCGGTTGCAGCAAAAGCCGTATTCGTAGCGCACGCCTTGCTCCACAAACGTCACTTCAAACTCGCTGTCTGCCGCGCGTGACGAGGCCGTCAGCTTGAACGGCACCACATCAATCGCATCGCCCGCCTGGCTTTCTTTCTGGGAATGGAGCACCTGGTCTTCCACAAACCGCAGCGCCTGAATCAGCGTACTTTTGCCCGATGCATTGGGGCCATACAGCACGGTGGAGCGCAGTAGGCGCGGCAAGCTGTCATCTTGGTCAGGGACGAAGGTGTTGAGCGATTCCAGCTCTTTGAAATAACTGGACGCGGCCATGTTGAGCGTCTGGCGCTCAAGAATGGAGCGGTAATTGGTGACCGAAAACTCGATAAGCATGGGTAAATCGTACAGGATTGAGCAAATTTTGCGTAAAAAATGCAAAAAATGTAATGCAAATAGATTTTGAGGTGATGTAAACCCTTTGTTACGCATGGTCTCGAGCTCGACTATGGCGCTGCTGTGGCACACCAGCCGACGATCAGGGGCGACATCTTTCGTGTTTGCTTACGAGCCATATGCGAGTCAGTCACGAGTGCCCTGAGTGGCCCCAATAGAATCCTTCCACAACATTGCAAATTGGGTGGAAATAACGCTATGGCGATCCCGGACTTTCAGTCATTGATGCTTCCCGTGCTCAAGGAGTCTGCCTCCGGAGAGGTGCGCATCTCTGATGTCGTGGCTGTACTGGGCGGCAAACTGGCTCTGACTGAGGCGGAGCTGTCCGAGCTTCTGCCGTCGGGCAAGCAGACTACGTTCGCCAACCGTGTGAACTGGGCAAAGAGCTATCTGGGTAAGGCGGGTTTGATCAAGCTCACGAAGCGTGCGTATTTCGAAATCAGTGAACGAGGCCGTGCCGTACTGGCCAGTCCGCCGCCAGCGATCAACATCAAATTCCTTGAGTCCTTTCCAGAATTCAAAGCATTCAGAGAGGCCGCAGCTGAGAGTCCGAGTACCCAGCAATCGGACCTGACGAACTTCAAGGAACTGGCACCTGACGAGGTGATCAGGTCCGCAAGCGATGAGCTTCAGCAATCACTCAGTGCCGAGTTGCTCTCGAAGATCCTCGCGTCACCCCCGGAGTTCTTCGAGCGCCTCGTTGTTCAACTCCTGATCGCCATGGGTTATGGTGGTTCAGCCATCGAAGCCGGTAAGGCCTTAGGTAAAAGCGGGGACGGAGGCGTTGACGGTGTTATTGATCAGGATGCGTTGGGCCTGGATCGAATCTATGTCCAGGCAAAGCGCTACACGGACAACAAAGTATCGTCTGGCGAGATTCGGGATTTTTTCGGATCGCTGGATCGGTTCAAGGCAAACAAGGGCCTGTTTGTTACGACATCATCCTTCTCTCCGGCAGCCAAGGAAACGGCTGAGATGCTCAGCAAACGCATCGTATTGATCGATGGGGTCCTCCTTACCCGGCTGATGATCCGATTCGACATAGGCTGTCGGGTCGAAGAGGTGGTTTACATCAAGAAGCTCGACGAGGACTTCTTCGACTAAGGTTGGTCTCACGCTTCGCGGAGGCACTTCGCTTGGGTGACTGTGCTGGCATCCTGCTTGAGCGATCGGTTTTCGGCGATGAGTTCAGCTTGGTAAAAAGCTCTTCATGTTGGCAGCTGACCCACTGACTGTTGCTGCCAAAGTGACCCCCATCCGTTCGGCAAAAGCCCCTTTGATCTGCCTGAGCACTGGTGGTTTGGTGGAGAAGTACGAATAAAAAAAGCATCTACCGCTT
This sequence comes from bacterium, assembly GCA_030824555.1. Taxonomy (GTDB): domain Bacteria; phylum Pseudomonadota; class Gammaproteobacteria; order Burkholderiales; family Burkholderiaceae_C; genus UBA2334. The sequence goes on from JAVBXK010000044.1 coordinate 77,236, forward strand.
TTCAGTATTCAAAAGTTTGCTCTGAAGTTGTAAGTCCGTCTGCCGCAAAACCCTCAAACCACCCCAAACCGCTCCGCGTTCGCCTGCCCCCAGTACAGCCTGAATACAGGGTGCAGTGCCTCGTTGCTTGAAACGGCATCGGCGTCTGCCAGCAGGGCACCCGGTGCCACGCGTGGCAGCAGCCGGTCAAGCTGGGCCACCTGTTGCCCGTCCACGCGCCGCACGATGTGTGCGGGGCTGATCTGGTTGGGGTGCGTCAGCCCGGCGGCCTGCACCAGCTCTTGCAGGGCCAGCAGCGTGTTGTGGTGGAAATTGAACACCCGTTGAGTTTTATTGCCCACGTCCAGCGCCTGCTGGCGCTGCGGGTCTTGCGTGGTCACGCCCGTGGGGCAATGGCCGGTGTGGCAGGTCTGGGCCTGAATGCAGCCCAGCGCCATCATGAAGCCGCGCGCGCTGTTGCACCAGTCGGCCCCCAGCGCCATGGCGCGGGCAATGTCGAACGCGCTGACCACCTTGCCCGCGCAGCCCACGCGGATGCGCTCGCGCAGGTGGGTGCCCACCAGCGTGTTGTGCACCAGCCGCAGCCCTTCTTGCAGCGGCACGCCCACGTGGTCGGTGAATTCCAGTGGCGCGGCACCGGTGCCGCCTTCTGATCCGTCCACCACGATGAAATCGGGCGTGATGCCCGTTGCCAGCATGGCCTTCACCATGCCAAACCACTCCCACGGGTGGCCGATGCACAGCTTGAAGCCCACCGGCTTGCCGCCCGACAACTCGCGCAGCCGGGCAATGAAGTGCATCAGCTCCATTGGTGTACCGAACGCGCTGTGTGCTGCGGGTGACACACAGTCTTGCCCTACCGGCACGCCCCGTGCCTCGGCAATTTCATGCGTCACCTTGGGGCCGGGCAGCACGCCGCCGTGGCCGGGCTTGGCACCCTGGCTGAGCTTGATTTCGATCATCTTCACCTGCGCATCCAGCGCATTGGTGCGGAATTTTTCGGCGTTGAACGTGCCGTCGTCGTTGCGGCAACCGAAGTAGCCCGAGCCGATTTCCCAGATCAGGTCGCCCCCATGCACGCGGTGCCAGCTGGAAATGGAGCCCTCGCCTGTGTCGTGTGCAAACCCGCCCAGCTTGGCCCCGGCGTTCAGCGCCCGGATGGCGTGGGCACTCAGCGCACCAAAGCTCATGGCCGATATGTTGAGCACGCTGGCCGAATAGGGCTGCGTGCAACCCGGCCCGCCGATGGTGATGCGAAAGTCGTGGCCAGCCACGACGGTGGGGGCCATGGAGTGGTTGATCCACTCATACCCTGGCGCCCGCACGTCCAGTTGCGTGCCAAAGGGGCGTTTGTCGGTTTCGCCTTTGGCACGGGCGTAGACCAGGCTGCGCTGCGAGCGCGAAAACGGCGTGGCCTCGGTGTCGCTTTCAATGAAGTACTGGCGGATTTCGGGTCGGATTTTCTCCAGCATGAACCGGATGTGCCCAATGATGGGATAGTTGCGGCGCACCGCACTGAATGTTTGTGTGATGTCGCGCAGCCCCACCAAGGTGAGCACGCCTGACACCAGCAAGCCTGCCCAAACCCATGTGGGTGCTGCTGGGGCCGACCACACAGTGGCCACACACCATGCCAGCAGCGCGGTGGTGGCGCCGAACGCCGTGTAGCGCACCGGGTATATGCGGTTGAGCTGATGCAACATGGTGGTCTCCTGCGCGGTTCGCCTGAGTGGGGCGTTGTGTGTGATCGGTCTGGCCGTCAGGTCTTCGCGTTTTCGACCGAGAAGAAGTACGACAACCGTTGCTGCGGGTTCAGCCACCCCAGTACGTCAGGCGGCAAGGTGGACGGCCGGATGGCCTCGATGATTTTCAGGTCGGGCTCGGTGTGCAGCTCGATGGTGGGGGCTTCGTCTTTCGGGATTTCCGGTGTGTACACCAGCACCTGCGGGCGCAGGCTGTCGGGGCCAGGGGCCACCACCAGTGCCAGCGAGCTGTCGCTCAGCTGCACCACCGTGCCGGGCGGGTACACCCCCAGCAGTTTGATGAGTGCCCCGAGCAAAGCAGGGTCGAACTGGGCACCTTCGATGCGAAACATGCGGGCCAGTGCCTCGGCAGGCATCAGCGGCTCGACGCCGATGGCCTCGGGTGTGCACAGGTTGTCGTAGCGGTTCACCGTGGCCAGGATGCGGGCCGCGCGGCTCGCTTCGCGGCGCCCACGGGGCCAGCCGGTGCCGTTGGCGGCTTCGTGGTGGTCGGCAATCATGGCCAGCGCCTCTTTGCTGAAGGCGCCCGACGTGGCCGCCAGCTGCACGCTGAACATCACGTGCTGGCGGAAAAAATCTTCCTCGTGTTTCTTGCGGTTTGGGTTCTTCAGAATTTGCGGTGGCACCTGCACCTTGCCGGCATCGTGTGTCAGTGCGCCCATGGCGAGGTCGGCCAGTTCGTTCTGTGTCAGCCCCACTTTCTTGCCCACCAGCATGCACAACGTCAGCACGTTCAGCGCGTGGAACTGGGGGCCCTGGTCTTTTTTGTCGCCCAGCAGGTGCAGCAGGATATCCTGGCCGTTTGCGATGGACGCAGCCGTTTCTTTTGACAGTGCGGCCAGCAGTTCGCCCGCCACTTTGGGCGAGCGGTTCAGTGTCAGCAGCGCTTCTTTGGTCTGGCGTGCGGCGTTCTCCCAGGCGCGGTCGGCACGTGTGGCGGCGTCTTTCTGGCGCTGGCGTTTTTCTTTCTTGGCCGCCTCTATCTGCTTCAGCTCGGCCCTCATGGCGGCTTCAGCGGCCGCCGCTGTGGCCCCGGCGTCAGCCTTGGCCGCAGCGGGCGCGAGCGCGGGTATCTGGGTGGCGCTTTTGTCGGGGTAGCAATACAGCCGCCCCAGCACATCCAGCGACTGGATCACCGCCACGTCTTTGGGTGTCTTGACCAGCAGCCGGTTGGACAGGAAGGGGTGCTCGTCCCAGCGCACATCCAGCCACAGGTACAGGCCCACGACGACCTGCGACGGGTCGATCGGGACAGCTTGCCCAGGTTTGTTCCACATCTTTTTCTTGCTGCCTTGGTCAGTGTGCCGTTGTGATCAGAAAAGGCGGCTATCCGGTGCTTATACCGTGGTGCGCGATGCTCAGGAGTCGTCGGCCGAAAAGAAACACGCCAACCGCTTCTGCGGGTTGAGCCATTGCAACACCTCCGGTGCCAAGGTACTGGGGCGGATGGCTTCTGTGACCTTCAGCTCGGGTGCCTTGGCCAGGTCCAGCAAGGGGGCGTCCGCATCCCCGGAGTCGGGGCGATACAGCAGCACACGCGGGCGCTGGATGTCTGTGCCCGGCGACACCACGAGCGCCAGCTTGCCATCGCTGAGCTTGATGACCGTGCCCGGCGGGTAGACGCCCAGCAGCTTGATCAGGGTGCCCAGCATCTGCGTGTCGTATTTGTTGGCTTCCTGGCGCAGCATGTGGGCCAATGCCTCGGACGGCATCATCGGTGCCACATCGGGTGACTCGGGGGCGCACAGCCTGTCGTAGCGGTTGCACATGGCCAGGATGCGGGCGCCGGTGCTCATGTCCTTGACGCGGTTGGGCCAGCCTGAGCCATCGACGGCTTCGTGGTGCTGCGCAATCATTTCGATGGCCCGCCTGGTGAATGCCCCGGACTCCCGCGCCAGTTGCACGCTGTGTGCCACGTGCATGCGGTAGTGGTCTTCTTCGTGTTTCTTGCGGCGACTGCTTTTCAGGATCGGCTGCGGTATGACCGCCTTGCCCGCGTCGTGGGCCAGCGCGGCCATCGACAGGTCAACCAGGTCCCGCTCGGACAGCGCCAGCTTGCGCCCCATGAGCATGCACAGCGTCATGACGTTGAGGGCATGGAACTGCGGCCCCTGGTCGTCTTTGGTGCCCAGCAGGTGCAGCAAGGCCTCGGGGCCGTGCGAGATGGCCGCTGCGGTTTCTTTGGACAACTGTGTCAGGTGCTTGCCCGCCATGCGCGGTGACTGGGCCAGTGTGCCCAGTGCCTGGCGGGTGGCACTGGCCGCGTTCTCCCAGGCGCGGTCGGCGCGGGCGGCAGCGTCCTTGACCTGACGGATTTTTTCGCGGCGCGCCATGGCCTGCGCCAGGCGCTCGGCCTCGATGGCTTGCTGTATGCGGGCCTCTTCCTCGGTGGCATCGGGTGCGGGGGGGGCACCGCCGGGTGGCAACGGTTCCACGGTGCTTTTTGACGGCACGTAGTACAGGTGGCCTTGTGTTTGCAAGGCCTGGATGACGGCCACATCGGCATCCTTCCTGACCATGAAGCGGTTGGTCAGGAAAGGGTGATCCATCCACTTCACGTCCAGCCACACAAAGAGGCCCGGCTGCAGCTGGGAGGGGTCGATCGGTACGGCGTCGGTGTCGGGTGTCCCCATGCGGTCGGTCGGGCTGAGGTTGGTGTGTGGGTGGTATCAGCGGTTTTGGCCCGATTGTCTATGTTCTGACTGTCGGTGGGCCCAAAAAGAAATCGCTCAAGGCCCAGGCTGTTGTTTCTGGCAACTCTTCCGGGATGAAATGGCCTGCCGGCATGGTTTCGCCGGTCACGTGGGCACTGCACTGGGCTTGCCACAATGCCACAGGATTGAACATGCGGTGCACCACACCCCGATCACCCCACAGCACCAGGGTGTTGCAAACGATTTTGTAGTTGTGGGCACGGCTGACACGGTCATGCTCAAGGTCGATGCTGGCGCTGGCGCGGTAGTCTTCGCAGGCACTGTGCACAGCCTCAGGGCGGCAGAAACAGCGTTCGTATTCGGTCAGGGCCTCGGGTTCGATGTGCTTCATGCTGCCCGTGCCCCAACCGCCCAGTTTGTTGTGCAGGTAGGCCAGGCGGTTGTCGCCGATCATGTTCTCTGGCAGCGGTGCAGGCTGAATCAAGTGGAACCAGTGGTAGTAGGCGCGGGCAAAGTCCATGTCGGTGCGGGCGTACATGTCCAGCGTGGGGCAGATGTCGATCACGCAAAGGCCCATCACCCGTGTGGGCCAGTCCAGCGCCAGCCGGTGGGCCACCCGCCCACCGCGGTCGTGCCCGCACAGGTAAAAGCGGTCAATGCCCAGTTGCGTGACCACGTCCAGCACATCTTTCGCCATTGTCCGTTTGCTGTGCTGGCTGTGGTCGGGCAGTTCGGGCACGCCGGGTTTGAGTGCCGCGTCGCCATAGCCGCGCAAATCGGGCATGACGATGAAAAACCGCTGTTTCAGCTGCTGGGCCACACGGTGCCACATGACGTGCGATTGCGGAAAACCGTGCAGCAGCACCAGGGCCGGGCCATTCGGGTTGCCTCCCACGCGGGCCACGGTGGTGGAATGGGGGAGGTCGAAACGGCGGTGTTCAAAACCGGTCATCCAGGTCATTTGGCATCCTTGGTGTGGGGCGATGGCAACGGTGCCATTGTGGCAGTTCGATGCGGCCCCCCCAGTGCGGCCGGCACGGCGTGTGCCAGGAAATCGTACACGGCGCGGATGCGGGCGCTGGTGCGCACCTCACGGTGCACGGTCAGCCAAACGGGCAGGTTGGGCAGGGCCAGGCCGGGCAACACCCGCACCACGTCGGCATGCAGGCCCAGCATGTAGTCGGCCACAAAGCCCACGCCCAGTCCGGCGCGTATGGCTTGCCAGTAGGCAATCATGTCGTCGGTGCGCAGCGCAAAATGGGCTTGCGAAATGGGGTGGCCCATGGCGGCAAAGCCTTTGACGATGTCGTCCTGCTGGTCGTACCCCACCAGGCTGTGCCTCAGCAAATCGGTGGGCACCAGCGGCTCGCCATGCTGGCTCAGGTAGGTGCGGCTGGCGCAGGCCGACACGCTCACATTGGCGATGAGTTTGGCCACCAGGCTCGATTGATCGGGGCGCACCATGCGCAGCGCAATGTCGGCCTCGCGCGCCAGCAGGTTGCTGACGGCGTTGCTCACCACCAGCGCCACCTGCACCGTCGGCAATGCCTGGCGCATGGCCAACAGCACAGGGGGCAGCAGGTAGCAGGCCACCGGTTGGCTGGCAGCGATGCGCACGGTGCCCGCCACATCGTCATTGGCGCTGTGCAACTGTTGGTTCAGTGCCAGCGCGGCAGCGGCCATTTGGCGTGCCGGGGCGGCCAGCGTCAGTGCCAGTTCGGTGGGTTTCAGGCCCCGGCCCGTGCGTTCGAACAGCACAGCCCCCAGTTGTTGTTCCAGCTCGGCAATTTGCCTGCCCACCGTGGGCTGGCTGGTGCCCAGTTGCCGGGCTGCACCTAGCAGGCTGCCACGGTCCAGCGCGACCAGAAAGGTCTGTACCAGTCGCCAGTCAAAAGCGTTGTCCATGGGTTTTGATATTCAAAATTGAAACTCTGGTGTGTCAAGTTAGCCAATTGTGGAGTGGCGGATTCGTTTTCACAATCCAGCCATCCCCACCTACACCCTCGAAAGTCTGAGCCATGGAACGTCGTCTCTTCATCCGCTTGATTGGCGGCGGTGTCGTCACCGCTGCCACCGTTGGCACGCTGTCGGCATGCTCGTCCGAACTGCCCGCCCCGGCCCTGGCTGCGTGGAACGGCCCGGGTCAGCCACCCGCACCCGGCACCGACCCGCGCCACTGGTTGCTGGCCCACGCCATCCTGGCACCGCATTCACACAACCTGCAGTCGTGGCTGGTGGACTTGCGAGAGGCCGGGCACATCACCCTGTACTGCGACCGTTCTCGCCTGTTGCCCGAAACAGACCCGTTTTCGCGGCAGATGATGATGAGCCAGGGCACGTTCCTGGCGCTGCTGGACCTGGCCGCCCGGCAACTGGGCCTGCGCGCCGATATCGAGTTGTTCCCGCAGGGCGAGTTCGGGCCCACGCAAATTGACCAGCGCCCCACCGCGCGCATCAGCCTGCAGCCCGATGCCAGTTTGCGGCCCGACCCGCTGTTCCAGCACATCTTCCAGCGTCGCACCAACCGCGAGGCCTATGAGGCCACAGCGCCCGCAGCCGATGCCATGGCCACCATCGCTGCCAGCGCTGCCGCACCGCATACCGTCGTCGGATTTGTGGGGGGCTCACAACCGCAGCTGCGCGATCAGCACCGCCAGGTTGCGATGGACGCCTGGCGCATCGAGCTGGAGACACCGCGCACCATCCTGGAGTCGTACCGCTACCTGCGGGTGGGGCCGGCGGAAATTGCCGAGCACCGTGACGGCATTTCCATCAACGCGCCACTGGTGCGGGCGGTGACAGCGCTGGGACTGTTTGACCGCACACAGGCCCCCAAGCCGGGTGACTCGGCTGTGGCTGGGCAAATCAAGGACTTCAACGCCAAGTTGGCCACCACGCCCGCGTTTTTCTGGTTGACGACACAGGGCAACACCCGACGCATTCAGGTTCAGGCTGGCCAGGCCTATGCCCGCGCCCAACTGGCCGCTACCGCACATGGCTTGAGCATGCAACCCCTCTCGCAGGCGCTGCAGGAGTACCCGGAGCAGGCGGTGCCCTACGCCGCCATTCACCAGCTGGTGGGCGCACCGGTGACCACGCACACGGTGCAGATGTGGGCCCGGCTGGGCCATGCCCCTGCGGTAGGGCCAGCCCCCAGGCGGGGCGTGCAGGCACTCCTTTTGCCGGTGTAAGTATCATAAAAAAACAAGCCTTGGCGCTTTATGTGTATACGTTATCAGCTATGTTTGTTGTGCCAACCTGGCGGTGGCGCGTGGACAGGCAGGTAGTCGCTTCAGGCGGCCAACAGGCTTGCCAGCCGCTCAAACGCCCGTTGCACCGTGGCATGACGCACGGCAGCCCGGTCGCCGGGGAAATGACAGCACTCTGTGGTGATGTGCCCGTGCACGCACCAGCCCAGCCAGACCGTGCCCACCGGTTTGTCGGGGCTGCCGCCGCTGGGGCCAGCGACACCCGTCACGGCCACGGCCACCTGCGCGTGCGAATGCGCCACCGCGCCTTGCGCCATGGCGCGCACCACGGGTTCGCTGACCGCGCCATGCGCTGCAATCAGCTCGGCAGACACGCCCAGCAGCTCGGTTTTGGCGGCATTGCTGTAGGTCACGAACCCACGTTCGAACCAGGCGCTGGAGCCTGCCAGGTCGGTACACGCTGCCGCAATCATGCCGCCGGTGCAGCTCTCGGCGGTGGCAAGCATCAGGCGATTTTCAATCAGAAAATTGGCTGTTACCGCTTTCAAATAATCAATAGATTGCTCTGATTTCATTGTGTTCATGCTTGACTGCGTTGCGCAACGGGTTCAGGTTCTTTTCCTTGTGACGCAGGGCCTGTTTGTGGGATATTTCAAGGGCTGCCTGCGTGGTCGTTCATTGTCCTTGACCCCTTGTCGATCCCACCTCCCAGCGCCTGAAAGCGGCCGTACGTTGTGAGTGCGACGCGAGGCCCAAAACAACTGCGTTGGAGAAATGAATTGCGATACACGGAAACCAAAGAGCAGAGCGCCGAGCTGTTGCGCAAAACCTTGGCGCTACTGGGCCAGCACGATGCATGCTTCAACCCCGTTTCGTTTGCCGTTTGGTACGAGTTTGCCGCAGGCACCAACGCAGGGTTGACGCAAGCAATCGGGCAGGCCACTCAGACCGAGCCCCGCCTGAGCGATGCATCGGTCATCCGCCTGTACCAGGAATTCGTGGCCGATGTGGACCAGGTGGTCATCCAGCAGATCGCCAAACAGTTTCAACTCATGATGGCCGGTGTGGCCGATAGTGCCCAGCAAACAGGTCACCAGGCGGGCTCGTTCGGTGAGACGCTCTCCGGGTTGAGCACCGCACTTCAGCGCAACGATGCGGCGGCTTTGTCCTCCCAGGTGGCCGAAACACTGGCCAGCACCGCACAGATGCAGGCGTCTGTGCAGGTGCTGCATCAGCAGGTGAATGCCAGTCGGCAGGAAATCGAGAAGCTCCAGTCAGACTTGGTGCGCGCGCGCAACGACGCCACGCTGGACCCCCTCACCCAGGTGCTCAACCGCAAGGGGTTTGACAGGCAGCTGGCCTCGATGCTGCAGCAGCCCCTGGGGTCTGACAGTGCGCACTGCCTGCTCATGTTCGATATCGACCATTTCAAGCAAGTCAATGACACCCATGGGCACGTGATGGGTGACAGGGTCATACAGGCCGTGGGCGAGGTTTTGCGCAGTTGTGTACCCGACAAGGCCCATTCGGTGGCCCGTTTCGGGGGCGAGGAGTTTGCGATCCTCATGCCAAGCTCTACCCTGAAACAGAGCATGGCGATGGCTGAGTCGGTGCGTCAACGCACCAAGGCCATGAAGCTCAGGGACCGGCGCACACAGGAGGTGGTGCTCACCATCAGCATCTCGGGTGGCGTGGCTTCCATGCTGCCGGGTGACGACGCACAAGACCTGATTGCGCGCGCCGATGGTGCCCTCTACAAATCCAAGCAAACGGGGCGTGACCGCGTCACCTGCGCCTGACGCCACGGGCGGTGGGTGTGTTCAAAAACGCCAGAGCACCATCACCAGCAGCGTGCAGAACGCGGCGACCAGGTCGTCCAGCATCACGCCAAAGCCTCCGCGTGGGCCAAAGCCTTTGAAGGTTTCGTCGGCCCAGGCCATGGGGCCGACCTTGACGGCATCGAACAGCCTGAACAGTGCAAACGCGTACAGCTGGGTCCAAAAGTCGGCCGGGGCCAGCAGCCACAGCACGATCCAGAACGCCACCACCTCATCCCACACCATGTGGCTCGAATCAGGCAAGCCCATGTGCCGCGCCGTGACCGTGCAGGCCCACCAACCCAGTAGCAGGTTGGCCGCAATCATCACTGCCCAGCCCCAGTCGGTGAGCCAGGGCTGCATCACCACGAACGATGCCCAGCCCCACAGCGTGCCCACCGTGCCGGGTGCCCAAGCTGCCAGGCCCGAACCGAACCCCAGCGCAATGGCATGGGCCGGGTGACTGGCCATGAACGCCACGGTGGGGCGGGCGATGGGGCCACTGCGCGAGGCGCTCGGACCGCCAGCAGTCGACCCAGCTGACCTCGATGCAGGCATTGCCGTGGCGGGGCGCAGCACGGTCGGGTCGTCAGGGTCGGGCTCCAGCAACACCGGTTGCGGGCCAGTCGGAGGCTCAGGCGTGTTCATGGTTTGGATTATGGGTGGCTATGGGTTTTTGATCGTTGAATCGACTGGTGCCGCGAGCCAGTCGCGCCACCAGTCGATGCACGCGCGCACTTTGGGCAGGCGGTGGCGCTCGGGCCGCATCACGGCGTAAATGGGCACCCTCTGGGGGTCGAAGCAGTGCTGAAGCAACGGCACCAATGCGCCGCTGGTCAGGTGAGGGCGGGCCACCAGGTCGCTCAGGCGGGCCATGCCCACCCCGTGCAGCACCAGTGCCAGCGTGGCCCCGCTGTTGTCGCTGCGGGTGTGGCCGTCCACTTGCCAGAAACCGGGTGTGTGTGGGCGGGCACGCCCACGCGTGGCAGCGGTGTGGGCAACGTCTGGGGATTGCGGGGTGGGAGTGCCCGGCTGCCGCAGTGGCCAGGCGTTGAGTGCCGGGCTGACGCTGCTGGCCACCAGGCGGTGGCGGTGCAAGTCGTCCAGCGTGGCGGGTGTGCCGTGTGCGGCCAGGTAGGCGGGGCTGGCGCACAGGGTGCGGCCGTATTCGCCAATCTGGCGGGCCACCACCGTGTCGCTGGCGGTGTGGCCGGTGCGGATGGCGATGTCGATGCCCTCGCGCGCCATGTCGGCCATGCGGTCGTCGGCGGCCAGGTCAATGCGCAGGTCGGGGTGGCGCTGGTGCAGGCCGCTCAGGCTGGGGGCAATCACGGCTTCGGCCAGGGCAGGGCTCACGCCCACGCGCACCCAGCCACTGGGCCCCGCCAGTTTGCCTGTGAGGGTGCTGGCCAGCTCGTCCCGCGTGGCCAGCAGTTGGGTGGCGTGTGTGGCAAAGGTGTCGCCCTCGTCGGTGAGCGACAGGCCGTGGGTGCTGCGGTGCAGCAGCCGCACGCCACATGCCGTCTCCAGCCGCACCAGCGTGCGCGACACCTGGCTCACGGGCCAGTTGCGCTCGCGCGCAGCCGCCGACAGCGTGCCCAGCTCTTTGATGCGCATGAACAGCGCCACGTCGTCGAGTTCCAGGTTCATGGGGTGTGTATTCAGGTTCGGGTGTGTTTTGCTAATTATGCAAAACCAATGTGCATTCGGAGTGGTTTCGATGTGTTGGTTGTATCAATAAAGTTCAACCCATCGCCCACCCACCCGGAGATCAGCATGTCCCACCGCCACACACCCTCATCACCAGCCTGCCCCGACAGCCTGGCTGACCTTGACCCCCACGCCTGCCTGATGGCCCGCGCCAAGGCCGATGCCGCACGGCTGCGCAACGAAGCCATTCGCGACTTCGGCACCCACGCCTTTGCCAACTTCTGGCGCGATGCCAACACCGTGTGGCAACACATGGAGGCCAGTGCGGGCAGTGCCACGCGCAGCGCGCGGCGCCTGCAAGCCCGCCTGGACAGGCGCCAGGCCCCCACCCATTCGGCTTGATACCCACTCACACCCACGGAAAGCCCGACCATGCCCACCCTTCAGCTGCGCATCGCGCCCCTGCAAAACCCTGAGCGTTATGCCGCACTGGCCCAGGCCCTGACCGCGCTCACCGCCCGCGTGCTGGGCAAACGCCCCGAGGTGACGGCGGTGCTGATTGACGACCTGCCAGCGGCCCGCTGGCACATCGGCGGCCAGGCCACCACAGCCGCCACGGCGCTGCTGCAGATCGACATCACCGCAGGCACCAACACCGAGGCGGAAAAGGCCGCCTTCGTGGCTCAGGCGTTTGCCGAACTGCAGCGCCAACTGGGCGCAGGCCAACCACTGGCGCAGGCCAGCTACGTCACCGTGCGCGAGCTGCCCGCCACCGACTGGGGCTATGGCGGCCACACCCAGGCAGCCCGGCGAGCAGGCACGGTCTGAAGGCTGCTGACACCACGTTGTCAGCAGGGGTGGCGCAGCATGCAGGCTTGTTCATCACAAGGAGCTTCCATGCAACACAACGCCATCAGCTGGTTTGAAATTCCCGTGCACAACCTGGACCGCGCCCAGGCCTTTTACGAGGCCTTGCTGGGCACCACCCTGCGCCGTGAGGCCATGGGCCCGTCGCAGGGGGCGGTGTTTCCGTACAACCCGCAGGCCCAGGGGGTGGGTGGTGCCCTCCTGTGTGGCCCCACGGCACCCGCGCCTGCCACAGGGGGCACGCTGGTGTACCTGGACGCATCGCCCTCGCTCGATGCCGCGTTGCAACGCGCGGTGGCACATGGCGGCACGGTGGCCCTGCCACGCCAGGCGCTGCCGCCGGGCATGGGTTTTTTTGCGCACATCACCGACCCCGATGGCAACCGGGTGGGCCTGCATGCCGATGCTTGACCGGCCCCAGGCCATGCCTGTCGACCTGGCGGCTTGACGCTACGATGCCCCCATGCGCCGTGCCGATCGCCTGTTTCAACTTGTCCAGCTCATCCGTGGGCGGCGCTTGTCCACGGCAGCGTGGCTCGCGCAGCGGCTGGCGGTGTCCGAGCGCACGGTGTACCGCGACGTGGCCGACCTGCAGCACCAGGGCGTGCCCATCGAGGGTGAGGCCGGTGTGGGCTACCGCCTGGGTGCGGGTTTTGACCTGCCGCCCCTGATGTTCTCTGCCGACGAGGCGCAGGCCCTGGTGGCATCGGTCCGGCTGGCCCAGCCCTGGCTGGACCCGGCCATGGCGGCCGAGGCAGAAATGGCACTGGGCCGTGTGCTGTCTGTCTTGCCGCGCGGTACGCGGGCCGCAGCGCAATCGCTGGCGCTGTACGCGCCCCCGGCCGAGGCCACGGGGGCGTCAGAGGCGGTGCGCATCACGCTGCACACGCTGCGCCAAGCCATCGATGGCCGAACCCGGCTGCGCATTCAGTACGCCGACGGCCAAGGCCAGGCCACCGAACGCGTGCTGCGCCCCCTGGGCTGCTTTTACTGGGGCAAGGTGTGGACGCTGGCCGCGTGGTGCGAACTGCGTAACGACTTTCGCAGCTTCAGACTGGACCGCATGTTTGGCGTGACACCGTGCGAGGGGCCCCACGCCCGCTTCAAAGACGAAACCGGGCGCACCTTGGCTGACTTTTTGCGCCAAGCTGTGCCAAACGATGTGCACGCACGGTGGGTGCAGCGCTGAGCGCTGGGGCGGTTTCAGGCTGCCCACACTGGGTTGTTGCAACATAAAGCTATTGAAAAAATAGCTAATAACGCTTTTAAATAAAGCGATGCGACACTATTTTATTGATAATTTTTTGCGCCTGACGGCCAGCGGCTTGCGTGGCCCGTTCGGCAAACACCATGGCCATGGCCATGGCCAGCCCCAGCC
>JAVBXK010000098.1 GCA_030824555.1 bacterium
CACCCCCACCCCCGCGCCGCCGCGCGCGTGACGCCGTGCGCGGCACCGTGCTGGCGCTGTGCACCTCGGCAGCCCTGCTGTCGGGCTGTGCCAGCCAGAACCTGGCCAGCTATGCCCAGGCCAGCCCCAAGCTGGACCTGGCCACCTACTTCAACGGCCCGGTGCAGGCCCACGGCATGTTCCAGGACCGCAGCGGCCAGGTCATCAAACGCTTTGTGGTGCACATTGACGGTCAGTGGCAAGGCAACGAAGGCATGCTGGACGAGCGCTTTGTGTACGACGACGGCAGCACCCAGCGCCGCGTGTGGCGCCTGACGCGCCACCCCGATGGCCGCTACACCGGAAAGGCCGACGACGACGTGGTGGGCGAGGCCCAGGGCCAGGTGTCGGGCAACACGCTCAACTGGACTTACACCATGCAACTGCCGGTGGACGGCAAGGTGGTCGAGGTGCAGTTTGACGACTGGATGTACCTGATCGACCCGCGCGTGATGCTCAACCGCGCGGTGATGACCAAGTTCGGTTTTCGGCTGGGCGAAGTCACCCTGAGCTTCACCAAACCATGAGCACGCCCTGTCGCACGCTGGCCAGCGGCCGTTGCGCCCCACACCTTGCCGGACCGCGCCCATGTCGCTCAACCCCAGGCTGACCGACTGGCACGGCCGCCGCGTGTGGGTGGTGGGTGCGTCCAGCGGCATCGGGCGGGCCGTGGCCGCTGCCCTGCATGCGCGCGGGGCGCAGGTGTGGGTGTCGGCGCGCAATGCCGATGCGCTGAACGCCTTCACCGCCGCACACCCCGGCAGCCACGCCGTGGCACTGGACGTGACCGATGCTGCCTCGGTGGCCGATGCCGCGCAGCAGGTGCTGGCCCACGGCACGTTGGACTTGGTGTGCGTGTGCGCCGGGCACTACAGCGCCATGCGGGCCGACACCCTTGACCTGGCCGAGGCCTTGAAACACCAGGCCGTGAACGTGACCGGTGCCTGGCATGTGCTGGCGGCCACGCTGCCCGCCCTGTTGGAGCAGGGCACAGGCCACATCAGCCTGGTGGGCAGCGTGGCGGGCTTTCGTGGCCTGCCCAAAAGCCTGGCTTACGGCCCCACCAAAGCCGCCCTGCTACACCTGGGCGAGGTGCTGTACCTCGACCTTGCACCGCGGGGCATCGGTGTGAGTGTGGTCACCCCCGGCTTCGTGGCCACACCGCTGACCGCACAAAACGACTTCGCCATGCCCGCGCTGATGACGCCCGAACAGGCCGCCGATGCCCTGCTGCGCGGCTGGGCGCGGGGCGGCTTTCTCATCGACTTTCCCAAGCGTTTCACCCGCGTGCTGCGGGTGCTGCGCCTGCTGCCCTACAGCCTGTACTTCCCGCTGGTGCGGCGCCTGACCGGGCTGTGAACCCCATGCAAACCATGACACAAACCCATCCACAGCTGGACGCGCTCGTCCACTGGTTCGAGCACCTCACCCCCGACACGCTGGCGCACCTGGGCAGCCACTACGCGCCCTATGCGCACTTCAAAGACCCGTTCAATGACGTGCAAGGCCTGCCCGCTATCCAGGGCGTGTTCGAGCACATGTTTGCCTCGCTCCACGAACCGCGCTTCGTGGTCACCGGGCGGGTGCAGCAGAGCGACCAGGCATTTCTGACCTGGGACTTCCACTTTCGCTTCAACCGTTTCGACACCATCGCCACACAGACCGTGCGCGGGGCCACCCACCTGCAGCTGAACAGCGACGGCAAAGTCACGCTGCACCGCGACTACTGGGACGCGGCCGAAGAGCTGTACGAAAAGCTGCCGCTGCTGGGCGGGCTGATGCGCTGGCTCAAGCGCCGGGCCAACGCCTGACGCTCGCTGCTGACAACGCCATGGGCCTGCAAGTGGTGTGGTTCAAACGTGACCTGCGCGTGGCAGACCATGCCGCGCTGGCCGCAGCTGCCCGGCGCGGCCCGGTGCTGTGCCTGTACGTGCTGGAACCCAGCCTGTGGGCGCAGCCAGACATGGCCGCGCAGCACCTGGGTTTTGTGCACGAATGCCTGCTTGACCTGGACCGACAGCTGCGCAAGCTGGGCGGCACCTTGCAGGTGCGCACCGGCGAGGTGGTGGACGTGCTGGCCGCGCTGCACGCCCACCATGCCGTGGCCGCGCTGCACAGCCACGAAGAAACCGGCAACGCCCACACCTTTGCCCGCGACCGTGCCGTGGCCCGCTGGTGCCGCAGCCAAGGCGTGCCCTGGCACGAGGCCCGCCAGTTTGGCGTGGTGCGCCGCCTGGCCAGCCGCAACACCTGGCAGCGCCAGTGGGAGGCGCTGATGGCGCAGCCCCAGCTTGCCGTGCCTGCGCTGCGGTTTGCGCCCGCCCCGCCGGGCTGGGCCAGCAACGGCAGCATGCACTGGCCCGATGCCGTTGCCCTGGGCCTGGACCCCGCTCAACCACCCCGGCGGCAACGCGGTGGGCGCATGCGGGGCCTGGCCGTGCTGGACGACTTTTTGCTGGACCGCTGCGCGCAGTACCGGGGCGGCATCTCGTCGCCATTGCTGGCACCGAGCGCGTGTTCGCGCCTGTCGGCCCACCTGGCCTACGGCACGCTGAGCCTGCGCGAGGTGGTGCAGGCCACCCGCGCCCGCATGGCCGAGCTGGCAGAGGGCTCAAAAGCCCCCACGCCACACACCGCAGGCGCGCCACCCGGCAGCCGCACCCCTGCCCAGCGCCAGCGCGCCGGGTTGGTGGCCTTCACCAGCCGCCTGTACTGGCACTGCCACTTCATCCAGAAGCTGGAAAGCGAGCCCGAGCTGGAGTGGCGCAACCTGCACCGGGGTTACGACGGCCTGCGCGAGCCCGACTGGAACCCCGCCCACTTTGACGCGCTGGTGCAAGGCCGCACCGGCTGGCCCATGGTGGACGCCTGCGTCGCCATGCTGCGCGAAACGGGCTGGCTCAACTTCCGCATGCGGGCCATGCTGGTGTCGGTGGCGGCCTATCCGCTGTGGCTGCACTGGCGCGACGTGGGGTTGTGGCTGGCGCGGGGTTTTTTGGACTACGAGCCCGGCATCCATTGGAGCCAGATGCAGATGCAGTCGGGCACCACCGGCATCAACACCACGCGGGTTTACAACCCCGTCAAACAGGCGCAAGACCACGACCCCCACGGCCACTTTGTGCGCCGCTGGCTGCCCGCCCTGCGCCGCGTGCCCGACACCTGGCTGTTCGAGCCCTGGCGCATGCCGCCTTCTGTGCAAGCGGCCTGCGGCGTGCGCGTGGGGCACGACATCCCGCTGCCCGTGGTGGACCTGGACACCGCCACCCGCACCGCCAAAGCCCGTCTGCACGCCCTGCGTGCCACAGCAGAGGTGAAAGCGGCCAAGGCCGCCATCGTGGACAAACACGGCTCGCGAAAAGGCATGCCGGGGCGCACCGTGCGGGGGGCAGACGGCAGCGAAAGCCCGCGCTCAACCCCCGCAGGCCCGCGCACGGCCCAAGCAGTGCCGCCCGCCCACCAACTCTCACTGGACTTCTGACACCGCCATGCGCATGCGAAAGAAACAAGACCTGCCCAGCAAACGCTGCGTGTGCTGCGGCCTGCCCTTCACCTGGCGCAAAAAGTGGGCACGCGACTGGGACGCGGTGAAGTTCTGCTCGGACCGTTGCCGCCAGCAGGGCCACAGCACCGGTGGCCCTGCCGCGCCGGGCCAGGCCAGGCCAGGCCGCCTAAAAATTCAAATAAGTAGCTGAAAACCCAATACAGAAAAGCGCTACAGGCTGTTTTTATTCAATGAATTCACTCACCCCATCCGATGCAGCGCCTGGCCCCACCGGGTCTGCCGCCCCCGTTCCCATTGCCTGGCCAACACACTGGCCACCCGGCGGCGTGGTGTGCTGGTTTCGGCACGACCTGCGCCTGCACGACAACCCTGCGCTGACGCATGCTTTGAAGCGTGCCCGCGAACGGCACACCTGGCTGCTGCCCGTGGTGGTGCACGACCCGGCCCAGACCACGGCCCTCACGCCCTGGGGCTTTGCCCGCCAAGGCCCGCACCGCCGCCAGTTTGTGAACGAAGGCGTGGCCGCACTGACCAAAGCCCTGCACGCACTGGGCACGCCGCTGTGGGTGCGGCATGCCGACCCGGTGGCCACGCTGACCGAATGCCTGCAGCACCTGCAAGCCAGCGAGCTGGTGTGCGAAGACATTCCCGCCCCCGAAGAGCAGGCCACCGTGGCCGCCTTGCGCAACGCGCTGGAAGGCGAGTGGCGCGGCGAGCTGGGCGGCACCGGCGCTCGAATGGGTGCGGGGGTGGGGGTTGATGCGAAAGCAAAGGTGAAGGTGACCACCGTGTGGCAGTCCACCCTGTTTGCACCCGAAGCCCTGCCCATGCGGCCCGCCCAGGCGCCCGACACCTTCACCGTCTTTCGCCAGCAGCTGGAGGCCAGCGGTGCCACCGAGGCCACACCCCTGCCAGCCGTGACGGCCTGGCCCCGTGCGCCCGAAGGTGTGTGCCCGGCAACCCAAACCCACCTGCAGCAGCCCGACGCAGCGGCCACTGCCGCCACCCCCACTGTGGTCGGGCACGGCGGCGAGGCAGCCGCCCTGGCTCACCTTGCCCGCTACTGCGCCCAGGGTTTGCCCCACACCTACATCGCCACGCGCAACGCGCTGACAGGGGTTGACCATGCCAGCCGCTGGTCGCCGTGGCTGGCCTGCGGCGCGCTGTCGGCACGTCAGGCCATGGCCGCCCTTCGCCGGTTCGAGGCCGAGCGCGGGGCCACCGTCAGCACCTACTGGCTGTGGTTCGAGCTGCTGTGGCGCGACCATTTCCGCTGGATGCACCTCAAACACGGCGCACGGCTGTACGGGGCCAAAGGCCTGGGCCCGCAACCCCTGCGCACGCACAACGCACAGGGCTTCCAGCGCTGGTGCAGCGGCCACACCGGCCAGCCGCTGGTGGACGCGGGCATGCGCGAGCTGGCCGCCACCGGCTGGCTGAGCAACCGCATGCGCCAGATCGTGGCCAGCTACCTGGTGCACGACCTGGGTGGCGACTGGCGGGCCGGGGCAGCCTGGTTCGAGCACAGCCTGATCGACTTCGACCCGTGCAGCAACCAGGGCAACTGGGCCTACATCGCAGGCCGGGGCACCGACCCGCGCGGTGGCCGCCGCTTCAACACCGACAAACAAACCCGCGACCATGACCCCCACGGCCACTACCGCCGCCTGTGGGGCACCGCATGACCCCGCACACCGCCCACGGCATTCAGCGGCGGGTGGTGACGTCGCACACGATCTGAAACTTCGGCTTTTGCCCGCTCCCCCGATACGAAATATATCGTTTTGTATCAAAAATCTAATTTTTCTATCAAAATAGTGCGCTTTATAACGAAAGTAGCGTGATGGTCGACATTGCTTTGGGGTTTCAGCGCCTGGCTCAGGTCCACGGCATTCGCCCAGTCCAGCCCCTGCTCAGCCGCAGCCGCCTGGGGGCCGTGCGCCAGCGCGAGGGGGTCGATGGCCATGAAGTGCTCACTTGGCCCGCCCAGTACCAGCCCACCGACAGCTTTCGCGGCCACTTTGAGTTTGGCTTGAAGTACGAGCGGTTGCACTTCGAGTTTTTCTCCCGCCTGTTCGCAGTCATTGACCTGGCAGAAGTGGCCGCTTGGGTGCGCGATGAACCCACCGGCAGCTACGCGCGCCGCACCGCTTTTCTGTACGAGTGGTTCACCGGCCAGCATCTGGACGTGCCCGACACCGCCATGAACGTGGGCTATGTCGATGCCATCGACTCCACGCTGTACCTGACCGCGCAACGGGCTGACCGTGTGCGGCGCTGGCGGGTCAACAACAACCTGCCCGGACCAAAGGATTTCTGCCCGTTGGTGTATCTGGGGCCGCCTGCAGAGAGGGATTGGCTGTATGACGTGGCTGCAGGCGTTCAAGCGCTGGACGATACCTACGGCACGGAGCTGCTGTTGCGCAGCACGGCCTGGCTCACGTTCAAGGAATCCCGTGCCAGCTTTGCCCTTGAGCACGAGGCCGACCAAGACGACAAGGTGCGCCGATTTGCCGCAGCCATTGGCGAGTTCAGCGGCCGACTGGACGACCCCATGTCTGCCGAACATCTGCTGGTCTTGCAAAAAGCTGTGCTGGGTCAGCACGCATTGCGGGTGGGCATCCGGCGCTCACCCGTTTTTGTGGGGCAAAGCACGTTTCACGCGCAGATCGTTCACTACATCGCGCCTGCTGAAGACATGGTGCCGGACATGCTGGACGCTGTCCGACTGTATGAACGACGCACACGCGGCGCCCACACCGTGGCACGGGCAGCAGCGGTGTCGTTTGGGTTTGTGTACCTGCACCCCCTGGCAGACGGCAACGGCCGGGTACACAGGTTTCTGGTGAACCACTTGTTGGCGGCAGACCGCGTGGTGCCGCCCAACATCGTGGTGCCGGTGTCGGCCACGATTGCCAGCTCTGCCAGAGGTCGGGCGCAATACGATCAAGTGCTGGAGGTGGTGTCCAAGCCGTTCATGCAGGCCTATGCAGAGGGTTATCGCTTCGGACAACACCGTGTGTGCCCCGATGGCGTGGAAACCAACTTCGAATTCCTGAAGACACATGACGCGCAGCACGTTTGGCGCTACCTGGACCTGACACCACATGCGCATTACCTGAGCGCGTTGCTCCGCCAAACCGTGGAATACGAAATGGCCGAAGAGGCCCTGGTACTGCGCCAGCACGACGATGCGCGTGCCGCGATCAAGCGGTGGGTAGAGATGCCTGACCAGGATGCAGACCGCATCATCCGGTCACTTCACCAAAGCAACTGGGCCGTCAGTGGCAAGCTGCGCCAAGAACTGCCAGCGCTCTTTGAAGAAGGCGGCAGCCTCTACAGTTTGCATGAGGCGCTGATCAGCGCCGTGCGCGCGGCGTTTGAGAAGCGCCAGTGAAACGGGGACGCCTCATTCATTTCACACCCACCCGCGACCACGACCCCCACGGCCACTACCGCCGCCTGTGGGGCACTGCCGTCTGAATATAACGATAGCTGCTCACGCTTATGCCATATGCGCCATAGGCCTTTTTTTCTTAAGGCAACGCTGAAAAAGTCCGGTTGGTACGGGGATTGCATGAGTACTGCAACAAGAGCAGGCACATGAAGATGAAACAGCAAACCCTGGCAATGGCAGTCGACCAAGGCGAAGGCTTCGATCACCATCGCAAGCCCACCAAGCGCGACAGGTTCCTGGCGGCCATGGACGAGCTCGTACCATGGCAGCAGTTGTGCGCGGTCATAGAACCCCACGACCCCAAGATCGGCAGAGGACGCCCACCGATTGGGCTTGAACGCATGCTGCGCATGTACTTCGTGCAGCACTGGTTCAACCTGGCCGACGAGGCCTGTGAAGAAGCGCTGCTGGACAGCACCGCGTTGCGCCGCTTCGTGGGCATTGACCTGGGCAGCGAGCGTGTGCCGGACGGCACGACGCTTTTGAAGTTTCGACGCCTGCTTGAGCAACACCAACTTGGCCAAGCCCTCTTTGCCAAGGTGGGCCAAGTGCTGCAGGCACGAGGCATGAAGGTCGGTACGGGCACCATCGTTGACGCCACCATCATCGCGGCCCCCAGCTCGACCAAGAACACCGACAAACAGCGCGACCCCGACATGCATCAAACCCGCAAAGGCCAGCAGTGGTATTTCGGCATGAAGCTGCACATCGGTGTGGACAGCCGCACCGGGTTGGCCCACAGCGCCATGGTGACAGCGGCCAACGTGCACGACAAGCATCCATTGCCCGACTTGCTGCACGGCAACGAACAGCGGGTGTATGGCGACAGTGCCTACGCCAGCCAGAAAGCGTTGATCTCATCCAAGGCCCCACAGGCACGAGACTTCACCAACCAGCGAACCCGCAAAGGTGGCGTGGTCGATGAGATCGAACGAGCCAAGAACAGAAACAAATCCAAGATCCGCGCCCGTGTCGAACACGTCTTTGCCGTGGTCAAGCGGCTGTGGGGCTTTGCCAAGGTGCGCTATCGGGCGCTTGGAGAAGAACGCCACACGCTCGTTCGTGGCGCTGGGCCTGGCCAACATCTATCTGGCCCGAACGCGCCTGATGGCATGAGTGTGTCCAAAATGCCCCCCCGAGGGCATTGCAAGGACTGAAACGGCCCCAAATCAGCCGAAAAGCTGTCGAAAACAGCCTGCCGACGGGCAGATTTATCGCAATGCGCAATCGCTGCGAATCGGCCCTCTGAAACTACCCCTTGTTCAGCGTTGCCTTAGGTACACACTTCACATAAAAAAGCCCCGGTCTTAGGGCGACCGAGGCGATGCCGCAACCCAAGGCCTTGGGCGGAAAGTTGAACCGAATATAGCGGACGGTCAATGATGCGGGCGTGTCAGCCTTTGCAGGTTACTGGCTGTGCAGTTTTTCCTGCAACCAAACCTTGATGAGCGATTGGTAGGGCACGTCTCGGGCGTTGGCTGCCACTTTCAAAGAGTCCAGCAAGTGCTGCGGCAACCGCAGCGAAATGGTTTTGGTGGTCGGCTTCAAGTTGGGCAGGGTTGCCTTCTTTGCCTTGGACCAATCCAGATGGTCGCTGGAGTCGTGGGTTTCCCAGTAGGCACGTTCCTGCGCTTCGTTGGCGAATTTGGGAATGGCTTTAGTCGGCTTGTTCATAAGCGGCTCGCTCCTTTCGGTGCATGTCTCTGGCTGAAATGACCCTGATCAACCGCCCCGACTGCCGCAGGGTAAAGGTGATGTGCAGCGTCCGCGCCTCGTCGGTTTTGCCCAATGCGTGCAAACGGGGCTCGTCTTGACTGTGGGCAGTGTCTTCCAGCAAAAGCAGGGGGGCATTGAAGAACACTTGCTCCGCTTCTGCCATGGAAACGCCGTGCTTCTCGTTCTTGCGTGCGTTACCACTGGCCCAGTCAAACCCAGTAATTTGGCTCAGGTCAATCATGCTTGTATATTACTATCATCTACACATGGATCATGTCTATTGCCCGTGCCGTGGGCTGGTGGATTCGGTGGTGCGAGGCATTGCCGCAGGGTTTGCGCAGGCCAACGGTCGGGCTCTGTTCGCAGTTCTCGAACAAAAATGTTGCTTATATGCAATATGCAGATCGCATAAAGCACTGACAATTCATGCATTTCAACATAAATATGCAATTCGCATATTGCATAAACTGACATGAGTACAACAGGAATCAAGGCCCGGCTTTCGCAGGCGCAGTGGTCACTCAAGCCGCAAGACCTGGCCATGGCGCTCAAGCTGATTGCGCTGGGTGGGCAGCGTTTGGGCTATGCCGAGCTCGCCAGGGTCATGAGCTTGTCCATGTTTGAAGCGCACGCCTGCGTAGCACGTCTGACAGCCGCCAGGCTGCTGACAGACGTGGATGGCGTGCCCATGCTGGTCATGACAGCATTTCGGCCACTGTTGCTGCTGGGTGCCCCGTATTTTTTTCCGGCTGTGCGGGGAGAGGTGACGGTGGGTTTTCCCACGGCCTATGGGGTGGAGCCGCTCAAGTCAAAGGTGATGTTCTCAGACGACCTGCCCCCGGTGTGGCCGCACCCTGATGGGCCTGTGCGCGGCGTGACGCTGCTGCCGCTGTACCCCAAGCTGCCATTGGCCGCGCAACTTGACCCAAAGCTGTACGGACTGCTGGCCCTGTTTGACGCGCTGCGCATGGGCCAAGCACGCGAACGTGAGATGGCCCGCAAGATGCTGGAAGAAAGATTGCCATGAACAACCCCAACCTGGCCATTCTGGAGTTGGTAGCCAACGCTTTGGGGCCTGTGTGTGACGACGTGGTGTTTGTGGGCGGCTGAGCCACAGGTTTGCTGCTCACGCAGGCACGGCCCGACCGGATTCGTATCACGGAAGATGTAGACATCATTGCCCAGGCGCTCACGGCCCGCGACTACCACGCCATTGAAGCCAAAGTGCGTGCGTGCGGCTTCAGCAACGACATGCGCCCTGGCGCGCCCATCTGCCGGTGGGTGTACGGCACTGTGACCGTTGATGTGATGCCCACGGTACAAGACATTCTGGGGTTTGCCAACCGGTGGTATCCGCTGGCCGTGGAAACCGCGACTGCAGTGGTGCTGGCGTCTGGCATGTCCATTCGCCTCATTCATGCACCGGTGTTCATTGCCACCAAGCTGGAGGCATTCAACGACCGAGGCCGGGATGCCAGCGGCCAACCCGATTTTTTGGGCAGCCACGACCTTGAGGACATCATCACCGTGGTTGACCGCCGCCCCGAGTTGCAGGCCGAATGCGCCGCTGCACCGGAAGAACTGCAGCGCTATTTGGCGCACGCATTTCGCACATTGCTGGCCAATGCTGACTTCAATACGGCGCTGGCCGGGCATTTGCCAGGCGATGCAGCCAGCCAGTCACGCTTGCAAAAGCTGCGCGATTTGCTTCGCTCGCTCTCACACCTGACACCCGCATGAACACATCCCCCCTCGTCCAGAAGCGCTGAAACCACTGCAACGTGCTGCGCGACGACGACATGAGCTACGGCGACTATGTGGAGCGGCTGGCTCCTGAGTTGGAGGCTTGAAGGCCTTTGGCCGCACGCCCTGGGCGTGACGTTTTCTGGGGCGACCGCGTCACCCCTTCGCCAACACCTGGGCCACGGCCATGAGCAGGTCGTTGGCGGGCACGGGCTTGGTGAAATAGTGCTGCACGCCTTGCTTCAACACCTCGGCGCGGTCCATGCCATCGCTGTAGCCTGTGCACAGGATGGCGGGCAACCCCGGTCGGGCGCTGTGCAGGCAGCGCACCAGTTCCACACCACTCATGCCGGGCATGGTCATGTCGGTGATGAGCAGGTCCACCTGGGTGTGGTCGGCCTCGAAGGCCGCCAGCACATCGGCGGGCAGGGTGAACACCCTCACGCGGTACCCCCAATCCGTCAGCAGCGCGTCAAAAAAGCGGGCCACGGCAGGCTCGTCGTCCACCACCCAGACGCACTGGCCAGCGCCTGACGGCGGCAAAAGGCGCTGGTCTGCGGTGGCTGTTGCGGCCTCTTTGGGCTGCACCATGGGAAACAGCAACCTGAATCGGCTGCCCCAACCCGGTTGGGAGTCGACCACGATGTGGGCCCCCGAACGGCGCAGGATGCCCTGCACCATGGACAACCCCAGGCCACTGCCTTTGCCCACGTCCTTGGTGGTGAAAAACGGGTCGAACAGGCGCGACATGTGCTCCGGGGCAATGCCGCTGCCGTTGTCCGACACGTCCAGGGCCAGGAACGGGCCGTGCAGGCGCTGGTGGCTGGCGGCGCAGATGTCCCCCTGGGCCTCCACCCGGTGCAGGCGAATGTCGATGGTGCCGTGGCCCCCGGTGGCATCGCGCGCGTTGATGACGAGGTTGACCAGCACCTGGTTCAGCTCCCCGGCGTCCATGCAGACCTGCAGGTCGTCGTCGATGCGGCTTTTCAGCTGGATGCTGGAGGGGATGGACGGCCGCATCATGGACATGACTTCGGCGATGACGCTGGCTGGCGAGATCACCCCGGCATTGGCGCTGGGCTGGGTGCGGGTGAAGGTCAGCATTTTGGCGATCAGGTCACGGGCGCGCTCGCTGGCCGTGATGACTTCGCGCAGGTAGTTGGCCAGCTTGCTCTGCTTGTCGGGCACCAGCCGGTCCAGCGCCAGGTTGGAGTAGCCCATGATGGCGGCCAGGATGTTGTTGAAATCGTGGGCAATGCCGCCGGTCAGCTGCCCAAGGGCCTCCATTTTCTGGGACTGCTGCAGCTGCCGCTCCAGGTCTTGCTTGATGGCAGCGGACTGCACGCGCTCGGTGCGGTCGCGCAAAAAAACGAACAGCTGCTGCGCTTCCGCGTCGTAGGTGGTCGACACGTCCACCACGAATTCGTGCCCGTTCTTGTGCCGGTGTCGGCTTTCGTACTGGTCGCGCTTCTGGGCGACGACGCGGTCAATGCACGCTTGCACCTCCATCGGGCTTTTGTCGGACACCAGGTCGTCGATGCCCATCTGAAGCAGCTCCTCCACCGTGTATCCCGACATCCGGGCGTAGGCGTCATTGACCTCCAGCAGGTGACCCTGGATGTCGGTGATCCAGAAGCCGTCAATGGCGGTGTCCAGCACCCTTTTGTGGCGCAACCGGGCCTGCACGCTGCCCGTGACGTTTTCGGCAACGGAGACGTAGCCTTCAATCACCCCCTCGCCGTTGCGCAGGGGTGCGACGGTTCTGTCCATGATGAGGTCGTTGTCCTGGTCGTCTTTCAAGTGGACCAACCCACGCCACACCCGGCCGCTGCGAACGGTCTGCTGAATGTCTTGCGCCATGGCCGGGTCAGGCGTCAACGGGGGTTCAAACAGCGACAGCGTGTGCCCGCCAGCGGCGTACACGGACGCCACCATGTCGGTGGCGGCCCGGTTGCTCCACCGCACTGCGCCTTGCAAATCGAGCACCAGCACGGGGTTGGCAGTCGAATCCAGCGCCAGGGCCTGTGTGCGCAGCGTCTCGTTCACCTGCATCAGCTGCTGGGTTTGGCTGGCCAGTTGTTGGTAGGGTTTGCGGATGCTCAGCCTGAACACCGCCTGGTAGATGAGGCTGTAGCTCACGACTTTGTACAGGTGCCCCAGCACGTTGTGGGCATCGTTGACCGACTGGTACTGCGAGAAGAAAAGTTCGCCCATTGCCGCGATGGCCATGGCACCGAACATCAGCGGATACGAATCGTGGTCGGAACGCCGCGACAACCACAGGTACCGCAGGGCCGTGATCGCCATCAACCCGGTGATCACCCATTCCGCCAGGACCTTGAACGGGGTGAGTCCGCTGCCCTCGACAAAGGTGCGGGGAAGCAGGTCCGGGTGGAACAACACCACGCCCATCACCACCGCATTGGCGGCGGCGTACAGGGCCAGGATGCCATTTCGCTGCCGCAAGGTAGGCGGTGTCACCGGGGGCAGCAGGCTGACGGCCAGAAGACTGGCCGCGAACATGAACCTGGCGGCCAGCCAGAACGCGATGCCTTTCTCGGGTGAGGCAGGGGTGACCAGGTCGGGCATGCCCTTGAACGACAGCGTGTGCATGAAGTCCAGCCACCCGGTCGAAAACAGCGCCACGGCCACCACCACCATGGCGCCCGAAGCCGCTTTCGACGGCGTGTGCCACACAGTGGCAAACACCAGAAAAGCGGCGGCAATGGACAGGAACTCCACGAGGATGTGCAACGGCAGGTAATGCCTGTCTGGCACATGCAGGCCGTGCATGGGCAGCCCAAAGGCCACCAGCGTCAGCACCGCGAACAACCCAACCCAGCGCATCTGCTGGGCCAATGCACCGACCGGGAAAGACCCGAGGGGAAATGGGAAACGGATCATGCCGCCACCGGGGAGGTCAAGGTTTGACAAGGACCGCCACCGGCGTCGGGGGGCAGACGTTCATGGGCCATGCGGGTTCGCTCAGGGGGCGGGTTCCACTCACTCGGCAAGGCCCAGCAGCTTCAGCAGCCGGTCGGCGTCGATGGGTTTGGGCAGGCTGCACTCCGCACCTGCGGCCTTCAATTCGGCCTCGTTCTCCGGACTGAGGTAGCCACTCATGGCGATCACGCGCACGTCCGCCAAGCCGGGAATCTGCTTGATCTGCCGACACACCTCTGTGCCCCTGATGCCCGGCATCATGAGGTCCAGCAGCACCACGTCCGGGGAAAAGGCGTGGACCTTGCGGCCCGCCTCGAAACCGTCGTGGGCGGTTTCCACCACGGTCTCGTGCGAGCCACCGTCGATCAGCTCGCGCAGATAACCCAGCACCGCCTGGTCGTCGTCCACGATCAGCACACGCAAAGGCCCTTTGTTGCCCGCAGGGTTCCATTGGCGTGCAAAGCGCTCCACTTCTTCCAACCGGAAGCGGCGGTGGCCGCCAGGCGTCACTTCAGCCTGCAGCAAACCTTTCTGTGCCCAGCCCCGAACGGTGATGGGAGACACCATCATCCATTGAGCCACTTCGTTGGGCGTCAGGTACGGCTTGTTTTTCAGTTCTTCATTCATGGTCAATGGGCCATTCGATGGCTTTCGATTTGAGCGGTTAGCTCACTTTAATCGAATCAATCGTCAAAACCGCTCCCATTCCCCGCCTTCCATGGCCAACCTGGGGTTTCCCCCAAGCCCCAGGTTGGCCGCGCTGGCGGGGTTGCTCAGCGAGGCCGTGGG
>JAVBXK010000064.1 GCA_030824555.1 bacterium
CGGCCACCAACCCCCACCTGACGGCGTGTACCTGCGCACCATCAAAAGTTATGTGCTCCGCGCCGGGCGCATGGGGTCGGGGCAGGTGAAGGCGTTCGAGCAGTTCGGCCCTACCTATCTGCTGGCCTACACCGCCGACCAGCTGTTGGACCCGGCCGTTGCCTTCGGGCGCGAAGGCCCGCTGGTGCTGGAAATTGGCTTTGGCATGGGCGATGCCACGGCAAAAATTGCCCAGACCCGCCCCAACGACAACTTCCTGTGCTGCGAAGTGCACGAACCGGGTGTGGGTGCCTTGCTCAAGCGTTGCGGTGAAGAGGGCATTGGCAACATCCGCATCCTGCGCCACGACGCTGTTGAGGTGCTGGACCACATGCTGCCTGCCGCCCAGCCAGACGGCAGCGGTGCGCTGCTGGACGGGGTGCACATCTTCTTTCCCGACCCGTGGCACAAAACCAAGCACAACAAGCGCCGCTTGATTCAATCGCCGCTGGTGGCCAAGCTGGCGGCCCGGTTGAAGCCCGGCGGCTACATTCACTGCGCGACCGACTGGGAACCCTATGCCCAGCAAA
Organism: bacterium; assembly: GCA_030824555.1. Taxonomy (GTDB): domain Bacteria; phylum Pseudomonadota; class Gammaproteobacteria; order Burkholderiales; family Burkholderiaceae_C; genus UBA2334. The sequence continues at coordinate 570 of JAVBXK010000064.1, forward strand.
TGCTGGAGGTGCTGGCCGCCGAGCCCCTGCTGGCCAACACCAGCACCGACCCCGCACTGGGCGGCTACGCCCCCAAACCCGACTACCGCCCCCTGACCAAGTTCGAAAACCGGGGCCTGAAACTGGGCCATGGGGTGTGGGACCTGGTGTTTGCGCGGCGGACGGTGGGCAATTGAACCAAGATTACAAGCAAATTTTGCCTCTACCGCTTTATTGACATGGGTTGTTTGCTATGAGTTCATTGCCACCCCACATCGAACAAGCCCTGGTGGGCCTGAACGACCTGGCCGCGCAGGCCGTGGGCCTGTCCGACCCCAACCCCCGTGTGGCGTGCCGCCTGCTGTTGACAGACGGCCAGGTGTTCGAGGGATACACGCAGCAAGCCGGTGGCCCGCATGCCGAGGTGATGGCGCTGCGCGCTGCGCAAGCGACGGGTGCGGCCACACAAGGGGCCACTGCACTGGTCACGTTGGAGCCGTGCAGCCACCATGGGCGCACACCGCCCTGCTGCGACGCGCTGATTGCCGCTGGCATAGCCCGTGTGGTGGTGGCTTTGCAAGACCCCAACCCGCTGGTCAGTGGCCGTGGGCTGGCGCGCATGCGTGCTGCCGGTATCCAGGTAGACGTGCTGCCCGCCGACCACCCGCTGGCCGTTGACACACGTGAGCTGAACATCGGCTTCATCAGCCGCATGGTGCGGGGCAGGCCCTGGGTGCGCCTGAAAATGGCGGCCTCGCTCGATGGGACCACTGCGTTGCACAACGGTGCCAGCCAGTGGATCACCGGCCCCGAAGCCCGTGCCGATGGCCACGCCTGGCGCAAACGCGCCAGTGCGGTGCTGACCGGCATCGGCACCGTGGAGGCAGACGACCCCAAGCTGGACGTGCGCCTGGTGCCCACCCAGCGCCAGCCCATGCGCGTGGTGGTCGATTCGCGCCTGGCGCTGAAGCCCTCCGCACAACTGTTCAACGTGCCCGGCCCGGTGCTGGTCTACACCACGGCTGACCCTGACGACTGCAACGGCACTGACGGCCAGTCGTTCGCCGAGCCGCCCCAAGAACGACTGCACCCCCTCGGGGGGCCTGGCGCAGCCAAGGTTGGGGGCATAGCCACCCGCTGGCAGCAACTGACCGATGCCGGTGCAACGGTCATCCCGTTACCCGTCAGCGGCCCGAAGCAAAAGACCGACCTGCTGGCCCTGCTGACCGACCTGGCCCGGCGCGAGGTGAACGAGCTGCACCTGGAAACGGGCCACAAGCTGGGCGGATCCTTCCTGCGCGAAGGGCTGGTGGACGAGCTGCTGCTGTACATGGCCCCGCGCCTGCTGGGGCCGGGTGCGGGGTTGGCCCACATCGGCCCGTTCGAGTCACTGGCGCAAAGCCTGGACTGGCAGTTCACCGACGTGAGCCGCGTGGGGGCCGACCTGCGCATCCTGGCGCGGCGCGCGGGTGGTTGGCCAGCCGCTGATGCCAGCCACCTGGCTACAGCATCTTCGGCGTCAGACCCTGCCACGTCAGCCCGCCCCGCCGCAGCCGCGTGACGCAGCCACTGCTGTCCCGCTCACTGCACACACATGGCACGGCCACCCAAGAACCTGCACATCCCCATGCGCAACGGGGTGTCGGCCAGCAGCCTGGCCCTGCCCTCCGTGCGTCAGCCGCCATGGGCCACGGTGCTGGCCTGCCTGGCTGACCTGCTGCCCAGGGTGCCTCACACCGAGTGGCACGCCCGCATGGCCAACGGGCAGGTCATGGACGAACGGGGACAACCCCTGTCGCCCGATGCGCCGTTCCAAAAATGCCTGCGCGTGTACTACTGGCGCGACTTGCCGCAGGAGCCCCCCATTCCGTTTGCGCACACGGTGCTGTTCCGTGACGAACACCTGCTGGTGGCCGACAAGCCCCACTTTTTGCCGGTGACACCCGGTGGCCGCTACGTGAAAGAAACCCTGCTGGCCCGCCTGAAAGACAGCCTGAACCTGCCCGAGCTGAGCCCCCTGCACCGTCTGGACCGCGAAACCGCCGGCGTGGTGGCCTTTTGCCTGCGCCCGCAAGACCGCGATGCCTACCAGCGCCTGTTCCGCGAGCGTCAGGTGCACAAGGTGTACGAGGCCATGGCGGCCATGCCACCCGCAGCCGCTCACGCCACCCTTGCAACGGGTATCTCCGCTTCGCCAGGCACGGATGCCAAGCCGAATCTGGCGGCTGCACATCCGCTTGCGCCCTACCCTCCGCCGCCAACGGCGTGCCCGCTCACCCGGCGCAGCCACATCCGGGAGAACCCAGCGCAGTTTTTCCGCATGGAAGAAGCGCCGCCCACCGAAGGCCTGCCCCCCAACAGCGAAACCCGCATCGAGTTGCTGGCCGAGCAGCATGGGCACGGCCTGTTCAGGCTGACCCCCATCAGCGGCAAACGGCACCAATTGCGTGTGCACATGGCCGCCCTGGGCTGGCCGCTGCTGGGCGACCAGTTTTATCCCGACGTGTTGCGCGCCCCAGGTGAGCACGAAGACTTTGCGCAGCCCTTGCGCCTGCTTGCGCGCGAGCTGGCGTTCACCGATCCGGTCACGGGCCAGGCACGGCGCTTTGTGAGCCAACGCACCCTGGCCTGGCCAGATGTGCCCGCCGACTGAGGCCAGGCAACCCTGGCCACCACGGCCACCGCTTCATTGAGGGTGTTCAGGGGCATGCCTGAGCAACGTGCCAAAACGTGCCCGATCAAAGCACACGGCCCAGCCATGGCATGAGCGAAAGACGCTCGGCCTCTCAATCCCGCTTGCGCAACAAGCGCAGGCATTCGACTGAAGCGGCCAAGTCCAGGGCCGAAAAATCGTCGAAGTTTTTCAGCGCGGGGTTGGCCCCTTTGTCGAGCAACAACTTCACCAGATCAGGCTTGCTGTTGGACGACACGTACATCAGGCAGGTGGCCCCATTGCCGTTTTGCAGATCGATGTCGATACCTGCACCGATCAGGCGTCCGATGATGGCGTGGCTGCCGTGGTAACAAGCCAGCCAGAGGGCGTTGCAGCCGTCTGCGTTGGTGACTGCCATGTCCACCCCCAGACTCAGCAGCTCGTCCACCACGTCTGCCCGCCCCTCCTTGCAGGCACGCATGAGAGGTGTGAAACGGCCATCGGCTTGCAGCGCACTCAGCGCGGTGGGTGCAAAACCGTGCTGATCGAGGAAGGCGGTGAGGTTCGGGGTCATGGCGAGGGGCTCTGTGAGAGTCGTTGTGGATAGGGCGGCGCGGTTTCGATGCGGCTGTCGACCACCGGGGTGCCCACGGTGAAGTGGTAAACGCTTTGCCAGCGCCCGTCGGTCACACCGAAAGCCTGGTGCACGGGGTCATCAAAGAAGCACCCGATACCGGTGCCGCGCACGCCAGCGGCTTCAGCCTCCAGGTAGAGCACCTGGCCCATGAGCCCGGCTTCGCGCAGCAGCTTGCGGTACTGAGCACCGTCACCCGCCATGCCTGAAAAATCGCCCAGCATGCCCAGCGAAAAGGCCCCTGTGGCGGCAATGTCCTGGTGGCACGACAGCGAGCGCGCCAAGCGCTGCACTTCTTGGCGCTCCAGCGCGGCCAACAGCACCAGATTGAGGTGCGGCGGGCATTGCGGATCGAGCGGGGCCACCGGGCTGGGTGGTCCCCAGCTGGCATCAGCCCGGCCCAACACGGCGGGCAGGTGCTGCGCCGCCCACGGGGTGCGCGGCAGCAGGTAGAGGCCGCAGGGCAAGCCATCGACGCGCAACACAAAGAGCAACAGGTGCAACGCCGGTGCGGCCTCCTGCGACGTGAAGGGTGCCTGAGGCCGGGGCAACACGGCATCGAGCATGCGGTAGAACGCACTTTTGTCCAGCGTACACGTCGGATCGAAGCGCTGGCCGCTGCGCCGTTGGCGGATCAACGCGGCTGCACCGAACGGCGCAGGGTGCGGGGGCAACGGTGGGTAGCTTGGGGCGATGCCGGGCAACGTGGCTGTGGTGGATTCGGTGGGGTCGCCATCGCTGTCACCACTGGCACCGACAACCGCAACCGCAGCTTGAGGGGGTGCACTGGACCCCTGCCCTGCAGCTTCTGGCAACAGCACCCGGCTGGCTGCGGCCGCCTGGCTGACGACGGGCCACCGATAACCCGGTGCAGGGTCGATGCAACTGGGCGAGCCTTGCCAGTGGGCCTTGGCCAGCCTGTCTGCCAGTGAAACCAACGGCACAGGCCCGAGACCGGGTGCACGCAGCACCAGCAGCACCTCAGGTTCTTCAGCCTCGGTAAAGGCAAAACGGGTGGGCGGAAAGTCTGCTTGGCGGTCAACCCCCAACAGCCTGGCCAAGGTGGCACCGGGCAGTGCGAGCGGCACCAGCTCCCAGCCCAGCAACGCCGCTGCATAGGCCAGCGCTGCAACGGCGTGGCCGATGTCAAGCTGGCAGTAGCGGAAGGCGCGTTCACCGTATTTCCAGGCCTCGCGCCACATCACGCTGGTCAGCCCAATGGCCAGCCACTGCCCGTCCTCGGGCGGGATGAGCGCACGCCCTTCCAGGGCATGGGCTTCGGGGTCGTAGTGGTGCAAACCTGCTGGCACACCGGGCAGGCCGCCGCTCAGCACATAGGCCTCCACCGGGTGCAGGTTGCCCGAGGAGGGGTTGCAGCGCAACGCCCAACGGCTGGCCCCGTGGCTTTTCCAGGCCGAAATGCCCAGCCCCAGCTCCAACAGTGCACCCAGGCCTTCCACATCAGGGGCAACAGCCTGTTCAGGCGGGCTGGCCAGTTGCCCGAAAGGACGCTCGAAACGGTCACCGCTCAAAGGCAACTCGAACACCGGTGCCCCGTGGTAGCGGCGAAATGCGGCGGGCTGGGCATCCCAATCCAGCTGGCCGGGGCCTTCGGCAAAGGCTTCAAAGCGGTGCTTGGTGCGCTGGTGGTAGGCCACCAGGGGTGCGGGGTCGGGGGCTGTATCGGACATGGCTGTGGGTGCTTTCGACAATGTGTTCTATTCCGGGCGATCATGAGAAAACGCCGGGCTGCCCTAAGTTTTCTCACCCCCTCGGGGGGCCTGGCGCGAAGCGACAGGATTGGGGGCTCTCAGCATCCGCCGACGGCCATCGTGCGGTTCAGGTACACCCAGTCGTACAAGTCACTGAGCATGAAATGGCGGTTTTGCACGTCGCCCATGTGTTTGAGCGTGGCGGGGTCACCGTCGATCCATTGTTGCGCGGTACGGCGAAACCCGTGCGGGATGGCCAGGTTGTACGCCGAGCGCTGCACCAGCAACCGGCAGATGTGCTCGAACAGCAAGCGGTAGCGCTCGTCGTCGGTGCCTTTGTAGACATCGCCAAAGTCGCGCCCCTGCGGCCCGATGTCCTCACGGACCAAGGTGTGCCAACGCTCGAACAGGCGCAAGTAGTCGTCTGCAATGGGAAGGGTCTGGGCCATGGGCTACCCCAGCAACAGCGGCTTGACCTGCGCCACCCAGGCATCGAGGCGCTGCTCGGTTTCAGCGCCCTGGGTACGCTGGTCGATCACCAGCCCGACAAAGCGGCCATCGACCACCGAGGCCGAATGGTCGAAGGTGTAGCCCTCGGTGCCCCAGCTGCCGATCATGTTTGCACCATACCCCTGCAACACGTCGTGCAGTTGGCGTAACGAGCTGGCAAACCGCTCGGCGTAGCGCTCTTGCGCGCCCAGGCCGAACAGGGCAATGCGCTTGCCCGCCAGGCTGAAGCCTGGGGGCACTTTGGCCAGAAATTCTTCCCAATTGGCCTCCAGGCAACCCACCGAGCGCCCCGGTATGTCCCCGACACCGTAGCTGGGCGTGCCCAGGATGAGTGCGTCGAACGGCAACAGGTCAGCGGGGCTGATGCGGTTGACGTTGAGCGGTTTGGCCGCCAGCTCCTCGCCCAAACGGGCATGGATTTTTTTGGCGATGAGGCGCGTGGTACCGGTTTCGGTACCGAAGAAGATGCCTATTTTGCTCATGCTGCATGCCCTGCTTTGAAGTGATGGGTCAATGTCAGCCACCCGACGTTGTTGGCTCTGCGACCGACAAAACCGCCAAAGCGGACGCGGCCCCAGCTTTGTTCAAGCGAAAAGGCTGATTTGCCAGGACATGAGCAATAAGCGTGCACTCCTGCACTCGGCACTCGGCACTCGGCATTTGGCATTTCGTGCCTGGCACGCTGCCGCCGCCCCGCTGCTGCGCCCTGAGTGGCGTTCAGTGGCGTGTACCGCCGTGCTGCCCAAGCTCAGCGGACAGTGAACGCTTGCGTCAGCAGCTCCACCAGCAACGCGCGCGACGCCGCCCTGGCCTGGGGTTGCCCGCCGACGTGCACGCCCTGCCCTGGGTGGGCACCGTTGGGCACGTCGGTGCGCAGGCGAACGGGGGCGGTGCCGTCAAACCCGTGACCCGCCTCGGGCCAGGAACGGATGTGCACCCGCTCGGAAGCCAGCGGTGCGCAATCGGCAGCCGGTGTCCAGTCGTCGGCCTCACCCAGCAGCAGCCAGGTATCGGTCACCGCTTGGTAGCCACGCTGGGCCGCCTGCAGGCAGCCTGGGTAAAACGCCACCGCCAGTTTCAACTGACCTGCTGGCTGCCTGAAGTGCCTGGCAACGGGCGCATGGCGGGCGTTGGTGGCCGCCAGCAAGGTGCTGCCACCGTTGGACCACCCCAGCAGGGCCAGCCGGGTGGCATCCACGCCCAGTTGGCGCGCCAGCCAGTCGAGGGCGGCCAGGGCATCCAGCGCCCGGTCAGACACCTTCACGCGTCGGCCAGAAGCCTTCTGCGTGCACAGCTCGGTTTCGCCACGCGGTGTGAGCGAATCGACCGCCAGCGTGTGCCAGCCCTGTGCATTGAGCAGTTGGGCGTAATCGCGCATGCGCGCACTGGGCTCACCTGCTTTGTTCAACATGCCCCCGCAGCCGTGCAGCATGACCACGGCAGGTCGGTCACCCGAGGCAGCACTTGCAGCAGGCGACCACCACCCACGCAGATGAATCGAACCTTTTGCACCTGCTGCCGACCATGACACCCACTGCCGGGCCGGTGCAAGGTCTGGCACGGCGGCCGCAGTGATGGCCACCTTCTGTGCGCACCCAGCGCTGTCACATGGCACCAGGCCGCCCAAGGTCGATGCAAAAACCTGGGAACGGTCCGCCGTTTTCTCGTGCACCGTTGAAGGGGTGGTGGCCGCTGTGTCTGCGGCAGCCACGCCGTTGATCAGCACGCTGCCGACTGCCAGCGCAGTCAGCCCCTGCACCAGCCACGGCCCACCGCTTCGCAGCCACACACGCACGGCGGCTGCCCCGCCAGACATCAGGCGCGTTCGCTCACCCAAGCCACCACACCGGCCAACGCCTGTGGCAACGCAGCTGCGTTGGTACCACCGGCCATGGCCATGTCGGGCTTGCCGCCGCCTTTGCCACCAACTTGCTGGGCCACGAAGTTGACCAGCTCGCCGGCCTTGACCTTGCCTACCGTGTCAGCGGTCACGCCAGCGGCGAGCTGTACCTTGTCGCCATCGACGGCTGCCAGCACGATGGCCGCGGTTTTCAGCTTGTCTTTCAGCTTGTCCATGGTGTCGCGCAGCACCTTGGCGTCGGCACCTTGCAGCACGGCGGCCAGCACTTTGATGCCTTTCACGTCTACCGCCTGCGTCAGCAGCTCGTCGCCCTGGGCAGATGCCAGTTTGCCCTTCAGGGCGGCCAGTTCTTTTTCCAGGTCGCGCACCTGGCCCAGCAGACCGTCCACGCGGGCGTGCACTTCGGCGGGCGTGACCTTCAGCGTGCCGGCCACGCCGCCCAGCATGGTTTCCATGCCTTGCATGTAGGCCAGGGCATTCAGGCCGGTCACGGCTTCCACACGCCGCACGCCAGCGGCCACGCCGCCCTCGGCGGTGATGGTGAACACACCGATGTCGCCGGTGCGTTGCACGTGAACGCCACCGCACAGCTCGCGGCTGCTGCCGATGTCGAGCACGCGCACCGTGTCGCCGTATTTTTCGCCGAACAGCATCATGGCGCCGGTTTGTTTGGCGCTTTCAATGTCCATCACGCGGGCCTGCGCAGCGGCGTTGGCCAGGATTTCGTCGTTCACGCGGCGCTCGACTTCGCGGATTTGCGCGTCGGTCATGGGGGCGTTGTGCACGAAGTCGAAGCGGGTTTTGTCTGCATCGACCAGGCTGCCCTTTTGCTGCACGTGCTCGCCCAGCACTTCGCGCAGGGCTTTGTGCATCAGGTGGGTGGCGCTGTGGTTGCGTACGGTGGCGGCGCGGGCGGCGGTGTTCACCTGGGCGTTGACCGTGTCGCCCACGGCCAGCGTGCCTTGGGTCAGCGTGCCGTGGTGGCCGAACACGTCGGCCTTGATTTTGAGGGTGTCACCCACCTCGAAGCTGGCGCTGCCGCTGGTGATGACGCCCTGGTCACCCACCTGGCCACCGCTTTCGGCGTAGAACGGGGTGGTGTCGAGCACCACCACGCCGTTTTGACCATGTTTAATGGCCTCAACGCTTGTCCCATCTACATACACAGCTAGCACTTTTGCAGTTTGCTGCAATTGTTCGTAACCCACAAAGGTGTTGCCACTCCCCGTGTACTCCAGCGCCTTGTCCATCTTGAACTTGCCTGCGGCGCGGGCCTGCGTTTTCTGGCGCTCCATGGCGGCTTTGAAACCGGCTTCATCGACGCTCAGGTTGCGTTCGCGGCACACGTCGGCGCTCAAATCGAGCGGGAAGCCGTAGGTGTCATGCAGCTTGAAGGCCACGTCGCCGGGCAGCACGGTCACGCCGCCAGACAGGGCGCTGTCCAGAATCTCCATGCCGGTGGCCAGCGTTTCGTAAAAGCGCTCTTCTTCAGCCTTCAGGATGTCGGTGATGCGCTGGGCCTGGGCGGCCATGTTCGGATAGGCCTCACCCATCATGCGCACCAGGTCGGGCACCAGTTTGTGGAAGAACGGGGTTTTCTGGCCCAGCTTGTAACCGTGGCGGATGGCGCGACGCACGATGCGGCGCTGCACATAGCCCCGGCCTTCGTTGGACGGAATCACGCCGTCGCTGATGAGGAAAGACGTGGCGCGAATGTGGTCGGCAATCACCTTCAGCGAAGGGTTGTTGAGGTCCGCCGTGCCCGTTTCGCGGCCAGCGGCTTTGATGAGCTGGTCAAAAATGTCGATTTCGTAGTTGCTGTGCACATGCTGCAGGATGGCGGCCAGGCGCTCCAGGCCCATGCCGGTGTCCACGCAGGGCGCGGGCAGCGGCGTGACGGCACCGGTTTCGTCCATGTTGAACTGCATGAACACGTTGTTCCAGATTTCAATGAAGCGGTCGCCGTCTTCATCGGGGCTGCCGGGAGGGCCGCCGGGAATGTGGTCGCCGTGGTCATAGAAAATTTCAGAGCAAGGGCCGCACGGCCCTGTATCGGCCATCATCCAGAAGTTGTCACTCTTATAGCGGCCACCCTTGTTGTCGCCAATGCGAATCACGCGCTCGGGCGGCAGGCCAATTTCTTTCGTCCAGATGTCATAGGCCTCGTCGTCTTCGGCGTACACCGTTGCCAGCAGGCGTTCCTTGGGCAGTTTGTAGACCTCGGTCAGCAACTCCCAGGCCCACTTCAGGCTTTCGCGTTTGAAGTAATCGCCAAAGCTCCAGTTGCCCAGCATTTCAAAGAAGGTGTGGTGGCGGGCGGTGTAGCCCACGTTTTCCAGGTCGTTGTGTTTGCCACCGGCACGCAGGCAGGCTTGGACGGACGTGGCGCGCACGTAGTTGCGCTTGTCGGTGCCCAAAAACACGTCTTTGAACTGCACCATGCCGCTGTTGGTGAACATCAGCGTGGGGTCGTTGCCCGGCACCAGCGGGCTGGACGCCACCACGGCGTGGCCCTTGGAAGCAAAGAAGTCGAGGAAGGTCTTGCGGATGTCGGCTACGGTGGCACGGTTGGCGATCGGCGCTGGTGTGGTCATGGTGAATCCGTTGTTTTTTGAACTGGGGCGGCAGGCCGCGATGAACGCGCTGCCGACAACCCTCTATTTTCGTTCAGATTGGCGGTGGGGTTGGACTGAGCAGGGCAGGATGCCAGTTCCGCAGCATCTGGGAATGGCACGCAACGGCGTCTTGAAGCGGTTGGTGTCGTGAATGGACTGATGGGTTGCAAGCCTGGGCTGGCTGCGCAGAGCCAGCGGCCGGGTATGGGGGCAGTGCTCGGGAAGCTTCGGAGTAGTCGGTGGATGGCTGGTTTCGACCCTGAAGAGCCATGAGACTCTGTGCCCTAAGCCGCTGATCAGTGGTCAATCAGCCACATTAGGGATGCGGCGCTTTTACGCCGGGCGGATGACACCATCCAGCCAAGGCAGGTCAATGCCCAGCGCTTCGCGATAAAGAAACAGAATGACACAGAGTGCCTGGTTATGGGTTGAAGTGGAAACCCTGTGCTCATTGGCCAGCATGTTCAAAAGCGCTTCGACCTCAGCCGCGCCCATGTAGCCTGGATTGGATGTCGTACTTCTCCGCTGCGGCCATGCCACCGGATGAAAAACTGTACCTAATCCAGGTAGGCCTTCTCGTTTTTGAGGCTAGTAGCAACGGAAACGAATTCGCTCCCGCAACTCGTCGCCTAAGCTGTATGGAGCGCGAAGCAGGCGTGCCGGGCTTCGTGTCACTGAACGCCCAGGCTACAAGCCAATTTCAGGAGGAAACCTTGACCAAGATATCCCGCATCGTCCGTTTTTGTCCCGCAGGTTCTGCGGGATACATTGCGTACTGATCGACGGTCAGAACAGTGGTGCCAGCACAAAGACTGGCTATTCATAAAAGCCATTTTTTCGGATAGCTTGCGTAGCTGCGCCACAGCGCACGATCAAAAGCCAGCTTTTGGAACGGATGCAGTAGAGTAGCTACGTGAGAAGGCATCAAAAAAGGGAGGATTTGATGAACCAACAGATGACGCGCCAAGAATTGTTGCGGACCGCGACAGAACATTTCAATTGAGCGGACGCACGCTGCGCGTGTGCCGCACATTTCGAGCGTTAGAAAGAAAACATGGAAAAATTTTACGTAACCCTAACCTTCCAAGGTCTTGGTGGTCAGGAAACGGATACGGACGTCACGCAATCTGTGGAAGCCTTAGATGAAATCGAAGCCCTAGAAAAAGCACGGTACCTCACTAAACAAAACTATCCAGATTCCAACATTGCAAGAATCTGGACATGGTCTATTGAACGTTTAATTTACAGAAATTAGTAGACAGGTTTAAATTTAGGAATGAAGCACCCCGCCGCAAGCAGCAGGGTATCGGGTTCCCAAGCAGCCAAATGCACAACATCCACACGGCTCGCTTTGCATCGTCTCTAAATACCGCCCCAAGGGACGGAGAATTTACCCACCTCGATTAAAAATTATCATGCAACCGCCACAATTTCTTGGAATAATTCTCGGCATCTGCTCTATTATTTTTGGAGTACTAGCAAAGCGTTACTTTGTTAAATTCGACAGAAAAACTTTAGCTGGAACTATTTTCGTAACAGCCGTTTTTATTGGTATTGCTTCGATTATCCAAAATTTAATCTATTCATATGTACCAACATGGAGCTGGCACGGAGTCGTCATGATATGGGCAGATTTCCTTGGAACGGCAATTGCATCAATACTTTTTGGATGTCTTGGATTACTTTGCAAGCCAAATCGAGTTGCTGGTTACACTGTCGCATTAATAATAGCTATTTTTCTTATTCGCCAAGGAAACATGTAATTAGATGGCTTATTCCAACAAGTCGCCGCAGTTGACCGCCATCCCGCTACACGGGCTTTCAACAACTGAGGTCAGGCGATAGACCTCAGACCTTCTCCCTCCGCCAACAATCTATATGCGCACTCTTGCCGGACGGGACTGGTATTACGATTTTCGAGAAATCGATACTGTATTTACGGAGGCTTCTTGCGCCAAGGTTGCCGCTCGACTTCTTGAGCGCTACTCAAAACTCACGAAAGCATGGAGCCGTGAACTGAATTCCGAATGGACATGCCGACTTTTTATGGCAGCAAAGCTCACAATGTCCTCAACGTTACACGTCAACGCTGCATATTTTGCAGAGGAAAAAAATCTAAGAGTAGTAGTGCCATATTTGCGGTACTACGCAGTTCTCTCTCTTTTGCGAGCTGTCTGCTACACGCTACCCGAACATGAGTGGAAAGACGGCAATCTGATTCAAATTTCCCATGCTGCAGCTATTGATGGCGCACTTGAGCATTTGCATCGATTCGATGGGACAGTTGCTGATTCTGCCGAAATAGAGATACGAGAGCTGAAGGCAGAGCGCGAACTGATTTCGTATCGTGCTCCATCGGCTGGGGACGAACGCATCACCGAGAAAAATCGGTACTTGTCGTTGTGCATGCTGCTTGCGGAAGTCGCTCAATTCAATTCTGAGCTGTTCGAATCTTCAATGCTAAAGCACGCCAATCCAGTTCATTTTTGCCTGCTTTCCGATTATGCGGCGAAAATTGCCAGCTTCGAGATTGACGGGCACTACTTCGGTGATAACGAAGATGCGCATCGCCTTGGATACCTCGCACGCAAACAGCCTCATCCGGTCAATATGCGGCACTTCATGAAAGAAGGGCATGTCGATGATTTTTTCGGTACATGGACTGCTAAAGAAGAAGGTGATGAATTCTTCAACCCAGATAAAATGCAACACATCATCTTTGATATCCCGTGAGATTTAACATTGCGCTCAACCTCACTCACTTCGTTTACTGGACTCGCCAAAGCTACGCTTTGACTCGCCGGTCACCTTTACGTTGAACGATTGCTTTCCCGCCTGACAGATGGCCATTCCTGGCCGATACCGGCCAAACCACGCAAAGCCTCAGCCGCATAGCCATATCAAGAAAATTTCAACTCTATCGCTTATTCTGCAATGTTTTTTGATATGACTTTTATAGCAAACAAACAATACAAGTCAAGCGATAGAACCCAAAAAATATATAAAAACACAACCACCCAATCAAACCGACTGATTAAAGCCAGCGTTGGACATGACGTGCCCAATCTCCGTCAACCCAACAGCCCAGCAATGTTCTTCAGCAACTGGCTCACTGCCAACTGCTGGCGGTTGCGTGACCCGTTATTCCTGATCCAGCAAAGATTGCGCCGTTACCTTGCCCGGCGCAGGGCGGGGAGGTGGAACAGGGAGGTTGTCATCACGGCGCATCATCGAAAAAATTTGCGAACCCCGGGTGTCTTGCCTCCAGCGCCGACAACCCAGCGCTGAACCGTGTGCGCCAACCCGGTCCGCGTTCGCAAAGGTCCCGGTAAGCATCGGCCAAATCCTCGGGTGATCGCTCTTTCAGCATGGCCAGCAGGCATGCGGCCTGGTCCAAATCTTTGCGGGCCTTCAAACGCGCATCGCCCGACCGTTCGCCATTGCGTATTCCGGCGAACGTGACCGCTGATTCCGGCAACGTGACCGGCGTTCCGGTGAACGTGACCGATGATTGGTGTTGCGCGTTTTGATTCTATGCCGAGGTGTTTTTTCGGCCGTGT
>JAVBXK010000017.1 GCA_030824555.1 bacterium
CAGGCGGGGCGGCGCACCAGGCAGTGCTCGTGGGGCGTGTGGCGGGCGGCCAGGCCCAGTGGCCAGCAAATGTCTTGCGCGGTGACGCTGGCGGGCGGCGTGCGTGGGCCTGACGCAGCGACGGGTGTCGAGGCGGGGGCGGTCAACGCGCCGCCAGCCGATGCGGGCGCTGAGGTGTCAGGCCCCGCCGGCGCAGCCCATGCCCCGGTGTCCAGCGCGGCCAGCAGGTCTTTCACCAGCGGGGCGGCGGTGTTGGCACCAAAAAAGCCGGGGTTGGGCGTGCCATCGGGGCGGCCCACCCACACGCCCAGGGTGTAGCGGTCGGTCACGCCAATGGCCCAGGCGTCCCTGAATCCAAAGCTGGTGCCGGTTTTCCAGGCCACGCGGCCGCCAGAGTCTTTGAACGGGGCACCGGGGCGGCCGCCGTTTTCCAGGATGTCGCGGACGATGAAGGCCGCGCCCGCGCTCATCAGCCGCGTGTCCACGGTCGGTGCGTCGGGCGTCAGGCGGGGTTGCCCGGCCACGCCCGCACGGGCCAGCGCGGTGTACGCACCCACCAGTTCTTCCAGCGTGGTGCTGCCGCCGCCCAGAATCAGGCTGAGGTTGGGCGTGGCCCCGGCAGGCATGCGCAGCTTCAGCCCCGCGTTGCGCAGGTGCGCGGCAAAGCGGGCTGGCCCCAGGCGCTCCAGCAGGTCCACCGCAGGCACGTTGAGCGAGCGTTGCAGCGCCTCGCTCACACTCACCGGGCCGCTGAACGATGCCTGGAAGTTGCCCGGTGCGTAGCCACCGAAGTTTTGCGGCGCGTCTACCAGCAGGCTTTCGGCGTGAATCAACCCCTCGTCCAGCGCCATGGCGTACAAAAACGGTTTGAGGGTGGAGCCCGGCGAGCGCACGCCGCGCACCATGTCCACGTGCGCGGCGCGCTGGTTGTCCGCAAAGTCGGCACTGCCCGCATAGCCGCGCACGGCCAGGCTGTCGTTTTCCACCACCAGCGTGGCCACCGACACCGCCGGGGGCAGCTGGCTCAGCCGGTCCAGCAGCACCTGTTCCAGCCGCATTTGCAGCGCAGCATCCAGCGTGCTGTGCAGCACACCGGATGCCATGGGCGATGCGGCTGCGTCATCGCGGTTGGGGTCATGCGCGTTGCCCCTGCCCGGTGGGGGTGCGGAGGCGGGGTGTGAGCCGTGGGCTTGGGCCTCTTTGCGCAAACGCTCGGCCGCCAGCGGGGCCAGCCAACGTGCCTTGAGCGGTGGGGCAAACACGCGCTCCAGCCGCGCATCGGCCACCGTGGCAGCTGGCCACACGCCCAGTGTGGTCATGCGGGCCAGCACCTTGTCGCGCGCGGCCTGCGCCAGCCCCGGCGCACGGTCGGGCCGCAGGCGCGAGGGGCTTTGGGGCAGGGCCACCAGCAGCGCGGCTTCGGCGTGGCTCAGGCTGGCGGCCGGTTTGCCCAGGTAGGCGCGGCTGGCCATCTCGATGCCCTGCACCTGCCCGCCCATGGGCGCGTGGTTGAGGTACAGGGTGAGGATGTCGCGCTTGCTCAAATGCCATTCCAACTGAAGGGCGCGCGCCATCTGTCGCAGCTTGGTGGCCATGGAGCGGGGGGCGGGGCCTGTTTCGGTGGCGCCGATCGTGCCACCCGCAGAGTCACCCACAGCGCTGCTGCCTTGGCGGCCTACTTGGGCGCGTTTGGGGTCGTTCAACTCCAGAATGCGCGCCACCTGCATGGTGAGCGTGGAGCCGCCCGACACCACGCGCCCGTGCCACACCCACTGGCCCAGGGCACGCAGCATGGCCACGGGGTTGATGCCGGGGTGCCAGTCAAACCACCGGTCTTCGTAGTGCCGCAAGGCTTCCAGGTACAGCGGCGACACGGCTTCGGGCTGAATGGGGTGCCGCAGCGCCCCGTCGGTGCTGGCCCAGGTGCGCAAAGGTGTGCCGTCAGCGGCCAGCACCACCAGCGTGCCGGGGGTGGCAGCACCTTGGAAGGCCGCAGGGGGCAATGGGAAGAGTCTGTCCAGAATAAATGAAAAAAATAGCAAACAAATCAATAAATAAAAGCGGTAAAGCCATTTATTGTTTGAAATTTCAAGCATGTGCCGCATCGGTTGGCAGATTCATGCCTTGAACGGTATCACGCCCGTGCAGGCAACCCGCACACGGGTGACCCCATCCCCCGCCACAACGGGCAGTCGTGCGCCTGCCTTGCGTTGCACGGCCCGACGGGGCTCACGCCGACGCACGCCTGTTCACACCAAACTGGTGCGAATGCGCACCAAAACAGCCGATGCCGGCCTGGCCGACGGATGGCGTTGCGCCATGGTTGGGCTGTGTGCAGGGTTTTTTCGGGCACGGTATTTGCTGACCGTTGACTGTCCCTGCGGTATTGGCGCTGCAGGTGACGCGCTCCCCCCGCTGATGACGGCGGAACTCAAAGCACTGGGGTCAACTTGACCCAGGGCTTGGCTGTTCTCTTCCGTATTTCCATCGGAGGTGCGTCTCGTGCGCCCTCCGTTCCGGGGGCCGAGGCGCTGCGTATTTGCGTGGTTCTGGTGGTCCTCCTCTTTGCATGCAGGACCCAATATGAACATCGTCGTAGTCGGCCACGGAATGGTGGGCCACAAATTCCTCGAAACGCTGGCCGAGCTGAAGGTGCCTGGTGTCAACGTCACGGTGCTGGGCGAAGAGCCACGGCCCGCTTATGACCGGGTGCACCTGTCAGCGTTTTTCAGCGGCAAAACGGCTGACGACCTGTCGCTGGTAGAACCCGGGTTTTTCGAATCGTCCGGGTTCAATTTGCGCTTGGGTTGCAAGGTGGCCGCCATCGAACGGCGCGACCACACCGTTACCCTGGCTGATGGCGAAGTCATCCCGTACGACAAACTGGTGCTGGCCACAGGCTCGTACCCGTTCGTGCCCAACGTGCCTGGCAAAGACCGCCCCAATTGCTTCGTTTACCGCACCATTGAAGACCTGGAGGGCATGAAAGCCGCCGGGGCCAAGTCGCGTGTGGGCGTTGTGGTGGGCGGTGGTTTGCTGGGCTTGGAATGCGCCAAGGCGCTGAAAGACCTGGGGCTGGAAACCCATGTGCTCGAATTCGCACCCCGGCTCATGGCCGTGCAGGTGGACGATGGCGGTGGCCGCGTGCTGCGCAACAAGATCGAGGCGCTGGGGGTCAAGGTTCACACCGGGTGCAACACCGTGAACATCACCGATGGCGGTTCTGCCGTGCACCGCATGGTGTTTGCCGACGGGTCGCACCTGGAAACCGACATGATCGTGTTCTCGGCCGGCATCCGTGCGCGTGACGAGCTGGCCCGTCAGTCGGTGCTGGCCATCGGTGCACTGGGTGGCGTGGCCATCGATTCGCATTGCCGCACCAGCGATCATTCCATTTATGCGATCGGCGAGTGCGCCGCCTGGACCGACCGCACCTTCGGCCTGGTGGCCCCAGGTTATGACATGGCCCGCGTGGCTGCACGCCACATCGCAGGCGATGCCTCCACCTCCTTTGCCGGGGCAGACATGAGCACCAAGCTCAAGCTGCTGGGCGTGGATGTGGCCAGCATCGGCGATGCGCAAGGCAAAACACCCCACTGCCGTTCGTACCAGTACGTGGACGAGCGCAAGCAGATTTACAAAAAAATCGTGGTCAGCGAAAACGGCGAGCAGTTACTGGGCGCTGTGCTGGTGGGCGATGCCAATGAATATGGCACGCTGCTGCAGTTGGCGCTCAACGGCATCAAGCTGCCTGCCGACCCCGAGTTTTTGATCCTGCCGTCGTCGGATGGCAAGGCCAAGCCTGGCCTGGGTGTGGATGCCTTGCCCGACAGTGCGCAGATCTGCTCATGCAACAGCGTCTCCAAGGGCCAGATTTGCGCCGCTGTGGGCGAAGGCGTGACCGACATTGCCGGCATGAAGGCCTGCACCAAGGCCGGGGCCACGTGCGGCGGGTGTGTGCCGCTGGTGATCCAGGTCATGAAGGCCGACATGGCCAAACGCGGCATGGCCGTCAACAACCACATTTGCGAGCACTTCCCGCATTCCCGCCAGGAGCTGTACCACCTGGTGCGGGTGGGCAACATCCATTCGTTTGACGAGCTGCTGGCCAAGCACGGCAGTGGCCTGGGGTGCGACATCTGCAAGCCCCTGGCCGCCAGCGTGCTGGCATCGTGCTGGAACGACTTCGTGCTCAAGCCCGGGCTGGCCAGCTTGCAAGACAGCAACGACTACTTTCTGGGCAACATCCAGAAAGACGGCACCTACTCGGTGGTGCCCCGCATGCCCGGTGGCGAGGTCACGCCTGACGGCCTGATCGCGGTGGGCCAGGTGGCCAAAAAGTACGGGCTGTACACCAAGGTCACCGGGGGTGCGCGTGTGGACATGTTCGGTGCGCGCGTCGAGCAGCTGCCGCTGATCTGGGAGGAGCTGATTGCGGCCGGGTTCGAGTCGGGCCATGCCTACGGCAAATCGCTGCGCACGGTCAAAAGCTGCGTGGGCTCCACCTGGTGCCGCTATGGCGTGGGCGACTCTGTGGGCTTGGCTGTCGAGCTGGAAAACCGCTACAAAGGCCTGCGCGCGCCGCACAAGATCAAGTTCGGCGTCTCGGGGTGCACGCGTGAATGCGCCGAAGCACAGGGCAAAGACGTGGGCATCATCGCCACCGAAAAAGGCTGGAACCTGTACGTCTGCGGCAACGGTGGCATGAAGCCGCGCCACGCCGAACTCATCGCTTCCGATCTGAGCAAGGCCGCGCTGGTCCAGCTGATCGACCGTTTCCTGATGTTCTATGTGCGCACGGCCGACCGCCTGCAGCGCACCAGCACCTGGCGCGACGGCCTGGAGGGCGGGTTGGACTACCTGAAGGACGTGCTCATCCAGGACAGCCTGGGGTTGTGTGCCGACCTGGAGGCCCAGATGCAACACGTGGTGGCCACCTACCAGTGCGAATGGAAAACCGCCGTCACCGACCCGAAGGTGCGCGCCCGCTTCCGCACCTTCGTCAACAGCGAACAGGCTGACACGCAAATTGTGTTCGTTGAGGAGCGCGGGCAAATTCGCCCCGCCCGGGATGACGAGAAGACCACTGTGGCCAGCGTGTGAGCGCCCTCGGCTTTTGACGAACACTGAATGAGGAACCGATCATGACCCTTGCCACTGAAACCTGGACTGCCGTCTGCGCGGCAGACGACATCGCGCCCAATACCGGCGTGTGTGCCCTGGTAGACGGGCAGCACATTGCGGTGTTCCGCCTGGGTGCTGACCAGTTTTTTGCCATCGACAACCGTGACCCGAAGTCGGGTGCCAGCGTGCTGTCACGCGGCCTGGTCGGCAATTTGGGCGAGCACATCGTGGTGGCGTCGCCGATGTACAAAAACCACTTCGACCTGCGCACTGGCACTTGTCTGGAGGCCCCCGAACATTCGGTGCGCGCGTATGCCGTGAAGGTGGCGGATGGGCAG
This sequence comes from bacterium, assembly GCA_030824555.1. Classification (GTDB taxonomy): domain Bacteria; phylum Pseudomonadota; class Gammaproteobacteria; order Burkholderiales; family Burkholderiaceae_C; genus UBA2334. The sequence continues at coordinate 5,463 of JAVBXK010000017.1, forward strand.
GTGTCGCTCTCGGTGAACTGACCGCCGTTGCCCTGCCGCATTGGCTGGACAATACGGCGCTGCGGTGACGCAGGGTGCGGCAATGTCCGCATGCCGTGGCCGCGCAGGAGAAAAACGATGTCCAGTCCCCGAAAGTCGGTCGCAGCGTCAGATTTGGTGTTATGCGCCAAACAACTTGAAATTGAAGCGGCCCGGCACCTTGCCGATCGTGTCGAGCTGGTGGATGCCATCGGGCACCTCATCTATGCGTTGCAACGTGAAAGGGGCACGGCCAGTGTGTTCGTGGCCTCTGGGGGCGAGCGGTTTGGCGATGCCCGTCTGACCACCATCGGAGAAGCCCGCCAGCACGAGCAGCGGCTGCATGCGCTGTTTGCCGGGCAAATGGACCGGGATGCGGGCGCAACGGCCAGGATGTTGTCGCTGATGGCCTGGGTGGCCCTGGGGCTCGACGCGCTGGACGAGTTGCGCCAGCAAATTGCCGTGCTGAAGTTGAGTGCCCATGACGCGGTGGCCGCCTACAGCAGGCTGATTGCCGGGTTGGTTGAATTGATTTTTCTGGTTGCCGATGCCACCTTGCTGCCCGGCGTCACGGGGCCGCTGGTTGCGTTCGTGCATTTGGTGCAAAGCACAGAGGCTGCCGGGCAAGAGCGGGCTGTCGGCGCTCAGCTGTTTGCCGCCGGGGCGAACAATGAAGGGCAGCAGCAGCGGATTGCGCACCTGATTGCGGCACAGGAGCGCAGCCTTCAGGTGTTTGCAGATTTCGTGGACCCGGCTCTGCGGGTGCGCTGGCAGCAGCAACAGCTTTCCCCTGATGTGGCCAAACTGGAACGCATGCGCCGGATCCTGTGCATTGGCAGGCCGGGCGCGCCACTGGACCGTCATGCCAGTGAAGAATGGTTCAGCGTGTGCAGTGACCGCATGGCCGAGCTGTGGCATTTTCAGATTGAACTGCTTCACAGCTTGCGTGAGGCCTGTGCCGCCCAGATCCGCATGGCGCAACAAGACTTGCTCGACTCAGAGGGCTTGCTGCGCACACTGCGCAGCAACACACCACCCCATACCCATGCGGTCGAGCAGTTTTTTGACATCGGTGCCCAGCCTGACATGGCACCCGAGCTTTCGCATGCCTCTGAATCGACCAGTCTGCTGGACCTGTTGCAAACACAGGCCACCCGGCTGGCCAATGTGGAGGCCGAGCTGGACATCGCACGCAAGACCTTGAACGACCGCAAGGTGATCGAGCGGGCGAAAGGCGCGCTGATGTCGCGCCTGTGCCTCACCGAGGAAGAGGCTTTCAAGGCGCTTCAGAAAACCTCCATGGACCAGAACCGCAGGTTGCTTGACGTGGCCGAGGCAACCCTGTCACTGCCTGACCTGGCGTTTGCCCAAATTGGTGCCCAGCCGGTGCAGGGGCGCACCAAAAAGCGCTGATGGCGACCGTTTTCGTGCGATTGCACGGTGCAGTCCCGGCGTTTGCCCCACGGAGGTGATTGGTTTTGCCAGTTGGTGCGCGTTTGTGCGCCATTTTGGTGGCACACATTCTGCTTAACCTGATGGTCGGGCTGATGGCGGTCCGACTGCTGCTGACGCGCCATGGGCGCGCAGGCAGTCCCCGAATTTGGATGACGGTGTCCTGAACCTCTTTTTTGCTTGCGCAAAAAGGGGGTGACCTGGGCACCGTTTTTTTTGGTGCCCTTGATGCTGCATCCAGGTATTCGTACCTCTCATTTATCAAGGAAGTGTCATGGCCTACCTCGCCCCCGCCGAATTCGTTACCAAGATGGTTGACGCCGGTGAATCCAAGTTGCTCATGTCCACCAAGGACACGCTCATCCGCTCCTACATGGCCGGTGCCATCCTGGCGCTGGCCGCTGCGTTTGCCGTCACGGCGACCGTCAACACGGGCAACCCCCTCATTGGCGCGCTGCTGTTTCCCGTGGGCTTTTGCATGCTGTACCTGTTGGGCTTTGACCTGCTGACCGGCGTGTTCACCCTGGCACCCCTGGCCGTGATGGACAAGCGCCCCGGTGCCACCTGGGGCGGCGTGATGCGCAACTGGGGCCTGGTGTTCACGGGCAACTTTGCCGGTTCACTCACCACGGCGGTGTTCATGGCCGTCATCTTCACCAATGGGTTTGTGGACGCGCCCAACGCCGTGGGCCAGAAAATTGGCCACATCGGCGAAGGCCGCACCGTGGGTTACGCAGCCTACGGCGCGGCGGGCATGCTGACGCTGTTTGTACGCGCCGTGATGTGCAACTGGATGGTGTCCACCGGTGTCGTGGCAGCCATGATGTCCACATCGGTGTCGGGCAAGGTGATTGCGATGTGGATGCCCATTCTGGTGTTCTTCTACATGGGCTTCGAGCATTCCATCGTCAACATGTACCTGTTCCCGTCGGGTCTGATGCTGGGTGGCAAATTCACCTTCATGGACTACCTGATCTGGAACGAAATCCCCACCGTGCTGGGCAACCTGGTGGGCGGGTTGACGTTTGTGGGGGCCACGCTGTACTCCACCCACTACAAAACAGGTGCCAAGCGCAAAGCCTGATTCACCACTTGCGCCTCGGTCACCGCCGCACCGTGCTGGCGATTCGGGGCGCTTTCGTTGCGCCGCCATGACATCCACGACACACCGCGCCGACCTGCGCATCAGCCTGGGCCAGTGTTCAAGCCCTGGGCAGCACGGCCACAACCAGGACTTTCATGGGGCCATGTTGCCGCAGCAGCCTTTGTTGCGTACCAAAGGCATCGTGGTGGCGCTGGCCGATGGCATTGGCTCCAGCAACGTCAGCCAGGTGGCCAGTGCCGCTGCGGTGCGGGGCTTCATGGACGACTACCAGGCCACGTCCGAGGCGTGGTCTGTGCGCCGCAGCGCGCAGCGCGTGCTGGGGGCCACCAACTCGTGGCTGCACGCGCAAACCATGCGAAGCGACGCCCGGTTTGACAAAGACCGCGGCTACGTGTGCACCTTCAGCGCACTGGTGCTCAAAGGGCGCGATGTGCACCTGCTGCACGTGGGCGACAGCCGGGTCTACCGCGTGCACCCCAATGCGCTCGAACAACTCACACAAGACCACCGGGTGCACCTGTCGTCCACCGAGTCCTACCTGGGGCGTGCGCTGGGCGTGAGCGTCAGCGTGGAAATTGACTACACCTGCATGCCCGCCGAGTTGGGCGACATCTACTTGCTGGCCACCGACGGGGCCTACGCCACGCTGGACATAGCCGATGTGCGCGCCGCCCTGAGCCAGTTTCCAGCCGACCTGGATGCCGCCGCCGCCGCGCTGGTGGCCAAAGCCCATGCCAAAGGCAGCGACGACGATGCCACCGTGCAGCTGGTGCGCATAGACCAACTGCCCGACAACGACGCGTCGTACCTGTCCGCCCAGCGCGAGAAATTGGCCTTGCCCCCTGCGCTGACCCCCCGCATGGCGTTTGAAGGCTTCACCATCGTTCGCGCGCTGCACACCAGCCCGCGCAGCCACGTGTACCTGGCCACGGACGATGACACCGGGCAAACGGTGGTGCTGAAGACCCCCTCGGTCGAGCTGAGCACCGACACCGGGCACCTGGACCGCATGCTGCTGGAAGAGTGGATTGCCCGGCGGCTGGACAGCCCGCACACCCTGCGTCCCTTCATTCCCAAGCAGCCCCGCCAACACCTGTATGTAGCGCTTGAGTACGTGGAAGGCCACACCCTGACGCAGTGGATGGCCGACCACCCGGCCCCTGAGTTGGACACCGTGCGCGGCATCGTCGAGCAAATTGCCAAAGGCCTGCAAGCCTTTCACAGCAAAGAAATGCTGCACCAGGACTTGCGCCCCGAAAACGTGCTGATCGACCGCAACGGCACCGTTCGCCTGATTGACTACGGCTCTGCCCATGTGGCCGGGTTGATGGAGGGCACCACGGCGGCCAAGGCACACGCCATGCTGGGCACGCTGCAATACACCGCCCCCGAATACTTCATTGGGGAAGAGGGCAGTGCCCGCTCCGACTTGTTTTCGCTGGCCGTCATCACCTACCAGATGCTGACCCATCAGCTGCCCTACGGCCTGGGCGTGACCCAGGTGCGCAGCGCGGCCGACCTGCGCAAACTGCGCTACACCCCCGTGCGCCATTTGCGGCCCGAGCTGCCCGCCTGGCTGGATGCCGTGATGCAAAAAGCCTTGCAGCCCGACCCGTCAAAGCGCCAGGAGGTGGTGTCGGAGTTGGTGGGCGACCTGCGCAACCCCGATGCCCAATTCATGCGCCAGCGCAGCACCCCGTTGATTCAGCGCAACCCCGTCGTGTTCTGGCAAACCACCACCGCCTTGCTGGCGGCGGTGGCCATGGTGTTGCTGGCGCTGCTGCTCAGGCGGTGATTCGATGCTGGGGTGCTTGCGCGCAGCATCCACCCGCCACCGTGTGTCGCCGTGCGCAGCGCTGCCGTTCACACCGGTGTCATTTCCCGGCGGCATAACGCACCACTTCACTACACACAGGTGCCCCCATGCAGCATGCCTCCCGCCGAGATTTCGTCATTCGACTGGCCTCCCTGGCCTCCCTGGCCGCCGTGGCCAGCGCTGGCACCGCCTTGACCGCATGCGGTGGCGGTGATGGCGATGCGCCCGAATTTGCCCATGGCGTGGCCAGCGGCGACCCCTTGGCCACCCGCGTGATGCTGTGGACCCATGCCCGCTTCACCGGCCTGAGCGACGATGTGCCCCTGACCTGGGAAGTGGCCATCGATGCCAGCTTTGCCAGCGTGGTGGCCAGCGGCAGTGTTGTGGCCACAGCCGCCACCGGCCACACCGCCAAGGCCGATGCGTCGGGCCTGAGCGCTGGCAAAGACTATTTCTTCCGTTTCCGCTCTGGCGTGCACAGCTCGCCCGTGGGCCGCACCCGCACCCTGCCTGCCGCCGGGGCCAACCGCCTGCAACTGGCGGTGATGAGCTGCTCCAACTACCCGGCGGGTTTCTTCAACGCCTATGCTGAAGTGGCCAAAAGCCCCGCGCAGTTTGCGGTGCACCTGGGCGACTTCATTTACGAATATGGTGCCAACGGCTACGCCACCGCCGATGCCCAGGCCATGGGCCGCGTGCCCCTGCCCGCCAACGAGTGCCTGACCCTCGCCGACTACCGCCAGCGCTACGCGCAATACCGTTCCGACCCCGACAGCAAGGTGTTCCACGCCGCCATGCCCGTGATTGCGGTGTGGGACGACCACGAAATTGCCAACGATGCCTACAAAGACGGTGCCGAGAACCACACCGAGGGCACCGAAGGCACGTTTGCCGCCCGCCGCGCCGCCGCCCTGCAGGCCTGGCACGAGTGGATGCCCGTGCGCACGCCCAACACCGCCGATCTGCGCCAGATCTACCGCAGCTTCGACTTCGGCGGCCTGGCCGCGCTGCACATGCTGGAAACACGCCTCATCGGGCGCGACAAGCCCGTGGAATTCGCCGAACTGCTCAACCCTGCGACGGCAGCCACGGCCCGGGCCACGCTGGCCTCAACGACGCGCGCCCTGATGGGCAGCACCCAGATGCAGTGGCTGCAAGGGCAGATGGCCGCCTCCACCGCCACCTGGCAGGTGCTGGGCCAGCAGGTGCTGATGGCGCGCATGGACTTCCCCGTGAGCGTGCTGCAGCACCTGAACCCAGCCAATACGTCGCCCGCCGCACTGGCAGCCGGGCAAAAGGCCGTCACCGACTACCTGACCGCCAAAGCCACGGCTGCCCAGGCCCCTGCCATGCTGACGGCCGAACAGAAGGCGTTGCTGGACACCACGCTCAACCCCAAGCTGGGCTACAACCTGGACGCGTGGGACGGCTACCCCGTGGAGCGCGAAGTGCTGCTGTCGACTGCTGCGCAACTGCGCAAAAAACTGGTGGTGCTGGCTGGCGACACCCACAACGCCTGGGGCAGCCGCTTGACGCTGATGAACGGCACGGTGGTGGGCCACGAGTTCGCCACGCCCGGCATCAGCTCGCCGGGGCTGGAGGACTACCTGTCGGCGCTGCCACCCGCGCAGACGCAGCAGATTTTCATGGGTGTGGTGAACGACCTGCGCTACGCCGACACCTCGCGTCGCGGCTTTTTGCTGATGAGCTTCACCCCCACCGAGGCCAAGGGCACCTGGCACTTCGTGAGCACCGTCAAGTCGCGCACCTACACGGTGGACGCCAGCGCCACGCTGACCTACGCGGGGTGAGCCACCGGGCATGCGCCCGGCGCACGGTTTCCTATAGTCATAGCTGTAAAACCATATCAATAAAGCGGTAAAGGCACTTTTTTCGTAAGAAATGGGCGCGTGGCGTTGGGCGCTGCACCGCCCATGTATTCAGATTGGTGCAGCCTCCGCCAGAACCGCGTTGCGCAACGTGTCGGGCAAGGCATTGGGGTCAAGCCGCAACGGCGTGAAGCCTGACACCGGGTGCACGTGCAACTTTGAGCACCGTGGCAAAGCTGGGGTTGCCGTCGGCGCGTCAATGGGTCGCTCCCTTCCTTGACGGTGGTTGAGTGTGGTCTCCAGTGTGTCCCGACAGGGCAACGGAGCCGCACACAATCCCCGGAGCAACGATCAATCACCTGTGGCTTTGATCGAGATGGCCTGACCGGAGGATTTTTGCGATGACGGATGGAGGTACACAGTCGGTTCCAGCTGTTTCGGCAGGCGCGACCGAATCCGAGCGCCGCTTGGCTGCACGCAAAAGCATCCGGGGGCCTGTGACGTTGGTGTTCAACGGGCAGCATCGAGTGGAGGTGCGAGCCGATGACATCAGTGTCACTGGGTTGGGCGTGATCATTGACCGTGACCTGAAAACCCAGTTGACGTGCGAAATTCAACTGCAGCTCCCAGGGCAAGGCAAGGTGTTCAAACCGCACCAGGTCATGGGCAAAACGGTGAGCAGCACGTTGAGCACCTCGCGCGGCGGTTTCCGCATCGGGCTGATGTTCATTCAACCCGCGAGTGAGTTCCGGCAAGCGGTCGATGCCTACATCAAACGGTAGTCACGGCTGAGGCGCCATTTCCTCGGGCGTGCGCAGTTGCTCGGCACGTCATGGGAGTCAAGCGGGCACGCGGCTTACTTGCCGTTGGCGGATGGCACCGCTCCAATTTGGCTTTCCGCACCTGTGGCATCTTCGATGGCCATGTGCATGTTGGCCACGGCTTCTCGTTCGCCTTTGATGGCATAGGTGTCGTGGTCGCAATGCGGGCAATGTGCGGCAAATGCGGCGTCAATGCCCCGTATGTCTGAGATGTCCATGGGCTGCATCTCTGTGAGTGTTGCCTGGCAGTTGTTGCAGACGATGTGTTTCGGCCGGAGCGACAGTTGCCGTTCAACAGCGGCTTGTTTGCGTTGCTCGGTTGTTCCGCGTAGCTTGGCTTGTCCCATGTGTTTCCAGTGATGCGTTGGTTGTGATGTGACTTGCTGTTGCCAATCGTCGGCTACAAGCAAACAGCTTGCTGAAGGTTCGGCGCGTTGGTTTGCTAGACCTCGGCTGCAACTTGAACACTTCCATGTTCAAGCTTTTCGAGGTAGCACTCCAGATTCCCGGTGATTTTCGAGAGAACGTTTGGCAGGTGCGGGACGAGATCAGAGAACTTGGCATCATTTCCAATGGGACCGCCGTGGTAATAGCGGCAATGCTCAAGAATGTCCTCACGCTCTTGTTGTGGCAATTGCTCCAATGGATCACGGTCGTTGTAATCGTGAAGGGCGGAAAGATGGATGAAGGCACAGCCAAACTTGTAAACCGAGCGTGCCCAGCCTTGAAGGTCTTGGGCGAGATCGACCATTTCTTTGTCGGTTACAGGTGCGCGTGAGTTTTCTTTGGACCACTTCTCCCCGCCCACTGAAGCCTCGATCAGTGCGGTCCTTCGGTCGGGTTGTTGCGTCAGTAGGTAGATGACGCGAACCATTGAATCGAGTTCTTGCCGAAGAACAGCGACCATTTGACCAGCGAGCCGTTCACGTGCAAGAACTTGCATGGCGCGTTCGTGTTCTTTCGAGCGATTGCGGACTTGGCGCGAGAAGATTGGGAGTGCATCCATAGGGGCCTGACTCAATCCATTGGAAAAAATTTGCGGGTTAGGAAATGACTTTTCCACTATAGCCACCCAACACCATCCGCACCCCGAACAAACAGCAGTCATGAAAATATAGACGAACCATTTTCAATAGCTACCAATGCTTTCCAAATAAGCGGTGAAGGCATTATTCATATCGAAAAATCACGCCTCCCGCTGCTCAAGGTGGGTGTGGGGTGGGTTGGGTGCGCCTTGTGCGCAGCCGAGAAGCACAGGGCTTGGGGAGGCACGCGCAGCGTGCTTTGTGATCTGACTCGTCGCGGTTGTTTGAACAGAGCTTTGCGCAGCAAAGCGGCGTGAGTTCCGCGACGCTCCCCAAGCC
>JAVBXK010000058.1 GCA_030824555.1 bacterium
CACGTTGCAGCAGTGGTGCCAGGCCCGCTCAGCACCGGCATGGTCAAGGTGACGGGCCCGTTGGGCGTGGCCAGCACGGCTTGCAGCGTGGGTTCGGGGGTGTTGGCCACGTGGGCAGGCCCGCCCAGCTCGCTCAGCGCCTGCGCCAGCAAGGGCGCTTGTGGGTGCCCCAGGTGCAGCGCCTGCAGGCTCACGCTGGATGGCGGCAAGTTTGCGCTGGGGTGGTGGTCACCCCACTGGATCAGCGTGGGCAGGCAGCCGCCCAACTGCCGTTGGCCATCGGTGCGCAGGGTGATGTGCCATGTCAGCAACCCGTGTGCGGTCTGGCGGCTGGCTGCCATGGGCTCGCCGGGGTGCAGGCCTGCTGCGGCCAGTTGCACCAGGGCGGCAGGCAGGTCGGGCACGCGGGCCACCCAGTGCACCAGCTGTGGGCCGTCATGCGCCACGCGTTGCATCAACGGCTCAAAATCCATGTCAAACCAGCGCTTTCCGCTTTTTCTGCTTGAATCGTTTGCTACCGGGTTGATGGCAATGATTTCCAGGTAAGCCGCCGGGAAGTGTGGCGACGCCACCGACAGCAAGCGGTTGTGCGTGCCCATGAGCGGATGCTCGCCACCGGGGCCGGGGGTCACGCCCAGTGTGCGTTCGCACCACGCCACACCCTCGGCCAGGGTGTGGGCCACCACCACCAGATGGTCCAGGCCGGGTGGGGTGGGAATGACGGCGGTGAGTGGGCGCATGGCGGCAGTCACAGCGTGACGGTGCCTTGGATGCAGATGGCCACATCGCCACCCACCCACACCTGGCCCTGGGCGTCCTGGCTCAGAAAGACCTGGCCATCGCGGTCCAGCGCTTGACCTTGGGTGGCCAGGTAGCGGCTGGGCAGGTACCCATCGGCGATCAGCCACTGGGCCAGGCTGGCGTTCAGGCTGCCGGTGACGGGGTCTTCGGCCACGCCCACCGGGGCGGCGAAGGCGCGTACCCACAGGTCGGGTTCGGCGGTTGATCCGGGGCCTGCCATGGCAGTGTGTGCCGGGGTGAACGCACGTGCTTCGCGGCTGCTGCGGGCTATCAGCAAACCGTCTGCCGGGTGGCCGGGGTCCGATGCGGCCGATGGCGCCCGTGCCGCCACGCCCACCTTCTGGCCCAGGGTTTTCAGGGCGGCGTGGTCGGGAGTCAGGGCCAGCACGGTGTCAGGACTGTCCAGCAGCAGACCCAGCCACTCGGGGCCGTTGACCAGCGACTGCGCGGCCAGCACCTGTGCGGGCTGCAGGCCCAGTGCGTTCAGCACCTGGGCCAGGTGGGCGGCATCGGGCGTCTGGCGTGTGAGCGGCGGTGCGGCAAAGGCCATGCGGTCGGCGCCGGCCCCTGTGGTGTGGCCCGCTGTCTCGTTGCTGGCCAGTTTGCGCAGTGCCACCACGCCCACGGCGCACTCCTGGCGCACCACGCCAGCTTCGCGCGGCTGGCCGCCGTGCGCCAGCCAGGCGTGGCAGGTGCCCAGCGTGGGGTGGCCGGCAAACGGCAACTCACCACCGGGGGTGAAGATGCGCACGCGGTAATCGGCCCCTGCCGCCGCGCCTTCGGGGGAGGGGGGCAGCACAAAGGTGGTTTCCGACAGGTTGGTCCAGCGGGCAAAGGTTTGCATGGCCGCGTCGCTCAAGCCCGAGCCGTCCAGCACCACAGCCAGCGGGTTGCCCAAGTAGGGCACGGCGGTGAACACGTCTACCTGCATGAAGGGGCGGGTGAGAAGGGTCATGGGTAAGTCCTAATTTCAATGAAAAATTGAATTCAGTGATAGCTGCTGGTGCAATGAATGAAAGCGGTAATGCACTTATTCATGCTTGAAAATATCGACAAAATACATAGCAACTGTCGGCTGCGGTTTGCGCTCACTTCAGTGAGCCTCAAGCCAACGGCTGGTCCAACACCCCCCGGCTGGCGGGCAGGGCCAGCTGCCCGTTGTACCAGCGCATCAGGTGAGGCCAGTCGGGGCGGGGTTGTGGCAGGTTCACCCAGCGGTGCACCTCGCACAGCAAGGGGATGTCGGCCATGGTGAGCCGTTCGCCAGCTATGAAGGGGCGCTGCGCCAGGTGCGCGTCAAGCCAGGTGAACAGCGGTTCGGTGTCGGCCACAGACTGGGCGATCACCGCTGCCTGGCGCTGGGCTGCAGGCGTGCGCACCCACTGCACGAAGGCGGGACCGCTGGTGCGGTTCAGTGTGGTTTGTTGCCAGTCCATCCAGCGATCGGCGTCGGCGCGCTGGGCCAGGTCGGCCGGGTACAGACCGGTGTGTGCGCCGTAACGGGCGCACAGGTAACGCACGATGGCGTTCGACTCCCACAGCACCAGGTCGCCGTCTTGCAAGGTGGGCACCAGCGCATTGGGGTTGAGGGCCTGGTAGGCGGGGGTGTTGACCACGCCAAAGGCCATGCCCGCATCGGTGCGCTCGAACGGCAGCCCCAGGTGTTGCAGTGTCCAGACCACTTTGCGCACGTTGATGGAGCTCATGCGGCCCCAAAGCTGAAGGGTGTGATGGGTCATTCAGGATGCCTTGGGAACGTCTTGTGAACGGGTGGGGATTCACGGCTGGGTGGTTCGCTGTGGGGTCACCGTTGATCCGGGACCGGTGCCAGCTGCCAGGGCTTGAAGCCCAGCCACAGCAGCAAGCCCGGTACCTGCACGGCCAGGCACACCGCCAGCGCGGTCTGGTAGGCCGCCTCGGGGTAGGTGCCGTGGTCGGCGGGCCATTGGTTGATGACCACGCCCAGCCCCCATTGCAGGCCGAACGCAGCCAGAAAAATCAGCAGGTTGAAGCTTGTGCTGACCCGCCCGGTCAATGCAGCGGGCATGCCTTGCGCCAGGATGGCGTAGTTCATGGCCCCGGCGGTGCCGAAGTAGCTGAACGCCACGGCCAGCAGCCAGAACGGCATGCTGTTGGGCCACAGCATCAGCACCTGGCACAGCAAAAACACCGCCACACCGGCCCCGCACACCGTGACCGGGCGCACGCGGTGGCTCGCCAGCCAGTCGGTCAGCGCCCCGAAGCTGAGCGAGCCCGCCACCATGGCCGCCGTGCTCCAGAACAGCACCTGCGCCACCTCCGCGCGGGGCAGGTGGCCCACGTCGCGCAGCCACGGGCCCATCCACAGCCCTTGAATGGCCATGTAGGCGCCGTTGGAAAACAGTGTGCACAGCGCGGTGCGCCAGAACAGCGGCCGCGCGTACAGCTGGCCCACCGAGGTCAACATGGCTTTCAGGCTGGTGGTGTGGTGGCTGGCCTGGTGAGCGTTCCCCAACCCGTCGCTTCGCGCCAGGCCCCCCGAGGCATGCGAGCGCGCTTGAGAGCGATCCGGCGTTTTCTGGTGCGCGAGTGTGTGGCTGGGGTGTTCGGGCACACGCGCCCAAATCAGCAGGGCCACCGCCGCAGCGCAGCTGGCAATGCCCCAGAACGTCATGCGCCAGCCCACCGCGTCGGTGGCCCATTGCATGGGTGCGGTGGAGGCCATGGCCCCCAGCCCACCCACAGCCAGCAGCACGGCGGTGGACATGGGCAGGCGCTCGGGCGGCAGCCACAGCGCGCTGGCCTTGATGGCCGCCATGAGCGAGGCCGACACACCCAGCCCGATCAGCGCCCGTGCCGCCAGCAAGCCTTCCAGTGACTGGGCCTGGGCAAACAGCACACCGCCCAGCGCAGCCACGGCCAACATGGGCATTTGCACCCGGCGTGGGCCAAAGCGGTCCAGCGCCATGCCCACGGGCAACTGGGCGATGGCAAAGGCAATGAAATACGCACCGGTCAGCAGGCCCAGCGTGTGGGCGTCCAGCCCAATGTCGCGCACCAGGTCGGGGTAGACCACGGTGTTGACGTTGCGATACAGGTAAGACACAAAGTGCGCCAGCGCAAACGGCAGCAGCACGCCCAGCAACACCCCGGCCAGTGGGCGCGTCAAACCCGGAGGTTGGTCGGCCGGGGTGGGGGTGGTCAGAGGGCCTCCTGCGCCTCGCGGATGGTCTGGGCCAGCGCGGCAATGCCGGTGTTGATCTGGTCCACGCTGGCCGTCACGAACGACAGGCGCATGCTGCGCGGGTCGGCGTTGTCGGCGTAGAAGGCCGAGCCGGGCACGAAGGCCACGTTATGGTCAACGGCTTTGGGCAGCAGCTTCACGGCGTCCAGGCCTGCGGGCAGGCGTGTCCACAGGAACATGCCGCCCACCGGGCGGTTCCACTGCAGTGACGCATCGCCACCGCCGTGGCCGGTGTGGCCAAACTCGCGCTCCAGCGCGGCCAGCATGGCCTCGCACTGGCTTTTGTACAGCGCTCGGATGGTGGGCACATGGCGGTCGATGAAACCGTCTTTCAGCACCTCGGCCACGATGCGCTGGTTGAAGCTGGGGGTGTGCAGGTCGGCCGCCTGCTTGGCCTGCAGCAGCTTGGGGTACAGCGCTTTTGGGGCCACCAGGTAGCCCAGGCGCAGGCCGGGGGCCAGGATTTTTGAAAACGAGCCCAGGTACACCGAACCGTCGGGATTGCGCGACGACAGCGAGGCGGGCGGCGGCGCGTCAAACCACAGGTCGCCGTAGGGGTTGTCTTCAATGATGGGCAGGCCCACTTCGGCGGCCACGGCAGCCACGGCGGCGCGGCGCGCTTCGGTCATGGTGCGGCCGGTGGGGTTCTGGAAGTTGGGCAGCAGGTAGACAAAACGCGCGGCATCGGCACCGCTGCCTGCTTTGGCGCGCAGGTCGGCAGCGTCCACACCTTCGTCGTCGCTGGCCACGCTGACCACCGTGGGCTCCATGGGGGTGTAAGCCTGCAGGGCACCCAGGTAGGTGGGCGTTTCCACCAGGATGCGGCTGCCCGCATCGATCAAAATTTTGGCCACCAGGTCCAGGCCTTGCTGCGAGCCGGTGGTGATCAGCACCTGGTCGGGGTCCACCGACATGCCTTGTTTTTTCAGGTCATGCGCCACCCACTCGCGCAGCGGGCCGTAGCCTTCGCTGGCGGCGTACTGAAGGGCGCTGCGGCCGTCCTGGCTGAGTACCTTTTGCGTGGCCTCGGCCATGGCATCAATGGGGAAGGTCTGTGGCGAGGGCAGGCCACCCGCGAAGCTGATGATGCCGGGCTTTTCGGTCACTTTCAGGATCTCGCGGATCACGGAGGGGTTCATTTTGTCGGCGCGTTGGGCCAGTTTCCAGCTCATGGGGTCTCCTGTTGAATAGCGGTGTGGTGGATGTGTCGGTCAGGGTGTCAGGCTGTGGGGCGTTGCGACAGTGTTTGCGTCAACCGCTCGCTTGTCAGGCGCAGCAGCCCGTGAAGCGCCCGTGAGCACACTTGCGTCAATGATTGTGCCCCGGCGGCTTGCGTCGTCAGTTGGCTGGGGTGATGTCAGGCGCTCCACGCCATAGGTGTGCATGGCGCTGGCCACTTGCGATGCCTCGGTGGTGTCTTCAGGAAACAACCCATAGCTGGGGGCCAGGATGGGTTCGACGGCGCTCACCCTGACCAGCATCGCAGCGCGGATGGGGAACTTGCCGTGGGTCATGTTCAGCAGCAGGGGTTCCAGCTGTACAAAGCGCGGGTCGGTGGGTGGTATCGCGGTGGCTTCGCCCAGGAGCTTGTAGCCTTTCTGGGTGAACACGTTGATGAAGCTGACGCACACGCGTGGGTTGTCGGCCAGGTTGCGCACGCTGGTGGGTGACGCGATGTGGGCAATGACCAGGTGCTGCGCATCGACAGCGGCAAACACCTCTTTGGGCGACACGTTGGGTTGTCCCTGTGCGTCCACGGTGGCCAGCCAGCAGAGCACGCTGGTGTCCATGGTTTCGAGAATGTGAGGGGTGAGCATGGTGTGCTTTCTGCCGTTTCGGGTGTGTCAGCGGGCGGGCAACGCCAGCCGCTTGCCCACAAACACCGTGCCCACCACCGCCAGCGCAAAGCCCACGGTCATGGTTTCCAGCGGCTCGCCCAGCAACGGCACGGCGGCCAGGATGCTGATGAACGGTTGCAGCAGCTGCACCTGACTGACCCGCAGCGCACCGCCAATGGCCAGCCCGCGAAACCAAGCGAAAAACCCCGCCCACATCGAGAACACGCCCACATAGCCCAGCGCCATCCACGACGCCGCCTGAATGGGTTGGGTGGGCCAGGTGGCCCAGGCCAAGGGCAGCGCAACCGGCAGGGCCATCAGGCACATCCAGCAAATGACGCGCTCGGCCCCCAGCTTGGGCGTGACCTGCGCACCGTACACATAGCCCAGCGCGGCCGACAACATGGCCACCAGCAACAACAAGTCAGCCAACTCAAACGCAAAGTGCCCGCTGTGCTGGTACGCTCGCAGCAGCGAAAACACCACCACCAGCGTACTGCCCAGCACCGCGCACAGCCAGAAGCCCAGCCGTGCGCGCTGGTGCAGCACCCAGGCGGCCATGGCGGCGGTGGCCAGCGGCAGCAGCGCGGTCAGCACGGCAGCGTGGCCCGAGCTGACCTGGCGCAACGCGAGCCCCAACAGCAAGGGAAAACCCAGCGCGTTGCACAGCATGGCAATGACCAGGGGTCTGCGCTGGTGCGGTTTGGGCAAAGGCGAGCGCGTGGCCAGCAAAAACACGGCCGACAGGCCGCCTGCAATCACCACCCGCGCAAACGTGATGAACCAGGGCGAGAGCTGGGGCGCATCTACCGGGCCGGTGGCCAGGCGCGTCATGGGCAGGGTGAGGGCGAACACGGTCACGCCCACCAGGCCCAACCACAGGCCACGGGTTTCGTTGCTCATGCTGGCGCGGGCATGCGGTGTGGTGCTCACTGGGCTACCCTCCGTGCCGTGCACTGCGGGGCTGAGCGCCTTCGGAGCGGCCGGGCGGCGCTCATGCGGCCACTCCGGTGGTGCACAGTCCCAAGGCGCTGGCTCCCATCCATGCGGCAGTGAGCACCAGCACCCCCGCCATGATGCGGTTGAACACCAGCAGGCGGTCACCTGTGGCCACACCGTCCACCACGGGGCCAGCCAGCCAGTGGCGCAGCAGCGAGCCCACCAGCGCGTACAGCAGGTTGCTGACAAAGCCAAAAGCCACCATCAGCGGCAGTATTTGCAGGGTGCGTGCCGTGGCATCGGGGCGGCCTGCGATCCAGCCGGCCACCACGGCCAAGGCCAGCATCCAGGCCTTGATGTTCAGAAACTGCAGCGCCACGCCTTGCCAGAAGGTGATGTTCAGGCGTGCGCTGTCGGCTTCGTTGAGTGCTCGGCTGCGGGCCAGGCGCGAGGCCAGCCACAGCAGGTAAGCCAAGCCACCGGCCAGGATGCCCCAGCGCAATACCGGCACGGCCACCACCAGCGCACCCAGCCCTGCGGCGCACAGCGTGAACAGCATCCCCCAGCCCACCGGCACCGCGCACACGAAGTGCAGGGCACCACGCAGGCCCCGGTTGGCGGCCAATGCGGTGCTCAGTGTGGTGTTGGGTCCGGGGGTGAAGCTGGCCGCAGTGGTCAGCATCAGCAAGGCGGTGAGCTCGGTGTCTGTCATGGGGGTTGTGGTCCAGGGGGATTCAATGTAGCCTTGAAAGCCATACACGATCCATACAGATGGGTGGTGCACGATGTGTTCTGTGTGGGTGCCTGCTTCCATACAGATTGCGGGCACACTGTGGCGCACGAGGAATGCAGATCATGCTGATGAAAACCCCTACCCAGTCGCTGACCGAGCAGCTGTCGCAGCGCTTGGCCCAGCGCATCCGGGACCGTTTGCTGCCCGCCGGCGCGCGCCTGCCCAGTGTGCGCGAGACGGCGCAGACCCAGGGTGTGAACCCGTCCACGGTGGTGGCCGCATACGACCAACTGTTGGCCTGGGGTCTGGTGGAGGCCAGGCCGAGGCGGGGATTTTTTGTACGAGAATTTGATAAAAAAAAGGCTTTATCGATTGATTCCATTGGCTTTGTAGCTACTGAAAAAGGTGGTTGCCCTGGTGCGCAGAGCGGCCTTGCGCAGGCAGCGGCAGAGCCTCCCATCACCTCGCCCATCAACGCCACGGCGTTGATTCGCGGCATGTTCCACCACCTCAGCGACAAGCCGCAGCCGGGCATGGGCGTGTTCCCGCCTGACTGGATGGCCAGTACCTTCATGACCGCAGCGGTGCGCAAGGTGGTCAGCCCCGTGGCACTGCAAACCGCGTCGCTCAGCTACGGCGAGCCCAAAGGCGACCCGGCGTTGCGCCAGGCGCTGTCGGCCCGCTTGCGCAGCATGGCGATTGACGCAGCACCAGGGCAGATCATCACCACCGTGGGGGCCACACACGCGCTGGATGTGGTCAGCCGCACCCTGCTCAAGCCCGGTGATGCGGTGATGGTGGAAGAGCCAGGCTGGGCCGTGGAGTTCGCCCGGCTCGATGCGCTGGGCGCACGCATTTTGCCGGTACCCCGTGGTCCGCAGGGGCCTGACCTGGATGTGATGGCCCGTTACTGCGAGGCCTCGCCTACCGGTGCACCACCCAAGCTGTTTGTGAGCGTGAGTGTGTTGCACAACCCCACCGGTCAAAGCCTGAGCCCCGGCCACGCCCATCGCGTGCTTCAGTTGGCGCACCAGCACGGTTTCTATGTGGTCGAAGACGACACCTACAGCCACATTGCTCCGCCGCACGCCACCCGCCTGTGCGCGCTGGACGGCTTGCGCCAGACCATTTACGTGAGTGGCTTTGCCAAAATCCTGGCACCCAACTGGCGCGTGGGTTTTCTGGCTGCGCCGCCCGAGCTGACCGAGCGCCTGCTCGACACCAAGCTGCTGGGCACCCTGACCACGCCCAGCCTGCTGGAAAAAGCGCTGGCGCTGTGCATGGAGCAAGGCCAGTTGCGCCGCCACGCCGAGCGCATCCGTACCAGGCTCGACGGCGCGCGCAGCCGCAGCGTGAAGCTGGCGCTGGCGGCGGGCTGCACCTTTGTGGCCGAGCCTGCTGGTCTGTTTGGTTGGGTGGACACGGGTGTGGACACTGAGGCGCTGGCCCAGCGCATGCTGGATGAGGGCTATTTGCTGGCACCCGGCGCGCTGTTCCATGCGGCGCGAAAGCCCAGCACGCTGATGCGCATCAACTTCGCCACCACGCAGGAGGCGGTGTTCTGGGGGGTGTTTTCGCGTGTTCGCGATGCCTTGCGCTGAGGCTGCAGGGTCAGTCGCCCAGCGCTGACAGGGCTTTGTCGAGGCGGTCCACCTCGCCGCGCAGCACCGGCAGGGCGCGCCCGAACAGCGCCCATTCGCCTTTGCGTGCGGCTTTTTCAAGGCCGTTGCTCAGGGCAGATGCGCGTTCTGCCGTGATGGTGGCCAGCGCAGTTTTCAGCGCGTGGGCGCTGGTGGTGGCCACGATCTGGTCTTGCTCGGCCAGTGCGGTGGTGAGTGCGGCCATGTGATGTGCCAGTTGCCGCCGGGTGACTGTGGCCAGGCGGGCCAGTGCAGCGTTGTCGCCATCGAGCCGGTGACGCAACTTGTCCAGATTGACAGGGGGGGGCAGGTTGGCTCCGGTGCTGGCGGTGCGCGCAGGCGTGGAGCCCGGTTGACCAACGCTTGGCTCGATGCTGGCCAGCATCGGCGTTTGCAGTGCAGGTTGCCAGTGTGTGCTGATGTCGATGGCCTGACTCATGGCTTGCGTCAGTGCCTGGGGGCTGACGGGTTTGGAGGTGTAGGCATCCATGCCAGCGGCCATGCATTTTTCGCGGTCACCGGTCATGGCGTTGGCCGTGACCGCCACGATGGGTGTGTGCTTCAGCGCCACGCCGGGTGGCGTGAATCCGCCGTTTTCCATTGCACGGATTTCCTGCGTGGCATCCAGCCCGTTGAGCTCGGGCATTTGCACGTCCATCATGATGAGGTCGATGCCGCCGCGTTTCCATGCCGCAATGGCCTCCAGCCCATTGCGGGCCACCACGGTGCTGCAACCCAGTTTTTTGAGGATCTCACGCATCAGCAGCTCGTTGACCGGGTGGTCTTCGGCAACCAGCACCTGGGTGCCGTTGAAGGTTTGCGAGCGCGAGGCCAGGTGCTCCAGTTCCATCGGCGCGCTGAGCGGGCCGAGGTCGGTGGCCCGCGCGGCATCGGTTTGCAGTGGCAGTGTGAATCCGAATGAGCTGCCTTTGCCGGGCTCGCTGACCAGACGAATGTGTCCGCCCATCAGGGTGACCAGGCGTGAAGAAATGGCGAGCCCCAGGCCCGTGCCGCCGTATTTGCGTGTGGTGGAGGCATCGGCCTGGGTGAAGGCTTCGAAGATGCGCGTTTGCTGCTCAGCCGAAATGCCGATGCCGGTGTCACGTACCTCGAAACTGACACCACCGTTCGCAGCGGGAAACACATTGACCCCCACGCGCCCTCCGCGTGGCGTGAACTTGACCGCGTTGGACAACAGGTTGACCAGCACCTGCCGCAATTTGGCCGGGTCACCCACCACGGCGTCCGGGAGCTGGGGGTGTATGTTGACCTCGATGGTCAGTTCTTTCGCGGATGCCTGTGCCACCAGTGGGCCGCATGCCTGGCCGACTTCGTCGACGATGTTGAACGTCACCTCATCCAGTTCCATGCGCCCGGCTTCGACCTTGGACAGGTCCAGGATGTCGTTCAGCAGGCCCAACAGGGTTTGGGCCGAGTCGTCCATCAGGGTGATCCAATGCCGCTGCTCGTCGGTCAGGGTGGAGTCGGTCATCAGGCGGATGAGGCCCATCACGCCGTTCAGTGGCGTGCGCACTTCATGGCTCACGCTGGCCAAAAATTCTGTTTTGCTTCTGTTGGCCTTTTCTGCGTCCTGGCGGGCTTGTTCGGTGGTGTCCTGCAGACGCTTGCGCTCGGTGATGTCGGCGCTGATGCCCACGAGCCTGTGGGCGCGGCCGCTGCCATCGCGGTCAGACGCCATGCCGTGGCTTTCCATCCAGATCCACTGGTTGTCGTACGTGCGGATCCGAAACTGGGTGTCATAGCGTTGTCGCGCGCCGCTGATGGTCTCTGACAGCAATGCGTTCAATGCGGGCACGTCGTCGGGGTGCAGGCGCTGCATCAGGTCGTTCACTTGGCAGTGGCTTTCGGCAGCCAGGTCGCCCATGATTTCAGACCAGCGAGCACTCAGGTAAACGTCGCCTGTGTCAACAGACCATTCCCACAAGCCCAACCCGGCGGCTTCGAGGGCCAGCGATAGCCGGTCACGGGTCTCGTCGAGCTCTTCTTCGGCCAGCAGCCGACTGGTGGACGCGTCCGATGCGGTGCCGCGCAGCGTTTCCAGCTCTTCGCGCAGCACATGCACCTGGTTGCGGTAGTGTTCTGCGCGCTGGTGTTCCCTGGCCAGTGTGGCCAGGGCTTGCTGCAAGGTCTGTGGCGTGGCGTCAGTGCTCATGCGAAGCGGTGCTCACCCGGGCCGTCAGAGGGTAGCGGCCCAATGTGAACTCATGATACTTGGCCTGCGCCCAGCTGCTCCCATCTTTCCATGGCTGCCAGCAGGGCGTCGTCGAGTTCACTGTGGCGCTGCACCAGCGCAGTGGCCCTGGCGGGGTCGCTGGCATACAGCGTGGCGTCAGCCAGCGCGCCATCGATGGTTTTTTGCTCGGCTTCCAGTTGTGCGATCAGGGCGGGCAAACCATCCAGTTCCCGTTGTTCTTTGTAGCTGAGTTTTTTCTTGGGCGCGGTTGGTACTGGTTTGGCGGCTGCCTGTGGCGCCGCTGGGGTGGCTGGCTCAGCTGTGCGTGTGCTGGCAACTCTGTTGGCGCTGGCTTCGGCCGCCTTGGCAATGGCTGCGGTGCGTGCCGACTGGGTGAGCCAATCTTGCACATCGCCTTCGTATTCGACCCACTTGCCGTCGCCTTCAAACGCCAGGGTGCTGGTGACCACGTTGTCCACGAACTGGCGGTCATGGCTGACCAGGAACACGGTGCCGTCGTATTGACCCAGCAGGTCTTCCAGCAGCTCCAGTGTGTCAATGTCGAGGTCGTTGGTGGGTTCGTCCAGCACCAGTACGTTGGCAGGCCGTGCAAACAGGCGGGCCAGCAGCAGCCGGTTGCGCTCGCCGCCCGACAAGGTGCGCACAGGGGCGGTGGCTCGTGCGGGTGAGAACAGGAAATCGCCCAGGTAACTTTTCACATGCGTGCGCTTGCCGCCGATTTCGATCCACTCGCTGCCAGGGCTGATGAAGTCTTCCAGCGTGGCATCGAGGTCGATCTGGTCGCGCATCTGGTCAAAATAGGCGACGGTCATGTTGGTGCCACGGCGCACGGTGCCTTCGTCGGGTTCCAGTTGACCCAGAATCATTTTCAGCAAGGTGGTTTTGCCGGCCCCGTTGGGGCCAATGAGCCCCAGCTTGTCGCCGCGCAGCACGGTGCCCGTGAATTGCCGCACGACCGTTTTGCGGCCGTTGCCCGTTTCGTAGTGTTTGCTGACTTTTTCCAGTTCAGCCACGATTTTGCCGCTGGCGTCGCCGCGTGCAAGGTCGAGCTTGACGCGCCCGACCACGTCGCGGCGCGCGGCTCGGGTTTCGCGCAGTTTCATCAGGCGCGTGATGCGTCCTTGCGCACGCGTGCGGCGGGCTTCGACGCCTTTGCGGATCCACACCTCTTCTTGGGCCAGTACCTTGTCGGCGCGGGCATTGATGATGGCTTCCTGAGCCAACTGCTCTTCTTTCAGTAATTGGTACTGCGTGAAGTTGCCAGGGTAGCTGAGCAGGCGGCCCCGGTCCAAGTCGACAATGCGTGTGGAAACGGCATCCAGAAAAGCCCGGTCGTGGCTGATCACGACGGCGCTGCCCTTGTATTCCTTCAGCAATGACTCCAACCAACCGATGGAATCCAGGTCCAAGTGGTTGGTGGGTTCATCCAGTAGCAACACGTCTGGCTTGGATACCAGTGCTTGCGCCAGGGCCACACGCTTTTTCAAGCCGCCAGACAAGCTGCCAATGGTTGCAGTCGGGTCCAGGTGCAGCCGTTGCAGGGTTTCTTCGACGCGCTGCTCCCAGTTCCAAGCATCCAGGGTTTCGATCTCTGTCTGCAGCGCATCCAGATCGAGTGAGTGGTCTCCACTGAGATACAGGTCTCTCGCTTGGCGTGCGTGACCGAGACCCAGGCTGGCTGTGTCGAACACCGTTGCGTCTGCAGCCAAGGTGGGTTCTTGCGACACATAGGCAATGCGCACACCGCCTTGTAACTGGAGCGTGCCATCGTCTGGCTTCTCAAGGGACGCCAGTATTTTCAGCAGCGAGGATTTACCCGTGCCGTTGCGGCCAATCAGTCCGACACGCTCCTGCGTCTCCAATGAAAAATCGGTGTGGTCGAGCAACGGGACGTGACCAAAGGCCAGTTGCGCATTGATAAGAGTGATCAGGGCCATGGGCAGAGTGTTGTGGTGTTGTATGTGGGAGAGTCGAGTCTGCAGTGCGTATGTGCCGACTCTCATGCGTGCTCAGTGTGTTCGCTGCACCTGGGCATACTTTGATAGAGAGGGATTATCGAGGGCGATCTTCTTCGGTCGCTTTACTGATGAGGGCACCCGGGCGATGCCTGCGCGGCAGCGCTTGAGGCGCTGCATCCGCCAGCCGTGCCCTCAGTAGCGTATGGACCCTGCATGGATTGAAGTCCTGCTGCGTTGAAAAAATAGCGGCGCGCTGATTTTCGTTGTACAATCCGCCTCCCGCTGCAAATCACCTGATTGATGCGATCAAAACTCTCCGAAAAGATTTTGACGGCAGATAAAAAACGGTGCTATAATGCGAGGCTCTGCTGATCACAGCGGGGTTGCAAAACAGAAGAGTTTTGCGGGTTCATTAAAAATATACAGCCGATAAGCGTG
>JAVBXK010000136.1 GCA_030824555.1 bacterium
ACCGTGTTGGAATTGGATGGCATTTTGTGACATCGCACACCTCCTGGCTCCGCAAGTTGATCATCGCGTCTTGCTTCTTCTGACTCTGCTGCTGACTGAATGTTCCTCTGAGGTATGTATCTAATCAGGCTTTTTTGCTGACTAACGCTTTTGTGTAAACGATAGTTTGCTGCATTATTTCAGTATTTCTCAGGGATCATCATGTCCGCTGGCACGGCTTGCCTGACGTAGTCCTCGTGGCGCTCACGCTCGGGCAAGGCGATGGGGGGGCGGGGCACCTCGGCGTAGGGCATCTGGTCCAGCAGGTGGGCAATGCAGTTCAGGCGGGCTTTTTTCTTGTCGTTGGCCTGCACCACCCACCAGGGTGACTCAGGGATGTGCGTGCGTTCCAGCATCACTTCCTTCACCTTGGTGTACTGCTCCCAGCGGCGGCGGCTTTCCAGGTCCATGGGGCTGAGTTTCCACTGCTTGAGCGGGTCGTGGATGCGCGCCAGGAAGCGCTGGTGCTGCTCTTCGTCCGAAATGGAAAACCAGTATTTGACGAGCTGGATGCCCGAGCGCACCAGCATTTTTTCAAACTCCGGCACGGTGCGAAAGAATTCTTCGTACTGGTCGTCGTCGCAAAAGCCCATCACCTTTTCCACACCGGCGCGGTTGTACCAGCTGCGGTCGAACAGCACGATTTCGCCTGCTGCAGGCAAATGTGTGACGTAGCGCTGGAAGTACCACTGCGTGCGCTCGCGGTCGTTGGGGGCGGGCAGCGCCACCACGCGGCACACCCGTGGGTTCAGCCGCTGCATGATGCGTTTGATGACCCCACCCTTGCCCGCAGCATCGCGCCCTTCAAACAGGATGACGGCCTTGTGGCCCGTGGCCACTACCCAGTCTTGCAGCTTGACCAGCTCGCCTTGCAGCTGAAACAGTTCTTTGAAGTAAGTGCGGCGGTCTTCGCGCAACTGGGCCTGTTCTTCTTCTGTGGGGTTTGACAGGTCGTCCACAAACTGGTCTTCGATTTCCAGTTCCAGTTCTTCGTCGTAGCCGTCGATCAGTTCGGCATGGATACGTCGCATCAGCGCGGCGCGTTGGGTCATGGGGTTCTCCTGTTGGCGGGGGTGACACCCTATTTCAAGTGTGTGACAGTGTCGTGACGGCGGGTGTTTTCTGTGCTGTGGGCGCGGCGGTGCCAGGGGGCCAATGCACTACTTCAAGTTGACCGTCGCCGTGCTCGACCAGGGCGCTGAGGCTCTCTACCCAGTCGCCATCGTTGCAGTACAGGATGCCGTTGATGGTGCGCATCTCGGCCCGGTGAATGTGCCCGCACACCACCCCATCGTGGCCCCGCTTGCCCGCTTCTTCCGCCACAGCCTCTTCGAACCGCGTGACGAAGCTGACAGCGGTTTTTACCTTGTGTTTCAGGTATTGCGAGAGCGACCAGTACGGCAAGCCCAGCCGAGCACGGGCCGAATTGAAATGGCGGTTCAGCCGCAGCGTCCACTCGTACAGCGTGTCACCCACGTAGGCCAGCCATTTGGCGTACTGGATGACACCGTCGAAGTGGTCGCCATGGATCAGCCACAGTCGCCTGCCATCTGCCGTGACGTGCACGGCATCGTGCACCACCTCCACGCCGCCAAAGTGGTGGTTGGTGAAGTGGCGGGCAAACTCGTCGTGGTTGCCAGGGATGAACACCACTTGAGTACCTTTGCGTGCACGCCTCAGGATTTTCTGGATGACATCGTTGTGCGATTGGGGCCAGAACCAGCGCCTGCGCAATTGCCAGCCGTCAATGATGTCGCCCAGCAGGTACAAATGGTCGCAGGGGTGTGCTTTCAGGAAGTCCAGCAGGGCCTCGGCCTGGCAACCAGGGGTGCCCAGGTGCAAATCTGAAATGAACACCGCGCGCAAGCGCCGGTGGTTGCCGTCGTCGTCATTTTCTGGGGTGCCAGCGGTGTCCTGCACTGTGCCCAGCAAGTCTGCGGTTTGCTGGTGCAGCGCAGGCACAAATGCCATGTCCGCCAGGCCAAGGGGTGATCTGGCCGTGAACCTGCGGTCAGCCAATGGGCTGTTGGGGAAGGCTGAATGCTGCAACGTGGTCACCGTGTTCAGTAGGGCTGTTCCGGGTCATTCTGAAAAGCTGGTGTGACGCATGCGCGATGATTTCATGACAAATTTGTGATGTGCGAGCGGCTTG
Source organism: bacterium (assembly GCA_030824555.1). Taxonomy (GTDB): domain Bacteria; phylum Pseudomonadota; class Gammaproteobacteria; order Burkholderiales; family Burkholderiaceae_C; genus UBA2334. Next base: position 2,192 of record JAVBXK010000136.1, read on the forward strand.
CTGCTGTTCAAAATAACTTCATCCAACCGTCTTCAGAACGTCATGCGGGCTGGCAACCATCCGCCACAACGGAGGTTCCTTATGAACGTTGTGGTGGTGGGTGCGGGATATGTGGGCTTGGTCACGGCAGCTTGCCTGGCTGAATCGGGCAACCAAGTGGTGTGCGTGGACCACGACCAGGCGCGTGTGGCCTTGCTGCTGGCTGGTGGCGTGCCCATTTACGAGCCTGGGCTGGAAGACATGGTTCAGCGCAACCTGCAGGCGGGTCGCCTGACCTTCACGCAGTCCATTCGCGAGGCCATGGCCCATGCCGACGTGGTGTTCATCGCGGTGGGCACGCCGCCCAAGGAGGACGGTTCGGCCGACCTGCAACACGTGCTGACCGTGGCCCGGCAGATCGGACAACACTTGCAGGCGTTTGCGGTGGTGGTGAACAAATCTACCGTGCCGGTGGGCACAGCCGCCGCCGTCAGGAGTGAGATACACGCGCAACTGGCCATCCGTGGCGAGCGTGGGTTGGACGTTGCCGTGGTGTCCAACCCTGAATTTCTGAAGGAAGGCGCAGCCATTGACGATTTCATGCGCCCGGACCGCATCGTGATCGGGGTGCCAGACAGTGCCGAGGGCGAGCGGGCGCGTCACCTGCTGACCCGCCTGTACATGCCGTTCAACCGCCATCACGACCGGACGGTGTGGATGGATGTGGTGAGTGCCGAGCTGACCAAATACGCCGCCAACGCCATGCTGGCCACCCGGATTTCGTTCATGAACGAAATGGCCTTGCTGGCAGACGGACTGGGCGCAGACATTGACAGCGTGCGCCGTGGCATCGGTGCCGATCAGCGCATCGGCCACAGTTTTCTGTATGCAGGCACGGGCTACGGTGGCAGTTGCTTCCCCAAAGACACGCGGGCACTGGTGCATGCCGCAGCGGCCAGGGGGGCCACCATGTGCGTGGTCGAGGCGGTGGAAAAGGTCAACACCGCGCAAAAACAGGCGCTGGTGACCACCGTGCGGCGCGTGTTTGGCGACAAGCTCGCGGGCCGCCGTTTTGCCATCTGGGGCCTGGCGTTCAAACCCAATACCGACGACATGCGTGAGGCACCCAGCCGCACGGTCATTGGTGCGTTGGTGCAAATGGGTGCACAGGTGGTGGCGTTCGACCCGGTGGCCCAGCACACTGCCCACGCGGCACTGGCCGACGACCTGGGCCCCGCCGTGTTTGCCCCCGGTGGTGCCGTGCAGCTGGCTGACAACGCCATGGACGCGCTGGACGGTGTGGATGCGCTGCTGCTGCTGACCGAGTGGAAGTGCTTCCAGAACCCCGATTTTCTGGGCATGGGTGGCCGCATGCGCCGCAAGGTCGTGTTCGATGGCCGCAATGTGTACGACCCCGCCGTCATGCAGGAACTGGGGTTTGCCTACGTCGGCATCGGCCGCCGCAACGAAAGTGGTCGGGCCTTGCTGAACAAAGAGCTGGCACATTGGGTCACGGGCGATGCACACCACCACCTGACAGCGCAGGCCCGCAACGAGGCCATTGCCCAGATGGTGGCCATTTGAACCTTCCCAGTCAGGGCGAACGCATCGGCATTCGCAGCTGAACAACCCTTGGGGCCCCGCCTGCCGTGCAGGCCGGGCTGTGGCGGGCGGGTTGCGTGATCGGTGGTCGTCCGTGCGTCAGGCGGGCAGTCGCTGCCATGTGGCGGGTATGGGCAGGGTCTGTGCATGGATTAGGCCTGTCCAGATGTGCTCGACCTGCTCGACGATGCTGCGCCAGTCTCTGCCCATGACGGTGGCCCGCGCGGCCTCTTGCAAGGCGCGCTCTGCTGCGGGGTTTTCAGCCAGCATGACGGCAGCCTGAATGAACCGGCTTTCATCGCCGAGTGGGGCCAACAACCCGCTGTGGTTGTGTGCAATGACTTCGCCTGCGGCCGCATGGTCAAACGCCACCACGGCCAGGCCGCTGGCCATGGCCTCCAGCGTGACGTTGCCGAACGTCTCGGTCATGCTGGGGAACACAAACAGGTCTGCGCTGGCATAGCAGCGGGCCAGCATCTGCCCCGTCTGGCTGCCCAGCAGGCGGGCCTGCGGGCACGCCTCGCGCAGTTCGCTGGCGCTGGGGCCGTCACCCACCACCACACAGGTCAGGTTGGGGTCGGCTGCCAGCATGGCGTTGAATGTGCTGGCCAGCAAGGCCAGGTTTTTTTCAGGGGCCAGCCGCCCCACGTACAGCGCCACGCGTTCACCTGGGGCCACCCCCCAGTCCCGTCGCAGGCCCGGGTCGCGCAGGGCGGGGTTGAAGGCCGTGGTGTCGATGCCGCGTGCCACCACGTGCAGGCGTTCGAACCCCGATGCTTCCAGCGCCGTGCGCAACTGGCGTGTGGGCACCAGTGTGCAGGCAGCCAGGTTGTGAAACTTGCGCAGGTAGGCCGCAATGGGCTTGTGCAGCCAGCCCAGCCGGTAGTGGTGGCTGTAGGCGTCAAAGTTGGTGCGGAAGTCGCTGCTCACGGGCAACTTGAGTTTGCGGGCAGCTTGCAACGCCGACCACCCCAAGGGGCCTTCCGTGGCAATGTGAACCACGTCTGGTCGCCTGACGGTCCACAGCGCCACCAGCTGCTTCTTGGACGGCAGCCCCATGCGCAGATGCGGGTATTTGGGGATGGGAAACCCGCGCGTCAGCACCTCTTCCAGCGCGGGGGCCTGTTGCAGGGCATCGGCGTCCTGTTGTTGCCTGGGGCGCACCAGTTGCACGTCGTGCCCCCGGGTCTGCAGGCCCTGCACCAGCTTGGCCAGGGTCATGGCCACGCCGTTGATTTCAGGCGGGTAGGTTTCGGTGACGATGGCCACGCGCAGCGACGGGCGCTGTGCAGGGTAGTTTTCAACCAGCAGGGTGGTGTCGGCAAGGGCGTTCATGCCGCCATGGTGGCGGCCCAACATCACAGCCATGTGACAGGTGCCGCGTTTTCGAATGTGACCGCCACGCAGCCTGTCACGGCCATTTCACACGTGGTCACCATCATGCCGCCACAGTGCAGGCAGATGGGCCGCTTGCACCTGCACACCATGCCCGCCAACGAAAGGACAGTGATGAGCTCATTCATGAACGCCCTGCGCGAACAGCGTTGGGACGACCACCGCTACTACCACCACAACCGCATCAACCAGAGCCTGCACTTCATCAGCGCCATCAGTTTTGTGGTGGCGTACGGTCTGCTGTGGGTTGACCCGGCGCTGGCTGCCCTCGTGGCCTGGCTGGTGTCGATGGTGACGCGCCAGGCGGGGCATTTTTTCTTCGAACCACTGGGTTACGACGAGGTCAACCAAGCCACACAGGCTTACAAAGAAGACGTGAAGGTGGGCTACAACCTGTCGCGCAAGCGGGTGCTGATGGGCATATGGGTGGCATCCCCCCTGCTGTTGGTGTGGCAGCCCGACCTGTTCGGGCTGCTGACGGCCCATGCCACGTGGGTGGACCTGGCCCGCAACGTGGGCTGGATGTGGCTGGCCGTCGGTGTGGGGGGCTTGCTGTTCCGCATGGTGCAGCTGTTCGTGCTGAAAGACGTGCAGACCGGGTTGGTGTGGGTCACCAAAATCCTGACGGACCCGTTCAACGACATCCGCCTGTACCACCGCGCGCCCCTGCAGCTGCTGCGTGGGGAAATGGTTGACCCGGCCCATGGCCTGAAGCACGTCTGAGGGGCGGAGGGTCTTTCGCCCCAGCCATGGCTGTGCGTTGCGCGTCGATCGCAGTCAGCGCGGGAGCGGGTGTTCGGGGTGGCCCACGGCAGCTGAAGGGTGGTGGCTGGCCGCCACCACGCGAATGCTGGTTCGGCCCAGGTTCTTGCACACGCGCATGCGCCGTGCAAGGGGCCACCACTCGTACAAAAAAATCTGCAACGGCCGCCACAACGCCACCCAGCCCAGGATGGTCAGCCCTTCCTTGGCCACGGTGAAATGTGTATCGGTGCCAATTTGCTTGACTGCCTCGGCCGCGATCAGGCACACGGTGAGAAAGCCGATGCCGATGAACAGGCTGTACCGCCCATCGCGCAGCAACCGCTTCAGTTCGCCAAGCGCCAGCCCGGCTTTGTAGTTGAAGTAGTTGTGCACGGCTTCGGTGATCAGGTCTGCCGGGTTGGCCACATCGGGCATCTTCTCCAGGTGGATGGTGATGCGCAGCTTGCTTCTGCTGGAAAACCCCTGTGCCCAGGTCTCCATGAACGCCTCGGCATCGTGATCCAGGTCCTTGTTGAGAAAGGGCGTGGGGTCGAGCGAGTTGAACAGCTGGTCCATCTGCCTGATGCGCAGGTCCAGATGGTGGGCTGGCTGTGGGTGTGTGGTCACATGCAACTCGCTCGGTACACGCAGGTTCAGGGGCGGTTTGGTGTGCGCTGGGCGGGGGGCTTCAACGGTCCAGCCACGCACAGATGGGCTGCCAGTCTTCAAGGTCCCGCTCCACCCGGCTGGGTGCCACGTCAAACAAGGTGAGCCCCTCCATGGCCAGGCGGACGTAGTTTTGCGTGCCGCGCAAACAGCCCAACACCGGAAAGCCCAGGCCCGCCAGAAAGCTGTGCAGGTTTTCCGAGGCGATGGTGCGCTGATCGACCCGCATGCCCACCACCGCAATGTCCAGTTCTTGCGCCCGCTTGCGCTCCTGCAAATCTTCAACGAATGCCCGCGTGGCAGCCATGTCAAAAATGCTGGGTTGAATGGGAATGAGCACTTTGTCAGCCCGTTTGATCACGTCCTTGAGCCAGCGGCCGTGCAAGCCAGCTGGGGTGTCGAGCACCACGTGTGCCGCGTCGGCGGGCAGTTGCAAACCGTCATCGGACCGGGCATTCCAGCCTTGAATGGGACGCGCCTCGGCGGGGCGGATGCCCAGCCACCCCAGGGCCGACTGCTGTTCATCCACGTCGCCCAGCGTCACGCGGGCCCCTTGGCTGGCCAGGTAGCCCGCAATGTTGGTGCTGAGGGTTGATTTGCCAACACCCCCTTTTGGGTTGGCCACGACGATGACGGACATTATTTTTTCGGGCGACCTGTTTTCAGGCGGGCTACGTTGGACACGGTGGCCATCAGGGCCTTGTCATCCATGCCGGTGAGCAGTGCAATGCCCGCACGGACCAGTTCGCCTTTTTTCACATCCTGGCCCAATGCCACCACGCGCTTTTTCAGTGCGGCAAGCTGGCTGTGGTCGGCTTCGGGGAACGTGAAGCTGTCGCGGATCATTTTGACCTTCAGTGGCTTGCTGTCGCTTTTCTTGGGTTCAGCCTTCTTCACTGGTTTGGCGGCTGCTTTGGCGGCAGGCTTGGCAACCGTCTTTGCCGCAGCTTTGGCTGCAGGTTTTGCGGCTGGTTTCAATGTCGGTTTGGGGGGCAGTTTGACCGCTGTCGCTTTCTTCGCAGGCACCGTCTTGGGCACTGCTTGGGCCGTGGCTTTCGGGGTGACCTTGGGCGCTGCCTTGACGGCTACTTTGGGCGCGGCAACGGGGGCCTTTGCCTCGACCGGGGCGGCGGGTTCGACGGGGGCAACCGTCACTTGAACGGATTCTTCAACTTGCATGGACATCATCGGGCTCCTTTTAATGGGTATAAACAGTTTATACCCATTTTTTGAGGAATGACATGCCACCTGACGCAGTGATGACAGGGCCACTGCGCAGCCCCGGAGAGCGGGTGTGCGTTTTGCAGGTTGAAAATAAATAGCTGTCATCGCTTTCTGCTAAAGCGATAGAGCACCATTTCTTTCAAAATATTTCGTTGCATGGACCGATGCGAGGTGTGTTCGCCCACCCACCACCAGCCGTCAGCTTGCATGCGTTGGCAGGCGTTCACCAGTCGGCGGGTGACTTCGGCCATGTCGGCGTCGGTGTAGTTCAGGCTGAAGATGAAACGCCCGGTGCCCACCCAGCTCAGCGCCAGCCCCGCCTCGCGCAGGTAATACTGCAGCATCCAGTGATAGCGCGAGGGCTGGGTGTACACCACCGTCCAGATGCTTGACATCGCGCGCACTTGCAGCGGTGCACCGACATCAGCCAATGCCTGGTTGAAGGCTGACGCGCGTGTCAGCCAGCGTTCGTCCAGCCCGGTGTAAATGGCCTGAACTTCCGGCGTGTGCAGGTGGGTCAGGAAGGCGTCCATGGCCCCCATCACATAGGGGTGCGCGTTGAACGTGCCCCGTGCAAAGCAGATGTCGGCAGGCCGGTCGGGCTTGAAGCGCTGCATCAGGTGTTGCTTGCCGCACACCACGCCCACGGGCAAGCCCCCGCCCAGTGTTTTGCCGTACACCACCATGTCGGCCTTCACACCGAAGTAGGCCTGTGCGCCGCCCATGGCCAGGCGGAAGCCTACGAACACCTCGTCAAAAATCAGCACGATGCCGCGTTGTGTACACACGTCACGCAATTGCTGCAGCCAGGCTGTGTAGGCGGCGCGATCGAAACCGGCCTTGCGGCTGCCGTCAACCAATGTGGAGTCGCCGGGCGCATTGCTGTTGGGGTGCAATGCCTGCAGCGGGTTGACCAGCACGCAGGCAATGTCCGTGCGGGTGCGCAGCACGCGCAGGGTGTCGCTGTCCATGTCTTTCAGCGTGTAGGTTTCGCGCGGGGGCAGGGGGTTGCCGGGGCCGGGTTGCACGTCTTCCCACCAGCCGTGGTACGCGCCGGTGAAGCGCACCAGGTGGTGTTTGCCCGTGTGGTAGCGGGCCAGGCGCACGGCCTGCATCACGGCCTCGGTGCCCGACATGTGGAACGACACCTCGTCCAGCCCCGACAGCTCGCGCAGCCGCGCCACGTTGCGCGCCACGCACGGGTGGTAGCCACCCAGCACGGGGCCTAAGCTGCTCCCCAGTTCAGCGCCTTCGCGCATGCAGGCTTTGTAAAAGTCCACGCCAAACACGTTCACGCCGTAAGAGCCGGTCAGATCCAGGTAGCGGTTGCCGTCAAGGTCCGTCAGTTCCACGCCACTGGCCTCGGCCCAGAACGCACCCACTGGCAGGTGCTGACGCGCGTGTTCGCTGAACTGGAACGGCACCCGGTAGCGCCCGGTGAACTGAAGGTCAGACAAGCCCTCGCGCGTGTCGGCCGTCAGTGCCAGTGTTTGCGGTGCCATGGCTTTGAGCGAGGCGGACAACCTGGCAAACCCCGCTTTGCGCAGCGCCTGGATGTCGACAGGTGCGTCGTCGACCGCAAAAAAGCGGTTCTCGTCGTAGCTGTACCCCGGCAGCAGGCGGGCCACCCGCTTGGCCATGCGCGAGTGCCCGGCCAGCGAGCGGTGCTTGGCCAGCGACAGCTGCAACCTGCGCAGCCCTTTGGTCAACACCAGCGGCACGGTGGCCAGCAGGGCTGCCGTGGTCAACATCATTTCTGCGCTCATGTCATCAGGCTTTCAAGTTGGAATGTGAAAGTTGTATTCCCTTCCTTTGACACGCCGATGAAAACACCCACCCTGCGCGAGCGGCTATTGCTGCAAGAGGACCTGAACTTCCTGCTGACCAACCGCGTGCCCCGCCTGGCGCTGACGCGGTTCATGGGCTGGTACAGCCAACTTCGCAGCCCGTGGCTCACACGGCTGTCGATCGCGGTGTGGCGCTGGTTCACCCCGCTGGACCTGAGCGAGGCCAGCCGCCAGCACTTTGACAGCCTGCACGACTGTTTCACCCGCAGCCTGAAAGCGGATGCGCGCCCGTTCGTGCCCGATGCCGACACCGTTTGCTGCCCCAGCGACGGCATCGTGGGTGCCTGCGGCGACATGCAAGGCACCCGTTTGCTGCAAGCCAAAGGCTTCCCGTACACGCTGGAAGACTTGCTGGGCTCGGCCGAGCTGGCGCAGCGCTACGCCCACGGCAAGTACGTGACGCTGCGCCTCACGTCCAGCATGTACCACCGCTTCCATGCCCCGGCAGATGGGCTGGTGGAGCGCGTCACCTACATCTCGGGCGACACCTGGAACGTCAACCCCATCGCCCTCAAGCGCGTGGAGCGGCTGTTTTGCAAGAACGAGCGCGCGGTCATCGAGGTCAGGCTGGCCAAGGACAAAAGCGCCATGGCACTGGTGCCGGTGGCCGCCATCCTGGTGGCCAGCATCCGGCTGCACTTCATCGACGTGTTGCTGCACCTGCGCTACCGCGGTCCCAACGTGATGCCGTGTTTTGCCCCGCACCTGAAGGGCGACGAAATGGGGTGGTTCGAGCACGGCTCCACCATCATCGTGCTGCTGCCACCCCATCTGACCTTGGCCGACGGCATACAACCCGGCACGGTGGTGAAAGCGGGCCAGGCGTTGGCACACCATCCAGCTGACCCACCAGGTCCGGCGGGTCAGGTCTCGGGTGGCGCAACGGCGGCCATCACCCAGCCAGGGGCAGGGCATGGGTGAGCGCCATGCCCAGTCGCAGCGCGACCCCGGTGGTTCACGTTACGCTGCGCTGCGGCTGGCCAGGCGCTTTCGTCTGGCGCAATGGCGGCTGCAGGCGCAACCCCTCGGCATGCCTGGTCTGTCATTGCAAGACATGCTGGCGCTGCACGGCCCGTCGTCCCTCAGTACGCTGTTGATGCTGTTTGCTCTGGTATGCATTCTGCCCGTCGGAGGGGTGGGCAACGTGTTCGGCGTGGCATTGTGGTGGTTGTCGTGGGACTGGCTGTGGGGCCGGTCCGACATGGCCCTGCCCGAGCGCGTGGCACACATGCGGTTGAATGTGCGGTGGTCAGTCCGCACGCTGAAAACGCTGGCCATCAGCTACCGCTATGCGGGGCTGTGGTCGCGCCCGCGATTGCAGGCCATGCAGGCGCCTTGGACACGTGGCCTGTGGGCTGCGTGGATAGCGCTGCAGGCGTTGGTCATTTTCCTGCCCGTGCCCATGGGCAACGTGTTGCCGGCATTCAGTCTGGTGGCGTTGGCATTGGGCCGATTGTTGAGCGATGGGTTGCTGCTGTGGCTGTCGCTGGTCTTGGGTGCGCTGGGCGTGGTGTACGGGCTGGCACTGGGGCACATCACGTGGCTGTTGATGGTGCAGATGTGGGCAACTGTGGCGGGGTGATGACGTCAGCCCGGGTCATGAAACCCGGCTGACCTTGGTCTTCTATTCCGTCGGTACGCCAGGCCGACACTTGCCGGGCCAGCTCTGCCGGGGCGTCAGGCCACCAGATCGATTTGCTGCAACGCCCCGGCCTGGCCCGCGTTCGTCAGGTACAGGCCGGTGCTGCGCAGTTGCCCAAGTTGTTGGCCCATGCCCCCTTCGCGCAGGGTCATGTCGCTGGCCACGCGGCCCAGGTACAGAGCACCCACGTTTTGCGACGCCAGCGACTGCAGGCGGGTTTTCCCTGCCGCATCCATGCGCCAGACGCTGAGCTGTTCGTAGGCGGGGTCGGCCTCGTCAATCCAGCCGTTGCCGTCGGAGTCAAACTTTGCCAGGTCCGCAAAACCGTCGCCGCTTTGGGTGCCAAACAGCTCGCGTCCGTCGTCTATCTGCCCGTTGCCGTTGGCGTCCAGCGCCAGAAAACCGCTGCCGGAGCCCACAAACGGCATGCTGTCGGTGGTGCCGTCGGCATCCAGGTCGAACTGAAACGCCACGTTGCGCAACTCGCCCACCGGGCCGTCAAAGTGGATCACCAGCGGGTCTTTCAGCTTGGCATTGCCCAGGCGCAGGCTTTCTGACGTGGTGCTGGATTGCATCGACGTGATGGCCAAGTCCAACTGAAAGTCGATAGTGCGCCCATCCGCTGTTTTGACCTGGCCACTGGTTTGAACCGACACGCTTTCAAGCTCGGTGTGGGTGACTTCGCGTTCGTACAGCAGGCCCCAGTCAGCGTTGTCTGCTGCCGATGCATCTGCTGCGGGGGCAGTTGGTTGGCCCGAGGTGTTTGAAGCAGGTTGGGGAGGTTTGCCCTCCGTGCCTTCAGGCTGCGCGCCGTTGGCTGAAGGTTGCAGGTCCTTCATCTGCACCACCCGGATGCGCATGCCGGTGATGGCCTCGATCATGCGGGCCAGCGTGAGCATGCGTGGGTCGGTCTGCGTGTCTTCGTCGGCAGCGGCGGCTTCGGTGGCGGCGGGACTGAAATCGCAGGTGCACGCGCGTGGCGGTGCGCGCTCGGGCTGCGGGCGGGTCGCTGGTGCGCGCCTGGCGGCCGTTTCGTCGGCGATGGCACGCGCAAGCTGGCTGCGCGTGGGTGATCCGGTGACCTCCATGCGTTCATGCGAGACCGTGCTCACAGCGCGCAGGTAACTGGATTGCATGGCGACGGCAGATTGCTGGATGTACATGGACAACTCCTGGGCAAATGCGGTGTGTGGCACCGTGTTGCACGCCCCCAACCCTGGCGTGGCCAGGCCCTGGCCCCCACAGGGGCAGTCGTTCTGGAGGGGCGGCCCGATGAACGACTTGAGGGGTGTATCGACGCGATTCAGTCACACTTCAACGCTATTTTTATCAGTTGACTGACTCAAGTTGACGAGCAAAGTGCCGAGCGGTTGGCGTCGTTCGTATCGTCTTCCGTTCGATTTTTCGTCTGTTCATTCGGGTCCGCAGGCTGGGGGACAATGTGCGCCAGCCTTTTCATCACCGCCCACACCTTTCGCGCACCATGTTGAAGTACCACACCGTTCCCGTGACCCCGTTCGCCCAGAATTGCTCCATCGTGTGGTGCGACGACACGCTGGATGCCGCCGTCATCGACCCCGGTGGGGACTTAGCCACCTTGCTGGCCGAGGTCAAGCGCCTGGGGCTCACGCTGAAGCAAATCTGGCTCACGCACGCCCACATCGACCACGCCGGTGGCACGGGCGAGCTGGCCCGCACGCTGGGCTTGCCCATCGTGGGGCCGCACCCCGGTGACCAGTTCTGGATCGATGGCCTGCCCGAGCAAAGCCGCATGTTCGGCTTCCCTGCCGCAGAGCCATTCAAGCCCACCCGCTGGCTGGCCGATGGCGACACCGTGACCATTGGGCACTGCACCCTGGCCGTGCGCCATTGCCCCGGCCACACGCCCGGGCACGTGGTGTTCCATTCACCCGACATCCAGCGCGCCTTCGTGGGCGATGTGCTGTTTGCGGGCAGCATCGGGCGCACCGATTTCCCGCAGGGCAACCATCAGCAACTGATCGACAGCATCACCCAACGCCTGTGGCCCATGGGGGACGACACGGTGTTCATTCCCGGCCACGGCCCCGAAAGCACGTTCGGCGAAGAGCGCCGGTACAACCCCTACGTGCGAAGCACCTGATGCTTCGGTTGGCCTTGTCCTGAGGCGGTTGGGGGATGTGTGCGCCACCGTGATGGGCATGCGTCAGACCGGGGCGGGGATTCTGGTGCGTGGCCTGTATGGGCATGTGACAAGGTTGAGCTGGGGGGCCATGGTGGTTGGCATGCGCCAAGGCAGGGGTGAGGCGGGCTGTGGGCTTCATGCTTGCCCCTGCGGGGTTCCTTCCGATGCTCGCCATGGGGTCGTGCTGCGGAACTCACTGCGCTGACGCTCCGTTCAAACAACCGCAGCAAGTCAGAAGTTGAAGCGTGCTGCGCACGCCGACCCCATGGCTGTGCTTCTCAGC
>JAVBXK010000054.1 GCA_030824555.1 bacterium
GCAGATTGGGCTCAGTACCGTTGACCTCAGTGCTATCGCTTTTGCGCATCCGATCAGTTTACGCCCGTTGCTATCATTTTGGATGGCATCGGCTGAAAATAAGGGGGGTGAACACTTACTTCCGGGCTTTTGTGTCTGTGATGGCTGCCATGTTTGCACCTTCTCTGGTATGCCATATAGTATGCCATCAGACATGAGCTATCTTAGAAGCAAATTGGACGTCTTTGGCCAAATAATTCATACAAAACAATGACTTAGTAAGTATTTTTGGACTTCAGTGGACGCTATAAAACACCAAAATGGCGGACTGAGCTTCCGCCAATAAAAACATCTAGGCCCTTGATTTTCAAGGGCTTTTTTGTTGGCAGCATCCCCTACCCAACATCCTGACCCACATACGCCAAACCGCTTGGCCTTGTCAGGGGCAGGTGAAGCCGGCACGCGACACAACTCCCGAAATTTTTGGACGCCTCCAAAAAGAAAACCCGGCACATGGCCGGGTCAACCTGCTTGGCGCAGGCCCGCTCTGGGAGGAGTTGCGGGATAGGTTACCGCTCAGCGGTGATTGCTCGGGTGTGACATGACCCAAGTGTGTTGCCCACAGAGACATTTAATCTGTGCGATGCCGTACACACCACGCCCCCGCTAACCAGCGCAACAAGCAGTCAGCACGTTTCGAGACCGTTTCTCACAAGCGCCGACCACTGGCCAGCCAGTCTCCGAAATCATTGGACGACGACAAACCTCCGCTTGACCTTTCTCATTCAAAGCGGCGATGTTTTGCTGGCTCACCGCGAAGCTTTGGGTTTGCGCGGGGCACCACCAAAATAAACCTCGACTTCACCCACCGGCAACGGATGCGAGAACAGATAGCCTTGAGCAACAGTGCAACCGCTGGCCAACAAAGCTGCTTTTTGTTCATCGGTTTCGACACCTTCAGCTACCACACAGATGTCAAGTGCGTTCGCCATGGCGATGATGGCGCTGGCAATGGCACGGTCATGCGCTTCACTGGCAATGCCATCCACGAAGCTTCTGTCGATCTTGATTTCGTCCAGCGAGTAACGTTTGAGGTAGCTGAGCGACGAGTACCCGGTGCCAAAGTCGTCAAGGCTGAGGTGAAGCCCCTGCGCCTTGAGCTGGGTGATCATGGCCAGCACGTAATCGACGTTTTCCAGCAACGCATGCTCGGTGAATTCAAGGGCCAGGCATTGCGCATCCAGGCCAAACTTGGCGAGCAGCCGTTCAATCTTTTCCGGGAATTGCGCCTTGCGCAACTGACGTGAAGAAATGTTGACCGAAATACGGGGAGCTTCCAGGCCAACTGACTTCCATGCTCCGATCTGCTGGCAAACGCTTTCCAGCACCCATTCACCCACGACGTCGATAAGGCCTGTTTCTTCGGCCACCGGAATGAAGCGGTTCGGCGGGATGAGTCCCCGCTCAGGATGGCACCACCGCAACAAGGCTTCCAGCCCGACGGCACGGCCAGTTTGCATGTCGATTTGCGGCTGGTACACCAGATAGAGTTGCCCCCGCTCCATCGCTTGGCGCAGGTCTGAGGCATAGAACATGCGTTCGCTCGTCAGCGCTTTCAGTTCTTCTGTGAAAAACTGAAAGTTGTTTTTACCGCTGTCTTTCGCCCGGTACATGGCCACGTCTGCATTCTTGAGCAGGGTTTGGGTGTCGGAGCCGTCTTCCGGGAACAGGCACACGCCGATGCTGACGGTGGTGTAAACCTTGCGATCTTCCAGAACGTGTGGCAACGACAACTGGTTGATGATGCGCTCGGCCGTCGCGCTGACTTCGCTGGGGGTTGTGTTTTCAAGCAGGATGGTGAACTCGTCTCCCCCAAAGCGGGCCACGGTGTCGCCCGCACGCACGCATTCCGACAGGCGACCGGTAAGCTGACGAAGCAGCAAGTCTCCGGCGTCGTGCCCCATTGAGTCATTGACAATCTTGAAGTTGTCGACATCGACAAACATCACCGCCACCTGGCTTTTGGCTCGTCCCGCTTTGGCGATGGCCAGCTTCAGTCTGTCCACATACAGCGCGCGGTTGGGCAGGCCGGTCAGTTCGTCGTGGGTGGCCAGGTATTCGATGCGTTTCTGGGACTCCTTGACCACCGAAATGTCGCTGAAGATGCCAACGTAGTGCAGGATTTCACCATGGGTGTCTTTGACCGAATTGATGGTCAGCCACTCCGGGTAAATTTCGCCGTTCTTGCGCTTGTTCCAGATTTCCCCCTGCCACCACCCTTTGCTGCTGATCTGTTGCCACATCTCGGCGTAGTACTCAGCACCGTGTTTGCCGGAACTCAGCACACTGCTTTTCTTGCCAATGACTTCGCGCTCGGTGTAGCCTGTGACATCCACAAACGCTTTGTTGACCGTCATGATCAACCCCTGGCGGTTGGTGATCACGATCCCTTCGCCCGAGTGATCAAAGACCCGTGCCGTCAGGCGAAGCTGGTTTTCAGCTTCCTTGCGCGCGGTGATATCGGTGGACTGCGTGCAAACCGCATAGACGATGCCATCGGCATCGTGCAACGGAAAACGAACCGACAGGAAAATCCGGTCACCGTTGGGTGTGCCCACGCACTCTTCAAACTCAACTGCGTCGTTGGCCTTCATTGCCTCCAGGTCGTTACGGCGGAACTCGTCTGCAATGCCACGCGGGAACAGTTGCCGGTCGGTTTTGCCCAGGGCCATGTCCGATGGCACCCCAAAAATATCGACAAAACGACGGTTGACGAATATGTAGCGCCCGGCGGGATCTTTCAGCGAGGACAGCGCGTGAGAGTTGTCCATGATCGCCATCATTTTTTCCTGGCTGTTGCGAGCGGCTACCTCGGCTGTGTTGAGCTCGGTGTTGTCAATCAAAAAACGATGGCACCGCGCACTCCGGTTGGCGAGAAATTAGGCGTGACATGCAGAATGTAGTGGCGGTTGTCTGATGCCAAGGGGGTTTCGATTGGCTTGCCATCGGTGATGACCTGACGGATGGATTCGGCAAAGTCACCCATACCGCGAGGCCGCTTGATGCGGTTGACCCGTTGCCCGACCATGGTCGAGTCGAGAGACAGCAGATCAGCTGCAGGGCGGTTGAAGCGCTCCAGCTCCTGTGCCCGGTTGACGACGAACAGCGGGAACCCGATGCAGTTCTGCACGTTTTCAATGTCGTAGGCAATTTCGGTCAGCTCGGCACTTTTGACCTGCAGCTCTTCGTTGACTGTGGTCAGCTCTTCGTTGGTGGATTGCAGCTCCTCGTTTGCAGCTTCGAGCTCCTCATTGGAAGATTGCAGCTCTTCGTTGGCGGCCTGCACCTCTTCGTTCAGCGCCTGCATTTCCTCGTTGGAGGTCTCCAGTTCCTCGATAACGGCTTGCAAGTGCTCGCGGGTAGCCACCAACTCGTCTTCCAGCTCCTTGACATTCCAACCGCTGACGCTTTCAACCCGAGCGCCAGGCCCCTCGACAACACGAGACTTCGGGGCCGGCTCAAAGCAAACCAGAAACAACCCGCCCAGGCTACCGTGGCTGAGGTGGTGGACAACCAAACGCACCACTCGCTTGCCGCTGTCAAGCCGCAAAGCACGCGGTCGGCCATAGGCAGATGCCTTTTTGTGCAGCGCCTGGTGTGTCAAGGTCTGCAGGTCGGCACCGAACTCGGCTCGAATCATGTGCAACAGATCGAAGGCCGGTTTGCCGTCCGAGATGTTGAGGTACTCGCCTGGGTTGCCGTACAGGTGCAGCATGTCGAAACTGCTGTTGATCAACACGCCTGGAGGCAGGTAAAAGCGGGCTGCAGCATCAAGGTATTGAAACTCGCCATTTTTGGTTGCGGTCACGGCAGTGGCCGGGGTGGCCTTTTCTGGCGCGGGCAAGGTGAACGCCCCACCAGTGAACGGCGGACGGTTCAGCACGTTTTCGCGCAAGAATATCTTGGCATCCTTGTCGTGATGGCGGAACAGAGAGTCTTGCTGGTAGATGTTTTCCGAGCGACCCAGAAACAGATAGCCTTCGGGGCGCAAGGCGTAGTGAAACATCGACAGGATTTTGGCTTGCAGATCGGTCTGGAAGTAGATCAGCACATTGCGGCAGCTGACGAGATCCAGACGCAAGAAGGGTGGATCCTGTGCCAGATCCTGGCGGGCAAAAACAACCATTTCCCGCAGCAGTTTCGAGACTTCGTAGCTGTCGCCTTTGGCAGAAAAATACTTGGCAACCAGGGCAGGTTCAATCTCGCTCAGAGAGGCCGCCGAGTAACTGCCTTTGCGGGCGGTGGCCATGGCGTTGAGGTCGAGATCGGTGGCAAAAATCTGCACCTTGAAGCGACTGAGCACGGAGCCTGCCTGTTCGCACAGCAACATGGCTATGGAATACACCTCTTCGCCCGTGGCACAACCGGCCACCCAAATCCGTATTTCATCGCCAGGCCGTTTGTCCTGCACCACCTTGAAAAGCGTCTTGGCCAGCGCTTCAAAGGCTGTTTTGTCACGAAAGAACGCGGTGACGGAAATCAGGATGTCCTTGCTCAGATGCTCCAGTTCTTCCGGGTCCGCGTCGACATAGCGGAAATAGTCTTCCAGTGTGGCCAGGTGGTTGGCTGCCATGCGCCGTTCAATCCGGCGCCAGACGGTGTTTTCTTTGTATCCGCTGAAATCTACCTTGGTGCGTTGCCGCACTTTCATCAACAGCTGCTTGAGCGTCGAGGCACTCCCACTGGTTTTTTCGGGTGGCGACAAGTGCTCACGCGAATCGGCAATGGCTGCGATTTTCTGAGCGATCTGATCAGGAGGCAGGATCCAGTCTACACAGCCGGTGCCGATGGCCGACTGTGGCATGCCGTCGTACTTGGCGCTGCCGGGCTCCTGGGCAAATGTAAAACCACCGACTGCCTTGATTTCGCGAATCCCCTGCGCCCCATCGCTCCCCGTGCCTGACAGGATGACCCCGATGGAATCTTCGCCGTATTGCTCCGCCAGCGAGGTCAAGAACACATTGACCGACGGTTTGGGGACCATCTTGCGGGACGTGGTGGTCAACTTGAAACAGCCTTCGTGCATGGTCACGTTGCTGCTGGCTGGCGTGATGAAGATGGTGTCTGGTTCGGGTTTGAAACCGTCCTCGATTTCCTTGACAGCCATGGCCGTGTCTCGGCTGAGCAACTGGACCAGCATGCTTCGGTAAGTGGGCGAAAGGTGTTGCACCACCACGTAGCACAGGCCCAGTTTGATAGACAGGCTTGAAATCAGTGCCGACAGCGCTTCAAGCCCCCCGGCCGATGCCCCGATGCCGACCAGATAGTGGTGACGCGCAATGGGGACTTCTGGCTTGGATTCTGTATTTGCTGTCGGCTTGCTCTTTTTTTGGGCTTTTGGCAATGCCGACGGCAATTTATTCATACACACATTTCTATTAGGGTTTTTTCATTATTGCACGTGAAAAAAATCCTGTATCGGGTAGCAGAGCGCTGAAAACCGCCCAGTCTCCCGCGAGCTCAAGGCATTGGGTGTCAGCGAAGATGTGACCAGACAGGAGGCGGGTACTGCCCGGCAACGCACGTTGACTCAACTCCAAAGGTCCAGTGGCGGGTCGTGCACCACCGCCTTGAGCACATCTTTGCGGGACACAAAACCCTGCAGCCTTTCATTGGCATCGAGCACCGGCAGACCGGGCAGGTCTGCATGCAGCAGCACCTGCGCCAACCGCCGCAAATCGGTTTCCGGATACACCGCTGGCACTGGGCTGGTCATGATGTGTTGCAAAGGCTGGCTCAACCACTTGCGCCAGACCAGTGCCCCCTGATCGGGTGACGGAAGTTGATCCAGCCGAAACAGCTCGGCACGGCTGAACAACCCCACCAGCTCCCCGCCCGTCCCCACAACAGGCGCCTGCCCCACGCCTGCATCGGCCAGCACCTGCCAGCCTTGCTGGATAGTTTGGTCATCGCCCACAGAAATGACGCGGGCACTCATCACATCGCGCACCGCTTGCAGCACGTGGCGCGGCGGGGAGGCAGGGCGTTGCACCCGTGCATATTCGCCCGTAGCCTGCAGACCTTGCCTGTCGGCAGCGTGGGGAAGCGGTGCATCCTGGGCGCGTGCAGTGTTCTTCGGCCAGTGGGTGTAGTGGCTGCGCCGCTCGGCATCGTCCAGGTGGGACAGCAGTGAGTCGGTGCGCCGCGTACGGGCCGTGGGCAGCACGCCTGACACACGGATCAAATCTTCCATGGGGCCTTTGAACAGGGCGCCACTGGTACCAAATATTGAAAACATGACGAGCCTTCCCGGTCAACCGCAGACCGACGCACGGGCAATGGTGGGGCGTTCAGCGGCCACCGTCAAGGCAGGCATCAAGGCAGGAAAATGGCTTGCAAGTCGCTGAGGAAGTCAAAACCCCGTTCGGTGGGCCAGATGCGGTGCATGTCACGCGCCAGCAAACCTTTGCGTTCCGCCTCCCCCAACCCGGCCTGGAAGGCACTTTGCGGCAACCCGGTTCGCTCGGTCAGGTAGGCAAGGTCTACGCCCTGGCTCAGTCTCAGTGCGTTGAGCATGAACTCGAACGGCAGGTCGGCACGCGACACCTCGTTGTGCTGCACCACGGCGTTGCCTGCTTGGGCGCAGGCCATGTACAAAGCCGGGTCACGCGCACGCACCTGGCGCACCACACGGTGGGCAAAACTGAGTTTGCTGTGCGCACCGGCACCCAGCCCCAGGTAATCGCCAAACTGCCAGTAGTTGAGGTTGTGCCAGCACTGGTGCTTGTTTTTGGCATACGCCGAGATTTCGTAGCGTTGCATGCCTGCTGCCTGCGTGGCCTCAGTGATGACATCGAGCATGGCATAGGCATCGTCATCGGGCGGCACCTCTGGGGGGTGCTTGGCAAACAGCGTATTGGGTTCGATGGTCAGGTGGTAGACCGACAAGTGCGGCGGCGCAAACGACAGCGCTGTGGCCACGTCTGCCGCACATTGCGCCAGCGTCTGGCCTGGCAAGGCGTACATCAGGTCGAGGTTGAAGGTGTCGAACGACGCGGCCGCTTCTTCCAGCGCAGCCAGTGCCTGGGCACGGTCATGCACACGCCCCAGTGCCTGCAAGTGCTGATCTGAAAAGCTTTGCACCCCTACCGACAAGCGCGTGACACCAGCCGAACGGAAAGCCTTGAAGCGGTTGCGCTCGAACGTACCAGGGTTGGCTTCGAGCGTGATTTCGGCATCGGCATCGAGCTTCACGCGCGCGCGGATGCCAGACAGCAACCTGTCGATGCCCTGGGGTGAAAACAGGCTGGGCGTGCCTCCACCGATGAACACGCTGTGCACCGGTCGGCCCCAGATCAACGGGAGCGATGCCTCCAGATCGGCCATCACCGCGTCCACATACGCTTGCTCGGGCAATGCACTGCCACCGGCACCGCGCCACTCATGCGAGTTGAAGTCGCAATACGGGCATTTTTTCAGGCACCACGGTAGGTGCACATACAGCGCCAACGGCGGCAACGCCGCCAGCCGCAAGGTGCCAGGGCGCATGAGGTGGACCACGTCGAATGCCCCATCGGCACCGTGTGCTTGCGGATCAGGCACCAGCGCAACCATTGGATAGGTCATAGATGGCGAGGTAGGCATGTATCAGTGGGCGTCAGCAAACCAGTTGCTGCGCATCAGGTTAACCATCAACGCACTGGCTTTGCCCCGGTGACTGTGGGCGTTTTTCACTTCGGTGGGCAATTGGGCGAACGTCTGGCCGAACTCGGGCAGGTACATGACCGGGTCGAACCCGAAGCCGTTCTGGCCAATGGGCTCGGCGGCAATCAGGCCTTGCACACGCCCCACGGCAACCAGCGGCTCGGGGTCGTCCGGGTGACGCACAGCCACGAGCGTGCTGACCATGGCGGCCCGGCGGTCGGTGATGCCCTGCATTTGCTCCAGCAAGGCACGCACGTTGTTCGCGTCGCCCTTTGGGTAGCCGAATTGGGTGGCGTAGTAAGCGGTTTGCACGCCGGGCTGACCACCGAACGCATGCACGCACAGCCCGGCGTCATCAGCAAGCGCGGGCAACCCGGTTGCGGCTGACGCGTGGCGTGCCTTGGTCAGCGCGTTTTCGATGAAGGTGTGAAACGGCTCGTCAGCCTCGCCCACACCCAAGTCGGCCTGCGCCACCAGCGCCACGCCCAACGGGGCAAACAGCACCTGAAGCTCGGCCAGCTTGCCGCGGTTGTTGGATGCTAAAACCAATCTGAAATTCATGATAAAAAATGACTATAGCGCTTTATTTATATGCACTGACAGCTATGTTTATTGACCTAAAGCCTGTGACTGCATGGACACCAGTTCACGGATGCCTTTTTCAGCCAGATCCAGCAATCGGTTCATTTCCAGCCGCGTGAATGCGGCGCCTTCAGCCGTGCCCTGCACCTCGATGAAGTGCCCCTCGCCGGTCATGACGACATTCATGTCGGTGTCGCAGGCGGCGTCTTCGCTGTAAGCCAGATCAAGCAACGGCACGCCTTCGACGATCCCCACAGATACTGCAGCCACCGCGCCTTTGATGGGGCTGCGTTGCAACTTGCCAGCAGCCAGCAGGGCTGACACGGCATCTTGCGCGGCCACGAACGCACCGGTGATGGCTGCAGTGCGCGTGCCGCCATCGGCTTGGATGACGTCGCAATCCAGCGAAATGGTGCGCTCACCCAAGGCTTTCAGGTCGAACACGGCCCGCAGCGAGCGGCCAATCAGTCGCTGAATTTCCTGCGTGCGCCCGCTTTGCTTGCCTTTGGCTGCCTCGCGGTCGTTGCGCGTGTGAGTGGCGCGGGGCAGCATGCCGTACTCGGCAGTCACCCATCCCTCGCCTGACCCGCGCTTGTGAGGAGGCACTTTTTCTTCCACCGAGGCTGTGCACAGCACCTTCGTGTTGCCAAATTCGATCAGCACCGAACCTTCAGCATGCATGGTGTAGCGTCGGGTAATGCGCACCGGGCGCAATTGGTCAGCCGAACGGTCGGCAAAGCGTTTGAATTCAGACATGGGATTCCTCTGGAGAACAGCCCGCTGGCGGGGCTTTGGATGCGCGTCAGCCTTTGCGCGCAGCGGTGCGGCGAATGGCCTCGTTGATTTCAGCGATGTTTCGCTCGATGTCGTCATCGTCCAGATCAACCTGGCCCTGCTCCATTTCGGGGGCCTGGATGGTGGACTGGAACATACCGTCGCTGATGGTTTCTGTGGAAATACCGCCTGTGTCCTGAAAGAGATCGGGCGTTTCCCATTCGAGCGCCAACACGGTGACGTTGTCACTGCTGCCGCCAGCCTTGCGCAACGCCCGCTCGGCCAGATCAGGTACAGAATGGGCCACCGGGTTGGCAGCCAGGACGTTCACGATTTCGTGGTCGGGCAAAGCACTCCACAAACCATCTGAGCACAGCAAGAGTTTGTCACCTTGCTGCAACGGCACCGGCGCTGACAGGTCGTAAATGGGCCGCTGTGGCGAGCCGAGGCACGTGAACAGCACATTGCGATTGATGGACTCGTCGTAATGACCCAGATTGGCCTGCTGCTCGCTGTAGGAATGGTCGCGGGTACGGGTCATCAATTGGCCGTCACGCACCAAGTACAGGCGGGAATCGCCGCAGTGCACCCAGTGCACGCAACCGCGCTCCACCACCGCGGCCACCAGTGTAGTCCGAGGCGAATCCAGCATGCCTTTTTCCGATGCATACCGGATGATCTGGTGGTGCGCAGACAGCAACGCACTCGACAGAAACTCCGGCACAGACCCCACCGACGGGCGCGCAGCTTTCTGAAAGTAAGCCGACACCGTTTGCAACGCCAATTGAGCAGCCACTTCACCGTCTGGGTGACCGCCCATGCCGTCTGCCAGCAAAAACAGGCCTGACTCCCGCGTGTAGCAATAGCCCATTCGGTCTTCGTTTTTGCGCCGTCCGCCACGGCGACTGACCTGAAAGACCGAAAATTTCATTTGGCAGGCGCTTTCCCAGCATCGGCTTTTGTTTTGGTGCTTTTCGTGTCAGTGCCCAGCAAATTGTCAAATTGCAATCGCATGCGTTCGGCCATAGAAAGCTTGGTATAGCTGCGCTCGGTCTCGCGGCTCAATTCCTTCTGAAGCGAAAACACCGACTGGGGGCGCGACAGCGGATCCAACGCCATGCACCACTCAACCACTTCGATCATGTTGTCTGAATAAACGCCTCGCAAACGCGACAGGGCAAGTGAAAGCCGATCTTTTTCCTGACGCTGGGGCGCGTCGTTAGGCGGGTAGCCCTGCATACAAGCATAGATGCAGGCACCGATCGCGTAAATGTCGGTCCACGGGCCCATGGCGGCATCGCGAC
Source organism: bacterium (assembly GCA_030824555.1). Lineage (GTDB taxonomy): Bacteria > Pseudomonadota > Gammaproteobacteria > Burkholderiales > Burkholderiaceae_C > UBA2334. Next base: position 10,344 of record JAVBXK010000054.1, read on the forward strand.
GGTACATTTCTGGCGCGGCAAAACCGGGGGTGTACATGGGGCGAATAAAACTGCCCTCTTTGCTCAACACTTCACGCGCAGCACCAAAATCGATAAGGACCGATTTGTTGTCATCGGTCACGAAAATATTGGCCGGCTTGATGTCCAAGTGAAGCATCTTGTGCTGGTGCACGATGCGCAGTCCGCGAAGCACCTCGTCGAACAGCGAGCGGATGGTGGACTCGCGAAACACTTTTTGCTTCTTCAGCTCACGCGCGGTGATGATGAAGTCCTGCAGCGACGCGCCTTCCAGGTAATTCATCACCATGTAGACAGTGTCGTTTTCCCGGAAGAAATTGAGCACGCTCACAACGGACGCGTGCGAGATCTGGGCCAACGCCCTTCCCTCTTCAAAGAAACTTTTCAGGCCTAACCGGTACAGCGAGAGTTTGTCGGGTTGGACTTGGGGCAACAACTCGCCGACACCGCGACTGGCAAGCGATGCGGGGAGGTATTCCTTGACCGCCACCTGCTGCCCTTGTGGGTCCAATGCAAGGTAAACCACGCCAAATCCGCCGGCTGCCAGCTTGCGGACGATCCGATACCCACCCACGAGTGTGTCAGGAGGAAGTGGTGCGGGTTTGACCTTTGACATAATCCTGCATTGAGCCCGTGCGATAAGTACTTGGGCCGTTAGACACCCTGAGGGAAAGAGCCAATGTCAGTTTACAGCATGACCGGATACGCCACAGCACAGAGCGAGCCGGTGTCAGCGGAAGGCTCGCAAGCCCCGATGCTGGGTATCGAAATCCGCTCGGTGAACAGCCGTTTTTTGGACCTCACATTCAAATTGGCCGACGACCTGCGCGGTGCAGAGCCTGTTTTGCGGGAGCAACTCACGCGGGAATTGCGCCGGGGCAAGGTGGAAATCCGTGGCTGGATCGAAGGCCGCCACGACAACACTCCACGCCCCCCCTCCAGCGCCGAGTTGCAAAAACTCAATTCCATCCAAGACAGTATCAAAGCGTGGCTGCCACAGGCCACGGCACTGTCGGTAGCCGATGTACTGGTGCTGACCAGCCGTCAGCAAAGCACCCCACCGGGTTTGCAGGACACGTTTCAAGCATTGGCCAGCCAGGCCATCGCGTCACTGAAAGCCTCACGCGAACGAGAAGGTCAACGCTTGACCGCCATGCTCAACAACCACGCGGACCAATTGACCACACTGGCCCAGCGAGCCCAGCCACTCATTCCACAATTGGTGGAACAGCAACGAACCCGGTTTCTGGAACGTTGGAAAGAGGCCTTGGGTGCTTCGCAAACCAACCAAGACAGCGACATGGCACGCGACCGCGCCTTGACGGAAGCGACCGCCTACGCCATTCGCATCGATGTGGCCGAAGAGCTGACACGCCTGGGTTCGCATTTGCAGGAAATCAAACAGTTGCTGTCCAAAGGTGGCGAACTCGGCAAACGCCTTGATTTCCTCATTCAGGAATTGCACCGCGAAGCCAATACATTGGGATCGAAATCATCCAGTCTGGAACTCACGCGTATTTCAGTGGACATGAAGGTACTGATCGAGCAGATGCGCGAGCAAGTGCAGAACATCGAATAACTGTCCCTCGACACAAGGCACAACATGAACACGTACCCAGGCAACCTATTTGTGGTGGCCGCACCCAGCGGGGCTGGCAAATCCAGTCTGGTGAATGCGCTGATGGAAGTGGATTCACGGCTCGCGCACTCGGTGTCGCACACCACCCGAGCGCCGAGAGGGCAAGAGGTACACGGGCGCGAGTACTACTTCGTATCAAACGCTCAGTTTGACCTGATGGTGGAACAGGGCGTTTTTCTGGAATGGGCCCAGGTGCACGGCAATCGCTACGGGACGTCCAAACACGCCATTGAGGAGCGCATTGCGCAGGGCGGCGACATCATTCTCGAAATCGACTACCAGGGTGCCATTCAGGTAAAGACCCTTTTTGCCAACGCCATTTTGATTTTCATCCTGCCCCCGAGCTGGGACGAGCTGAAATCACGCTTGCAGCGCCGAGGCGAGGACACCGCCGAAGTCATCGAAAAACGCTTGGTCAACGCCAAGGAAGAGGTCGCGCAAGTGCACGAGTTCGACTTCGTTATAATCAATGAGCGCTTTGAGCTGGCTTTGTTCGACTTGAAATCGATTGTCCATGCCCAGCGGCTGAAGTACGCAGCCCAACGACGCACCAAGGCGGACACTTTCCGCAACTTGCATATCCCCTGAATCTACACCGGACAACACATGGCCCGCATCACCGTCGAAGATTGCCTGGAAAAAATCCCCAACCGATTTCAACTCGTTCTGGCGGCCACCTATCGCGCCCGCATGCTGAGCCAAGGCCACACGGCCAAAGTTGAAAGCAAGAACAAACCCGGTGTCACGGCATTGCGTGAAATTGCTGCGGGCAAAGTTGGCATAGAAATGCTGAAAAAAGTACCGACCTGAAACTCTCTCGATTCCCCTCGGCGAAAGCACCGCACTGCGGTGCTTTTTCTTTTTGCGCCAGACACAGACTATTGGCGTGCAACCACCAGCCAATGTCAGTAAAGTAGCGTCATGATTTCGCCCGTTACGTCAGCAGTACCCGCCCAAACGACAGCAGCAGCCAACGCAGCTGCGGCCAGTTTTGCTGCCCTCGTTTCGGCAATTGACTATCTGCCAGATGCAGACATCGAAAGCATACGCAAAGCCTATCGTTTTGCCGACCAGGCGCACCTGGGTCAACTGAGGAAGAACGGTGATCCCTACATCACCCACCCCATCGCAGTGGCCATTCAGTGTGCCGAGTGGAAGTTGGATGCACAGGCACTGATGGCGGCACTGATGCACGATGCCATGGAAGACTGCGGCATCACCAAAGCCGAACTGGTGGAGCTATTCGGCTCCCCCGTGGCAGAACTGGTTGACGGTCTGACGAAGCTTGAAAAACTGGAATTCGACACACGCGAACAAAACCAGGCAGAGTCGTTCCGGAAAATGCTATTGGCCATGGCACGAGACGTACGCGTCATCTTGATCAAACTGGCAGATCGCACGCACAACATGCGAACCATGGGTGACATGCCGCGCAGTAAATGGGAGCGGATTTCACGGGAAACACTGGAAATTTATGCCCCCATTGCCCACCGTCTCGGCCTGAACATCACGTTCAGAGAGCTGCAGGATCTGGCTTTCAAGCACATCTATCCGTGGCGCTCAGCAGTCTTGGGCAAAGCGGTTCATCGCTCGCGCTCGCGACGCAAGGACCTGCTTTCCAAGGTCAAGAACGACGTCCAGAATGCACTGGCTGAACAGCGCCTGTCACCACGCGTTCACGGACGGGAAAAAACGCTGTATTCCATTTACAAAAAAATGGACGACAAGCACCTCACGTTCGCCCAAGTCACCGACATGTACGGTTTTCGCATCATTTTCGAAAACATGTTCGAGTGCTACACCGCGATGGGTGTTCTTCATCAGTTGTACAAACCGTTGCCCGGCAAATTCAAGGACTACATCGCGCTCCCCAAGGTCAATGGGTACCAGTCGATTCACACCACATTGATCGGGCCTTTCGGCACCAACGTTGAGTTCCAATTGCGCACAACGTCAATGGACGTCGTGGCCGAGTCGGGCGTAGCAGCACACTGGCTGTACAAGGCGGCCGAGCCAGGCAGCGATGCTGCCCAGCGCCTTGGCAGCCAGTGGTTGCAATCGCTGCTGGACATTCAGCACGAAACGAAGGACGCTGCAGAATTCTGGGATCATGTCAAGATCGACCTGTTCCCAGATGCTATTTATGTGTTCACACCCAAAAGCAAAATTCTGTCGATGCCCAGGGGGGCAACAGTGGTCGATTTTGCCTATGCCATACACAGCAACATAGGCAATCGCACCGTGTCAGCCAATATCAACGGCGAACAGGTTCCACTGAGCACCGAAATCAAGAACGGCGATGTGATTGAAGTCATCACGTGCAGCACACCAAAACCCAATCCTGCATGGCTGAGTTTTGTGCGCACAGGGCGCGCACGCTCCAAAATCAGGCATTTTCTCAAGTCCATGGCCCACGATGAATCGCTGGCACTGGGTGAAAAAATGCTGACCCAGGCCCTGCGTCTGGAGGGCATTGCCGACATGCCGCCCGCCGACACCGTTGCGCACGGCTTATGGGAAAAGCTGCTGAGATTCACGGGCAACCGCAATGTGGACGAATTGCTGGCAGACATCGGTATGGGTAAACGCATAGCCAGCATGGTCGCGAAGAAATTGGCAGCACTGCTGTCGGAACAAGGCGTGAAGGCCGATGTTGTGTTGATCAGTCAGGCTCGTTATTCCCCACAGAAAGGGGCCATCAGCCAAGGCGTTGTGACGCTCGATGGCGGCGAAGGCGGGTCCGTCCAATTTGCCCGCTGCTGCCACCCCATTCCTGGCGACAAGATCGTGGGCTACCTGGGTCGAGGTGAAGGTTTGGTTGTGCACACCGACGATTGCCAGATCGGCAAAAAGTTGCTCTACAAGGACAGGGAGCGCTTCTTAGAAGTGGAATGGTCTGAAGAACCGGTCCGCTCATTTGAGGTCGCCCTGCAGGTCACCGTCACTGACGGCAAAGGCGTGCTGGCTCGTGTGGCATCCACCCTCGCATCCGCTGGCGCCGACATCACTCACGTGAACATGAGCGATGAGCGAGCAGGGCATGCGACAGATTTGCGTTTTGCCATATCTGTGCAGGACCTCGGTCATTTGTCAGATGTCCTTCGTGCACTGGAACGCACGCCATCCGTCTTGCGGGCTCAACGCTCGCGACAAAGTAAAGACCGGGCTCACCTGTAAGCAACGGCGACTACTTCAAGCTGCTCCTTGCCAGCAGGGGTGATCAGTGAAACTTCGTCTCCCACACGCGACTTCAGCAAAGCCTTCGCGATAGGTGATATCCAAGTCACCTCGGATTGGGCACTATTGGCTTCGTCTACGCCCAAAATGGTCACGGTGAACGATTCACCTGATTCCTTGATACACGTGACGGTTGCACCGAAAAAAACCTGATCTGACTCTTTGTGGATGGATGGGTCTACGATTTCTGCCAGCTCAAGGCGTTTGGTCAAAAATCGGATTCGCCGATCGATTTCCCTCAACCGTTTCTTGCCATAAATGTAGTCGCCGTTCTCGGAACGATCTCCGTTACTGGCCGCCCAATGAACAATTTCGACAATTTTCGGACGCTCAACATCTATGAGCGCAAACAGCTCATTGCGCAGTCTGTCATACCCAGGACGCGTGATGTAGTTCTTCACGGGCACAACTGTAGAGGCTACAACCTCGGGTTCGTCAGCGCCGTCTGATTCGCGCGTGAATGCTTTGCTCATGACGCATCTCCAGAGAACAGCACAAAAAAAAACCTGCAAGACATCTTGCAGGTTTTTTTGTTTGGTGCGGCTGGCAGGAATTGAACCCACGACCCCTTGGTTCGTAGCCAAGTACTCTATCCAACTGAGCTACAGCCGCTGAAGCATTGATTATAGCACGATATTTTTGGTAGGGCGTGTAGGACTTGAACCTACGACCAAAGGATTATGAGTCCTCTGCTCTAACCAACTGAGCTAACGCCCCGACCCAACCGCGCATTGTAATCGGCTAGGCAAGGTGCTTCTTTCAGCTCACTTTCCCTGGCTGAGGGCGTTGCTGACCAGCTTTGACGTGATGTCGACAATCTGGATCATCCTGTCGTACGGCATACGCTGCGGACCAATGACTCCCAGCGTGCCCACAATTTTCCCATCTACTTCGTAGGGTGCGGACACGATGGACAAGTCTTGGTAAGGCACTACTTTGCCCTCGCCTCCGATGAAAATGCGCACGCCCTCCGCCTCGCTGGACACTTCCAGCAAGCGCATCAACTGCGCTTTTTGTTCGAACAGGTCGAACATGCGTCGCAGGTTGCCCAGGTCATTTGAAAAATCAGTGACCGACAGCAAATTTCTCTCGCCGGATATGACCACTTCCTCCTTCGATGCCATGGCTTGCACGCCGGCATCGACCGCCGTCTGCATGAGGCTGCTGATTTCACCGCGCAAGCTGTCCACCTCACTTTTCAGGCGCTCACGCACGACGTCCAACTCCAGCCCCGCGTAATGTGCATTGAGGTAGTTGGCGGCTTCAATCAACTGGCCGGTGGTATACCGCACAGACGTGTGCACCACCCGGTTTTGCACGTCCCCGTCGGGGGACACGATGATGACCAGCACGCGCTGCTCAGACAAGGCCAGAAACTCGATGTGCCGGAACACAGACGAGCGCCTGGGCGCCATCACCACCCCCACGAAATGGGACAGGCTTGACAGCAAGTGTGCCGCGCTTGAGATGATTTTCTGTGGCTGATCCAGCTCAATGGGCAGGCCGTTGAGCTCGGGTGGCAACTCCAGTGCTTCGCGCCTCACTGTCAGCATGGTGTCCACAAACAGCCTGTAGCCTTTTGGGGTGGGCACCCGCCCTGCAGACGTGTGCGGGCTGGCGATGAGGCCCAGCTCCTCCAGATCGCTCATGACATTGCGGACTGTGGCCGGCGACAGGTCCAACCCGGCCGCCTTGGACAAGGTACGCGACCCCACGGGTTGCCCGTCGGCAATGTACCGCTCGACCAACGCCCGCAGCAACAACTTCGCTCGACTGTCTAACATATTTGTTTGTAGGTTACCTGTGATGTAATTTGACCATGAATCCTCAAGGTATCCCGAGGCGCAAACCCGACCCCACCACGCCCGTGCAATTCAAGCACGTGGCCATTGTGGGTAAGTACCAGGCCGTGGGCTCCAAAGCTGCGCTGAACAGCATCGCGCATTTCTTGTTGGATCAAGGCTGTGAAGTGGCACTGGAATTTGACACGGCGTTGAACACAGGCCTCTCGCCTTATCCGGCCTTGACACTTGACCAGATCGGTCGCTCGTGCGACCTGGCCCTGGTGGTCGGTGGCGATGGCACCATGTTGGGTGTGGCCCGCCAGATGGCCCGATATGGTGTGCCGGTAATCGGCATCAACCAGGGGCGCCTCGGGTTCATGACGGATGTGCGCTTCGATGAATACCCAGCAGTCTTGGCAGACATGCTGCGCGGACACTACCAAGAAGACCCGCGCGATCTCATGAAAGCCTGTGTGTGGCGCGATGGCGACTGCATTTTTGACACCGTGGCTGTGAACGACGTGGTGGTGAACCGCACGTCTGCGGGCATGGTTGAACTGCGCATCGATGTGGGGGGCCGTTTCGTGGCCACGCAACGGGCTGACGGGCTGATCATTTCCACCCCCACGGGCTCAACGGCCTATGCGTTGTCTGCCGGTGGACCGTTGGTGCATCCCGGCATTGGAGGGTGGGTGATGGTGCCCATCGCACCGCACACATTGTCAAACAGGCCCATCATGTTGCCCAGTTCGGAAGAAATCGTGGTGGAGATCGTCGGTGGGCGTGAAGTGAGCGCCAACTTTGACATGCAGTCCATCACCAGCCTGATCCATGGCGACAAAATCAAGGTCACGCGCTCGTCGCACCAGCTGCGCTTGCTGCACCCGGTGGGCTGGAGCCACTTTGACACCCTGCGCAACAAGCTGCACTGGAATGAAGATGCCATCGGCACCCACTCGTGATGTCTGTCCATGAGCCTGCTACACATTGCCCTGAAAGATTTCGTCATCGTCAAGACGCTCGATCTGGACCTTGAGACCGGGTTTACCGCGCTGACGGGTGAAACGGGTGCCGGCAAATCCATTTTGGTGGACGCACTGCAGTTTGCATTGGGTGGTCGGGCCGATGCCGGGCTGATCAGAACCGGGCAGGCCAAAGCCGAGGTCACGGCTGAATTTCATGTCACACCCGAGGTCAACCGCTGGTTGACCGACCAGGAACTCCACGCTGACGAGCCGACCATCCTGATTCGGCGCACGGTTGACCAGCAGGCTCGTGGGCGCGGGTGGATCAACGGCACAGCCGCGACCGCCACACAGTTGCGCGAGTTGGGAGGCATGCTGCTGGACATTCACGGCCAGCATGCCTGGCAAGCATTGATGAAGCCTGACGCCACGCGTGCACTGCTGGACGGCTACGGGCGCATCGATACCGAGGCACTGATGCCCCTGTGGCGGGACTGGAAGTCCGCGCAGGACGCGTTGGAGCAGGCCCAGGCAAGTGCTACCCAAAACGAACAGACCCGGGAGCGGCTGGCATGGCAAATTGCCGAGCTGGAGAAGCTGGCGCCCGGCCCGACGGAATGGGTTGACTTGCAAGCAGAACAGGCCCGGTTGGCCAACGTACATGGTCTGATGGACAGCGCTCAAACCGCTGCCGACAGCCTGATGGACGCAGACGTGAACGCCGCTCGGCTGGTCAGCAAAGCAGCCCAGTCGCTGGCAGCCAGGGCCCACATCGAGCCACAATTCGAAGCTTGGTCACAGTCGCTGGAACAGGCTGCGGTGTTGATTGAAGATGCTGCCCGTGAGATGCACGGCTACATGCGCCGAACCGAAGCCGACCCCACCCGTCTGGCAGAAGTTGACCAGCGCATGGGCAGTTGGCTGGCACTGGCCAAACGCCACCACTGCAACGCCAACGACCTGCCTGCCCTGTTGCAGCAACAACGGCAACAGCTGGCCGACCTGGAAGCCAGTGCGGACCTGACAGCACTGGCGCAACGTGCGCAACGCGGTGAGGCCGCATTCATTGAAAAATCCAAACAAATATCGGCTTTAAGGCATATAACAAGTGAGAAGTTAGCTATCGAAATCACATATGGCATGCAACAACTCGGCATGGCCGGTGGACAGTTCGATGTGAAATTGAACCCGCTGGACACACCACAGAGTTTTGGCATAGAAACCATCGAATTCCTGGTAGCCGGGCATGCTGGCGTGGAGCCGCGTCCGGTGGCAAAAGTGGCATCCGGTGGCGAACTGTCACGCATTTCGCTGGCCATTGCGGTCACCACAAGCCAGTTGGGTGGGTGTCCGACTCTCATTTTCGACGAGGTCGATTCCGGTGTGGGTGGCGCGGTTGCCCACACGGTGGGCAAGCTCATGGCCCAGCTGGGCGACACACGCCAGGTACTGGCCGTGACACACTTGCCCCAAGTAGCCGCCTGCGCGCACCACCACGTGAAAGTCAGCAAATCAGACAAGGGGGACGGCGTGACCAGCGACGTCACCATCCTGCCAGCCACCGAACGCGTGCACGAAATTGCACGCATGCTGGGCGGCTCTGCCATCACGGCCACCACACTTGCCCACGCACAGGAGATGCTCGCAACATGAACACGTTGGAACTGGTTCTGATCACCGGAATGTCGGGCTCTGGTAAGTCCGTTGCACTGGCGGCACTGGAAGATGCCGGTCACTACTGTGTCGACAACCTGCCCCCTGAATTGCTGGAGGCTTTCGTCGCCCTGCAAGCCGGTGGCCGTACTCGCAAGGTTGCCGTGGCGATTGATGCCCGCAGCAAAGCATCGCTGCCCGAACTACCCGCCTTACTGCACAAACTGACCACTGCCGGATTGGTGCTGACCTGCGTGTTCCTAGATGCCGCTGACGATGCCTTGGTCCGTCGATTCTCCGAAACACGCCGATCACACCCCCTTTCGACGCTGGTGGCAGGCGACCAGGACAGACATGCCTTGCTCGAAGCCATTCAGATCGAGCGTGAGCTGCTGTCAACACTGAAAGAGCAGGCACTGGTCATTGACACCACGCTGTTGAAGCCGGCGCGCCTGCTGAGCCAGATCAAGGACATGGTGGGTCAGGCACACCAGGGGCTGACCTTGGTGTTCGAGTCTTTCGCGTTCAAGCGCGGCCTGCCAATGGACGCGGATTTTGTGTTCGATGTCCGCATGCTGCCCAACCCCCACTACGACCCAGCGCTGCGCCACCTGACCGGGCGCGATGCGGCTGTGGCGGCGTTCCTGGCGCAGCAACCTGAAGTTCAGCGCATGCTGGACCACATTGGCGGGTTCCTGACCACCTGGCTGCCCGAGCTGCAAGCAGACCACCGCAGCTACGTGACAGTGGCCATCGGCTGCACGGGTGGGCAGCACCGCTCGGTCTATCTGGTGGAAATGCTGACACAGGCGTTTGCCCAGCGCTGGCACGCCAGATCGCGACATCGCGAACTTTGACAGCGTGCCGCTACGGCCCCGTGCCGTACCTTTCAGCGGCGAGGCTCGACAGAATCCGGCTCACGGGCACGGGCACCCCCACCGATAGCGCATCGCCGGGTTGCACCCACATGCCCGGCAGCAAATCGGCCGCACCCGATGACGGTTGCCAGTGTTGTGCAACGGTGACGTGCACAGGCTGAATCACCATGTCGAGATGCGTGAGCGCATGTACAAATGATGGCGCATCCACCACCGACGTTAACGGTGCCAGGCCAACGGCATCCAGCACGGCCTGTGGCGTGCGCGCGGATGGGAAGGCGTACAACTCAGCCCAGATGCCCTTCGCAGGCCGCTGCTCCAACCACACGGTACCGTCTGGCCGCTTGGCCACCAACGTGACCCACACCTGTGTCTTGCGAACGAGCCGCCGGGTTTTGTGCGGCAGCACTGCTTGCTTACCCGAGGCTCGGGCAACACAAGCTTGGGTCAGCGGACACACATCGCAACGCGGCTGGTGACGCGTGCACACCGTGGCACCCAGATCCATCAGACCTTGTGTGTAGGCAGGCATGTCGGCAGCTTGGGCCGCACTTGGCAACAGCGCTTGCGCGTGGGCGTGCAAGGTGCGCTCGGCATCGCGTACAGACAAGTCGCCCTCGAAGCCCAGGTAGCGCGCCATGACCCGCTTGACGTTGCCATCAAAAATTGACACCGGCTGGCTGAAACAGAAAGCAGCCAATGCCGCCGCCGTCGAAGGCCCGATGCCCGGCAACGCCTCCAGCGCAGCCACATCAGAGGGGAACACGCCACCGTGGCGGGCCATGACCAACTGCGCACAGCGATGCAAGTTGCGCGCCCGGCTGTAGTAACCCAAGCCGCTCCAGAGAAACAGCACATCGTCAATGGATGCAGCCGCCAGATCTGACACGGTAGGGAAACGCACCAGAAACCGCTCGAAATAGCCCAGCACCGTCACCACCTGCGTTTGCTGGAGCATGACCTCAGACAACCACACGCGGTACGGATCGCGTGTGGCTTGCCAGGGCAACCCATGCCGTCCGTGGTCGCGCTGCCAAGCCACCACACGCTGAGAAAACGTAAATTCAATGCCCATGGGCGCGGACACGTTCATGCAGACAGCGGCAGCGGTTGGGTGACGTGATCGCGGTTCATTTCCAACATGGCAGAGGTCATTTTTTCAAGCTGTGAGGCTTGCTGGTCAAAGGCGTCCACTTGCTGCGCCAGCTCGCTCATGCGAACGTCCAGATCGCCCGCAGCTTCCTGTATGCGCACCACAGCCTCCACCCGGCGGGCGTAGTTGCGGCGGCGGTCGCGCAACTGCGCATCAAGCTGGCCAGCGGCAGTCTTGTTCCACAGCTCCAGGTCATTGGCGGCTGACTCGTACACCACGCGCAACCGGCTGGCCAATGCGCGGCCCAAGCGCTCGCAGAACTCGGGCTGCGCCAGCTTGAAGGTATGCCCAAACCCAAGGTAACGCACATGGCTCTGCTCGATGTCAGACAGGTCTTGCAGGTATTTATCAACGTCTGGCAAGGGTGGCACCTGAAGTGACAGGCCATATTCGGTGTTCAACTGGGTGAACGCTGTCATCAGCATGCGGCTGATTTCGTCGGCCAGCTTCTTGGCCTGCAGCAGCAAGTCACGCAAGCCGACGAAGGTCTGCTCGTAGGTTTTGCGGACACCCAGCTTCAAACCCGGCTCCTTGAGCCGCTCGGTCAGGCGCAAGACCTCGTGCTTGAACTTCGCATGCCCCAACACCTTGAACAACTCACGCAGCAGTTTCATGTGCACCGAGCGAACAGCCTGTATGCGCCCACCACCGCCCTCAAACTCGGCCTGCTCATGCTCGATGCGATGGCGCATGTGCTTGATGACCGACACATTTTTACCACGCAGGCTCTCAAGCTCTTGAATCTGCTCGGTGAGGTCACGCACGCGCGCATGCGTGGTTTGCCGCGTCTGCACCACCAAGCGAGTGAGCCCTTCGGTGACCGCATCGACCAGCAGTTCACGCCGCTGACCAATGATGCCTTCGACCAACAGGTGCTCCAATGCGGGCAACTGGCTGGCTTGCAACAGCGCGTCGTCACCATGAATTTTGGCCACCAATCCTTTTTGGGCCGACACAGCGAGCACACGTGTCCGCTCGACACCCAGGATATTGGCTGAATTGACGACCTGGCGCTCGATCTGGGCGTTCACCTGCTCGGGCGTGCTCAACTCATCCCACAGGGTGTCGATTTTGTTCAAAACAACCAGCCGTCCGGCTTCCGCCCCCTCCATCGGTGTCAGGTGTTCACGCCAGATGCGCAAATCGGACTGGGTGACCCCGGTATCAGCCCCCAAAATGAACACGATGGCATGTGCTTGCGGCAGCAGGCTCACCGTCAACTCGGGCTCGGCACCGATGGCATTCAACCCCGGCGTGTCGAGGATGACCAGCCCCTGCTTCAGTATCGGGTGTGCGATGTTGATGAGTGCATGGCGCCACCGTGGCACTTCCACGAGGCCATCGGCCCCCAGCATGCTCTTGTCGGCACCGCCTTCGTTCAACCAAAACCCCAATGCACTGGCCTGCTCGGGACTGACTCGCAGCACTTCGGCCACACGGGCCATCGAAGTCGCTAGGGTGGGGGCGTCCGACACGTCGAGTTCAATGGTCTCCCAGGCAGTTGGCTGGTCACGCCAGTCAGTCAGAGCCCTGGGTTGAAGGCGCGTTTCGATGGGCAACAAACGCAAGGTCGGTGGCTGGTCAGCGTCGTAACCAAGTTCGGTCGGGCACATGGTGGTGCGCCCCGCACTGGCAGGCATGATGCGCTGCCCATAGCCCGAAAAAAACAACGCGTTGATCAGCTCGGACTTGCCGCGCGAGAACTCGGCCACGAAGGCAACCATCACCTTGTCTTCCTGCACCCGCCGCCGCAAAGCCTCGACCTGCTCGGCCACCACAGCGTCGAGCAAATCGTGTTGGGTCAACCAATCTGCCAGATGTTGCAGGTCGCGTGAAAACGCCCTGCGCCAGCGGCTGTGTTCATCAAAATTCTGATTGAAGCTCATCGCAGAAGAAAAAAGGTGGTTGCCGCAAGGCATGGCGTATAGCACCGGTCAATATACACGTGCGAACCCCTGTGCAGCCAAGTTGCCCCCGCGCACGGATGTCAGCCACGTTGACAGTTCGGGCAAAAATAGGATGACCGCTGACCTTGGACCATCCGTTTGATAGGTGTACCGCAGACCGTACACGCCAGCCCTTCCCTGCCGTACACCTTGGCATGGGTCTGAAAATGCCCGGCGTCGCCATTGGCATCGCTGAAATCGCGCAGGGTGGTGCCACCGGCTGCCACGGCTGCAGCAAGCACGGATTTGATCGCGCCGTGCAGGGTGCACAAGCGGTATCTGGCGACCTTGTCAGCCCGCGTTGCCGGGTGAATGCCAGCCAGAAACAGCACCTCGCATGCATAGATGTTGCCCACGCCGACCACCAATGCGCCGGCCAGCAACACCTGCTTGATGGGCGCCTGTTTGCCGCGCACGGCATTGACAAACGAAGCTTCGTCAAAATCGGCCGACAACGGCTCCACGCCCAGGCGTGACAGCAAGGTGGTTGCTGGCGGCTTATCCAGCCCCGGGGCGAACACCACGGCACCAAAACGCCTGGGGTCGTGCAACCGAAGCAGGCCGTGCGTGGTGACCAAGGTGAAATGATCGTGCACACCCGCTGGCGGCAGCCCCTCCGCAAAGCGGATACTGCCCGACATGCCCAAATGCACCAGTAACACGCCCTCGTCAAGGTGAAACAGCAGGTACTTGCCACGCCGCCCCACACTGACCACTTGTCGGCCGACCAGACCTTGCGGGTCGGTCTGCAGGGGCCACCGCAAGGGTTTGCCCATGTGCACGGCCAGGATCAAACCGCCTGCAATGCGGTCTGCGACGCTTCGGCGCGCCACTTCAACTTCGGGCAGTTCTGGCATGTTCAGGCAACCAACTGGTGTCTGTGAAGGGATACATCCGTTCAATTATCATGATCTGATGACCACGCAGTGCTGCACACGCCCTCTTCACACCCCACCATCACGGCACACAGCATTGACCCATTCAATGCGACAACGTATCGGGTTTCGCGCGGATGCGCGCCTCATCGCCAGTTTGATGCTGCCCCTGGCGTTCGCCACCCCAGCCGTTTGGGCGCAACTGCGGACCCCATCGCCAACAGTCCAAGTCATATCGGTTCACAAGGTCCACCCCGCTGCCTCCAGCGCGGAAATCATGTACCTGGTGATGCTGGGGGAAATGCAGGTCAAAGCAGGCGAAGCCGGTGTGGGTTACGCCTTGATACTGGAAGCAGCCCGCAAGTCTGACGATCCTGAGTTATTCCGTCGCGCGGTGAACATTGCGCTGGAGTCCCGCTCCGGCAGTGCTGCCGTGGATGCGGCCCAGGCCTGGGCCAGTGCACTGCCCACGTCGGCTGAACCGCACCGGGTGCTGATACAGATGCTGATCGGCATGGACCGCATCGAAGACACCGCTGGCAGCCTGGAAAAAATGCTGGCACTCACACCTGCCAGCGAGCGCAACGAATTGCTCGACCTCGTGGGCCAGGTCTATGCCCGCGCAAAAGACCCTGCGCTGGCCGCAACGGTGGTATCCGCCAAACTGCGGCCCTGGGTGGCCGATACCGCCACGGCAAGCAGCGCCCACGCTGCGGTGGCGCGGGTGCAATTTGCGGCGAACATGCCTGCGCAATCACGTGCATCGCTGTCTGAAGCGCTGACCCACCCACCCACCACACCTGCAGCAGGCGTGCTGGCTGCCGATTGGCTTGATCAGGCTCCGCCTGCAAATGAAGCCGCTTTGCGTCAGTACATTGACCGCTATCCCGAGCTGTACCTGGTGCGCATGGCCTATGCACGTTATCTGTTGCGTGCCAGCCGCTGGCAAGACAGTGAGGTGCAGTTGCTGCGCCTGACGTCGTCGCCACAAGCCAATTTGCCCGAAGCGTGGTTGATTCTGGGTGCATTGCAACTCCAACTGGACCGACCTGGAGAGGCCGAAATCAGCTTCAAGACATTCCTGTCACACTCCGAACACAGCACGGGGACAAACGCTGCGCCAGACACGCACGCACGCGGCAAAACACAGGCCTACCTGTCCCTCGCCCACATCGCGGAAAGAGCCCAGCGCATGGACGAGGCGCGGGCCTGGTTAGACCGCGTAGACACCACTGACGATGCAGTACGCATCCAGGCTCTGCGCGCTTCGCTGCTGGCGCGTGAAGGCAAATTGCAAGAAGCCCGCGCGCTGATCCAAGCCACGCCAGAACGCCTGCCCGGCGATGCGCTGGCAAAACTGAAGGCAGAAGCGCAATTGCTGAAAGAAGCAGCCCAGACAGCCGATGCCTATGCCGTGTTGAACCAGGCATCGGCACGGGCACCGGACGACCTTGATCTGGTCTACGAACGCGCCATGCTGGCAGAAAAACTCGGCCACACCGCCGAGATGGAGAAACTGCTGCGCGGCATCATTCAGGCCCAACCGGACAACCACAACGCCCTCAACGCGTTGGGCTATGCACTGGCAGACAGGAACGACAGACTGCCCGAAGCCAAGGCACTCATTGACAAAGCACTGTCTCTCGCCCCCAATGATCCGTTCATCACCGACAGCCTGGGCTGGGTCCTGTTCCGCATGGGCAACGCGCCGAAAGCAGTGGAGGTGCTCAGGAAAGCATTCGAAACCCGTCAGGATGTGGAGATTGCCGTTCACCTGGGCGAGGTGCTCTGGTCACTGGGTGACAAAGATGCTGCCATGGACTTTTTCAGGCTGGCGCGCACCATGCAACCCGACAACGAGCTGTTGAAATCAACCCTCTTGCGCCTGCAAGTCAAGCTGTGAATACCCTGCGTGCAACCCGTTGGCTGCTGTGGGCAACGGGTGTTTTCTTATCTTTTTTCATAGCATCTTGCGCAAGCTATCAAAGCGCTGAAGCCCTGAAAAATATAAATAATGATTTCTGGTCCGGACGGATCAGCGTGCGTACCACCGGGCAAGCCTTGAAGGCTCCTCAGCAGTTTTCAGCCTCGTTTGTCCTGACCGGCTCGGCCACTGAGGGTGAGCTGACGCTGGGCACACCGCTGGGTACCACCCTGGCCAAAGCACATTGGGCACCGGGTGTAGCCGAACTGCTTCAGGGAGACAACACACTCACATATGCCAGCATGGACGAGTTGACCGCCGCACTGACTGGCGAGCCCCTGCCACTGGTGGCCCTGTTCGGCTGGCTTCAGGGCGAGGTGAACACGGTCAACGGCTGGGTGCCCAACCTGTCGCAATGGCCACAGGGACGCATCAGCGCCAGCCGACAAGCGTTGGCGGGCAACACCGACATCCGCGTCGTGCTGGACCGTCCAGACAACTGAACACCCCACCGAACGCCAGACCTCATGCAAGCGCTGTACGACGTGCCCGCACCGGCCAAGATCAACCTGTTTTTGCACATCACCGGACGGCGTGCAGACGGATATCACCTGATGCAATCGGTGTTCGTGCTGCTGGACTGGCACGACACGCTGCACTTCGAACGCCTGCAGACACCTGACATTTCACGCATCGACCTGGGGCTGACGGCACTGACCGATGCCCTGCCAGCCGAAGACCTGACGGTGCGGGCCGCGCGCCTGCTGCAACAGGCCACCGGGTGCACACAGGGCGCGCGCATCAGCCTGGACAAACGCCTGCCATCACAAGCAGGCATGGGCGGCGGCTCATCGGATGCCGCGACCTGCCTGCTGGCGCTCAATCGCCTGTGGGGCACCGGGCTGTCGCGCGCAGCGCTGATGACGCTGGGTTTGCAACTGGGTGCAGACGTACCTTTTTTCCTGTTTGGCGACAACGCCTGGGCCGAAGGCATTGGGGAAGCGCTTCGACCCATTTCAGTGCCGCAGCAAAGCTACTGGATCGTCAAACCGCAGGCAGGCTTGCCCACGGCACGTATCTTCACTGACGCCAATTTGAACCGTGACACAAAACCTGCTACAATCCAAGGCTTCGCTGAACACGCCGCATCCAGTCAAACCCTGTTTGGCCGGAATGACTTGCAACCTGTTGCGCAGACGCATTGCCCTGAAATAGCGGCATGTATCGACTGGCTGAAAGACCAAGGTCTGAACGCCCGCATGACAGGCTCTGGCAGTGCCGTGTTCGCGCCGTCTGGTTCTGCAGCCAGTTTGCAACCCCAACCCAACGGTTGGCTGGTTCACAGCTGCAAAAGTCTGGCGGTGCACCCTTTGAAAAACTGGGCCTCGTGAAGAGGTAAACAGATTTTTCGACGATAATGCGAGACTGGTTTCGGTCAACAGCCTTTCGGCGCGTTGACCCGCGTAGGGGAGTCGCCAAGTTGGTAAAGGCACCGGATTTTGATTCCGGCATGCGAGGGTTCGAGTCCTTCCTCCCCTGCCAAAATATTCATCAAAAAATCGCCGACTTTGTCGGCGATTTTCTTTGATCGGCTTACCGCCATCGCTGGAAAGTTCATGCAAGTTCAAACGCCTGATTTCATGATTTTTACCGGCAATGCCAATCCGGTATTGGCTGCGGACATTGCCCGTCACACTGGCACCACGGTTGGCGCTGCCAACGTGGGTCGCTTCTCTGACGGTGAAGTCACCGTCGAGATTGCCCAGAACGTCCGTGCACGGGACGTGTTCGTCATCCAGTCAACTTGCGCCCCCACCAATGAGAACCTGATGGAACTCATCATCATGGTGGACGCGTTGAAGCGCGCCTCGGCCGAACGCATCTCTGCGGTCATTCCCTACTTCGGCTACGCCCGCCAGGACCGTCGCCCACGTTCCAGCCGTGTGCCGATTTCGGCAAAAGTGGTGGCCAACATGCTGCAAGCCGTGGGCGTGTCCCGCGTGCTGACCATGGACTTGCATGCCGACCAGATTCAAGGCTTCTTCGACATCCCGGTTGACAACATCTACGCTTCACCCGTGCTGCTGGGCGATTTGCGCCAGAAGGCCTACCCTGACCTGCTGGTGGTGTCACCCGACGTCGGTGGCGTGGTGCGCGCACGCGCATTGGCCAAACAACTCGACTGCGACATGGCCATCATTGACAAGCGTCGCCCACGTGCCAACGTGTCGGAAGTGATGCACGTCATTGGAGACATCGACGGCCGCAACTGCGTCATCATGGACGACATGATCGACACCGCCGGCACCCTGGTCAAAGCAGCCGAGGTACTGAAGGAACGTGGCGCGAAGAACGTGTATGCCTATTGCACACACCCCATCTTCTCTGGCCCCGCCATTGAACGCATTTCCAAGGGTTCGGCACTTGACGAAGTCGTCGTGACGAACACCATTCCGTTGAGCCAGGCTGCACAGGCCTGCAAGAAAATCCGCCAACTCTCTGTGGCACCGCTGATGGCCGAGACCATTTCGCGCATTGCTTCCGGTGAGTCGGTCATGAGTCTGTTTGCTGACCAGGAGCACCTGTTCTGACAGAGGCACTCTGCCCTTCTTGGGCAGGTAAGGGCCAGCAAACAACACCGTAGACGCCCTCCGTTCGTCGGGAAGTTTCGCTTTACATTCTGTAGCGACGACTTCTTTGCCTTGAAGCGGTAGCGTCTTTTTTAATCTGAGGCACTCTGGTCGCGGAGTTCGCCTTTTCAGGAGTTTTAGCATGATGAAATTTGTCGCTTTCGAGCGCACCAAGCAGGGCACGGGTGCGAGCCGCCGTCTCCGCAACACAGGTCGTACACCTGGCATCGTTTTCGGTGGTTCCACCGACGCTGCCCAGATCGAACTGGATCACAACGCACTGTGGCACGCTCTGAAAAAAGAGGCTTTCCACGCATCCATTCTGGAAATGGAACTGGCTGGCAAAGCTGAACAAGTGCTGCTGCGCGATGTGCAGTACCACCCCTTCAAACAACTGGTGTTGCACGTTGACTTCCAACGTGTCGACGAAAAAACACGCCTGCACAAGAAAGTGCCTTTGCACTTCGTGAACGCAGACACATCGCCTGCCGTCAAGACCGACAAGTGCCTGGTGAACCACGTCATGACGGAAGTCGAAATCGAGTGCCTGGCCACCGGCCTGCCCGAATTCATCACCGTTGACTTGGGTAACGCCACCAAGAACACATCTGTCCACGTCAAAGACTTGGTCATGCCTGCTGGCATCAAAGTGGTCACACATGGCCGTCCGAACCAGACGGTTGCCACCATCACCGAACCTGAACCAGAAGTCATCGCCGCACCCGTGGTGGTCGAAGACAAGAAAAAAGGCAAAGGCAAGAAGTGATGCCACGGGGCCACACAGCTGGCCCACGGCACACCGCCTGACGAAACAGCCCGCACTCGCGGGCTTTTTTCATGCGAGGCGCACAAGTCGTTGGCATGACGTCCATGCGGATGACTGCCCCCACTTGGCACCTGGTGCAATCAGGTTTGAGTAAGCGCCATGCGTTCGCCAGTTTTCTCATCCATCCAGTAGACCTGGCGCAACGCCACAGGTCTGGGGTGCTTACTTGACGAAAGTGACCCATGATCAAACTGTTTGTGGGGCTGGGCAACCCCGGCCCCGACTACGAAGCCACGCGGCACAACGCCGGTTTTTGGTGGATAGACGGCCTGGCCCGGCAATGGGGCACGCGCTTGCAGTTGGAGCGCAGTTATTTCGGTTTGATGGCCCGCACGCAAATCGAAGGCCAGACGGTCTGGTTGCTGGCGCCGCAAACCTTCATGAACAAGTCAGGTCAGGCCGTGTCCACTCTGGCCCGGTTTTTCAAAATACAGCCTCAGGAAATACTGGTGGCACATGACGAGCTGGACCTGCCTGCCGGTGAAACCAAGCTCAAACTGGGCGGCAGCCATGCTGGGCACAACGGCCTGCGCGACATCCACGGCCAACTGGGCAGTGCCGATTACTGGCGGCTGCGCATCGGCATCGACCACCCTGGGCACAAAGCCGAAGTGGTGAACTGGGTGCTCAAAAAGCCCAGCCCCGAACAGCGTGATGCCATCGAGCTCGGCATCGAGCGCAGCCTGAAGGCAGCAAACGACCTGGTGCTGGGCCGCATGGACAAGGCCACGGTACAAATCCACACCAGCAAGCCACCACGCCCCAAACCACCCCGGCCACCCCAAACCCAGGTAGCAATGCCAGCCCCAGGCAACGACGCGGCAATCGACACTTCCCGTCAGGCCCCCCCCAGCGTTTCAGCCCCTGTGCGTCCAGATACGAACGGTTGACGCGGCAAGCGAGGCACACCACTCCAACCCGATTGGTTGCAAAGGAAAGGATGGGGTTCACAGCCCATCAACTGATCGGGACAAACTGCCAGACGCGGGCACAACCAGTTGCTTTGGCCCCATGAACTTCGAACTTTCCGGGGGTCTCCAGCTGGGAAGCCCCTGTATTCGGCTTGCGACTTCAAAAGGCCGAATCAATGTGCACACGGTCGTGCATCGGGCTCACACCTTGGTTACCGGCTGCGCCTGAGCCTGCAGGCGCTTGTATTTTTGCATCAGCGTTTCTTTGCTCTCCACGTGCGCCGGGTTGACCGGTATGCACTCGACCGGGCACACCTGCACGCACTGGGGCTCGTCAAAATGGCCCACGCACTCGGTGCACTTGGCCGGATTGATTTCGTAAAAATCCTGCCCCATGAAGATGGCTTCGTTGGGACACTCGGGTTCGCACACATCGCAGTTGATGCATTCGTCAGTGATCATCAGCGCCATGGTGGGTTGCCTCAGGCCTGCACAACAGGGTGCAATGCACGGTCAACGACCGGGCTGACCATGCCCCTCACGTCACCACCGAGCTTGGCAATTTCGCGTACCAGGGTGCTGGAAATGCACTGCAACTCGGCCTGCGGCAGCAAGAACAGCGTTTCCACCTGGGCGTTGAGCTTGCGGTTCATCGCGGCCATCTGTGCTTCGTAGTCAAAGTCGGTGATGTTGCGGATGCCACGCACCACGGCGCAAGCACCATTGGCCCGGCAAAAATCCATGATCAGCCCGTCGAACGGCAACACACGCACGTTGGGCACGTCTGCCAGCGACTGCTGAACCAACTCGATGCGCTGCGTCAGCGTGAACCGCGTGGTCTTGTGGTGCGCAATGGCCACGGCGACGATCAGTTCGTCGAACAACCCCGTTGCACGGCGGGCCACGTCTTCATGACCCAGTGTGACGGGGTCGAACGTGCCGCTGTAAACCGCTGTGCGCTTCATCTCTGTTGCCTTTCAAAAACAGTTTCGATTATCGGATGAAGCCCGGTACACAGCGCTCGGTGGAGCCGATCACCACACGCACGGCAGGCCAACCGCTCACCGGCTGAACCGTGCCCCCCCCACGCCGTCAGGACAGCTCGGCAACGGTCAACAGCGCGTAATGCACTTGGCCTGCCTTGCCTTGCCGGTGCGGGGCCAACCCCAGCGGCAACAGCTCGGCAGCGGTCCATTCGCGGGGGGACTCCAGGTACACCCAGCCCGCTGGGCTTACGGCTTCCTTGGCGGCCTTCAGGGCACGCAGGGCAATGTCGTCGTTCTCACCATCCAGAAAAGGTGGGTCGAGGAACACACCGTCCCACTTCTGTCCCGCGCATTGCGACAGCACACTGAACGCATCGGCCTTGTCGATGCGCACGTGGTGGGCACCCAGCTTTTGCACGGTGCGGCGCAGGTTGGTGACCAGTTGCGCGTCCTTTTCGACCAGCCACACCTCTTTCGCACCACGCGAGGCAGCCTCCAGACCCAGCGCACCCGAGCCGGCAAAGGCATCAATGAAGCGCAGGCCTGTCATGTCCTGTCCGAGCCAGTTGAACAGGGTTTCCCGCACCCGGCCGGGCGTGGGGCGCAGGCCCGGCTGGTCGGGCACGGGCAGCGGGGTGCGCTTCCACAGCCCCCCCATGATGCGCACCTCGTTCGGTGGTGGGCCCCGTTTGGCCTGGCCAGGCTTGGTCGACTTGCCTGACTGGGCTGATTTACCCGTTGGTTTGCTGGTTGATGAGGCACCGCGGCCCGCGCCACGGGTGCCGCCCGCTGAATCAGATGGTTTGCCCCGGCCAGTGGCGGAAGCAGAAGGTTTGGAAATGGGTTGCATGCGCGCAGCTTAACTGCCCGCGCCACCGACCACCACCGATGCCATGGTGCCCGGCTGCAACACACGCTGAAACGCCCGGCGCACATCGGCCACCGTGACGGCGCCGATGCGCTGGGTCCAGGTTTGCAGGTAGTCGGCTGGCAAGCCGTACCAAGCGATGTTGGCCACGTTGTCCAGCAGCTTGCGGTTGGTGTCGATGCGCAGGGCAAAGCCGTTGACCAGGTTGTCCTGGGCCGCTTTCAGCTCGGCTTCTGTCGGGCCATGGGCCACGAAGCCCGCCACCACTTCACGGGCCAGAGCCAGCGCCTGCTCAGCCTGGTCATGCCGCGTTTGCAAGCCCACGGTGAACGCCCCGGCATGCATGCCGGGTGCGTAGTAGCTGTACACGCCGTAAGTGAGACCACGCTTTTCACGCACCTCGGTCGTCAGGCGCGACACAAAGCCCCCGCCCCCCAGCACGTAGTTGCCCACCAGCAGGGGGAAGAAGTCGGGGTCGTCACGGCGGTGGCCGGGTTGGCCCAACAGCACGTGTGCCTGCGCGGTGGCCATGGGCACGCGCTGGTCGCTGGCGGCATGCAGTGCGCTCACTTCGGGCACAGCTGGCAGCGGCGGGCACTGCGCGCGTTGGATACCGGCCAGCAACTGCGTGACGATGACATCGGCCTGTGCACGGTCCACCGCACCTACCAGGCTGACCCGCGCATCGCAAGCCCGCACGTGGCGTTGCCACCAGGTGTGCATGTCGGCCACGGTCACGCGGGCCAGCGTGTCGGGCGTGGTGTCGAACCCATATGGGTGCTGGCCATACACCGCCTGGGCAAACCGGCGCTGTGCCACCGTGCCCGGCTGGGTGCTGGCGTTGTGCCAGGCGGCGCTCATGCGCTCGCGCTCGCGCTGCCAGATGGGGGCGGCGTACGCCGCATCGAAACGGGGGTGCGCCAGTTGGCGTGCGGCCAGTGCCAACGCACCGGGCAGCACGTCGGGTGCCGTGAGGGTGCGCAGCGAGGCGCTGAGGCGGTCGCTGCCCGCCGACACCGACCACTGCGCGCCCAGGTCCATCCAGCTTTCAGCCAGCTGGTTTTCGTCGAGCGCGGGCTGTTGCCCGGTTGCACCCACGCCACGGGCGCTCATGAGCGCGGCGGCGGAAGCCAGACCGGCTTGGTCGGCCGGGTCGCGGCGGCTGCCACCATCGAACTCGATGCGCACGTCGAGCATGGGAATGGCCGGGCTGGCCACCAGCGCCACGCGTGCACCGCTGGCGTGTTGCCACATGTCGATCGACGGCACGGCGTGGGCCATGGGCAATACAAATATCAAGCCAAAAAGTGCTTTGACGCAATATTTATAAGCGCTGTCAGCTATGGTTTTTTTAATCATGTTGTGGTCAGTATCAGTCCGATGGGTACGGTGCGTGCGTGCGCGGAAGGCATGGGCATGCACGAAAGGCTCTCAGCTGTTCAATGGCGCAAGGTCACCCGTGGGCGGGTGCCTGCGGCCTGTTGGCGTTGCGCCAGTGCCTCGCGGTCGGGCACCAGCACAGCCTGGGTGGATTGCTCGCTGCCAAAGTAGCGCCCGGCCACGGCCTGCACCTGTTCGGCCGTGACGCGGCGCAGGCTTTGCAGCAAGCGGTCTGACGCATCGACACCCCAGCCCTGCACCCAGTTACTGCCCAGCTCGCGGGCCTGGGCAAACACGGCGTCGAGCTTGTAAACCTCGGCAGCGCGCCACTGGTTTTTCACACGGTCCAGTTCGGTGGCGGTCACACCATCGCGGGCCACCTGCGCCACGGCATCGCGCAGCGCCTGGGCCAACTGGGCGGGGTCTTTGCCCTCGGCCGGGGTGGCATCCAGCATGAACAGACCGGGGCCGCGCCCGGTGCCGCTGAAGTAGGCCCCGGCCGAATCGGCCAGGCGCTGACCTGCTGGCCATTGCACCAGTTGCCGCCCCAGGCGGGCGCCCTCGTAACCGTCAAGGATGGCGGCCAGCATCACCAGCGCCAGCGCATCCTGGCTGGCGGCGTCGGCTGCATCGGGGTCGGTCAGGCGGGGGCCGTGGAAGGCCATTGCCACATAGGGCTGTTCAGCCGGGGCTTTCACGTCGATGCGCTTGGCACCGGTCTGTGGTGGCTCGGTGCGGGGCTTGCGCTCGGGCACCGCGCGTGCAGGCACCTGCCCGTAGGTGGCTTGCGCCCAGGCCAGCACCTGGGCGGGGTCCACATCGCCGGCAATGACCACCGCAGCATTCGCGGGGGTGTACCAGCGCTGGTGAAAGCCGCGCACATCGTCTGGCGTGAGCGACTCGATGTCGGCCATCCAACCGATGACCGGGCGGCGGTAGGGGTGTGCCTTCCACACGGTGGCGCTCAGGGCTTCGTGCAGGGCAGAACGCGGCTGGTCGTCCACACGCTGGCGGCGCTCTTCTTTGATGACTTCGATTTCGCGCTTGAACTCATCGTCGGCCCACTGGTTGTGGGCGAAGCGGTCGGCCTCCAGCTTCATGACGGCTTCGAGGTGCGCAGCGGGCACCTGCTGGTGGTAGGCCGTCATGTCGCGGCTGGTGAAGGCGTTTTCGCGCCCACCCAAAGCGGCCACGCGGCGCGAAAACTCGCCGGGCTTCAGGCTGGGGGTGCCTTTGAACATCATGTGCTCCAGCACATGGGCCACGCCGCTGGTACCGTCCACCTCATCCATGGCGCCCACGCGCACCCAAAGCATGTGGGCCACGGTGGGCGCTCGGTGGTCGGGTTTGATGATCAGCGTGAGGCCGTTGGCCAGCGTGTGCCGTTGCACCGTGGTGTCGGCGGCAGGGGGCGTTGCACCCCACGCATGGGACGCCAGGCTCGCAGTGCCCAGCACCAGCATGACGGTGCGGACGGCTCCGGAAAAGTTGAAGCGAATGGGTTTCATAGAATGCACTAGACACCAGAAAGTGGCCAATGTTCTCGTTCTTCAGAAAAAAACCTGCCGCCAGCCCGGCGCCTGCCCCGACACCCCAGCCGCCAGCGGCTGAATCCGCCCCCGTCAGCACCGAATTGCCCGCACAGCAAGCTGTTGCGCCCCACCCGACCCCGGCATCAGATGCCCCTGCGGCAACCAGCCCAGCCACGGTTGTGCCCGCTCCCGCTGCGGCCACACCGCCCAACGTGCCCCACCCGGTTGAGGTAGCACCGGTGGCTGCGCCAGCGCCAACACCCGCGCCTGAGCGGACAGGTTGGTTCGACAAGATCAAAAGCAGTTTCACCGGCTCGCCTGCACCTGCACCCGTTCCGCCAGTGACCGTGGCGGTGCCCGATGCGGGTACACAAGCTGCGCCTGCGGCTTCAGTCGCACCGGTTGCGACCGGAGTGCCCACATCCGCGCCACCTGTCGCGCCGTCTGGCGCTTCATCTGCCGTGACGGCAGCTGGGTTGCCCATTGCGCCGACTGCACCCGTCACTCCCGTTGCGCCGGTCACACCGACCCTTGCCGCCACCCAGGCACGGGCACCACAACCCACCGCTGTGCCGTTGCCGGTGCAGCGCGCAGCCACACCACCACCAGCCACGCAGCCCGTGGCGCCGGCACCACAGCCCAGCCTTGCCCCCGTCGAACAGGCCAAGCCCGTGCGCACGGGCTGGCTCGACAAGCTCAAGGCCGGGTTGAAAAAAACCGGCTCGGCCATTGCCACGGTGTTCACCGGCACGCAAATTGACGATGCCCTGTACGAGGAGCTGGAAACCGCGCTGCTGATGGCCGACACCGGCGTCAAAGCCACCGAACACCTGCTGGCAGACGTGAAGCGCCGCGTGAAGGAAACCAAAACCACCGAACCCTCGGCCGTCAAAGGGCTGCTGGCCGATGCCATCACCGATTTGCTCAAACCACTGGAAAAGCCGCTGGCCATTGGTCTGCGCACCCCACCACCACCCGGCAGCACCGAGCTGGACGAGCCCACCGTCATCATGGTGGCAGGCGTGAACGGCGCAGGCAAAACCACCTCCATCGGCAAACTCACCCGCCATCTGAGCGATTCGGGGGCCAGCGTGCTGCTGGCCGCAGCCGACACCTTCCGCGCCGCCGCCCGCGAGCAGCTGGGCGTGTGGGCCACACGCACCACGGTAGACATCATCAGCCAGGACGGCGGCGACCCGGCGGCGGTCAGCTTCGACGCCGTCTCAGCCGGCAAGGCACGTGGCAAAGACGTGGTGCTGGTCGACACCGCAGGCCGCCTGCCCACGCAACTGCACCTGATGGAAGAGCTGAAAAAAATCAAACGCGTGGTGCAAAAGGCGCAGGCCAGTGCACCGAACGAGGTCATTTTGGTCATTGACGGCAACACCGGCCAGAACGCGCTGACGCAGGTCAAGGCGTTTGATCAGACGCTGGGGCTGACCGGCCTGATCGTCACCAAACTGGACGGTACCGCCAAAGGTGGCGTACTGGCTGCCATTGCCCGCGAGCACCCCATTCCGGTTTACTTCATCGGCGTGGGCGAAAAGCTGGAAGACCTGCAGACCTTCAACGCGCGCGAGTTCGCGCAAGCGCTATTGGGCTGAGCCTCAACCGTTTTTCACGGGTGCCCTCCCCGCCTCATAGGAAAACACCGGGCCGCCTCAAGTTGTTTCATGCTTTCTCGGGGGACCTGGCGCAATGCAACAGGTCTGAGGCGGCGCTCAGGCTGCGCACACCTTGAGCACGTTGGGAGGCAGTGGATGGTGCTCGGACGCCAGCACGCGTTCGGCGTTGAGGCTGGCGATAGGGATGCGGGCATCCTGCGGAATGCCGCCTGACAGTTGCAAGGCCAGGTAGCGCCCGCAACACACCCGCAAAAACGACGCGAAGTTGTCAACCTCCCCCCGCGCCTGCACCAGCTCGTCGTAGAGCTTGGTGCACAGCTGCGGCACGCTCATGCCGTCACGGATGGCAATGTCGTCCAGCACGTTCCAGAACAGGTTTTCCAGGCGGATGCTGGTGGCCACGCCATGCAGCCGGACCGAGCGGGCACGGCACGCGTACAAATGGGGGGCGGCGTTGATGAACACTTGGCACATGGGACATCTCCGGGGGCAGACAGCGGCTCCACAGCATGCAGTGCTGCCCTGCCGTCGTCTACGCGGACAAACCAGCACCCGCTGGCCTGTCGCGCATGCACAAACCTTTTACAGACTGATGCGGGTGCCCAGCAACGCCAGAAACTGCGCCATCCAGGCAGGATGGGCAGGCCATGCTGGTGCGCTGACCAGGTTGCCCTCGGTGAATGCACCGTCAATGGCGATGTCGGTATACGTGCCCCCTGCACGCTCCACCTCGTAGCGGCAGGCCGGGTAGGCCGAGCAGGTGCGGCCTTTGAGCACATCGGCCCCCGCCAACAGCTGTGCACCGTGGCAGATGGCGGCCACGGGTTTGCCGGTATCAAAGAAGTGCTTCACCATGGCCACCACCGCTGGGTAGGTGCGCAGGTATTCGGGGCCACGGCCACCGGGAATGACGAGTGCGTCGTAGTCCTGCACGGCAATGTCGGCAAAAGTGGCATTCAGGGCGAAGTTGTGGCCCGGCTTTTCGCTGTAGGTCTGCGCGCCCTCGAAGTCGTGGATGGCGGTCTTGATCTGATCGCCCGCCTTTTTGTCGGGGCACACCGCGTGCACCGTGTGGCCCACGGCCAGCAGCGTCTGAAACGGGACCATGGTTTCATAGTCCTCGCAATAGTCGCCGCAGATCATCAGAATTTTTTGGGCTGCCATCTCTGTCTCCTGTATTGGAAATAACGGGAATTCATTGTGGTTCGATGCCCACCACGCGTGGTGGTAGCGGGTTGTGACAGGGGTCATTGCCTGCCTTGGCTGCAAGCGCAAGGTGCCACAGGCATGCTGGTTGCTTGGCTGGCACACCTGCAGCAGTCGTGGCGCAAAAACCACTCTGCATGTAACCAAATTACACTAACATTTCAAGCGAAAAAGTAACAAGGTTCCTACCATGACATCACCTGCCCCCGTCACCCTGGCCGATGCACCGCTGGATATGGTCATATTCGGTGGCGTGGGCGACCTGTCGCTGCGCAAGTTGCTGCCCGCCCTGTTCATGGCGCATTCGCACGGCAACCTGCCCGAACCCTCGCGCATCCACGTGCTGGGCCGCCAGGCGTGGGACGAGGCCACGTTTCGCGCCTTCATCGAAGACAAGGTGCCCCCGTTCATCGACGCAGCAGCCCGCACGCCCGATGCCTGGGCACGCTTCGTGGCGCGTCTCAGCTACCTGATGCTCGACGCCACGCAATGCGCCGATTTCGCGGTACTGGGCCATGCCATGCAGCCCGGCTCCACACGGGTGCACTACCTGGCCACGTCGCCGGGCCTGTTCACCACCATTTGCGCCCATCTGGCCAGCAACGGGCTGATTGACCCGCACACCCGCGTGGTGCTTGAAAAACCACTTGGGCACGACCTGGCCTCGGCACGCCAGATCAACGATGAAGTGGGCAAGCACTTTGCCGAGCACCAGATCTTCCGCATCGACCACTACCTGGGCAAGGAAACCGTGCAAAACCTGATGGTGCTGCGTTTTGGCAACACCATTTTCGAGCCGCTGTGGCGCAGTCCGTTCATCAAAAGCGTGCAGATCACCGTGGCTGAAAGCGTGGGCGTGGGCAGCCGTGCCGGGTTTTACGACAGCACCGGCGCATTGCGCGACATGGTGCAAAACCACTTGCTGCAACTGCTGTGCATCGTGGCCATGGAGCCACCTGTCTCGCTCGACCCCGATGCCGTGCGCGACGAAAAACTGAAGGTGCTGCGCTCGCTGCGCCCCATGACCGTGTCCGACGTGGCCCGCGACACCGTGCGTGGCCAGTACACGCCCGGCGCGTCGGGTGGCGAGGCCGCTGCGGGCTACTTGCAGGAAGCCAACGTGCCGCCAGGCAGCGGCACCGAAACCTTCGTGGCTTTGCGCGCGCACATCAACAACTGGCGCTGGGCCAACGTGCCCATCTTCCTGCGCACGGGCAAGCGCATGGCCGAGCGGCGGTCTGAAATCGTCATCGAATTTGCCGACCTGCCCTTCACGTTGTTCCCCGATGCACCGCGCCAACCCGTCAACCGCCTGCTGATACGCCTGCAGCCCGAAGAGCACGTGCAACTGCAGATGATGGCCAAAGAGCCCGGCAGCGGCATGCGCCTGCGTCCCGTCAGCCTGAAGCTCGACCTGGAAGCTGCGTTCGAGGCCCGCCGCGCCGAAGCCTATGAACGCCTGCTGATGGACGTCATCAAAGGCCGCCTGACGCACTTCATGCGCCGCGACGAACTGGAAGCCGCCTGGACGTGGGTGGAGCCCATCCAGAACGGCTGGGCCACGCTGGACGAAAAGCCCCGCCCCTACACCGCTGGCACCTGGGGCCCAGCCGCCTCGTCGGCGCTGATGGCCCGCGACAACATGGCCTGGGTAGAAGAGGCCTGACCGCCTTTCTCCCCGTCCCCCCATTGCCCCGGTACGACCCACCATGTATCCACACGCCGAGCACCGTTTCGACCACCCGGCTGCGCTGGCCGCCGCGCTGGCGGCGCACGTGGCCTTGCGTTTGAAGCGGGCACTGGCACAGCGCGGACAAGCCGTGCTGGCCGTGTCGGGTGGCAAATCGCCCATTGCGCTGTTCGAGCGCCTGCGGGAACAGTCACTCGACTGGGCACACGTGACCGTTTTGCTGGTGGACGAGCGGTGCGTGCCGCACCAGCCTGCACCACACGCCGACAGCAACACCGCACTGGTCAGGCAACACCTGTTGCAAGGCCCGGCAGCCAGTGCCCGCCTGGTGCCCTTTTTCGACAGCCTGCCCGCACAGGCCCTGACGCCCGACACCGCCGAAGGCTTGGCCGCGCTGAACGCACTGGCTGCACAGGCCAGCACCCGCGTGGCGGCGTTGGGGCATATCGACATCGCGGTACTGGGTATGGGCGAAGACGGGCACACCGCCTCGCTGTTCCCCGGTGCACAGGGGCTGACACATGCCCTGACCGCCGCAGGCCCCGTGGCCTGGGTGTGCCCAACCACCGCACCCCACACGCGCCTGAGCCTCACGCTGCCTGCGTTGCAGCGCGTGGGTGAATGCGCACTGTCCATCAGCGGCGAAACCAAGCGGGTGGTGTACCAGGAGGCCTGCCTGGTCACGCACACTGTTTTGCCCGTCTCGCTGCTGCTGAACCCGCTCATTGCCGTGCAAGGTTTCGGCACCGGCCCCACCGTAGCCAACGCGCCCCGGATGGTGCTGTCGGTCTGGCTGGCCTGAGCGTCTGAGCTGCCTGCCCACCGCCAGCCACCCCGTTCCCTGCCCCTGAACCACCAGCCTTTGTTTCAGCCTGCAGCCCCTGTTTCGCATTGATGGGTTACCCACATGACCACGCCCCACGCCTCACCCCTGAACGCCACCCTGGATGCGGTGACGCAACGCGTCGTTGAACGTAGCGCCACCACCCGCGCAGCCTACCTGGCCACCATGGCCATGCAGCGCAAGGCAGGCACACAGCGCCAGGGCATGGGCTGCGCCAACATGGCCCATGCGTTTGCAGCCCTGCCCGCGAACGACAAGCTGGCCGTTCGCGCGGCCAAAGTGCCGCACGTGGGCATGGTCACGGCCTACAACGACATGCTGTCGGCCCACCAACCGTACGAGCATTACCCCGAGGCCATCCGCGCTGCCGCACGGGCAGCCGGTGCCACGGCGCAGGTGGCGGGCGGCGTGCCCGCCATGTGCGACGGCATCACGCAGGGCGCGGCGGGCATGGAGCTGTCGCTGTTTTCGCGCGACGTGATCGCACTGGCCACCGCCGTGTCGCTGTCGCACAACGTGTTCGACGCGTCGCTGATGCTGGGCATCTGCGACAAGATCGTGCCCGGCCTGCTGATGGGTGCCCTGCAGTTTGGCCACCTGCCCGCCGTGTTCGTGCCCGCCGGGCCCATGACATCAGGGCTGTCGAACGACGCGAAAGCCAAGGTCCGCCAGCAGTACGCCAAAGGCGAGGTCAGCCGCGAGGCGCTGCTGGAGGCTGAAAGTCAGGCCTACCACAGCTCGGGCACCTGCACCTTTTACGGCACGGCCAACAGCAACCAGATGCTGATGGAAATCATGGGCCTGCACCTGCCCGGGGCGTCATTCATCCACCCCGGCACACCTTTGCGAGCGGCGCTGACCACCGAGGCCGTGCGCCGTGTCGTGCTCAACACCGGTCTGGTGGACGGCAGCCACAGCGGCCCAGCCATCACCCTGGCCGACGTGGTGACCGAAAAGAGCATCGTCAACGGCATGGTCGGCCTGCTGGCCACCGGCGGCAGCACCAACCACACGCTGCACCTGGTGGCCATGGCACGGGCCGCAGGCATCCACATCGACTGGACCGACTTTGCCGAGCTGTCCGCCGCCGTGCCGCTGCTGGCCCGCGTGTACCCCAATGGCAAGGCCGACGTGAACCATTTCCAGGCCGCAGGCGGCATGGGGTTTCTGATGCGCGAATTGTTGTCGGTTGGCTTGCTGCACGGCGACGTGACCACCATCATGGGCCTCGGCCTGGCCGCCTACACCACCGAGCCGTGGCTGGACCCCGCCCAGGCTGGCGCATTGGCGTGGCGCGACGTGCCCGTGCAATCGGGCGACGAGGCCGTGCTGCGCCCCGTCAGCCACCCGTTCAGTGCCGATGGGGGCTTGCGCCTGCTGCAAGGCAACCTGGGCCGCAGCGTGGTGAAGGTGTCAGCCGTGGCCCTTGAACACCGCGTGGTGCACGCCCCCGCCGTGGTGGTGGCCGACCAGCTGGAACTGCTGGCCCTGTACGACGCGGGCAAACTGCAACGCGACTTCGTGGCCGTGGTGCGCTACCAGGGGCCGCGTGCCAACGGCATGCCCGAGCTGCACAAACTGACCCCCCCGCTGGCCAACCTGCAAGACCAGGGTTTCAAGGTAGCGCTGGTGACCGATGGCCGCATGTCAGGCGCGTCGGGCAAGGTGCCCGCTGCCATCCACCTGAGCCCCGAAGCGCTGGCCGACGGCCCCATTGCCCGCATCCAGGACGGCGACATGGTGTTGCTGGACTGCGAGGCCGGTGTGCTGCAACTGGAAGTGGACGCCGACACGCTGGCCAGCCGCACCGCCACCGTGCCCGACCTCAGCCACAACAGCCACGGCACCGGCCGCGAGCTGTTTGGCTTGTTCCGCCAGCATGCGGCCATGGCCGAAGCGGGGGCCTCGCCGCTGTGGAACTGAGCCTGTACGGCGCGCTTGCATGCGACTGTGCTGCGCGACCGGATAGGCCGCATGCGTGGCGGGCATTCGTCGACTGCCGGGAAATCACGCCCACGGAGTTAATCTGACTTTGATAGCTGCTTACACAATGCCTCACTGGGCTAGAGGCCAAATTAATCTATAAGCCTCAGTGAAAAAGCAGCCGAACCCCGGATGACCGGGGGGCATCTGCTGGCCGGGGTGGCGCATGGAGCCGATCCGGATATCGGCTACTTCGCTGGAACTTACTTCACGCTGTAGTTGGCAATGGCCTTCGGAAACTTGAAGGTGTACAGACGGGTCGGTCGCTCCGACGCGGTACCAGGCGCCACCCGAACGGCAGCAGCCGGACACACCTTGGTGCCGTTGTTCACGAGCGTGCCGTTTTCTGTCAGGCAGGCTGTCACGTCACCGCTCACGACTGCACCTTGGGCGTCATACAGTGCGGGGGTGACGCCGAAATCGTTGTCGTTGATCAACGCAATCGTGTCGCCATTCACCACCGTGAGGCCCTCGGCCTTCTCGGCAAGCCAGCCGGCATCGTTGAGTTGCAGCAGCAGGGTTCGTTTGAGCGGCACGACCTTGGTCCAGTCAACGCCCTTGACCGTCTTGGCGGTTGCGCTGCTGGCTTCCAGCTCGGCCCCCAGGGCATTGATGTCCGTGGCATCGGCGGGGATTTCCACCAGCATGATCCTGTTGACCAACACGCCAGCGGCGTTCAAACCCTGTTCGATGGCCAGAAACTTGCCCGGTGCGACATAGGCGATGTCTCCCATTTTGGCCTGCCCGGTGTCGGACTTCGACCAGTCTGTCTTGCTCAGGGGGAAGGCATAGGTCTTGGTCGCGCCGGTGACCGGATTCAGCACCAGCCAGCGCAGGAACAGCGCAGTTTTGCTGACCGACACGGAAGTGCCGTCGTCAGCCGCAACCTTGGCATCCAGCGGGCTTTGAACCAGGCCGTGCAATTCGCCAGCGGCGTCCATGGCCAGCCCTTCCATGCCGCGGTTGGCGCGCCGCAGGTTCAACACGGCGGGCAACACCGGCTTGCTGGCCGTGCTGCCAGCGATCGCCGGCGCAAAGCGCTCCTCGATCCTGCCCGTGGCCGCGTCCACCTTGATGATGAACGGACCGTACTCATCGGATATGTAGAGCTTGCCGCTGGCCTTGTCAAACACAATACCTTCAGGGTCCAGACCCATCGGGTCACCTGTCAGTGCCTGAAGAGATTCATTCAAGGCCACTTCAGCCGAGGAACCCGGGGTGCCAACCGGCAGGGGCAGACCCGTCAGCTTGCCACCCCTCTCGTTGAGCATCGGCGTGATGCCGGTCACCGTGGCCACTCCATTGGCCAGACGCAGCACACCAAACGTGGGGGCGAAACCCGGGGCCGGAAACACCTTGGTGCCGTACGCGCTGGTACCCACCATGATGTTCGGACCGTCGGCATTGGAGCCGCGGTCGGTCAGTACGTAAAAGTCGATGCTGCCATCGCTGTTGACCGACTTGAGGGTCAGCGCCGAGCCCACGGCCAGCGGAAAACCCTTGGGGAATGCGGCCTTCAAATCGGCACTGTTTCCCTCATAGGGCACGTACATGCTGGCAGGCACGTTGACACGGTGCTTGCTCACCACAACGTTGCCACCGCTGATGGCTTCTTTCGCTGTCGTGACGCTGCGGCCCATGGCGGCCAAACTGCTCTCAAAGCTCTCGCGCGCCAGACCGCGCGCCACAGGCGTGGTACCCAGCGCAGTTTTCAATGCTGCTTCAAACTTGGCGGCGTCGATCTCGTCGGGCTTGACCGTGTCGTTGAGCTTGGCGGCCAGGCCAGTGTCAATCACGATGCCGTTGTCCACATCCTGGTCGCGGTCCAGGGACTGCAACAGTTGCAGCCGGTTGAGCACGCGTGCATCGCTCACCGTGGCACCGGCCACCAGATCCAGCGGTGTGAGCACAGCAGCCGCAGCTGCGGTGCCCAGCGCAACCGCGCCAACCTTGAAAGTCACGGTGTCGGCAGGCGTGCCGTACAAGTAGTCAAATGTGCCGTTGGCATCGGTGGTGCCGCCCTTGCCAGCCAAAGTACTGTAAGAGAGACCGGCAACCGGCCCATCAATAAAACGCCCTTGCGAAGTGGAGTCGGAACCACCGCAAGCCGCCAGCAGCAAACCGGCCAGCACAGGGTTCAAAGCAACCACGATTGCCCGCTTTTTCATCTTGATCTTCATCTCTTGCTCACTCCTAAAACCGGCCATTACGCATGTGGCACGTGACAAGCTGATGAAATGGCCAGCCAGCGCTGCGACGGCCCATCGAAGCCCACGCAGGTGCCGAAATTCTGGCTGTCCTCACGCACAGACTTCACGCTCTGTGACGTCGTCATCCGTGGACTCCATCGCAAGGCAGACCATGATGTTCTGCTCATCAGGGATGCGCACATGTTCACGCACAACGCTGGACTGCATGGTTCCCTGACCATGGGTGACACAGCCCAAACTGCGCTCGCAAGCGGCCAACACGCTGGCGTCGCGTGCGATGCCCATGCGTCAAAGCGCTGCACCGCAATGTCGACATGCCGTTTGCGGTGAAACCCGCCGTGCGACTCTTTCTTGGGTAAGTGGCGCCAAGGGGCGCACCAGCGTCAGGCTGGCCCAGCGCGCGCGACATCCTGCAGAAGGTCATCCGGGCGAACTCAAAAATACGTTTCAAACAGAACGGAACACTACACTGGTTGCGCAGTTGAAGCCCTCACCTGAACCCGTACTGGGGTCCGCGCGTCCGCCGCCATTCGATCTGAACATGGTTTCCAAATGGGATTTAATGTATAGCTATGAATGCTTATATATAAAGCGTTATACCCATATTTTTATATATTTCTAACCAACACTTACAACGCCCAACATGTCCCACACACCATCCCCCATGCCCGCCCTGCCCGCCTTCCAATCCCGCGTGGTCCCGGTGATCGCCTTGCACGACGTGGCCCATGCCGTGCCGCTGGCCGAGGCCTTGCTGGCCGGGGGCATCGACGTGATGGAAATCACGCTGCGCACGCCGCAAGGCCTGGCCTGCATAGCAGCCGTGGCGCGTGCCGTGCCCGCCATGCAACTGGGCGCAGGCACCGTCACGCAGGCAGCCGATGTGCAACGCGTGGTCGACGCCGGGGCGCGCTTTGCCCTGTCGCCCGGCTGCACACCCACGCTGGTGGACGCGGTGCGCGCCGCCCAACTGCCCTTTGTGCCCGGCGTGATGACCCCCAGCGAAGTCATGACCGCGCGCGACCACGGCTTTCGGTTGATGAAGCTGTTCCCCGCCGCACAGGCTGGCGGCCTGGCCATGCTGCAGGCGCTGGGCGGTCCGCTGGCCGATGTGCGGTTTTGCCCCACCGGGGGCATCAGCCCCGACAACCTGGCCAGCTTCTTGCAACAGAAAAACGTCGCCATGGTGGGTGGCAGCTGGCTGACACCTGCCGATGCCCTGGCCGCACACGACTGGCCCCGCATCACACAACTGGCGCGGGCTGCCACGCAGGCGGCAGCGGCTGCTTGAACCCGAACAAGCTGCCGCGGCCTGATTCCGCACAGGCTGCTGGGCAGCCTGAGTTGCCACAAACCCAACGCACAATGCGCACATGACCGCTCAAACCACCACCGCCCACGCCATGCAAACGCCTGTCTGCTGGCCCGCCTGGGGCGCGTTGCGCTCGCGTGCCGAAGCCGGTGTGCCCCACCTGCGCACCCTGCTGACCGACCCGAACCGCCACACCCTGTCGGCCGTGGCCGAAGGCACCGGCATCCGGTTGGACTTCAGCCGCCAGGCCATCGACGACCGGGTGCTGACCCAGTTGCTGGCCTTGGCCACTCAGGCAGGCGTGGAAGCCCAGCGAGATGCCATGTTCCGTGGCGACACCCTCAACACCACCGAACAGCGTGCCGTGCTGCACGTGGCGCTGCGCGGCACACCGGGTGCCACGGGTGCCGACGCGCCCTGGGGTACCGCCATACAGCAACAGGTGCACACCGAGCTGGACCGCGTGTGCGCGTTCGCTTCTGCTGTGCGCAACGGGCAGGTGCGTGGCAGCACCGGCCAAGCGTTCACCGATGTGGTCAACATCGGCATCGGCGGCTCGGACCTCGGACCTCGCATGGCCATCGACGCGCTGGCGCACCTGTGCACACCTGCCAGGGCCGAGGGTTTGCGGGTGCACTGCGTCAGCAACCCCGATGCCTGGGCGCTGCACAGCGCGCTGGCCGGGCTGAACCCGCTCACCACGCTGGTGGTGGTGGCGTCCAAAACCTTCACCACCCAGGAAACCATGACCAACGCCGCGTCGGCACGGCGCTGGCTGGCCGACAGTGGCGTGACCGATGCCGCCCAAAGCCAGCACCTGGTGGCCATCACCGCTGCCCCGCAACGCTCGGCCGCCGCAGGCTACCCGGCGGCGCACACCTTCACGTTCTGGGACTGGGTGGGTGGCCGCTATTCCGTGTGGTCGGCGCTGGGCCTGCCGCTGGCACTGGCCATCGGCCCCGATGCCTTCCGCGACTTTCTGGCCGGTGGCCAGGCCATGGACCGCCACTTTGCCACCGCACCACTGGCCATGAACCTGCCGGTGCTGATGGCGCTGGCGGGCGTGTGGAACCGCAATTTCTTGAATTGCCCCACCCAACTGGTGTCCACCTACCCCAGCCGCCTGGTGCGGTTTGCGCCGTTTGTGCAGCAAATGGACATGGAGAGCAACGGCAAACGCGTGCAAAAAAACGGCCAGGTGTGCGCCACCGGCACCGGCCCCATCATCTGGGGCGGGCTGGGGATTGACGGCCAACACGCCTACTTTCAGCTCTTGCATCAGGGCACACACCGGGTGCCGGTGGAGTTCATCGGCGTGCTGTCCGAAGACACACCGCTGCCGCTGGCGGCCGAGCACCACCGGGTGGTCAACCTCAACCTGCGTGCACAGGCCCAGGCGCTGGCCGTGGGCCGCACCGAGGCCGACACCGTCAAGGCACTGTTGGCCGAGGGGCTGACGGCCGAAGATGCCCAGGCCATGGCCGCGCAGCGCAGCTTCGAGGGCAACGTGCCCAGCAGCATCGTCTGGCTCGACACCCTCAGCCCCCGCACCCTGGGTGCACTGATTGCGCTGTACGAACACAAGGTGTTCACACAGGCCGCCATCTGGGGCATCAACGCCTACGACCAGTGGGGTGTGGAACTGGGCAAAACCATGGCCAAGGCGCTGGAAAGCCGGCCAAGCGCCGCCTGAAGCCAAGCGGCCTTCGGCTCAGAAGCTGCCCCGGTGCGGCAGCATCATGAAACGGTCATGTGCCCACACGACACTTCGCCACCTGTGAAGTGAGTTGGGAACACCCTTTTGGGGGCACACAAAACATGACCCTGATCAAGACCGACAAAGCGCTGGCCGAGCTGTCCGCCCGCCAGCGCACCCTGAACCTCAAGGAACGCGCCTTGCTGCTGCTGGCCGACGGGCGCACACCCACCGCCACGCTGCTGGCACAGGTGCGCACCACCGACGAGGTGCTGGCCAAGCTGATTGCAGCGGGCTATCTGGCACCCGCAGTGTCGGCGCAAACACCTGCACCCACACCGGTATCGGCACCGGCCCCCACATCGGCTGTCACGCCATCCAGGCCAGCCAAAGCGTTCGCCACGGCAGCCCCACCCATGGACGAGGAAACTGCCCTGCCTGTGCCCGTGGCGGCAGACCGGTTCGACGGTCAGCGCTCGCTGGCCACGGCGCGCATGTACCTGTTCGACATGGCCGAGCGCCTCTTCGCGCGCCGAACCCCCGAGCTGGCAGCGGCCATTCGCAACGAGCTGCGCGAGGCACGGGACGAGGCATCCATGCTGGAAGTGGCGCACCGGCTGTTGCATCTCATCGAACAAACGGCTGGGTCTGAGCGTGCAGACGCCATCAGCGAACGGCTGACCAAGCTGCTGCCCAGCCACTCATTGGTTATCTATTGATAGCAATGAATCCAATTATGGGAAGCGACAGAGGCCTATTTTTTATAAATCATCAAAGCTTGAAGTGCACCCGCAGCTCTTCCAGCCGGGTGGCCCCCACCGGGGTGGTGCGCAGGGTTTTCATTTCGCGCTTGAAACCGGCTGCGTCGAAGAAGTTCAACGCGCGGTCATTGCGGGCATACACCCAGGCGGTGACTTCGTTGAAGCCTTCATCCTCGCAAGCGTCGCGTGCAGCGTCCCACAGCGCCAGCCCGGCACCGGTGCCCAGCACCTCGGGGGCCACGTACAGGGCCCACAGCTCACCGGTGGTCGATTTGGTTTTGGGATCGCGCGAACGGTCAAACGCCACAAACCCCACCATCTTGCCGGCTTCGTCGGTGGCCACCAACACTTGCGGCTCGGCGTACTCGATCGCCTCGCGCCACATGGCCTGGCGTTTGTCCACAGACAGGTTTTTCAAGTCCTCAGGGTCCATGAGATCGGCGTAGGCGTGTTGCCAGGCGTTGACATGAAGTTCTGCGATGGCTTTGGCATCGCGCAGGGAAGCAGGTTTGATTGCGTAGGAAGACATACAGGCTGGAAAGCGACCGTCAAAAAGGGCGGTATTGTGCCCCGAGTACAAACCCGGATGAAACCCACGCCGCGCACAGTGTCACTTATCATTCAGGCGCTTTGTGTGGCCGTCTGCGCCACCGCACCCGATCCGGAGAACCGTTGTGACACGACACCGCATGATTTCCCCCGCATGGACCCTGGTGCTCTGCGCCACGCTGACCCTGCCAGCCCTGGGCCACGCCGCCAACGAGCGCAGCGGCGTGTTCAAAAATCTGGAAGGCGAAGTGACCGTGGTTCGCGCCGGTCAAAGCTTGCCAGTGGTGTCCGGTGGTGGCCTGATGGAGGGTGACCGTGTGGTCACCGGCCCGAAAGGTGCCGCAGCCGTCACGCTGAAAGACGGCACGGTGGTGAGCGTGGGGCCCAACTCCAGCCTGGACCTGACTCACTATGTGTTTGACCCGACCAGCCAGAACGGCAGCCTGCTGCTCAACCTGATCCAGGGCACGGTGCGCATGGTCACCGGCATCATGGGCAAGACCAACCCGGACCTGATCAAACTGACCACGCCCACATCGGTGGTCGGGGTGAGGGGCACCGACTTCATCGTGGAGGCGACCCAGTGAGTCGCCACCCGCGCATCCGCTGTCCCCTGTCGGCTCTGGCAGCACTGGCTGTGGCCAGCCTGATGCTGGCGGGTTGTGCAGCCCCCCCACCGCAGCCCGCGCCCCCCAAAGTCAGCGTGGTGCTGTTGCCACAGCGTGATGCAGCAGGTGTGCCATTGAAAACCGCTGTGAGCGTGACCGCCGGTGCGCAGGCACTGCTGCTTGACCAACCCTTTGCACTGGCCGAAACCGACCACAAGGGCCAGCTGGCCCAGCGCATGGCCACGGCAGACGAAATACAGGCCCGCTATGCCGACGTGCTGAAGATGCAGCCACCGTCGCAAGAAGTGGTGGTGCTGACCTTCCTGCCAGGCAAGTCGCAGCTCACCCCCGAGTCTGCGCAGCAACTGCCCGAGCTCATCCAGCGCGCCAAGGCACGTGCAGGCGGGGAAATACTGGTGGTGGGCCACACCGACCGCGTGGGCAGCCGTGATGCCAACGACAAGTTGTCATTGCAGCGTGCAGAGGCCATCGTCAACCTGCTGAAAGCACAGGGCTTCCCCGAAGACCTGATGAACGCCATTGGCCGGGGGGAGCGCGAGCCGGTGGTGCCCACCGAAGACGAGGTGGCCGAGCCCCGCAACCGCCGTGCCGAAATCATCATCCGATAACACCCACCCATAGCCATGAACAAGCCACAACAACGTGTCGGACTGCTGACGGGCGGGGGCGACTGCCCGGGGCTGAACGCCGTGATCCGCGCCGTGACCCAATGCCTGATCCGCCAGTGCAATGCCGAAGTCATCGGCATTCAGGACGGTTTTGCAGGCTTGATGGAGTCGCGCACGGTGCCGCTGTCGTGGGAACGCGTTGACGACCTGCTGGCCCTTGGCGGCACGGTGCTGGGCACCACCAACCGGCTCAACCCGCTGGATACCCCGGACGGGGTGGCCCGTGCCATGCACAACGCACATGCGCTGGGACTCGATGCGCTGGTGGCCATTGGCGGCGACGGCACACTGACCATCGCGCACGCGCTGTCTCAGCAGGGTATGCAAGTGGTGGGTGTACCCAAGACCATTGACAACGACATCGAAGGCTGCGAGCGCAGCTTCGGCTTCGACACCGCCGTGGCCACCGTGACCGATGCACTGGAGCGTGTGCAGACCACTGGTCAGAGCCATGGCCGCATCATGATCCTGGAAACCATGGGTCGGCACGCTGGCTGGATCGCGCTGGAGGCTGGCATTGCGGGCGCAGCAGACATCATCCTGTTGCCCGAAATCGACCACGACATGGCTGCACTGGCCAGCGTGTGCCGCGAGCGCGAAGCGCGGCACGATTTCACCCTGATCTGCATGGGCGAAGGGGCCAAGGCTGTGGACGGCGGCATCACCTACGACACCCCTGCCCCGGGCGACTCGGGCAAACCGCGCCTGGGCGGTGCTGCCATGGCGCTGCGCGACCGCCTGCAACCGCTGGTGCAAAGTGAAATCAGGGCCACCGTGCTGGGCCATGTGCAGCGCGGTGGCAGCCCCACACCGTTTGACCGTGTGCTGGCCACCCGGTATGGCGTGCATGCGGCCAACCTGGTGGCGCAAGGCGAGTTCGGCCAACTGGTCACGTTGCGTGACGGCAAGCTGGCCAGCATCGGGCTGGACCGCGTGGCATCGCAAACCCGGCGCATCCAGGCCAACGATCCGCTGCTGCTCACCGCGCGTCAGCTGGGCGTGCACTTCGGCGAAGCCCAACCGCCGACCACACCTGGCTGCAGCTGCTGACCATGCCGCAACCTTCTGACACCCCGGCGCACGAAAGCCGCCTGGCCCGTGCGCTGCGCGAGTTGCTGGTGCAAAGGCGGGTGGCATCGCTGGCCACCGTACAGGCTGACGGCACACCATTCGTGTCGATGGTGCCCTACGCCATCGAGCCCACCCAGGGGCTGCTGGTGCTGCATGTCAGCGGCCTGGCTGCGCACACCGACAACATGGCACGCCAGCCGCTGACGGCCTGTCTGGTCACTGCACCCGAGGTGGAAGGTGAACCCGTTCATGCGCTGCCACGGGTCACGCTGCACACGCGGGCCGAAACACTTCCGCCCGACCACCCTGCATGGGGCCCGTGCCGGGCAGCCTACCTGGGCCGGTTTCCCGAAGTCGAACCGATGACCGCCCTGCCCGATTTCCGCTTCGTTGCGCTCCACGTTTTGTCGGCACGCCAGGTGGCTGGCTTCGGCGCGGCACGGTCCGTGGATGCCGATGAGCTCCGACTGGCCTTGCAGCGCTGAGGGCTTGCAGGCCCAGGGCATCGGCGTGGTCTGGGTGGACGAGCACCTGGTCGTGCTCGACAAACCAGCAGGCATGCTGTCCGTGCCCGGCAAAGGCCCAGAAGGTGCTGACTGCCTGAGCGCCCGCGTGCAGGCCGTCTGGCCCGATGCGCTGGTGGTGCACCGGCTCGACATGGCCACCAGCGGCCTGATCATCATGGCGCGCGGCATTGCCATGCAGCGGGCATTGAGCATCGCCTTCGCGCAGCGACAGACAGTCAAACGCTATGAGGCCGTC
The DNA here is from genome assembly GCA_030824555.1 of bacterium. Lineage (GTDB taxonomy): Bacteria > Pseudomonadota > Gammaproteobacteria > Burkholderiales > Burkholderiaceae_C > UBA2334. The sequence goes on from JAVBXK010000054.1 coordinate 52,555, forward strand.
GTGGCGGGTCACCTGCCGGACGCCACCACCGTCACGACAACAACCGCCACCACCGGTGAGGCAGATGCCGACGGCTGGCACACCATTGACTTGCCACTCACCGTGGACTGGCCCAACCGCCCCCGCAGCAAGGTGTGCCACACCACAGGCAAGCCCAGCGTCACACGCTGGCGCGTGCTGGGCGCTGACGCACAAACCGGGCACACCCGCCTGGCACTGGAGCCGGTCACGGGCCGCACGCACCAGCTGCGCGTGCACCTGATGGCGCTGGGCCACCCCATTCTGGGTGACATGCTGTATGCCAGCGACGAGGCTTTGAACGCCGCCCCCCGGTTGTTGCTGCATGCCACCGACCTGAGCCTGCACCACCCTGCCACCGGCCAATTCATGCGGTGGCACAGCGCCGCTGTGTTCTGAGCGCGCCGGTGTTTTGTCATGCGCGCATGCGTGCGCCAGCCCATTTCGAGGCGTGTCAGGCAACAGATGGAAATTGAATTCATAATTACCAATCCCCCTCAACCCAATCGGAGACATCCCCCATGAGCAGAGAAGTTGTTGTTGTCAGCGGCGTCCGTACCGCCATCGGTACCTACGGTGGCAGCCTGAAAGACACCCCCCCCACCGAACTGGCCGCACTGGTCGTGCGCGAATCGCTGGCACGCGCTGGTGTGGAAGGCAAGGACGTGGGTCATGTGGTGTTCGGCCATGTGGTCAACACCGAACCCAAGGACATGTACCTGAGCCGTGTGGCAGCCGTCAACGGTGGCTGCGCTGAAGGCACGCCCGCTTTCAACGTCAACCGCCTGTGCGGCTCGGGCCTGCAAGCCATCGTGTCGGCCAGCCAGAGCATTCTGCTGGGCGACACCGACATCGCCATCGGTGGCGGTGCCGAAAACATGAGCCGTGGCCCCTACGCATCCCTGACCGCCCGCTGGGGTGCGCGCATGGGTGACGTGAAGATGGTTGACATGGTGGTGGGCGCGTTGCACGACCCCTTCCACACCATCCACATGGGTGTGACCGCCGAAAACGTGGCTGCCAAATTCGGCATCACCCGTGACATGCAGGATGCCCTGGCCGTTGAAAGCCACAACCGCGCGCAGCGTGCCATTGAAGCCGGGCTGTTCAACGACCAGATCGTGCCCGTCATGCTCAAGAGCAAAAAAGGCGAAGTGGCCTACGCCACCGACGAACACTATCGCCCCAACTGCGTATTGGCCGACATGGCCAAACTGAAGCCTGTGTTCGTCAAAGAAAACGGCACCGTTACCGCTGGCAACGCTTCGGGCATCAACGACGCGGCTGCGGCCGTGGTGCTGATGGAAGGCCAGACCGCCCAGGCCCGTGGCCTGAAGCCGCTGGCCCGCCTGGTGGGTTATGCCCACACCGGCCTGGACCCCAAGATCATGGGCGTGGGCCCCATCTCTGCCACGCAAGCCGTGCTGAAGAAAACCGGCCTGACCGTGAACGACCTGGACGTGATCGAGGCCAACGAAGCCTTTGCCGCCCAAGCCTGCGCCGTGACGCGCGAGTTGGGCCTGGACCCCGCCAAGGTCAACCCCAACGGTTCCGGCATTTCCCTGGGTCACCCCATCGGTGCCACGGGCGCGCTCATCACCGTGAAAGCGCTGTATGAACTGCAACGCGTCCAGGGCCGTTACGCCTTGGTCACCATGTGCATTGGCGGCGGCCAGGGCATTGCCGCCATTTTTGAGCGCATGTAACCCTCAAAATTCCTTAAAACATAGCACCTGTCGCTTATGAATAAAGCGACAGGTGCTTTTTTTATGGTGAATTTTCATCCTATCACCCGCCTCCCCACTCCCACGCCCCGTCAGGGTGTGGCGAGTTCGTCCTGAAACCCCCCGGCCCGCAGGGTGATCACCAGCGTGTCGCGCCAGCCCAGCGCATCGGCCTCTGTCGGCTGAATGGGCGTGCTTTCGTGGATGACCTTCTCGTCATCGAGCAACAGCAGTGACCATGGCTGCGCGAGTGTGAACCGCTGACCCATGGGGCCATTGGCCTCGAACACCCGGCTTTCGCCACCTTTGATGCCGTGGCGCCCCACCATGAACACAGCCACGAAGTCGACACCGTCACGGTGAGCCCCTTCTGGCGTCGGGCGTCCGATGCCACCTGCTGTGTCAATGCGGAACATGTGTGCTTCGACAAACCATGGCTGTGCGCCCTTCAGCGCCGATGCCAGGCCACCCAGCGACAGCAACAGCTGCGACCAGCCCGCGCTGTTCACGCATGCTGGCAGCAATTCGCCAAACCAGCGCTCCATCCCGCCATGCAAGGCGTTGTAGGCCAGCGGCTGCCAGTGTGCGCGGTGTGGCACCTGACGGACCGCACCGCCTTCCACCACGAACGACCCGTGGCGCCGCTTGCGGTAGCGCCCGCCGTCTTTCAGGAATTCATCGGGTGGCAAATCGGCCCAGAAGGGCGCCAGATCGGCCAGCTGATGGGCCGCAACACCCAGCAACTGACACGTATCCTCAGCGCTGATCACGGCAAAACCCTGTTCGCGCAGGGTGGATTGCACGGCAGCGTGCGGTGTCAAGGGTGGCTGGCAATTGGCTTGGGGCATGTGCGGGCTTTCGATGCAAACAAGGGCGAGTGGCACCACAGCGGTGCGTGGCTGCCAAGTCTAAGCCCGTCTTTTGGCTTGCCTCGCCATGGTGGCCCCCGTGCAGCGGGGTCAGGTGGCCACCATCGAACAGAAATCTGTCCTGGATCAAGGTCGCGCGTCGGGGACGGTGGCACATTGCCCACCGGGCTGCCGAATGTGCAGCTTGGCTTTCACAGGAGATTCACATGGCTTTGCTCACATGGTCAGACACCCTGACACTGGGTTACCCGCCGATGGACGATCTGCACAAGCAGTTCGTTGAACGGCTGACCGTCGTTGATGCGTGCGCCAACGCAGAGCTGCCAGGCGCGTGGTCAGCACTGATTGACTGTACCCAGAGCCTGTTCGAGCGCGAAAACAACTGGATGGCCACGACCCATTTTTCTTCGGCCGAGAACCACACCATTCAGCACAAAGTGGTGTTGAACGTCATGCGCGAAGGCCTGGCACAGGCACGGTCGGGCCAAGACGTGGAGGTGCGCAAAATGGCCGCCGAATTGGCCTGCTGGTTTGCCAAGCACATCCAGTCACTGGATGCTGCGCTGGCCCTTCACATGAAAAGCAGCGGCCTGACGGGCGACGCCACCCCTACCGTGATGCATTGACCGCGTCGGGGCACCCAGTGCCCCGCCCCATGGCGGCACAAGCCGTCGACAGGGAAAACCACAATGGCTCTCACGCAGGGCAAGCCTATATTCGAATGAATATTCATCAAGGAGAAGTGGCTTGACCTCCAGCGTGCAGACCGGCCCCGTTGCAACCGACCCCATCGTTACCCCATTCGCCACACCTGGCACAGCACAACAAGCCACCACCGCCCAGCCTGATCCCACCGCCGAAACGGATGGCTACCAACCCTATGTCGAGCCCGAGCGGTCGTCCATCCTCAGCCTGAAGCTGGCCGATTTATCGGTGGCAGACCCGTTCACCTGGGTGAAGAAGGGCTGGCACGATTTCACCCGGCACCCCAAACCCGGCCTCTTTTACGGCTTTGCCTTTTTTGCCATGGGGCACGCGCTGTGGGCGGTGTTCAAGACGGCCCCAGCCTACGTGCTGGCGCTCAGCGCCGGATTTTTATTGATGGGGCCGTTCCTGTGCCTGGGCCTGTACCACGCCAGCCGCTGCATGGAGCGCGGCGTGCGACCGTCTTTGCGCGAGTCGCTGCTGATCTGGATGCCCACCAAAGGTGCCATGGGCATCTTCGCCGGGGTGTTGCTGATCCTTGAGATGCTGTGGGGGCGGGCCTCGCTCATCGTGTTTGCCGTGACGTTCAACTCTGTGCCATCGGCAGACAACACCCTGACCCAACTGCTGGACCCCGAAAACATCGGTTTTCTGCTGACCTACACCGTGGTGGGCGGCGCGTTTGCCGGGCTGATTTTCATTGCCAGCGTCATTGCCATCCCCATGATCATGGACAGGCAGGTGGACGCCGTGTCCGCCGGGCTGACCAGCATCCGCGCCTGCGTGCAAAACCCTGGGGTGATGCTGCTGTGGGGTGCCCTGATCACCACCCTGATCGGGCTGAGCATGCTGCCCTACTTCGTGGGCCTGCTGGTGGCGGGGCCGGTGATCGGGCATGCCACGTGGCACGCCTACCGGGCCATCGTGCCCGCTGACATCTCTGGCAGCACCCACAGCTGAAATTTTGAATAAAAACGTGCTGTAGCTCTTTATATAAAAGCAGCTACAGCTATCAATTTTTATTTTCTTTGTCTTGCAGAATGCGCCACATCACCTTGCCGCTGCCGCTCTTGGGCAACGCGGTGGCGAATTCGACCGTGCGCGGGTATTTGTACACCGCCATGTTGTCGCGGCACCAGGCCACCATGTCAGCTTCCGTCACGGTGTCTTCCATGCCAGGGCGCAACACCACGACAGCCTTGACGCTCTGGCCACGGTAGGCGTCCAGCGTGGCAATCACGCAGGCCTCGGCCACGGCGGGGTGCTTGTACATCAGCGCCTCCACCTCGGCAGGCCACACCTTGAAACCACTGGCGTTGATCATGCGTTTGAGGCGGTCGGTGAGGAAAAAATAACCGTCTTCGTCCACGTGCCCCAGGTCGCCTGAACGGAAAAACCGCTTGCCATCCAATTCAAAAAACGCATCGCGCGTGGCCTCGGGACGGCGCCAGTAGCCCTGGAACACCTCGGGCCCGTGGATGACGATTTCACCCTGCTGTCCCACGGGCAGCTCCTGCAGGGTTTCGGGGTCGACGATGCGGGCATCGGTGCTCATGAATGGCAGGCCCAGGCACTGTTGTTTGGGCGCGTCGGGCGGGTTGCAGTGTGACGGTGCAGCCGTTTCGGTCAGGCCATAGCCTTCCACGTACCGCAAGCCGTAGCTGTCCAGCAGGCGCTGCGCCACCGCTTGCGGCATGGCCGCCCCGCCACCGCCAATGTAGACCAGGCTGGTCAGGTCGTAGCTGGCGAAGTGTGGGCTGGCCAGCAGGTCCATCACCATGGTGGGGATGTTCGTCCAGTGCGTCACCTTCCACTTTGAAATCAACCGCCCGGCCAGGTCGCGGTCCCAACGCGGCATGACGATCATGGTGCCGCCGCCATACACGCTGCTGTGCACGCCCGACACCATGCCCGTGATGTGGAACATGGGCACCACCAGCAGCCCCACGCTTTCAGCCGTGCCGTTGCCCCACACGTTGGACGCCACCGCGTTGTGCATGACGCTGGCATGCGTGTGCATGCAGCCTTTGGGCAAGCCCGTGGTGCCACTGGTGTAGGGCAGCACAGCCAAGTCAGCCGGCCCGGCTGTCAGCGGCGGCACCGGTGCGGTGCACGCCAGTGCCTCGGTCCAGCCACTCACGCGCACATCTGGTGCACCACTGGCGCTGACCAGTGCAGTCACATCGTGCCGCTGGGCCAACCAAGGCACCCATGCCTCGGGCACGCCACGGCCGGTCAGGTCGGCCTGCGCGTTGGCCTCGTCGAACGCGGGCAGCACATCGGTGTAGTGCGTCACCAGCAGGTGGGACAGGCGTTGTGCAGGCGGTACCTGGGCGTTGGCGGCCAGCAGGTCGCAGGCCAGGTCGGCCGCCACGATGGCCACCTTCACGTCTGGGTCGGTGATGTAGTGCTGCAGTTCCTGTGCGCGGTTCATGGGGTTGACCGGCACCACCACTGCATTGGCCCGCAGCACGGCAAAGTGCGCAGCCACCCATTGCGGGCTGTTCTGCATGAGCAAAATCACCCGGTCGCCGGCCTGCACACCCTGCGCGTGCAACCAGGCAGCCACGTGCTCGGCCTGCGCCAGCAGCTCGGCATAGGTCACCACGGCATCGAAGCACACCAGCGCGGGTTTGTCGGGGTAGCGCAATGCGCTGACGGCCAGGTTGTGCCACAGCGATGTGGCAGGCGGCGTGATGGCCCTTGGCAACCTGGCGGGCCAGAACCGTTGAACAGGCAGCTTGGATTCAGTGGCTGCGGCAGCGTGTGGGTTGGCCATGTTCATGTGTGTGTTTGCGGGCGCAGGGTGGTTGCAGGGTGGCAGCAGACTAAACAGTCAACCGCCCACTTGCAACGCTGGCGCTGTCCCCCCGGGGACGCGCCAGCGAGCCAGCCTGACGTTTTTCTGACTGGCTGCCCATCGAGGCATGTGTTGTGCTTGAAGATGCGCATGCCGTCACACTGTGGTCAAACGGCATGCGTTTTTTGCATACAACAGGCTCGTAAACCCCGATGTTGGCAAACAAACGCATGGGTAAAGTGCTGCCGCAGGATCGATGGTCTGTCTGCGACCGAACACCGTCAACCTCGTTTCAATCATTCACACCCTGGAGATTCGTTTCATGGCATTCCCCTCATTCAAATTGGCCGCACTGGCCATTGCAGCAGTTGGAACCCTGGCCGCAGCGCCCGCCATGGCAGGCAAAACGCTTGATGCCATCAAGGCGCGTGGGCAGATTGTTTGCGGCGTGAACAGCGGCCTGGCAGGCTTCTCAGCCGCCGACTCGAATGGCAAATGGAGCGGTCTGGACGTTGACGTCTGCCGTGCCGTGGCAGCCGCCACCTTGGGTGACCCTGAAAAGGTGAAGTACGTGCCGCTGGTGGCCGCCCAGCGCTTCACAGCCCTGCAGTCTGGCGAAATCGACGTGCTGTCCCGCAATACCACCTTCACACTCAACCGCGACGGTGCGTTGGGCCTGCACTCCACTGCCGTGACCTACTACGACGGTCAAGGCTTCATGGTCCCGACCAAGAGCAAGATCAAGAGCGCCAAACAGCTCAAGGGTCAAACGGTGTGCGTGCAGTCTGGCACCACGACCGAAAAGAACATGACCGACTTCTCCAAGGCCAACGGCCTGAGTCTGAAGCCTGTGGTGTTTGAAAAACCCGAAGCCACCATTGCCGCCTACTTCGCGGGCCGTTGCCTGGCCTTCACCACCGATGCGTCCGGTCTGGCCTCCTACCGCAACAAGGAAGCCAAGGACCCGGCTGAACACCTGATCCTGCCCGAACTCATCTCCAAAGAGCCCTTGGGCCCGATGGTTCGCCGCGGTGATGACGAGTGGTTTGCCATCGTGAAATGGGTCATCCACGGCCTGGTGGAAGCCGAGGAATACGACCTGACCCAAGCCAACGTGCTGGCGCAAAAAGCCAAGAGCACCGACCCCGTCGTGCAACGCCTGACCGGTGCCACCGAAGACACTGGCAAGAACCTGGGCCTGGACCGCGAATGGCTGCTGCGCGCCATCCAGGCCTCTGGCAATTACGGCGAAATTTTCGAACGCAACGTGGGCCCCAAAACAGCCCTGGCCCTGCCCCGTGGCCTGAACAACCAGTGGAACAAAGGCGGCCTGATGTACGCCTACCCCGTTCGCTGATCGACAACCGCGTGACCACAAACCGTTCGGGCTCCTGGGTCCGAGCGGTTTTTTTTCAGCAAAGCCCCCGCCGGGGTGACTTTGCTCCCAACGGAGTGCACGGCACATGTCACCTTCCACCCCACCCAAAAAGAACAGCTGGTCCTGGCGCAGCCAGGCGTTTCGGGGGCTGGTTTACCAGGCCCTGGCACTGGCCGTCATTGGCCTGATGGCTTGGTTCCTGATTCACAACACGCTTGAAAACATGCGTGTGCGTGGCATCCAGAGCGGCTTCGATTTCCTGACCCAACCCGCTGGTTTCGACATTGGCGAAAGCATCATGGGGTTTGACTCGTCAGAAAGTTACTTCAAAGCCCTGATGGTGGGGCTTGGCAACACGTTGCGCGTGGCCATCCTGGGCATCATCTTCACGACCCTGCTGGGCACCATGCTGGGTGTGGGGCGCTTTTCGCGCAACGCGCTGGTACGCGGCCTGTGCTCGGCCTACGTGGAGTTTTTCCGCAACGTGCCCATCCTGCTGCAACTGCTGATGTGGTACCTGGCCATGACTGAGTACCTGCCAGACACACTGGAGCCCATTCAAATGGGTGCGTTCTTCCTCAGCAAGGGCGGCCTGAGTTTCCCTGCACCCGTGTGGGCACCTGGGCACGTCTGGGCCGTGTGGGGCCTGGTGGCGGGTGTGGCGGTGGCTTGGCTTTATCGCCGCTGGGCGCTGCAGCAGTTTGAAGCCACAGGGCACGTTCGCAGCCTGTTCTGGGCACCTTTGGCGATTGTGGTGGCTTGCGTGCTGCTGGGCTGGGTGGCCGGTGGTGCCCCCATGGACGTGAACGTGCCATTCAAAGGCGAATTCGCCGTGGAAGGGGGCTCGGCCCTCACCCCCGAGTTCATCGCCATCCTGTTGGGCCTCACCATTTACACCTCGGCCTTCGTGGCCGAAGTGGTGCGTGCTGGCGTCCAGTCGGTGGCACGCGGGCAAAGTGAAGCAGCAGCAGCGTTGGGTCTGTCCAAGGGCCAGGAAATGCGCCTGGTGATGCTCCCGCAGGCGCTGCGCGTGATCATCCCACCCATGACCAACCAGTTTTTGAACCTCACCAAAAACTCGTCACTGGCCGTGGCCATCGGCTACCCCGATGTGGTCTCCATCTCCAACACAGCCATCAACCAGACCGGGCGTGCGGTGGAGTGCATTGCGATCGTGATGCTGATCTACCTCACCACGTCCCTTAGCACATCGGCACTGATGGGTTGGTACAACAAACGCGCGGCCATTCAAGAACGTTGAGCAGCACATGAACAACGGACACCCCCCCATGACTGCCCAAACCTTTCAACCCATTGCACCCCGCCCCGCCCCGGTGCGCACCGACGGCCCCGTGGCTTGGGCCCAGCGCAACCTGTTTGCCGACTGGAAGACCACCCTGGCCACCGTGCTGATCGGCGGACTGCTGCTGTGGTACGTGCCCCAACTGCTCAACTGGGCCTTGTTCAGCGCCATGTGGAAGCCAGATTCGGAAGCCTGCCGGGCCGATGCGGTGGGTGCCTGCTGGGGTGTGGTGACAGAAAAGTACCGCCTCATCATTTTTGGCCGCTACCCGTTTGAAGAACAGTGGCGGCCGCTGGTGGCCACCACGCTGATGGTGAGCCTGCTGGTGGCCAGTTGTGTGCGCTACTTCTGGAAGCCCTGGCTGGCCGCACTGTGGGTGGCCGTGCTGGCCGCCTTTTTCACGCTGATGTACGGCAACGCCTTTGGCATGACGACGGTGGAAACAGACCGCTGGGGTGGCTTGCCGCTGACCATTCTGCTGGCCAGCCTCTCGATTGCCATGGCGTTTCCCATTGCGTTGGTGGTGGCGCTGGGCAGGCGTTCAGCCTTGCCCGCCATCCGCAGCTTTTGCACCATTTATGTGGAGCTGGTGCGTGGCGTGCCGCTGATCTCGGTGTTGTTCATGGCCTCGTTCATGTTCCCGCTGTTCATGCCGCACGGTCTGACCATCGACGTGCTGATCCGGGTGCTGGTGGGCATCACACTGTTTGCCGCCGCCTACATGGCCGAGGTGATCCGTGGTGGTTTGCAGGCCATTCCCAAGGGGCAGATCGAAGCCGCTGCCACGCTGGGCCTGAGCTACTGGCAGACGCAGTTCAAGATCGTGCTGCCCCAGGCGCTGGCCATGGTGGTGCCCGGCATCATGAACAACTTCATTTCCATCTTCAAGGACACCTCGCTGGTCACCATCGTGAGCCTGTACGAGCTGACCGGCTCACTCGGCCTGGCTCTGAACTCCGATGCCGACTGGCGGCCCTACAAAATCGAGGGCTACATCTTCATCGCGCTCATCTACTTCGCGTTCTGCTTCTCGATGTCGCGCTACAGCCTGTGGGTTGAAAAACAAGTCAATAAAAGCAAGTTACGCTGATACAGCATGACTTCTTTGCTATATATTTCTGAAAATCATCATGACTGAACCCATCATCACCTTCGACAAAGTCAACAAGTGGTACGGCAACAATTTCCATGTGCTGCGCGACATCGATCTGACCGTTGCCAAGGGCGAGCGCATCGTGGTGTGTGGGCCCTCGGGCTCGGGTAAATCCACCATGATCCGCTGCATCAACCGCCTGGAAGAACACCAGCAGGGCCGCCTGATCGTGGACGGCGTGGAGCTGACTGACGACGTCAAAGCCATCGACCAGGTGCGCAAGGAAGTGGGCATGGTGTTCCAGCAGTTCAACCTGTTCCCGCACCTGACCGTGCTGGAAAACCTGACACTGTCGCCCATGTGGGTGGGCAAGGTGCCCAAAAAAGAGGCCGAAGAACGCGCCATGGCCCAGCTCAAGCGCGTGCGCATTGCCGAGCAGGCCAGCAAATACCCGTTGCAACTCTCGGGCGGGCAGCAGCAGCGCGTGGCCATTGCACGCGCGTTGTGCCTGAAACCCAAAATCATGCTGTTTGACGAGCCCACCTCGGCGCTCGACCCCGAGATGATCAAGGAGGTACTGGACGTGATGGTGGAAATGGCCAACCAAGGCATCACCATGATCTGCGTCACGCACGAAATGGGCTTTGCCAAGGCCGTGGCCGACCGCGTGATCTTCATGGACCAGGGTCAGATCGTCGAGCAGAACACCCCGCACGAGTTCTTCAACCACCCACAGAACGAGCGCAGCCGCGATTTCCTGTCCAAAATCCTGGGGCATTGAATGGTCAAGGGCAGTTTGTCGGCCCCAACCCACAAAGGTTACCCGGCCTGGGCACCGGCCTTGCGTGCGACCGAGGTCGGCACACAGGGCTGGCACGTATTGCAACCCGACTGGCCCCTGCCCTGCGCCACCTTGCGGCAGCAGGCGCTCAATCACAACGTCGGCTGGATGCAAAAACTGGTCACCCAGGCAGGCGTGGAGCTGGTGCCACATGGCAAAACCACGATGTCGCCCGAACTCTTCCAAACCCAGCTCGCAGCAGGGGCATGGGGCATCACCTTTGCCACGGTCGGCCAACTGGCTGCCGGCCTGACTGCAGGTGTACAGCGCGCCGTGCTGGCCAACCAGGTGCTGTTGCCGCACGACTTGCATTGGCTGCGCCAGCTGCGCGCCAACCACCCCGCATTGCAAGCGCCGTTCCTGCTGGACTCGGCGGCACAGCTGAGCGCCATCGAGGCGTGGATGGCCGATGCCTGTTCAGGCGAAGGCACCACATTGCCACCGTTCGACGTGTTGATCGAACTGGGGTTGCCTGACGGGCGCACAGGCTGCCGCTCGGTCGCACAAGCGCTTGAACTGGCGCACGCCGCCCATGCCAGCCAGGTGGTTCGGCTGGTAGGGGTGGAGTGTTACGAAGGGTTGTGGGCCAAGGGCGACAGCGCATCCGACACAACGCTGGTCAACGCCCTGATGCAACAGGTGCACGATCTGGCCCACGCCTGCGACCGTGCCGGGCTGTTCGATGCCGCACCCGAAGTGCTGATATCGGCCGGTGGATCGGCCGTTTTCGACCTGGTGGTGGGGTGGTTGAAACCAGTGTTGTCCCGCCCGGTGCGCGGGCTGCTGCGGTCAGGCTGCTACGTCACGCACGACGACGGCTTTTACAAACGCCTGGGCCACCTGGTGGACCAACGCCTGGCCACCCAAGGGCTGAATGGCCAACCGTGGGGCTGTGGCAACGGGCTGCAGGCCGCGCTGGAAGTGTGGGCGGTGGTGCAATCGCGACCCGCACCCCACGTGGCCATCCTGAACGCGGGCAAACGCGACTTGTCGTTTGACATGGGTTTGCCCGCCCCGGTCAGGTGGTGCCAAGCGGGCAGCATGCAACCCCAAACCGCACCCGCACACTGGGCCGTCACCCAACTCAACGACCAGCATGCTTACCTGAACTTGGGCGATACCACGGACCCCGCCTATCCCACGGGACTGCAAGTCGGTGACCGCGTGGCGCTGGGTATTTCGCACCCCTGCAGCACCTTCGACAAATGGCGCTGGATGCCCGTGGTGACCGATGGCGGCCAGATCGTCGGGGCCATCACCACGGGTTTCTGACGCATCCCCAACCCCGCAAAAGAACGGCAGGGCTGCGCCAGTGGTCGAGCGTTTTTCGGGCGAGAGCGAAAGGCCCTCTGTCACTCAGGCCAGTGGCGGCAGCAAATCGGGGTAGACCGTTGCATGCCCCAGCGGCGCAGGCTTGCGTGCGCTGTTGTAGGTGGCCACATCGAGCACCCGGCCCAACGCATCGTCGACCACGCTGTGGGCCGCCACCAGCCGGATGCGGTCGGTGCGGAACATGTCTTCAAAATGCCGTCGGCTCATGGAACTGGTGCGCCCCCCGTGGCTGCCAAACAGGTACATGAGACCATGCGGACTCATCCAGGCCAGTTGCAACCGCACCCATTCGCCCGATTCACGGCACAACTCGATCCAGGCCCCCACTTCCAGTGTCGGCACGGAATCGCCGTGCACCACGGCGTCAGGTACGGAAACGTCTACATCCAGGTCCGCACCCGCCAACAGTCCGGCTCCGGAAGGGATGTCATCGGCATATTGGGGCTGGGTGAGCGGGAACACCGTGTCCATGAAACCCGAGTCAGCCGCCTCACCTGGCTTCATCCAGGGGCGAGTGTCATCACCACCAGTGGTCGCCCGTGGCGCAGCGGGGGCGGGCATGTTGTCGGCCTCGGTGCCCACGATCGGGTCGGCCTTCAATGCGGCAGCGTGCAGGCCCATCAACGTTCCGAAAAAATGCCGTGAACGGGCACCTTCGTATTCGATCGTCTGCAACCCCTCGCGCAAGGTTCGCAGCAAACCCGGAATGAGCCGGGCCAGGCGGCTGCGGTTGCGGCTGGCTGCGTCGACACGGCTGCTCCAGATGAGGTCAGACACCACGCCCAGGTAACGCATGTCGGCAGGCATGCGCGCCTTGACAAGTGCATCGGCAACCGGTGGGGCCAGCCGGGCCTGCGCAATCACCTGCGCCCACGGGCCGATCAGGAACTTGCGCACCAACCGGTTGGCCATGGGGAAATCGCGGCGCTCGGACAGCTCTTTGGCCACCCGATCGGCCACCAGGAAGCGCTGTTCGGCCTGCACCAGCGACGCCACCGCGCGACCGCGCTCTTTGTCTTGCATGCTGCGCGTGTCACCGGCTGTGTCGATGGGTACCAACACGTCCAGCGCGGTCTCGAACAGCGAGGTCAGCCTGACATCGGTGCGCTCCAGCAACGGAATCAGGTCTTCCAGCGTGGCATGGAACTCGGCAAAGCCAGGTGCGTTTTCAGCGCTGAAAGCCAGGCTGCGCTGTGTGATTTCGTCCAGCAGGCGGCGCGCCGGGTTTTGTTTGTCCACAAAAAAACGCGGGTCATCGCGTGCAATGCGCAGCAGGGCAGGTTGCAGTTTGTGCAACATGACCCTGACGGGGTGCAGCAACCGGGGGTCGCGGGTGATGCCATCGAGCATCAGCGACACCACTTCGCTGGCCAGAGCCCGCAGCGGGTTGGCTGGGTCATCGGCTGCTGGTGTTGCAGGCGGCACTCTTTGCGTCGCAGGCAAAGGGCTGGCTGCCCCCAACCGTTTGCGGGCACTGTCGGCCGCTGGTGAGCGGACGCCCGGGATGTCGATCATCGGCAACGGCGGGGGTGCTGCCGACGGCACGGTGGCACGGCCCGGCAAATCACCGGGCCCCGACACCAGCAGGTCGTGCAGGTAATCCAGCGTCAGCAGACCCGACGGCAGCACATCGTCCGGGGCATCGCCGTGCGGGCGTGACATCTCGTGAAACTGGTCGGCCAAACCGATCGGGCGCTGGCGCCCCGCCCCGCCTGCGCGTGGCACGGCCGGGGCAGAGGGGGTCTGGATCACCTGGTAATCGGCCGGCCTGACACCGTGATTTGCCAACAAACGGATCAGGTGCCGGTACAACACCTGCAGCTCCTGCCCCAGTGCAGCGGTGCCGTGTTGCAGCCACAGGCTGCGCACGGCCTTGTCGCGCGTCACGCCCTCCATGGTGAGGCGCAGCGCCATGACGGCCACATCCGGGCGCAGGGGGTTGTATTCGGGCTTGGAGGATGTGAACCCCTGCGCCCGGCTGACCAGTGTGTTCAGCTCGGACAACGCGTCACCGGCAGCACCTTGCACCGCCTGCTCCAGGCGGGCAACCTGAACGGTGGCCTGTATCTGCACATCGTCCATCAGTTCGAGATCGTCGAAGTTGATGCTGGCCAACGACCGCTTGGGTACCCCCACCTGCCCTGGGTGGCGCAGGGCCTCGCTCACGGCATGGCCCCAGTTTTCAACCCAACGCTCAATGAACGCTTCCTTGTGCCGGGTCAGCTCCTGAATGGCTTTGGACAGCTCGGCCCGTTGCCCGGGGTTGACTGACCAAGACTCCTGCTGCCGCAACACGTCAAGAAGCCCCGCCATCCAGCGGGTGACCAGGCCTGGCGACTCGTCCATGGCCACAGCCAGGCAAGCCTGCAAGGCCTGTGCAGGCACCTGCCGGTTCACGCCCGTGCGCACGATGTTGTTCACGCCACCCTCCCTCTGTGCAATCGAGGTTACTTTAAATATGAGAGCAACCTATTATTTATGGGATTGCGATGAGTGCCAAAAAATATCATTTTTTATCTCACCACACCCCGACTCAGTTCGCAGTCAACAGGCGCCGCCAGCCCTCGGGTCCGAGCTTGCGCAACACGTCGATGTTGCGCTCGAAAATCACGTCGGTGTCCCCGAACGAATCAATGGCCTTGCCCAGACTTTCCTCGCGGATGAGGTGCAGCGTGGGGTAAGGCGAGCGGTTGGTGAAGTGGCTCATGTCGCCCTCGGGCTCACCCTCGAACACAAAATCGGGGTGGAACGGTGCGATCTGCACCACCCCTTCCAACTCATGCTCCTGCAACACCTCGTCGGCCACGTTCAGGAAATCGTTGAACACGAAAAAGTCCGGGAACAGCGTGGGGTGAATCAGCAAAGTGGTGTCCACCTCGTCGGCGGGCGTGGTCTTCAGCAACGCCAGTTCGCGGTCCAGGTCATCGAGAAAACCGTCGACGTGCCGGGCACGGCTGACCACCAGCCGCACCTGGTCTTTCACGTACACCGATTTGGCAAACGGGCACAAATTGAGGCCAATGACAGCCTCCTCCAACCAGCGACGCGTGGCCGCCAGCACTTCTTCGTCAGTTGCCATGAGGGCCTCCGCAAGACGGAGCGCCACCGGGCCGCCCCAAGGCGTGAAAGCCCCCTCGGGGGGCAGCGACTGAAAGGAGCGTGGGGGCACATGAGCCACCGCCGGGCCGCCCCAAGGCGTGAACGCCCCCTTGGGGGGCAGCGACTGAAAGGAGCGTGGGGGTCATCATCACTTCAAAGATTTGAAACGGGTGCGTTTGGGGCGGGCGCCCTCTTCACCCAGGCGGCGCTTCTTGTCGGTTTCGTATTCGCTGAAGTTGCCGTCGAAGAACGTCCACTGCGAATCCCCTTCGCATGCCAGGATGTGCGTGCAGATGCGGTCCAAGAACCAGCGGTCATGGGAAATGACCATGGCCGAGCCAGCGAACTCCAGCAGTGCCTCTTCCAGCGCGCGCAGGGTTTCCACGTCCAGGTCGTTTGACGGCTCGTCCAGCATCAGCACGTTGCCGCCCTGTGCCAGGGTTTTGGCCAGGTGCAAACGGCCGCGCTCACCGCCCGACAGGCTGCCCACCAGTTTCTGCTGGTCGTTGCCCTTGAAGTTGAAGCGCCCGATGTAGGCGCGGCTGGGCATCACGAACTTGCCCACGGTGATGTTGTCCAGCCCGCCAGACACGTCTTCCCATACGGTTTTGCTGCCATCCAGGGTTTCACGGCTCTGGTCCACAAAGGCCATGCGGGCCGTTTTACCCGTGACGATGCTGCCGCTGTCAGGCTGCTCCACACCCTGCAACATGCGGAACAGGGTTGACTTGCCGGCACCGTTGGGGCCGATGATGCCGACGATGGCACCCGCTGGCACAGTGAAGCTCAGGTTGTCGATCAGCAGGCGGTCGCCGAACGATTTGCTGACGTTGTGGAACTCGATGACCTGCGCACCCAGGCGCTCGGCCACGGGAATGAAAATTTCATTCGTCTCGTTGCGCTTCTGGTAATCGGTATCGCTCAGCTCCTCGAAGCGGGCCATACGTGCCTTGCTCTTGGCCTGGCGACCTTTGGCGTTGGAGCGCACCCACTTCAGTTCTTCCTTCATCGCACGCATGCGGGCGTCTTCGCTCTTTTGCTCGGACTCCAGGCGGCGCTCTTTCTGGTCCAACCAGTCGGAGTAATTGCCCTTGTAAGGGATGCCTTGGCCACGGTCCAGTTCCAGAATCCACTCGGCCGCGTTGTCGAGGAAGTAGCGATCGTGGGTGATGGCCACCACGGTGCCGGGGAAACGTTGCAAAAACTGCTCCAGCCAGTTGACGCTTTCGGCATCCAAGTGGTTGGTGGGTTCGTCCAGCAGCAGCATGTCGGGCTTGGACAGCAGCAGGCGGCACAGGGCCACGCGACGCTTTTCACCACCTGACAGGTTTTTGATGATGGCTTCCCATGGAGGCAGGTTCAGCGCGTCGGCGGCCAGTTCCAGCTGCAGGTCGGTGTTTTCAGAGCCACTGGCAGCGATGATGGCTTCCAGCTCGGCCTGCTCGGCGGCCAGGGCATCGAAGTCAGCGTTTTCGTCCCCGTAGGCAGCGTACACCTCTTCCAGGCGGGCTTTGGCGGCCAGCGAACCGCCAATGCCCTCTTCCACGGCGTGACGCACGGTCTGGTCGGGGTCAAGCTGCGGCTCCTGGGGCAGGTAACCGATTTTGATGCCCGGCATGGGGATGGCTTCGCCCTCGATTTCCTTGTCGAGGCCGGCCATGATCTTCAGGATGGTGGACTTGCCCGAGCCGTTCAGGCCCAACACACCAATCTTGGCACCTGGGAAGAAGCTGAGAGAAATATTCTTCAGAATCTGGCGTTTGGGTGGCACGGTTTTGCACACCCGGTTCATGGAAAAAACGTACTGGGCCATGGAAGCTCACTTTCTGTATTGCAAAGGGCAGGCCACTTTCAGCGACCAACCAAACCACGAATTATCCGCGCATGCGACAATACGCCCCGTTGCGCGCCACAGTCGGCGCGCCAACCGGCACACTGCCGGGGAGCACAGCGCGCCACCTGACACAGGCCAGCGGGCACTCCCGAACCCCAACTGCATTGCCTCAGACTGACCGTCCCCCAACAAAGCGGGATGGCAAGGGCATGCTCCCAGCGCCCCGGACGGGCGCCATGAAAATGACTTTTGACGAACTGAATCTGGCTGCGGCCATTGTGCAGGCTGTGCGCGAGCAGGGCTACGAAACACCCACACCTATCCAGGCCGAGGCCATTCCTGCCGTCATGGCCGGCCAGGACTTGTTGGCCGGGGCACAAACGGGTACGGGCAAAACGGCGGCCTTCACGCTGCCCTTGCTCCACAGACTGTCCCTCGCCGAGGGTGGCAAGAACCGCTTTGGCGGCAAAGCCATTCGCGCACTGGTGCTGACACCCACGCGGGAACTGGCCGCGCAGGTGGAAGAATCGGTCAAGACCTACGGAAAATACCTGACGCTGTCTTCCGGCGTGGTGTTCGGTGGCGTGGGCATGAACCCACAGATCAGCATGCTGAAAAAAGGCGTGGACATCCTGGTGGCCACCCCCGGCCGCCTGCTTGATCTGGCGCAACAAGGCTTTCTGGACCTGTCGCAGGTGGAAGTACTGGTGCTGGACGAAGCCGACCGCATGCTCGACATGGGCTTCATTCACGACGTGAAAAAAGTGCTGTCCATGGTGCCCGGAAACAAGCAAAGCCTGCTGTTCTCGGCGACCTTCAGCGACGAAATCCGTGACCTGGCCAACGGCCTGCTGCGCAACCCCCAAAGCATCCAGGTCACGCCACGCAACACCACGGTGCAACGCATCACTCAGCTCATCCACCCCGTGGGCCGTGGCAAGAAAAAAGCCGTGCTGGTGCACATCATCAACGAGCACAACTGGAGCCAGGTGCTGGTGTTCACCCGCACCAAGTTCGGTGCCAACAACGTGGCCGAGTACCTGTGCAAAAACGGCATCAATGCCATGGCACTGCACGGCAACAAGAGCCAGGCAGCCCGCACCCAGGCACTGGCCGGGTTCAAGAGCGGTGACATCCGTGCGCTGGTAGCCACTGACATCGCGGCACGCGGCATCGACATCGACGATCTGCCACACGTGGTGAACTACGAAATCCCGAACGTCAGCGAAGACTACGTGCACCGCATCGGCCGCACAGGCCGCGCCGGTGCCAGCGGCGAAGCCGTGAACCTGGTCTGCATGGACGAAGAAGGCTTCATGCAAGACATCGAGCGCTTCACCAAGCAGCGCATTGAAGTAAAGGTCATTGACGGTTTCGGCCCCGAACCCGGTGAACGGGCAGAGCCCATCGCCATGGGCCGCCAGACCATCTGGGGCGGTGCCGGCAAGCCTCCGAGCCGCGACGTGATGGCCGCAGCCGCCAAAGCTGCCCGCACAGAAATGCTGCAACGTGTCCGCGAGCGCAAGGCCAGCGACCAGTCAGGCAAAGGCGGTGGTGGTGGCCAAGGCCAGCGCCAGCGCCCTGCCGGCGAAGGCCAAGGCGACGGTCAACCCCGTGAAGGCCAGAACGAGAGCCGCCCACCCCGCCGCAACGACGACCGCCGTCCACGCAACAGCCAGGGCCGCAACGGCCCAGGCAATGGCGGAGGTAACGGTGGTGGCGGTCAGTCGCGCCCACCGCGCGACGCATCAGGCTACCCCAGCGGCCCACGCAGTGACCGCCCTGCCCGTGGCCCACGCGAAGACCGCGGTCCGCGTGAAGACCGTGGCGAAGGTGGTGCCGAGCGCCAACCCGGCCCCAACGCACACCTGGGCAGCATGCGCATCCGCGAGCCTCGACTGAACCCGTCCACCGGCGGCCAGCCCGACCCACTGCGCACCAGCATCGACTCGCTGGGCAGCCGTGGCGGCAACCGCAACCGTGGTGGTGGCGGTGGTCGAAATGGCCCACCCCGTGGCGACGGCCCACGTGGCAACGCTGGTGGCCCGGCAGACCCGCTGCGCACCACATTCGGTCGCTTCCGCTGATGCGATGGCCAGGCTTGCCTGGCTGCTCAAAAAACAAAAAGCCTCAGGCCACACCAGCCTGAGGCTTTTTCATGGGGTCAGCGCTACGACGTGCGACCTCACCCGCGCACAAAGGCAGTGACCAGCGGCTCGTCGCCCAGTTGGCGGCTGCAATGCCCGTGCAGCGCCGGGTCGAACACCGCACCTGCGGGCAGCGTGTCGTTGGAATAGAAATGGGCACCCGGCCCGAACACGCGCCGGGTGCCGTCCTGCAGTCCGATTTCCATCTGCCCCTGCAGCACGAACAGCCACTGCGGTGTGGTGGTGCAATGGAACTCGCTGCGAAAACCCACCGGGCTTTGCCTGAGTTGCAACCCGCCCGATGGCGTGCATGCCGACAGACGCGCAGCGGGTGTGCCTTCGGGCAAAGGAATGAGCGTTTCCGTGAAGCGGGCACGCCCATCTGCGTCGGTGTAGAGCACCACTTGGGTAAATGTGTGGTGCAGCGGTTGAGTTGGCGTGTCAGCTGTGGCAGTCAAGGTCAATCTCCATTCAGTGGGGAATCGGGCGGGGCCGCCAGCAAGTCCATACAGGTGTCGAGCAAGGCATGCAGCGCCACCACATTGTCAGGCCCCAGCCTGTGGTTGATGGCCTCCTGGGCTTCACGCCAGCGCATTTGCGCCTCTTTGCGCTTGGTGCAGCCCGCCTCGGTGGCCACCACCTGGTGCCCCCTGCCATCGCTGCCCGGGCAGGTGATGATCCAGCCCGCATCGAGCAAAGGCTGCAGGTTGCGAGACAGCGTCGATGGCGACACCTTCATGACCCGAGCCAACTCCACAGGCCGCAAAGGCCCCAGTTTGACCACGTGAGACAACAGCGAGTACTGAGTGCCTGTCAGCCCGCATTGGCCGACCACGGCATCGTAATGGGCACCCACGGCACGCGTGAGTTGCCGCAACTTCAAGTTCGTGCACCCCTGCGGCTTCGGGTCGCCAGGGACACCCACCGCCAGCGTGGATGAATCGGGTGTCGCACAGGTATCAGTCATGCTTATGATTGTATCTACAATGAATGCATATACAACTTTATCAATGAGGATTTGACGCATGTCCGTGAACCCCACCCCCACCACTCTCGACAACTGGTTGGCTGACGAAGCGGCCACACACGCGCGGCTGGCCCACGGCCCCGGCCCGGGCGTGGCCAAGCGTGAGCAACTGATGGGCAAAACGGGTCTGCAAACCATGCAAGCCATGCTGGCAGGCGAATTGCCCTTTGCAGCCATTGCCCGAACCCTGGATTTCTGCCTGATTGAAGTCAGTGAAGGTCGCGCCGTGTTCCAAGGCACACCGGGCCCGCAGCACTTCAACCCCATGGGCACGGTGCACGGCGGCTGGTTTGCCACGCTGCTCGACTCGGCACTGGGTTGCGCGGTACAAACCCTTTTGCCAGAAGGCCGGGGCTACACCACGGCGGAATTGAGCGTCAACATCGTGCGAGCGCTGACACCCGGCGTGCAACGTGTGCGAGCCGAGGGCACCGTGGTGCATTGCGGCCGTCAATTGGCCACTGCTGAAGCCCGACTGGTCGGGCCTGACGGCAAACTCTACGCACACGCCACCACCACCTGCCTGGTGTTTGAAGCCAAGTAGTTCATCAGGTGTACCAGCGGTGCTGTTTGGGTTGAAGTTGCAGCAAAATCAGGGGTATGAGACTCCTTCACACCATGCTGCGGGTAGGTGACCTGCAACGCTCCATCGACTTTTACACCCGTGTCATCGGCATGCAGTTGCTGCGCACCTCCGAAAACACCGAGTACCGCTATACGTTGGCATTCGTGGGCTTTGGCAGCAACCCCGAGCACGCCGAGCTCGAGTTGACCTTCAACTGGGACACCACCAGCTACGACATCGGCACCGCCTACGGCCACATTGCGCTGGGCGTGCCCGATGTGGTGGCCACCTGCAACAAAATCCGACACGCGGGCGGCACCGTCACCCGCGAACCTGGCCCAGTCAAGGGCGGCAAGACGGTCATTGCCTTCGTGGTCGACCCCGACGGCTACAAGATCGAGCTCATCCAACGCCCCGAATACGCGCATTGACCACTCGCAAGCCCCCTTCAGCACCACCACCGCGCTGCGGCCAGACCATGCTGGCCCAACTCACGCGTGATTGGGCGCACACCGGTGGCGACCTGTGGGTGTTTGCCTACGCCTCGCTCATCTGGCGACCCGAGCACCCGGTGGCCGAATCGCGCCCGGCCAAAGTGCATGGCTACCACCGCGCGCTGCAGATGTGGAGCCGCGTCAACCGTGGCACCACACAGGCACCCGGCCTGGTGTTTGCGCTGATTGCCGGTGGCTGTTGCCAGGGCATGGTGCAGCGGGTGGCCCAGGCCGATGTGCCGCATTACCTGCCCAAACTGTGGGCACGGGAAATGCCCAACCCGGTGTACGACCCCAAATGGTTGACCGCCGTGACCGACCAGGGTGCCGTGCGCGCACTGGCGTTCACGCTGCCCCGGCACAGCCCCAGCTACACAGGCCAGCTCGACGCCAGCCGGTACCGCCAGATTTTCGAGTCGTCGGTCGGGCGCTACGGGTCTACACTGGCCTACGCGCGCGACACCTACCAGCACCTGTCAGCACTGGGCATACAGGACCGCGCCCTGGCGCAACTGCTGGCCCACGCCCCTGACTGACGTGCTGCCCACATTCGGCCAGCCAACACCTGCCTGACCCCGCCCGCCACTGTCCACAGCCACACCACACCACACCATGAACATTGCAGACCTGCGCAAGAGCTACGAACGGGCCGAGCTGAGCGAAAGCGACTCGCAGGCTCAGCCCATTGACCAGTTTGACAAGTGGATGAAAGAGGCTATCCACAGCGAGGTGCCCGAACCCAACGCCATGACGCTGGCCACCGTGGCCAGCAACCTGCGGCCCAGCACACGTGTGGTGCTGATCAAAGACTACGACGCCAGCGGCATCGTCTGGTACACCAACTACCAAGGCCGCAAAGGTCAGGAACTGGCCGGCAACCCGTTTGCCGCCCTGCAGTTCCACTGGGTAGAAATGGAGCGCGTGGTGCGCATCGAAGGCGTGGTGGAAAAGGTCAGCGATGCTGAAAGTGATGCCTACTTCCACACCCGCCCGCTCGACAGCCGCATCGGCGCATGGGCCAGCCCGCAAAGCCAGGTCATTTCAGGCCGAGGGGTGCTGGTGGCCAATGCCGCACGCTACGGTGCGCAGTTCATGCTGCAGCCCCCACGCCCCCCGCACTGGGGTGGCTACCGCCTCAAACCCGACACCTGGGAATTCTGGCAAGGCCGCAAAAGCCGCCTGCACGACAGGCTGCGCTACAGCCAGCAGGTCGATGGCACATGGCTGCGCGAGCGGCTGGCACCCTGACTCACCCCGGCATGCAACGGGCCACACACCAACCCTTGTATCCAGATCACGGCTCGGGGGCAAATCGCCCCAAGCCGTGTTTTCTGATCTTGTCCACCAGCGTGGTCTTGGGGATGCGCAGGGCCTTGGCCGTCTGGCCCACGTTACCGGCGTGACGCTCCAGCGCATCGGCGATCAAGCTGCGCTCGAACTGCTCGACCGTTTCAGCCAAACCCGGCTCACTTGCATCGTCGATTGCCGCTGACGGTGCCATGTGCGGCGACATCCATTGGGGCCCCACGCCGAGCACCAGCGCGTCGGCCACGTTGCGCAGCTCGCGCACGTTGCCGGGCCAGTCACGCGCCATCAACTGGCGCAGCTGCGCTTGCGGCAAATGGGGCTGGGGCCGGTCATAGCGACTGGTGGCCAGCAGCATGAAGTGATCCAGCAGCATCGGGATGTCCTCCCGGCGCTCTCTGAGAGCGGGCAAGCCGATATTGACCACGTTCAGCCGGTACACCAGATCGGCGCGAAAGCTGCCTTGCTGGGCGCGCGCCAGCAGGTCATCCTTGGTGGCAGCCACGACCCGCACGTCCACGGGGATACTCTGGTTGGACCCCAGCCGTTCGATGCTGCGCTCCTGCAACACGCGCAGCAGCTTGACCTGCACACCCAGCGGCATGCTCTCCAGCTCGTCAAGAAACAGGGTGCCGCCGTTGGCATGTTCGATGCGACCGATGCGGCGCTTCTGCGCCCCGGTGAAGGCACCCGGTTCGTGGCCGAACAGTTCGCTGTCGAGCAGGGTGTCAGGCAGTCCACCGCAGTTGAGCGCAACGTAGGGAGCGTTGCGGCGGCGTGAATGGTCGTGCAATGCACGCGCCACCACCTCTTTGCCCGTCCCGGTTTCGCCACGGATGAGCACGTCCACGGGCGAATCGGCAACCTCCGTCACCAGCTGCCTGACGCGGCTGATGGCAAGCGAGTGACCAACCAGCTTGCCTTCAAGGCCTTCGCTCAGCGTCAGCGCGCGACGCAGGTTGGCCACCTCCAACGTCAAACGACGCTTGTCCAGCGCCCGCTGCACGACTTCGACCAACTGTTCGGGTGAAAACGGCTTGGGAATGAAGTCGTAAGCACCGCTGCGCATGGCCTGGACCGCCAGGTTCACGTCGCCATGCCCCGTGATCATGATGACCGGCAGGTCGGGGTCCATGTCATGCGCCTCGGCGATGAGCGCCAGGCCATGAGCGCCCGGCAGGCGCATGTCGGTCACGATCACACTGGCCATGCCCGGGCTCAAGTGAGGCAACACGGCTTCGACAGAGCCGAAGGCACGCACAGCGATGTCGGCCAGCTGCAGGGCCTGCACACAGCCCAGCTGCAGGTCCGTGTCGTCCTCGACCAGGAGCACAGTGAGGTGGGGGTTCATTGGGATGGTTCGTCTTTCCGGATTTCTTCTGGGGGGCTCACGGGCACCGTGAACACAAAACAGGCACCGCCGTCCGGGTGGTTGTGTGCCACGAGATCGCCTTTGAATTCTGCGACAAGGTCGCGGCAGATCGCGAGGCCCAGGCCCAACCCCACGCCGCTGGGCTTGGTGGTGTAGAAAGGTTCGAACAACCGCTTCAGATCGGTCTCGCTCAGCCCCTTGCCACTGTCCCGGATCTGAAGTGCGATCATGGGCGGATCGGCCTCGTGCTGCCTTTCCGCCGTGAGGGTCAGCACAGGGCTGGGAGCGTCGCGCATCGCGTCCAGCGCGTTGCCGATCAAGTTCACCAGCACCTGCTCCAGCCGGTTGGCATCGCACCACGCCATCCACCGCCCTGGCTCGCAATGGTTCTCCACCCGGATCTGTTCGTGCCGCAGACGCAACTGAAACAGGAACAAGGCCTGCTCGATCACCCGGCCGACATCGGCAGTTCCGGGAGACGCACTCGACTTGCGCGAGAAACTTTTGAGCGGATTGATGATGCGCGCCATCTGATCCACCAGCCGGGCGACGATGGACAGGTTCTCCTGCGCTGCAGCATGGTTACCGCGACGCATGAACTCCGCTGAATTGCCCGCCAATGTGCGGATACCCCCCAGGGGCTGGGTCAGTTCGTGAGTGATGCTCGCAGCCAGCTGGCCCAGCACGGCCATCTTGCCGGCGTGCACCAGTTCGTCCTGCGCCGCCCGCAGGGTTTGCTCGGTTTGCTCGCGCTCGGCCACCTCGCGACGCAATTGGGCATTGGCATCGGTCAGTTCCTGTGTGCGAAGGCTGACCTGGGTCTCCAATTCGGCATTGGCCTGTTCCAGCAGTTGCTTGGCCGCCAGCTTCTGTTTTTCGATGCGCCGACGCTGGCTCCAGTAAAGGGCCAGCAGCATGAGGAACGCAACCGATACCGCGCCGCCCACGCCGTCAACCAGCGCCTGCTGGCGCACCGACGACAGGCTGGTGAAGATCAGCACACGCCAGTCCATCCCGTCAAGCGAGCGACCCAGCACCAGGTGACCGGCCCGGTTGCCCCTTGCCCCGAGCGCCGCACGGTGCCGCGCCTCGTCGCCAGAGACAAAACCTTGCACCTCCTGCGTATCCTCATCGACAGACAGCGTGACCTCGATCGGAAACAGGGGCAAACGCAGCGACCCGTAGGTTTGGGTCAGTTGCAGGTCAACCCGACGCTCCAGAGACAGCGGGGCCAGCGAGGTGTAACGCCAGCTCGGTTGTGACGACAGGATGACCACCTGGTTTGCGTCCGCCACCAACGTGGGCGCTGCCAGCATGGGCCAGGTTTCTTCCAGCGCATCGAGCCCGATCTTGATCACGGCCACCCCCAGGACGCGGGAGCCGTCATAGATCGGGTGCGATGCGAAGTAGCCTGCCTGGCCGCCGCTGCCGATGGCAAAGTGACGGGTGGCGCGCCCGGCCAAAGCCTCCAGGTAATAAGGCCGATAGGACACGCTTTCGCCCCACTGACTGTCATCCTGCTGCGTCAGGTTGCTGGATGCACGCACCGTGCCGCGCACGTCCAGCACGAACACCGCCGCGCTGCCAAGGTGAGCATTCAGTCGCCCGAGGTAGTCGTTCGCGTCAGTCACATGGGCAACCGTGGGGTCACCCAGCAAGCGCACCGCCACAGGATTGAGCTGAATGGTTGCGGGAACCGGCTCCAGGCGGCGCACCCGAGCCTCCACCACCGAGGCAAACAGGTCCAGCCGCGCGTTGGTGGCCTCACGCAGGCTGGCCGTGCCACTGTTGAAGCTGCGCTGGTACACACCCGTACCGACCAGCGCCATGAGCAACAGCGCTGTCAGCGTCAGCAACGTGCGGCGCAGCGCCTGACGTGGCAGCACCACATTGGCCAAGGCCTCGCGATGGGTCAATGCGTTGGTGTCGATGGTGAAAACCCCTCAGTGCTGCAAGATTTTGCTCAAAAAATCCTTGGCCCGGGGCGAACGCGCCTCTGGGTTGCCAAAGAAGTCTTCCTTCTTGCAATCCTCGACGATGTGACCGGCATCCATGAAGATCACACGGTGGCTCACGCGCTTGGCAAAGCCCATTTCGTGCGTCACGCACATCATGGTCATGCCCTCGTTGGCCAGCTGCACCATCACGTCCAGCACCTCACCCACCATCTCTGGGTCGAGAGCAGAAGTGGGCTCGTCGAACAGCATCACGATGGGGTCCATGCTCAGTGCCCGCGCAATCGCCACCCGCTGCTGCTGGCCACCCGACAACTGACCGGGAAACTTGTCCTTGTGCGCCATCAAGCCCACGCGATCAAGCATCTTCAGGCCGCGCACCTTGGCATCGTCCGGGTTGCGACCCAGCACCTTGATTTGAGCCAACGTCAGGTTCTCGGTCACCGACAGGTGCGGGAACAGCTCGAAATGCTGGAACACCATGCCCACATGGCTGCGCAACTTGGGCAGGTTGGTCTTGGGGTCGGCGATGCTGATGCCATCGACCACGATGTCGCCCTTCTGGAACGGTTCCAGCGCGTTGACGGTTTTGATCAGGGTGGACTTGCCCGAACCGGAGGGGCCACAGACCACCACCACCTCACCCTTGTGGATGGTGGTGGTGCAGTCGGTCAGCACCTGGAAGCTGCCATACCACTTGGAAACGTTGTTGATTTTGATCATGGGTGTTCTCCGAATCTTCAGCGGATGATGGCAATCTTCTTTTGCAAGCGACGCACCAGCATCGACAGCGAGAAGCAGATAACGAAATAGACGACGGCGGCCACCAGGTAGGTCTCCACCGGGCGGTTGAAGTTCTTACCCGCCACTTCAAAGCCTTTGAGCAAGTCGTAGGCACCGATGGCATACACCAACGAGGTGTCCTGGAACAGGATGATGGTCTGCGTCATCAGCACCGGCAGCATGTTGCGAAACGCCTGGGGCAGCACAATCAGCTGCATGGTCTGGCCATAGGTCAGGCCCACGGCGTAGCCCGCATTCACCTGCCCCTTGGGCACACTCTGGATACCCGCGCGCATGATTTCAGAGTAGTAGGCTGCCTCGAACACCGTGAACGTGATGATGGCCGACAGCTCGGCCCCCATGGGCTGGCCAATCAGCAACGGGATCAGCAGGAAGAACCACAGAATGACCATCACCAGCGGGATGGAGCGCAACGTGTTCACATAGAACGAGGCAGGCCATACCAACCACTGCTTGCCCGACAGGCGCATGAGCGCCAGCACCGTGCCCAGCGCAATGCCACCGATCATGGCCACCAGCGTGAGCTGCACCGAGAAAATCAGCCCCTTGAGTACGAAGCTCGACAGAACCGATGTGTCGATAAACGAAAAATCCAGATTCATGATCAATGCCCTCCAGCCATGCCGGGCACCTGCACCTTGTGCTCGATGAACAGGGCGATGCGGTTGATGACAAAGGCCGAGATGAAGTACAGGCCGGTGACCGCCAGATACACCTCGATGCCGCGCGAAGTTTCCTCCTGCGCCTGCATGGCGAACATGGTCAGCTCGGCGATGGACACGGCAAAGGCCACCGAAGAGTTTTTGATGATGTTCATGCTCTCGCTGGTCAGCGGCGGGATGACGATGCGAAACGCCATGGGCAGCAGCACGTAGCGGTAGGTCTGCGGCAGCGTCAGCCCCATGGCCAAACCGGCATACCGCTGTCCCTTGGGCAGGCTCTCGATGCCTGCGCGCACCTGCTCAGCTATGCGGGCTGACGTGAAGAATCCCAACGCGAACACCACCAGAACGAAGCTGGGCAGCGACCTGAGCGGCGGGACCAACGAAGGCAGCACGTGGTACCACAGGAACACTTGCACCAGCAGCGGAATGTTGCGAAACAGCTCCGTCCACACATTGCCCACGGCCACCAGCGCTTTGCTGGGTGTGGTGCGAAAAATGCCGATGAGTGCGCCCACCACCAGCGCCACCACCAGCGCCAGCAACGCCACTGAAAGCGTCCAGCCCCAGGCTGACAGCAGCCAGTCAAGGTACGTGATGCTGCCGCCCTTGCCAAAGCAACCCGGCAGCACCTCCCCATCGATGGTGTCCTTGCAGAACACCTGCCAATCCCACGTGCTCATGGTCAATTCCTTTTTTTTCCGTGAGGCCTGCCAACCGTCACCGGTCGGCAGCCAACCAACCACCCGGCAGCCCCAAGGCAAGCCCAGCCCCTGAGGAGGAGCGGCCCGCCCAGCGGCAGAGCACAGGGGCCTTACTTTTTGGCGTAGTCTTCCATGGGCTTGTCGTTGGGGTTCGCCCAGGCCGCCTTGGTGTTGTCGTTGGCGGGCATGCCGACCTTGGTGTTGGCTGGCGGGATGGGCTGCTCGAACCACTTGGTCCAGAGCTTGGCAATGTCGCCCGACTTCATCTGGGCCTTGACGCTGTCATCCACGGCCTTCTTGAAAGCGGGATCGTCCTTGCGGAACATGATGGCAATCGGCTCGACCGACAGCACCTCGCCCACAATCTTGAAGTCAGCCGGGTTCTTGGCCTTGGCGATGCTGCCTGCCAGGATGGCACCGTCCATCACAAATGCATCGGCGCGGCCACTTTCCAGCAGCAGGAAGCTGTCTGCGTGGTCTTTGCCAAACACTTCATCGAAATTCACACCCGTGGCACGCTCGTTTTTGCGCAAGGTCTGAACAGAGGTGGTGCCGGTGGTGGTGGCCACCTTCTTGCCGTTGAGCTGAGCGATGGAGGCGATGCCAGAGTTGGCCTTGACCGCGATGCGCACTTCTTCCACAAACGTGGTCACGGCAAAAGACACGTCTTTCTGGCGGGCAGCGTTGTTGGTGGTCGAGCCACACTCGATGTCCACGGTACCGTTTTGCACCAGCGGGATGCGGTTTTGCG
The DNA here is from genome assembly GCA_030824555.1 of bacterium. Classification (GTDB taxonomy): domain Bacteria; phylum Pseudomonadota; class Gammaproteobacteria; order Burkholderiales; family Burkholderiaceae_C; genus UBA2334. The sequence continues at coordinate 81,337 of JAVBXK010000054.1, forward strand.
ACGTCACGGGCTGGTACTTCACGTCCAGCTTGGTCAAACCCAGCTGCTTTTGCACATCGGCCAACACCTTTTGGCAAATTTCGACGTGGTAGCCCACGTACTTGCCATCACCCAAGGTGAATGACAGCGCACCGGAGCTTTCGCGCACGCCCATGGTCACCGAGCCAGTGTCCTTGATCTTCTTGAGCGTGTCGCTCGACTGGGCCATCACGGTCGAGGTGGCGAGCACGGTGGCCACGGCCAACAGGGTCTTTTTCATGGTTACTCCTATGAGTGGGTTGGGAAAACAGGAACTGAAAAGCGTGCGACGGGGAATAGAGCGGAGGTGCAGCATGAACATACAGGCAAGCCGGTGACTCAACCCAGCGGCCGGTCGTTGGGCGACCGGTACAGCTCCAGCAACGCTTCGGGTGCCGGCCAATTGAGGTTGAGCCCCTTGGGCGGAATGGGCGATTGGAACCAACGCCGGTAAATCTTCAACGCCTCACCCGACTGCATCAACTCGGTCAGGCTGCGGTCTACCAGGGCCTTGAAATGTGGGTCGTCCTTGCGCAGCATGCAGGCATAGACTTCGGCTGCCATGGGCCGACCGACCACGCGCCAGTCCTCTGGCTTGTCAGCCCTGACCCGCAAACCGTACAACATGGCCTCATCCATGAGAAACGCCTCGGCTTGACCTGCCTGAACCCGGTTGAACCCATCACCGTGGTCTTTCACGGTCACGATCTCGAACCGCGTGCCGGTGGATTCACTGTGCAGCAGCAGCGAACGCTCGCTCGTGGTGCCCGCCGTCACCGCCACCCGACGGCCCTTGAGGTCAGCCAGTTCCTGGATACCCGAGTCGTGGCGGGTGAGCAGGCGTGAACTGGTCTGGAAAATGGACACCGAGAACGCGGCGTGACGCGCACGCTCGCGGTTGTGGGTGGTGGAGCCACATTCGAGGTCGACCGACCCGTTCTGTATCAACGGGATGCGGTTTGGAGACGTCACCGGCACCAGTTTGACCGTCAGCGCTGGCAGCTTGAGTTCTTTGCGGATGTGCTGAACCACCGCCAGCATCAGGTCGTGTGAATACCCGACAACCTGGTGCTTGCCGTCATAGTAGGAAAACGGCACCGACGACTCCCTGTGCCCCAGGCTGATGGTGGCCGTGCGAGAAATCTTTTCCAGCGTGGGCAGCGGCGACTCTGCCTGGGCAGAAAACGCCAGTGGCAACAGCAGCAAAAAGGTAAGGTGGTGCAGAGGTTTCATGGGCACAGTGTGCAACCCACTTCGCAAGGGACGTGCCAGTCAGCATTAACCCTTAGACAAGGTGCCGCCTGAGCCCTTTTTTCACCCGATATCGGGCATTCAGGGCAGAGACGCAAACGGAATTCCGACCCACCACCAGGGCACACACACGGATTTCCGCCCCCTCAGAGCCGCGTGAAAATGTCAGCTGCCCGTTGCTTCGCCCATGCGCTCGACCCCCTGCCCGGCCACCACTTGCAGCGCCTCGACTGTCACCAGGTCAGGCGCAACCTCCGCCAACGGGGCCAGCACAAACGCCCGCTGCCACATGCGGGGGTGGGGCACGGTCAGGCTGGCTGAGTCGATGCGGGCGGTGCCGTAAAGCAACAGGTCCAGGTCGAGTGTGCGGGGGGCGTTGAGGTAGGGACGCTCGCGGCCCGCGCGGGCTTCCAGTGCATGCAGGCAGGCCAGCAGGTCGGGCGCGGTCAGTTGCGTGTCCAGCGCCACCACGGCGTTGATGAAATCAGGGCCGCTGGCTTCCCAGGGCGCGGTGCGGTACAGGCTGGATGCTGCGTGCACGGCCGTGCCGGGCAAGTTGGCCAGCCAGCGCATGGCTTCGCGCACGGTGGCCATGGCATCGCCCAAATTGGCCCCCAGCGCGACGTGTGACCGAACGGGGTGCCGCTGGCTGGCTCGGGATGATGCGGACGCAAACATCAGCAATTGCTGTTCAGCACGGTGCTGAAAGCGTGATCGTTGGGCAGGCAGCACATCACGACAGAAGCTGGATGCCAAGCGAACAATCAGCGGCGTTCCATCAGTCCGCCGCCGGTGCGCCACCTTCGCGGCCACCGCCACTGTCGCCACCATTGCCCCCACCTGAAGGCTTGCGCCTGCGGCGGCGGCGTTTGCGGGCCGGTGCATCGGTGTCGGTGCCTTCTGCGGGGTAACCAGCTTCGCCACCGTCGTCCACCAGGCGGAAACGGGGGTCGTCAGAAGGTTCGGCGGCGGGCGCATGCGAAACGGGCTGGTCGCCCTCCACACGGTGCACCTTGGGTTTGCGCGCGGCGGGTGCGCGGCTGCGGGCCGTTTCGGCACGCACAGCCTCGACCATGTCGTTGCGGTGGGCATCGTCGGCCAGGCTGAAGGCTTCCCACCAATGGGCCAGCTCTTCGGGCACCTCGCCCACGGCGGCACGCAGGCGCAAGAAGTCGAACCCGGCGCGAAAGCGCGGTTGCTCGGCCAGCGAGAAAGGCGATGAGCCCACTCGCTTGTCAAAACGCGTTTGCATGAGCCAGATTTCGCGCATGTCGGCACCCAGCTTGCCACGGCCCGACACGTCGCCAATGCGGGCGTCGAACACCTGGTCCACCGCGTCCTGCAACGCGCCAAACGGCGTGGGCGGGCGGCCACCTTGGCCACGCTGGTTGAGCCGCTGGGCCCAGCTTTCGCGCACATCTGACCACAGCACACAAGCCAGCAGAAAGCTGGGTGCCACGGGCTTGCCCTCGCCCACGCGGCGGTCGGTATCTTGCAGGGCCTGGGCCACAAAGGGCTGCTCGGCACGCTCCACCGCCACGTCCAGCAGCGGGTAAATACCTTTGGCCAGACCCAGTTTGCGCAGTTGCTGCACGCTGGCCAGCGCGTGGCCGGTTTGCAGCAGTTTCAACATTTCGTCAAACAGGCGGCTTTGCGGGATGTCGGCCAGCAGCGGTGTGCAACCCAGCAGGGGCTGGCGGGTTTTGGCGTCGAACTCGAAACCCAGCACGCTGAGCTTGGCCGCGAAACGCACGGCGCGGATGATGCGCACCGGGTCTTCGCGGTAACGGGTGGCGGGGTCGCCGATCATGCGCAGCACTTTTTGCTGAGCGTCGCGTATGCCGTGGTGGTAATCGACCACGGTTTGCGTTTCGGGGTCGTAGTACATGGCGTTGACGGTGAAGTCGCGCCGTGCCGCGTCTTCTTCCAGCGGGCCCCACACGTTGTCGCGCAGCACACGGCCGCTGGAGCCCACCGCATGCGTCATGCCGGCCAGCTCGCTCTTGCTGCTTTTTTCGTTGCCAGCCACTTGCTCGGCTGCAGCGTTGTCCATGTAGGCACGGAAGGTAGAAACCTCGATCACCTCGTGCTCGCGACCCCGCCCGTAAATGACGTGAACGATGCGAAAGCGCCGCCCGATGATGAACGCCCGGCGGAACAGGCCTTTGACTTGCTCGGGCGTGGCGTTGGTGGCCACGTCGAAGTCTTTGGGGGCGAGGCCCAGCAGCAGGTCGCGCACGGCACCGCCGACGATGTAGGCCTCGAACCCGGCTTGCTTGAGCGTGTGCACCACGTCAAGGGCCCGGCGGTCCACCAGCTCGGGGTTGATGCGGTGCACGTCGGCACCCACATCCTGGCGCTTGCCAAATTTGGGGGCCGGTGCGGCCTTGCTGCCGCGTGCTTTGCTCAGCAGTTTGTCGAAGAACTTCTTGATCATGGAAACAGATTCAGTTGGGGCCAGCCGCGCGCTTCGGCCACGGCGCGAAGGCGGTCGTCAGGGTTGGTGGCCACCGGGTGGGTGACTTTTTCCAGCAACGGCAGGTCGTTGATGGAGTCGCTGTAAAAGGTGCTCTGGGTCACACTGCGCCAAGTGGCCCCACGTTGAGCCAGCCATTGTTCCACACGTGCGACCTTGCCTTCGCGAAACGAGGGCACACCCTTGATTTCGCCTGTGGGCAGGCCGCTGGCGTCGCGCTCAAGTTCGATGGCAATGAGGTGCTTCACACCAAAGACATCGGCAATGGGGCGGGTCACGAACTCGTTGGTGGCGGTGACGATGACCACCTCGTCCCCTGCAGCCTGGTGCTGACGCACCAGCTCCAGCGCCTGATTTTTGATGTTTTTTTGCACCACATCGCTCATGTACTGAGCGTGAGCAGCTATGGATTTTGACATGCCATGTTCGCGAATGGCGGCCGTGGCAAAGCGGATGTAGGCGGCAATGTCGAGCGTGCCAGCTTTGTACTGGTCGTAAAACACCTGGTTGGCCTGACTGAAGCTGCCTTCGTCGCGCCAGCCCAGCCGCACGGTGAATTGCCCCCACTCGAAGTCCGAGTCCATGGGGATGAGGGTGTGGTCCAGGTCAAACAGCGCGAGTTTCATTCGCTTCATTCATGCTCCAGCATGGATTTGATGAGTGGGATGGTGATGGCGCGTTGCGTGCGCAGGGCAAAGCGGTCCAGGTGCTCCAGCAGCTGCATGAGGCTGCTGAGGTCGCGCGAAAACCGGTTGAGCATGAAGGCCATCACCTCGTCAGACAGGTGCACGCCGCGCTCGTCAGCGGCGCGGCGCAGCACGGCACGGCGTTCAGCTTCGGCCAGCGCGTGCAGCTGGTACACCTGCCCCCAGCCCAGACGGGTGCGCAGGTCTTCGCGCAGGGCCAGGTCGGCGGGCGGCAGGGCACCGGCGGCCAGCACCCAGCGGGCACGGCCCTGTGCGGGGGTCTGGGCGTTCACAAACCAGTTGAACGCGGCGGCCTGCTGCTCGGCGGTGAACAGGTGGCAGTCGTCCAGCAGCACCACGCTCCAGGCTTCGTCAAACACCGGGGGGTGCCAGGTGGTGGCGTCCAGCCAGCCCACGGCCTCGCCCTGGTTGCGCAGCGCGGCAGCCACGGCCCGCAGCAGGTGGGTTTTGCCGCAACCGCCCTCGCCCCACAGGTAGGTGGGCACGGGTGCGCGCAAGGGGTTGTGCGCCCACAGGCGCACGTGCGCCAAGGCGGCCTCGTTGCCTGCTGCCACGAAGTTGTCAAGGCTGGGCAGCGGCGCCAGCCCGAAGTCGAGTGCCAGTTGTTGCATCAGTGGTCAGACGGCGGTTGCGTGCCCCATGCCGCGCCAGCACCTGGACCCGTGTCGGTGGCAGGCTGTGCTGCGCTGGCGGCTTGGACGGGGTGAGCTGCACCGGTTGCATGGGGTGCATCGGCTGCGTGGGTTGGGGTCGGGGCAGCCGGTTGGCCCCGGTACATCGGGCTGTGAAAGTACAGTGCCTTGGCCCGGCGCAGGGCCACCAGCAGCACCGCGCTGGCAGGCAACGCCACCAGCACGCCGACAAAGCCAAACAGGTGGCCGAACGCCATCAAGGCAAAAATGACGGCGAGCGGGTGCAGGCCAATGCGGTCGCCCAGCAGCTTGGGCGTCAACCACATGCTTTCAACGACCTGCCCCACGCCGTACACGCCCAGCACCAGCAGCAAACCCGTCAGGTCCTGAAACTGCAAAGCCGCTGCCAGCACACCCAGCACCAGACCCAGCCCGAAACCCAGGTAGGGCACGAACACGGCCAGCCCGGTGAACACCCCGATGGGCAGCGCCAGCTTCAAACCCACCAACGCCAAGCCCACCGTGTAAAACACGGCCAGCACCCCCATGACCATCAGCTGCCCGCGCAGGTACTGGCCCAGCACGTCGTCGGTTTCGTCCAGGAAATGCTGGGTGATGTTGTGCCAGCGGGGGGGCACCCAGCCCTTGGTACGGGGCACCAGCGACACCCAGTCGAGCAACAGGTAATACGCCACGATGGGGGTCAGCACCAGGTTGCCCAGCACCGCCGCCAGCGCGCTGCCCCCGATGCGCAACGAAGACAGCACACTGTCGACCAGGTCGGTTTCATGGCCCGACACCAGTTTGCGCAGCACGTCGCGCACACCGTTCACATCCACCGCCACGTCCAGACCGAAGCGGGCAGCCAAGGGCTGCAGCCACTGGTTCAGGTGCTCCAACAGCGCCGGCACCTGTTCTTTCAGCAAGGGCACCTGTCGGGTCACCACGGGCACGATCAGCAGCACCACCGCCAGCCCCACCACACCCAGCAGCACCAGTGCCACACCTGCGCCCAGCCAGCGCGGGCAATGGCGGACATGCAGCCACTGCACCACCGGGTGCAGCGCATACGCCATGACCGCAGCCAGCACAAAAGGCAGCAGAACCGGCGACAGCAGTTGCAGCAGCCCCCAGGCCAGCAGCGCAAGGGCAGTCCAGCTCAGAATGCTTTTCTGGGGGGCAGTCAGGTTCATGGAAGTGGTGTGATGGGGTTGAAGCAGTCGAGAGGGAGAGAAATCGCGCAGGGCCTGGGCATGTTGCGCCTCCATATGGGTATGGGCAAGGGCAACCCTTAAAATCAGCGGTTCATTTTATCGGGGCAGTATGACCCC